>NZ_JBQTCE010000020.1:0-163941 GCF_052665095.1 Streptomyces sp. NEAU-174 | reverse complement strand
AGTTGAACTTTGGAAGTAAAATTTTTCGCAAAAACTTCCTCTCCCCCCCCCCCCCCCCCCCCCCCGGGGGTGGCGGCGAACGGAAGGGTCTGTGCCGGTATGGTCGGAGGGCCCTCACACCCCCAGGAGCCGCAGATGTCCAGCCAGCCCGCCTCCCGTCGAACCGTGCTGTGCCGCGCCGCGCTGGCCGGAGCCGCCGGGCTCGGGGTGGCGGCCTGCTCCCCGGACGGATCGGGCAAGAAGGCGCCCCCGACGCCCACCGCCCCGGTCGAGCTCGGCTCGGCCGGTGTCGTGCCGGTCGGCGGCGCCAAGATCTACCGCGAGCAGCGGGTGGTGGTCGCCCAGCCCGCCAAGGGCGAGTTCACGGCGTTCAGCGCGGTGTGCACCCACGCCGGATGCGTCGTCGACACGGTCGAGGACGGCAAGATCAACTGCCCCTGCCACGGCAGCCAGTTCGACGCCCGCACCGGCAAGGTCGTCCAGGGGCCCGCGGAGAAGCCGCTGCCGTCGGTCCCGGTCACCGCGAAGGGCGGACGGCTCGTCGCGGGCCCCGACGCCTGAGCGGACCCACGCCGGTGACGCCCGGGCGGGTCGCGGAATTCCCAAATCCCCTGGACCTCACCGCACCGCGTCCCGAGGGCACCGGATGTGTCACTCCCCGCAAGTAGGGTGGTGACCATGGCCGACCCGAGCAGCTACCGCCCCAAGCCGGGACAGATCCCCGACTCGCCGGGGGTCTACAAGTTCCGTGACGAGCACCGCCGGGTGATCTACGTCGGAAAGGCGAAGAGCCTGCGCCAGCGGCTCTCGTCGTACTTCCAGGACCTGGCGAACCTCCACCCGCGGACCCGCACCATGGTCACCACGGCCGCCGCCGTGGAGTGGACCGTGGTCTCCACCGAGGTCGAGGCCCTACAGCTCGAGTACTCCTGGATCAAGGAGTTCGACCCCCGGTTCAACGTCAAGTACCGGGACGACAAGAGCTACCCCTCCCTCGCCGTGACCCTCAACGAGGAGTTCCCCCGGGTCCAGGTGATGCGCGGCGCCAAGAAGAAGGGCGTGCGCTACTTCGGCCCGTACGCCCACGCCTGGGCCATCCGCGAGACCGTCGACCTGATGCTCCGCGTGTTCCCCGTCCGGACCTGCTCCGCCGGGGTGTTCAAGCGCTCCGCCCAGATCGGCCGCCCCTGTCTGCTCGGCTACATCGGCAAGTGCTCGGCCCCCTGCGTCGGCCGCGTCACCGCCGAGGAGCACCGTGAACTGGCCGAGGAGTTCTGCGACTTCATGGCCGGGCGCACCGGCGCCTATCTGCGCCGCCTGGAGCAGCGGATGCACGAGGCCGCCGAGGAGATGGAGTACGAGAAGGCGGCCCGGCTCCGCGACGACATAGGGGCGCTCAAGCGCGCCATGGAGAAGAACGCGGTGGTGCTCGCCGACGCCACCGACGCCGACCTGATAGCGGTCGCCGAGGACGAGCTGGAGGCGGCCGTCCAGATCTTCCATGTGCGCGGCGGCCGGGTGCGCGGTCAGCGCGGCTGGGTCACCGACAAGGTCGAGGCCGTCGACACCGCCGGGCTGGTCGAGCACGCCCTCCAGCAGCTGTACGGGGAGGAGCGCGGCGACGCGGTCCCCAAGGAGGTCCTGGTGCCCGCCGTGCCGGAACCGGCCGAGCCGGTCACCCAGTGGCTCGCCGAGCGCCGGGGCTCCCGGGTCGATCTGCGCATCCCGCAGCGCGGCGACAAGAAGGACCTCATGGAGACCGTCCAGCGCAACGCCCAGCAGGCGCTCGCGCTGCACAAGACCAAGCGCGCCTCCGACCTCACCACCCGCTCCCGGGCGCTGGAGGAGATCGCCGAGGCCCTGGGTCTCGACTCCGCCCCGCTGCGCGTGGAGTGCTTCGACATCTCCCACCTCCAGGGCGATGACGTGGTGGCCTCCATGGTGGTCTTCGAGGACGGACTCCCCCGGAAGAGTGAGTACCGCCGCTTCCAGATCAAGAGCTTCGCCGGGCAGGACGATGTCCGCTCCATGCACGAGGTCGTGAGCCGCCGCTTCCGCCGCTATCTCCAGGAGAAGCAGAAGACGGGGGAGTGGCAGGAGGAAGCCACCGAGACTCCCGGGGACACCGGGGACACCGGGGACACCGGGCAGCCCCTCGACGGACCCGAAGGAACCGACGGGCCCGACCAGGGGCCCTCCGGCCCGATCGACGAGGAGGGCAGGCCGAAGCGGTTCGCCTACCCGCCCCAGCTCGTCGTGGTCGACGGCGGCAAGCCGCAGGTGGCCGCCGCCAAGCGGGCCCTGGACGAGCTCGGCGTCGACGACGTCGCCGTCTGCGGCCTCGCCAAGCGGCTCGAGGAGGTGTGGCTGCCGGACGAGGAGGACCCGGTGGTGCTGCCCCGCAGCAGCGAGGGGCTCTACCTCCTCCAGCGGGTCCGCGACGAGGCCCACCGCTTCGCCATCACCTACCAGCGCAGCAAGCGCGCCAAGTCGCTGAAGGCCGGGCCGCTGGACACCGTTCCGGGTCTCGGCGACAGCCGTAAGCAGGCCCTGCTGAAGCACTTCGGCTCGGTCAAGCGGCTGCGCGCCGCCACCGTCGAGCAGATCTGCGAGGTGCCCGGCGTCGGCCGTAAGACGGCCGAGACGGTCGCCGCGGCGCTCGCCGGGGCCGCCCCGGCCGCGCCCGCCGTGAACACCGCCACAGGAGAGATCATTGAGGACGAGGCCGCCGGCGCGGCGTCGTCGAACGGGGGGACCAGACCATGACCGAGCACAAGAACCATGGAGACGGAGCGCAGGTGAATACGGGCACGTCGGGCGAGCCCGCCGAGGCGGCGGCCATCCCCGAGCTGGTGATCATCTCTGGAATGTCGGGCGCGGGCCGCAGCACCGCCGCCAAGTGTCTGGAGGACCTCGGCTGGTTCGTCGTGGACAACCTGCCCCCCGCGCTGATCCCCACCATGGTCGACCTGGGCGCCCGCTCCCAGGGCAATGTGGCCCGGATCGCCGTGGTGGTGGACGTCCGCGGCCGCCGCTTCTTCGACAACCTCCGCGAGTCCCTCGCCGACCTCGCCGCCAAGAACGTCAAGCGGCGGGTGCTGTTCCTGGAGGCGTCCGACGAGGCCCTGGTGCGCCGCTTCGAGTCGGTGCGCCGCCCGCACCCCCTCCAGGGCGACGGCCGGATCGTGGACGGCATCGCCGCCGAGCGGGATCTGCTGCGCGAGCTGCGCGGGGACGCCGATCTGGTGATCGACACCTCCAGTCTCAACGTCCATGAGCTGCGGGCCAAGATGGACGCCCAGTTCGCGGGCGAGGAGGAGCCCGAGCTGCGGGCCACGGTGATGTCGTTCGGCTACAAGTACGGGCTGCCGGTCGACGCCGATCTGGTGGTGGACTGCCGCTTCCTGCCCAATCCGCACTGGGTCCCCGAGCTGCGCCCCTTCACCGGGCTCAACGAGGAGGTCTCCAGCTATGTCTTCAACCAGCCCGGCGCCAAGGAGTTCCTGGACCGGTACGCGGAGCTGCTCCAGCTCATCGCCGCGGGCTACCGCCGCGAGGGCAAGCGCTATGTGACCATCGCCGTCGGCTGCACCGGCGGCAAGCACCGCAGCGTCGCGATGTCCGAGCGGCTCGCCCCGCGGCTGGCCGCCGAGGGAGTGGAGACCGTCATCGTCCACCGGGACATGGGGCGCGAGTGACCATTCGTACCAATCGGCTGCGACGGCTGGTCGGGGCGCGGGCGAACCGGAGCGCACAGCCCAAGGTCGTCGCCCTGGGCGGCGGCATGGGCCTGTCTGCGTCGCTCGCCGCGCTGCGCCGGATCACCGGCGATCTGACCGCCGTCGTCACCGTGGCCGATGACGGGGGCTCCAGTGGACGCCTCCGCGACGAGCTGGGCGTGCTGCCGCCCGGCGATCTGCGCAAGGCCCTGGCCGCGCTGTGCGGCGATGACGACTGGGGCCAGACCTGGGCGCGGGTCATCCAGCACCGCTTCGCCAGCGAGGGCGAGCTGCACGGCCACGCGGTCGGCAATGTGCTGATCGTCGCCCTGTGGGAGCAGCTGGGCGACCATGTGGAGGCGCTCGACCTGGTCGGCAAGCTGCTGGGCGCCCACGGCCGGGTGCTGCCCATGTCGGCCGTCCCCCTGGAGCTCCAGGCGTACGTCCGGGGCCATGACCCGGCGCGCCCGGACGAGGTCTCCACCGTCGCCGGCCAGGCCACCGTGGCGCTCACCCCCGGCGAGGTGCAGTCGGTCCATCTGGTGCCGCACGATCCGCCGGCCGTCCCCGAGGCCGTCGAGGCGGTCATGGACGCCGACTGGGTGGTACTGGGGCCCGGCTCCTGGTTCTCCTCCGTGATCCCGCATCTGCTGGTCCCCGATCTGCTCAAGGCGCTCACCGAGACCAAGGCCCGGCGCGTGCTCTCGCTGAACCTCGCCCCTCAGCCGGGAGAAACCGACGGCTTCTCCCCGCAGCGTCATTTGGAGGTTTTGGCCCGACACGCCCCTAAACTCGCCTTCGACGTGGTGCTGGCCGACGAGGCCGCCGTCCCCGACCAGAGCAGTCTGTGCGACGCCGCCAAGCGGCTGGGCGGCACAGTCGAGCTGGCTCCGGTGGCCGCGACCGACGGTGCCCCGAGGCATGACCCGGAGCTTCTGGCGGCCGCGTACGACCGTATTTTTCGGATGCATGGAAGGATCGGCCCATGGCGATGACGGCAGCGGTGAAGGACGAAATCTCCCGGCTCCCCGTCACCCGGACCTGCTGCCGGAAAGCGGAGGTCTCGGCGATCCTGCGGTTCGCGGGCGGGCTGCACCTGGTCAGCGGGCGCATCGTGATCGAGGCGGAGCTGGATACCGGGATCGCGGCCCGAAGAGTCCGCAAGGACATCCTGGAGATCTTCGGCCACTCCTCGGATCTGGTGGTGATGGCCCCCGGCGGGCTGCGCCGCGGCAGCCGGTACGTGGTGCGGGTGGTGGCGGGCGGTGACCAGCTGGCGCGGCAGACCGGCCTGGTCGACGGCCGCGGCCGGCCGATCCGCGGGCTGCCGCCGCAGGTCGTCTCGGGGGCCACCTGCGACGCCGAGGCCGCCTGGCGCGGGGCCTTCCTCGCCCATGGCTCGCTCACCGAGCCCGGCCGCTCGTCCTCCCTGGAGGTGACCTGCCCAGGACCGGAGGCCGCGCTCGCCCTGGTCGGCGCCGCCCGCCGGCTCCAGATCGCCGCCAAGGCGCGCGAGGTGCGCGGGGTGGACCGGGTGGTCGTCCGGGACGGTGATGCCATCGGCGCGCTGTTGACGCGGCTGGGGGCGCATGAGTCGGTCCTCGCGTGGGAGGAGCGGCGGATGCGCCGCGAGGTGCGGGCCACCGCCAACCGCCTCGCCAACTTCGACGACGCCAATCTGCGCCGCTCGGCCCGCGCCGCCGTCGCCGCCGGGGCCCGGGTGCAGCGCGCCCTGGAGATCCTGGGCGAGGAGGTGCCCGAGCACCTCGCCGCGGCCGGACGGCTGCGCATGGAGCACAAGCAGGCGTCCCTGGAGGAGCTGGGCGCCCTCGCCGACCCGCCGCTGACCAAGGACGCCGTCGCGGGCCGTATCCGCCGGCTGCTGGCCATGGCCGACAAGCGCGCCCAGGACCTGGGCATCCCCGGCACCGAGTCCAGCCTGACCGAGGAGATGGCCGACGGCATGGTCGGCTGACACCGCTCCTACGAGCTGACGCCCCCCACCGGCTGACGGCCCGACAAGCCGTACGAGAGCCGCACCCCACGCCCCCGGGTCACACGAGTGATCCGGGGGCGTGGTGTGTCCCGGGGCATGTGACGGCGGTTCCGCGCGCCGCTGTTGACATGACCATGTGTCGTGACAAGTCTGGAGCGCTGCGCACCCGCGTGTCTTCACACGACAGCCAGGGGGGCTCATGAAGCTCGGACGCACGGTGAGATTCAGACGCACGGTGAGATCGGGCGGCGCGGTGGTGGCACTTGCCGCGCTGCTCCTGGGGGGACTGGCCGCGGCACCCGCGGCCACCGCACAACCGCCGGCGGACTCCGCCGGCGACGGGCTGTCCGTATGGACCGCCCAGGTCACGAAGGATCAGATTCCGCTGCTGCTCCGCGCCGGAGCGGACGGTACCGAGCTGGGGCGGCAGGTGCCCGAGAGGGGCACCGGTCCGGTCGAGCTCTACCTCACCGCCCAGCAGGCCGCCGAACTGCGCGGCAAGGGCGTGCGGCTCGCCGAGAAGAAGGTCTCCGCGCAGAGCCGCGACCGGCTGAAGGCCGCGGGCGACGGCGTCTTCCGCCCCTACAGCGGCGAGGGCGGGCTGAAGCAGGAGATCGTCGAGACCGGCCGGGCGCACCCCGGCCTCACCAAGGTCGTCAGCATCGGCAAGACCGGCCAGGGCAAGGACATCCTCGCCCTCAAGCTGAGCAAGGGCGCCGCGAAGACCCGCGACGGCGGCAAGCCGTCGGTGCTCTACATGTCCAACCAGCACGCCCGGGAGTGGATCACGCCCGAGATGACCCGTCGGCTGATGCACTACTACCTCGACAACTACGGCAAGGACGACCGCGTCACCAGGATCGTGGACCGTACGGAGCTGTGGTTCGTGCTGTCGGCCAACCCGGACGGCTACGACTACACGCATCAGAGCCCGGCCAACCGCCAGTGGCGCAAGAACCTGCGCGACAACAACGGCGACGGCAAGATCACCTCGGGTGACGGCGTCGACCTCAACCGCAACTTCGGCTACAAGTGGGGCTACGACAACGAGGGTTCGTCCGCCGACCCGGCCGATGAGACCTACCGAGGACCCGCCCCCGCCTCCGAGCCGGAGACCAGGGCGCTGGACGCCTTCGAGAAGCGCATCGGCTTCACCTACGGCATCAACTACCACTCGGCCGCCGAACTGCTGCTCTACGGCGTCGGCTGGCAGGTCGCCACCCCGACCCCCGACGACGTCCTCTACACGTCCCTCGCCGGCACCCCCGAGCACTCCGCCATCCCCGGCTACCACCCGCAGGTCTCCTCCGAGCTGTACACCACCAACGGCGAGGCCGACGGCCACGCGGCGAACGTCAACGGGATGATGATGTTCACCCCGGAGATGTCGACGTGCCAGACCGCCTCCAACGTGGACCCGGACGACGCCTGGCAGCCGCGCGACTGCGCGTCCGTCTTCACCTTCCCGGACGACGAGAAGCTGATCGCCCAGGAGTTCACCAAGAACATCCCCTTCGCGCTCTCGGTCGCCGAGACCGCAGAACACCCCGACCGGCCCTCGTCGTCGGTCGGTATGACCGC
Organism: Streptomyces sp. NEAU-174; assembly: GCF_052665095.1. Taxonomy (NCBI): domain Bacteria; kingdom Bacillati; phylum Actinomycetota; class Actinomycetes; order Kitasatosporales; family Streptomycetaceae; genus Streptomyces; species Streptomyces sp. NEAU-174. The sequence continues at coordinate 156,645 of NZ_JBQTCE010000020.1, read as the reverse complement.
GCGGGACTTCACCCCGGACGCCTTCACCACGTCGTACGCGCGCGGCGGCGACCAGGACGTCTCGGTGACCGTCCGCAAGCGCGTCCGCGACAAGAAGCTCAACTACCGCGTGGACGGCGGCCGTACCCACACCGCCCCGCTGAAGGCATGGCGGGGCGGTGAGACCTACGGCGGCGAGGACAACGTCCGCTTCGACCAGTACCGGGCCGCCGTCAAGGGCGCGGACCCCGGGCAGAAGGTCGAGGTCTGGTTCACCGGCCGTACGGAGAGCGGCAAGCGGACCGCCAGTGAGCCGTTCACCTACACCGTGGCGAAGCGGCCCCGCGCCGACACGCTGGTGATCGCCGAGGAGGGCGGCACCTCCCCGGCCCGGCACACCGCCGCGTACACCCGGGCGCTGGCCGACAACGACCGTAAGGCGGCCGTCTGGGACGTGGCCACCCAAGGGGCGCCGTCCGCGCTCGGCGTGCTGAGCCACTTCAGGACGGTGCTCTGGTACACCGGCGCCGAGCGGCCGGGCGGCCCGACCCTGCTCGCGGTGCGCGACTTCCTCAACGAGGGCGGCAAGCTGATCACCACCGGTGAACGGGCGGGCGGCAGCTCCGAGGTGGGACCGGCCGACACCGACGACTTCAGTCAGTACTACCTGGGCGCCGACAGCCGGCTCACCCTGAAGTCGCCCACCGCCTTCCAGGGCGCCGGCGCGCTCGCGGGCACCGGCGCGAACCTCGGCGACGCCCCCGGCAACCCCCTGGACGCGGCGGGCGCCTACACCGTCACCTCCGATGTGCTGCCGCCCGAGGACTTCCCCCAGTTCCGCAGCGCGGGCGCGGGGGAGTACCCGAACACGCGCACCCCGTACCAGCCTTACGAGGGCGACTGGATGGCGGCCGCGGGGCACCGTGACAACTCCTGGATGCGGCTGTCCCGCACGGTGGACCTCACCGGTGTGTCCGCAGCCGACAAACCGGCCCTGGACTTCCGGCTCAGCTACGACACCGAGCCCGGCTACGACCATGTGATCATCGAAGCGCGCACCGCGGGCAAGGACGACTGGACCACCCTCCCCGACGCGGGCGGCGGCTCCTCCACCAAGGTGCCCACCGAGTGCGAGGCGGGCTTCCTGCTCAATCTGCACCCGTTCCTCAAGCACTACCTGACCCCCGGCGACAACGGCTGCGCCGCGAAGGGCAGCACGGGCTCCTGGAACAGCCTGACGGGCTCCTCCGAGGGGTGGCGGCCGGTCTCGCTGGACCTGAGCGGCTACGCGGGCAAGAAGGTCGAGCTGGCGCTCTCGTACGTCACCGATCCGGGCACCGGCGGCCGGGGCGCCTTCGTGGACGGCACCGAGCTGACCGTCGGCGGCACCGCCGAGGACTCCGAGGGCTTCGAGACCGCGCTCGGCCCGTGGACGGTGCCGGGGGCGCCGGAGGGCAGCCCGGCCAACGCCGGGGACTGGTCCCGCTCCCGGGAGCTCTTCCACACCGTCGCGGGCGTCACCACACGGGACACCGTGCTGCTGGGATTCGGACTGGAGCACGTACCCGACGCCGCCCAGAGAGCCCGGCTGGTGGGCGACGCGCTACGTGCGCTGCGTCGTTGACAGCGCGTGACACATCGTGACTGAATCGGCGGTCCGTACCACTTTCCGGTGGTCATGGGCCGCCGATGCCAATGTCACGTACGTCCCGTGATAGCGGTAGGGTCGGAGGCGGTCGGGGACATCCCATTACACGTTCGCCGGCGTCCAGACCGGCACACCAACGAGGAGATCGGTTCGTGACGATCCGCGTAGGCATCAATGGCTTCGGCCGCATCGGTCGCAACTACTTCCGCGCGCTCCTTGAGCAGGGCGCGGACATCGAGATCGTCGGTGTCAACGACCTGACCGACAACGCTACCCTGGTGCACCTGCTCAAGTACGACTCCATCCTCGGCCGGCTGAAGCACGAGGTCAGCCACACCGAGGACACCATCACGGTGGGCAACCAGACGTTCAAGACGATGGCCGAGCGCGACCCGGCCGCCCTTCCGTGGGGCGAGCTCGGCGCCGACATCGTGGTGGAGTCCACCGGTATCTTCACCAAGCGTGAGGACGCCGCCAAGCACCTTGCCGCCGGTGCGAAGAAGGTCCTGATCTCCGCGCCCGCCAAGAACGAGGACATCACCATCGTGATGGGCGTCAACCAGGACAAGTACGACCCGGCGAACCATCACGTCATCTCCAACGCCTCCTGCACCACCAACTGTGTGGCGCCGATGGCCAAGGTCCTCGACGAGAGCTTCGGCATCGTCAAGGGCATGATGACGACGGTCCACGCGTACACCAACGACCAGCGCATCCTGGACTTCCCGCACAAGGACCTGCGTCGCGCCCGCGCGGCGGCCGAGAACATCATCCCGACCTCCACCGGTGCCGCCAAGGCCACCGCGCTGGTCCTCCCGCAGCTCAAGGGCAAGCTGGACGGCATCGCGATGCGCGTCCCGGTCCCGACCGGCTCGGTCACCGACCTGGTCCTGGAGCTCGACCGCGAGGTCACCAAGGACGAGATCAACACCGCCTTCCAGAAGGCCGCCGAGGGTCAGCTCAAGGGCATCCTCGAGTACACCGAGGACCCGATCGTCTCCTCGGACATCGTCAACTGGCCCGCGTCCTGCACCTTCGACTCCTCCCTGACCATGGTCCAGGGCAAGCAGGTCAAGGTCGTCGGCTGGTACGACAACGAGTGGGGCTACTCCAACCGCCTCGTCGACCTGACCGTCTTCGTCGGCGGCCGGCTCTGACCGCTGTCCCGATGAGCTAGGAAACGGGGCCCGCTACGACGCCGTCGTAACGGGCCCCGATCCATGATCAAGGAGTCACCCTGTGAAGACGATTGACGATCTTCAGGTCGCCGGGCAGCGGGTCTTCGTCCGCGCCGATCTGAACGTCCCGCTCGACGGCGAGACGATCACCGACGACGGCCGGATCCGCGCCGCCGTCCCGACGATCACCAAGCTCCTGGACCGGGGCGCCAAGGTGATCGTCGCCTCGCATCTGGGCCGTCCCAAGGGCGCCCCGGACCCCCAGTACTCGCTCGCCCCGGTCGCCCGGCGGCTCGGCGAACTCCTCGGCAGGCAGGTCGCCTTCGCGACCGACACCGTGGACGACAGCGCGCAGGCCACCGTGGCGGGGCTCGGCGACGGCGAGGTCGCGCTGCTGGAGAACCTGCGCTTCAACGCCGGTGAGACCAGTAAGGACGACACCGAGCGCGGCGCCTTCGCCGACCGGCTCGCCGCCCTCGCCGACCTCTACGTGGGCGACGGCTTCGGCGCGGTCCACCGCAAGCACGCCTCGGTGTACGACCTCCCGGCGCGGCTGCCGCACGCGGCGGGCGACCTGATCGCCGCCGAGCTCACCGTCCTGAAGAAGCTCACCGAGGACGTCAAGCGGCCCTACGCGGTGGTCCTCGGCGGCGCCAAGGTCTCCGACAAGCTCGGCGTGATCGACCACCTCCTGGAGAAGGCCGACCGCATCCTGATCGGCGGCGGCATGGCCTACACCTTCCTCAAGGCCCAGGGCCACGAGGTCGGCGGCTCGCTGCTCCAGGAGGACCAGGTCCCGGCGGTCCGGGACTATCTGCGCCGGGCCGAGGAGCGCGGTGTGGAGTTCGTGCTCCCGGTCGATGTCACGGCCGCGGCCGAATTCCCGGACCTGAAGACCAAGGCCCCCGCGAACCCGCGGCTCGTCGCCGCGGACGCGATCCCGGCCGACCTCCAGGGCCTGGACATCGGCCCGGAGACCCGCAAGCTCTACGCCTCGAAGCTGGCCGACGCGGCCACCGTCTTCTGGAACGGCCCCATGGGCGTCTTCGAGCACCCCGACTACGCCGAGGGCACCCGGGCCGTGGCCCAGGCGCTCGTGGACAGCCCGGCCTTCACCGTGGTCGGCGGCGGCGACTCCGCCGCGGCCGTGCGCATCCTGGGCTTCGACGAGAACGCTTTCGGCCACATCTCGACCGGCGGTGGAGCGAGCCTCGAATACCTCGAGGGCAAGACGCTCCCCGGCCTCGCCGCACTGGAGGACTGAACACCGTGAGTGACCGTATTCCGCTGATGGCGGGCAACTGGAAGATGAACCTCAACCACCTCGAGGCCATCGCCCACGTCCAGAAGCTCGCCTTCGGCCTCGCCGACAAGGACTACGAGGCCGTGGAGGTCGCGGTGCTGCCGCCCTTCGTCGACCTGCGGTCCGTGCAGACCCTGGTCGACGGCGACAAGCTGAAGATCAAGTACGGTGCCCAGGACATCTCGGCGCATGACTCCGGCGCCTACACCGGCGAGATCTCCGGTCCGATGCTGGCCAAGCTCCGGTGCGCCTACGTCGTCGTCGGGCACTCGGAGCGGCGCCAGTACCACGACGAGACCGACGAGCTGTGCAACGCCAAGGTCAAGGCGGCCTTCCGCAACGACCTCACCCCGATCCTGTGCGTCGGCGAGGGCCTCGACGTCCGTAAGGCGGGCAACCAGGTCGCGCACACCCTCGCCCAGGTGGACGGGGGCCTGAAGGACGTCCCGGCCGAGCAGGCCGAGACCATCGTGATCGCCTATGAGCCGGTCTGGGCGATCGGCACCGGCGAGGTCGCGACCCCCGAGGACGCCCAGGAGGTCTGTGGGGCCATCCGCGGCCGGCTCGCCGAGCTCTACGGCCAGGAGGTCGCCGACAAGGTCAGGATCCAGTACGGCGGCTCGGTGAAGTCCGGGAACGTCGCCGCGATCATGGCCAAGCCGGATGTGGACGGCGCCCTGATCGGCGGCGCGTCGCTGGACGCGGACGAATTCGTCAAGATCGTTCGTTTCCGCGACCAGTGAGTAGGCCCTAGCGCGCGCGTCGTCGTACCCTGTCGGGGGTCGAGGCGGTGGACATCGCACCGTCCGGCCCCCGACGTCCGTACAAGCCCGAGAAGGTTGGTCCAGCTGTGATCATGGGGTTCTCGATCGCCCTCATCATCTTCAGCCTGCTGCTGATGATGTTGGTGCTCATGCACAAGGGGAAGGGCGGCGGCCTGTCCGACATGTTCGGTGGCGGCATGCAGTCCTCGGTGGGCGGCTCCTCGGTCGCCGAGCGCAACCTGGACCGCATCACCGTGGTGGTCGGGCTGCTGTGGTTCGTCTGCATCGTCGTGCTCGGGCTGCTGATGAAGCTCGACTGAGGGGCCGCCGGCGGGGCCGTTCCGGGGCCCGGCTGACGCCCGATAACTGACGTACCGTCGTCAGCGGGGCCCATATGCGGCCTATGATGGCATGGCGTCCTACGTGACGGGTGTAACTCCTCTCACTGGACGCGCGTTGGGCCTTACGTAGACTGGGGCGCCGGGCGGCGAAGCTGCCAATCGAGGCTTCGCGGCACCATCACGCAGGGAGTTACGACCGTGGCAAGTGGCAACGCGATCCGTGGAAGTCGGGTCGGGGCGGGGCCGATGGGAGAAGCCGAGCGAGGCGAATCGGCGCCGCGCCTGCGCATCTCCTTCTGGTGCTCGAACGGGCATGAGACCGTGCCGAGCTTCGCCAGCGACGCGCAGATCCCTGACACGTGGGACTGCCCCCGCTGCGGCTTCCCGGCGGGCAAGGACCGGGACAACCCGCCGGACCCGCCGCGCACCGAGCCGTACAAGACGCATCTGGCGTATGTACGGGAGCGGCGCAGCGACGCCGACGGCGAGGCGATCCTCGCCGAGGCACTCGCCAAGCTCCGGGGCGAGATCTAGACACACAACGCGGTACGACGGCCCGGCCGGGCACCTCCTGCGAGGGGTGCGCGGCCGGGCCGTTGTCAGTGGTGCGGGCTACGGTCGTGGGGTGCTGGATCACCGGGGGAGCCGTCCCACCGGGTGGGACGTATGCATGGGGGGATCGTCATGGCCGCGGTGGACGCCGGTGAGCTGGGCGCCGGGAGACCGGCGGGGCCCGCGTGGCGCGGGGGGTTCGGGCGGCTGTGGGCGGCCGCGGTCGTCTCCCGGTTCGGGGACGCGCTGCGGGGCGCGGCGCTGCCGCTGCTGGCCGTCTCGCTGACCGATTCGCCGGTGCTGGTCTCGCTCGTGACCGCCTGCGGCTTCCTGCCCTGGCTGCTGTTCGGGCTGATCGGCGGGGCGATCGCGGACCGGGTGGACCAGCGGCGGGCGATGTGGGCGGTGGACGGCGTGCGGGCCGTCCTGATGGCGGGGTTCGCCGTCGCGGTGTGGCTGGACCGGGCCACCATCGGGCTGCTGCTCGCCCTCGCCTTCGCCCTCACCACGCTCCAGACCCTGTTCGACAACGCGGCCACGGCGCTGCTGCCGTCCGTGGTGGGGCAGCGGGCGCTGGGCCGGGCCAACGCCCGGCTGATGACCGGGCAGGAGGTCATGGGCCGGTTCGTGGGCGCCCCGCTGGTGCCGGTGCTGCTCGGCCTCGGCGCCGCGATGCCGTACGCGGCGGACGCGGCCACCTATCTCGCCGCCGCCGCGCTGGTCGCCTCGCTGGGGGCGGCACCCCCCGAGCGGGCCCCGCGCCCGCCGGGCGGCTCGCTGCGGCGCGATATCGCCGAGGGCCTGGCCGTGCTGTGGCGGGACCGCACCCTGCGGGCGCTGTGCGCCTCCACCACGCTGTGCAACATCGGCATCGGTGCGCTCATCGCCACCCTGGTGCTGCACATCACCGGCTGGCTGGACGCCGGGAACACCGGGTACGCGGCCGTCATCACCGTCTACGGGATCGGCAGCGTGGCCGGGGGCCTGGTGGCCGCCCGGCTCACCGAGAAGCTGGGGCGCGCCCGTGCCCTCGTGGTGTGCGGCACCGCGCAGATCGGCGCCCTGGCCGCCCTGGGGGCGATACGGAGCCTGCCGGTCGCGGTCGCCGCCATGGGCCTCTTCGGCTTCGCGGGGATCGTCTGGAACGTCACCGAGGTGACGATGATGCAGCAGCGCAGCCCGGACGGGGCACTCGGGAGGGTGAGCTCCGCGTTCCGCACCCTGTCGACCGCGGGCGTCCCGCTCGGCGCGCTGCTGGGCGGGGTGATGGCCCAGGCATGGGGGTTCAACACCCCGGCGCTGGGGGCCGCGGCGCTCTTCGTCTGCGGGGTGGCGGCCCTCATCCCGGGAATGCGGTCCGTCATCAATTAGGTTGGTGGCCACGGGGGCCAGGTACCGACGAGAAGTGGGCTGATGTCCGAGATGAACATGGAAGGCCGCACCAGGCTGGACCAGCTGCCGGAATGGCACGCGCTGGCCGCACACCGCAAGGAGCTGGGCGACGCTCATCTGCGCGACCTGTTCGCGGGCGACCCGGAGCGCGGGAGCCGTCTCACCCTTCAGGTCGGCGATCTCCACGTCGACTACTCCAAGCACCTGGTGACCGACGAGACCCTGCGGCTGCTGCGCGAACTGGCGAGCGCCACCAAGGTGGCCGAGCTGCGCGACGCCATGTTCCGCGGCGAGCGGATCAACACCACCGAGGACCGCTCGGTGCTGCACATCGCGCTGCGCGCACCGCACTCCGCGGAGATCAAGGCGGACGGCCAGGACGTCGTCGGCGAAGTGCACGCCGTGCTCGCCAAGATGGCCGTCTTCGCCGACCGCGTCAGGTCCGGCGACTGGACCGGCCACACCGGCAAGCGGATCAAGAACGTTGTCAACATCGGCATCGGCGGCTCCGATCTGGGCCCGAAGATGGCGTACGAGGCGCTGCGCTCCTACAGCGACCGCTCGATGACGTTCCGGTTCGTCTCCAATGTGGACGGCGCGGATCTGCACGAGGCAGTGCGCGACCTGGACCCGGCCGAGACGCTGTTCATCGTCGCCTCCAAGACGTTCACCACCATCGAGACCATCACCAACGCCGTCTCCGCCCGCGACTGGCTGCTGACCGGGCTCCGGGCCGGTCAGGAGGCCGTCGCCAAGCACTTCGTGGCGGTGTCGACCAACGCCGAGAAGGTCGCCGAGTTCGGCATCGACACGGACAATATGTTCGGGTTCTGGGACTGGGTCGGCGGGCGCTACTCCTACGACTCGGCCATCGGCCTCTCCCTGATGGTCGCCATCGGCCCGGACTGCTTCCGCGAGATGCTGGCCGGTTTCCATCTGGTCGACGAGCACTTCTCCACCGCCCCGCCGGAGCGGAACGTCCCGCTGCTGATGGGCCTGCTGGGCATCTGGTACGACAACTTCCACGGCGCCCAGGCGCATGCCGTCCTGCCCTACAGCCACTATCTGTCGCGGTTCACCGACTACCTCCAGCAGCTGGACATGGAGTCCAACGGCAAGCATGTGGACCGGGACGGCAACCGCGTCGGCTGGCAGACCGGCCCCATCGTCTGGGGCACCCCCGGCACCAACGGCCAGCACGCCTACTACCAGCTGCTCCACCAGGGCACCAAGCTGGTCCCGGCCGATCTGATCGGCTTCGCGCGGCCGGTGAAGGACCTGCCGCCCGGGCTGGAGTCCCACCACGACCTGCTGATGGCCAACCTCTTCGCCCAGGGCCAGGCGCTGGCCTTCGGCAAGACCGCCGAGGAGGTCGCCGCCGAGGGGGTGCCCGAGGAGCTGGTGCCGCACAAGACCTTCGACGGCAACCGCCCGACCACCACGATCCTCGCCCATGAGCTGACCCCGTCGGTGCTGGGCCAGCTGGTCGCCCTCTATGAGCACAAGGTCTTCGTCCAGGGCGCGGTGTGGAACATCGACTCCTTCGACCAGTGGGGAGTGGAGCTGGGCAAGGTGCTCGCCAAGCGCGTCGAGCCCGCCCTGACCGAAGGTGCCGAGGTGCCCGGGCTGGACGCCTCCACCGAGCACCTGGTCGCCACCTACCGCTCGCTGCGCGGCCGCTGAGGTCCTCACTGAGGTCCGCACCGCGCAGATGAACGATCCCCCGGGCGCCCGAAGCGCCCGGGGGATCGTCTCTGTGCGATACGAGGGTTACGGCGAGGCCGGGGGGTACAGTTCGCGCGGCAGCCCCGCCGCCGCGGCCCGGTCCAGCAGCCACAGCGTCCGGCTGCGGCCGCGCGCCCCCGCCGCCGGAGCCTGAAGCTCCCCGGCGCCCGACAGCGCTATCGTGACCGCCTTCGCCTTGTCCTCACCGGCCGCCAGCAGCCACACCTCCCGTGCCGCGCGGATCGCGGGCAGGGTCAGCGAGATCCGTACCGGCGGCGGCTTGGGCGCGCCGCGCACCCCGACCACCATCCGCTCGGTCTCCCGGACGGCGGGCAGCTCGGGGAAGAGCGAGGCCACATGGGTGTCCGGGCCGACGCCCAGCAACAGCACGTCGAACGACGGCACCGCGTCGTGGTTCTCCGGCCGCGCGGCCCGGGCCAGCTCGGCCGCGTACGCTTCGGCGGCCGCGTCCACATCGCCGCCCTGGGGCCCGTCGGACGCGGGCATCGCGTGCACCCGCGCCGGGTCCAGCTCCACCGCGTCCAGCAGCGCCTCGCGGGCCTGTGTGACATTGCGGTCCGCATGGCCCTCGGGCAGGAATCGCTCATCGCCCCACCACAGGTCCAGCCGCGACCAGTCGACCGCGTCGCGCGCCGGGGAGGCGCCGAGCGCGGCCAGCAGGCCGTTGCCGTTGCGCCCGCCGGTCAGGACGACCGAGGCCGAGCCACGGGCGGCCTGGGCGTCCACGATCTTCGTGATCAGCCGGGCCGCCGCGGCCTGGGCCATCAGCTCCTTGTCGCGGTGGACGACCACCTGTGGTGCGGTCATGTGTCCGCCTTCCCGTCCGCCTTCTGCCCCTGGGACTTCGGCTGCTCCTGGGACTTCGGAGGGTGGGGCTTGGGAACCGGCGGCTGCGCCGGTGCCTGCGGCGGGTTCTTCGGCGAGCCCGGAGCGTGCTCCGACGGCGCCTCCGGGTCCCGGGTCGGCAGGGGCGGCAGCGGGTCCGCCCCGGGCGGCACCACCTGGGTCGCCGGGGCGGCCTTGGCGTCCCGCTCCAGCGTCCCCACGCCGCCCTTGCCCAGCTTGCTCACGCCGAACTTCACCGACGACTCATAGCTCTCGTCGGGGTCCAGCCGGCGCAGCTCCTCGGCGATCAGCTCCGACATCTCACGCCGCTGAAGCGCCACATGCCGGTCGGGCTGGCCCGGCATGGCCAGCTCGGCCAGCGAGCCGTTCGCCCGGTCCAGGCAGATCACGCCGTCGGCCGTCTCCAGCCGCACCGCAGTCAGCCCGGGGCCCTCCGAGACCTGCCGGTCCACCGGGACCCCCAGCCGCTGGGCGAGCCACAGCGCGAGCAGCTCGCTGCTCGGGTTGTACGCCTCGCCCTCGACGACCGCGGAGGTGATCGGGGAGTGCCGCTGGTCCAGGGCCGCGGCCAGGACGCTGCGCCACGGGGTGATCCGGGTCCACGCCAGGTCGGTGTCGCCCGGGGTGTAGGTGGCGGCCCGCAGCCCGAGGGCCGCGACCGGGTCCTCGGTGGCCTGGGCGTCGGTGATCCGGCGCTGGGCCAGCTGCCCGAGCAGGTCCTCGGCGGGGTGCTCCGGGGCGTCCTCCGGCCACCACACCACCACCGGGGCGTCCGGCAGCAGCAGCGGCAGGACCACCGAGTAGGCGTGGTTGGCGAGTTCGCCGTGCAGCCGCAGCAGCACCGTCTCGCCGGTGCCGGTCTCGCCGCCGACCCGTACCTCGGCGTCCATCCGGGCCATCTTGCGGTCGCGCGGCGACCGGCCCGGCCGCTTGATGACGACCAGGGTGCGCGAGGGGTGCTCCTTGGACGCCTCGCTCGCCGCCCGCAGCGCGTCGTAGTGGTTGCCCTCGTCGGTGACGATGACGAGGGTGAGCACCATGCCCACGGCCGGGGTACCGGTGGCCCGGCGTGCCTGGACCAGAGCGGAGTTGATCCGGCTGGACGTGGTGTCCGTGAGATCGATGTTCATGGCCGCCGCCAGCTCCGTCCGTCTCGTGCGAGCATCTCGTCCGCGGCTTTCGGCCCCCAGGTCCCGGAGGTGTACTGCTCGGGCCTGCCGTGCTGGTCCCAGTACTCCTCGATCGGGTCCAGGATCCGCCAGGACTGCTCGACCTCCTCATGGCGGGGGAAGAGGTTCGCCTCGCCGAGCAGGACGTCGAGCAGCAGCCGCTCGTACGCCTCGGGACTGGACTCGGTGAAGGACTCGCCGTACTGGAAGTCCATCGTCACGTCCCGGATCTCCATGGAGGTGCCGGGCACCTTGGAGCCGAACCGGATGGTGACGCCCTCGTCCGGCTGCACCCGGATGACCAGGGCGTTCTGCCCGAGCTCCTGGGTGTCGGTGGCGTCGAAGGGGGAGTGCGGGGCGCGCTGGAAGACCACCGCGATCTCGGTGACCCGCCGTCCCAGCCGCTTGCCGGTGCGCAGGTAGAAGGGGACACCCGCCCAGCGGCGGTTGTCGATCTCCAGCTTGATCGCGGCGTAGGTGTCGGTCTTCGAGTGGGGGTCGATGCCCTCCTCCTCGAGGTAGCCGTGCACCTCCTCGCCGCCCTGCCAGCCGGAGGCGTACTGGGCGCGCACCGTGTGCTTGCCCAGGTCCTTGGGCAGCTTGACCGCCCTGAGCGCCTTCAGCTTCTCGGTGACCAGGGAGGACGCGTCGAAGGAGGCGGGCTCCTCCATGGCGGTCAGCGCGAGCAGCTGGAGCAGGTGGTTCTGGATGACGTCGCGGGCCGCGCCGATGCCGTCGTAGTAGCCCGCGCGCCCGCCGATGCCGATGTCCTCGGCCATGGTGATCTGTACGTGGTCGACATACGACCGGTTCCAGATCGGCTCGAACATCGTGTTGGCGAAGCGCAGCGCCAGGATGTTCTGGACCGTCTCCTTGCCCAGGTAGTGGTCGATCCGGAAGACGTCACCGGGCCGGAAGACCTCATGGACGACCTGGTTGAGGTCCTGGGCGCTCTTCAGGTCGTGGCCGAAGGGCTTCTCGATGACCGCGCGCCGCCAGGAGTCGCCCTGCCCGTGCGACAGCCCGTGCTTCTTGAGCTGCTGGACGACGGTGGGGAAGAACTTCGGCGGGACCGACAGATAGAAGGCGAAGTTGCCGCCGGTGCCGCGCGCCTTGTCGAGCTCCTCTATGGTCGCCCGCAGCTGGACGAACGCCTCGTCGTCGTCGAACACGCCGGGGACGAAGCGGAACCCCTCGGCCAGCTGCTGCCAGACCTCCTCGCGGAACGGGGTCCGCGCGTGTTCCTTGACCGCGTCGTGCACGACCTGGGCGAAGTCCTCGTTCTCCCAGTCGCGGCGGGCGAAGCCGACGAGCGAGAAGCCCGGGGGCAGCAGCCCGCGGTTGGCCAGGTCGTAGATGGCCGGCATCAGCTTCTTACGGGACAGGTCGCCCGTGACGCCGAAGATCACGAGGCCGGACGGCCCCGCGATGCGCGGGAGCCGCCGGTCTCGTGGGTCACGCAGCGGATTGCTGCTGCTCACGTTCTCACGCCTCCGAGGGTGCGAGGCGCTTGAGCTCCGCCTCGGTGGACTTCAGCAGGTCGTTCCAGGAGGACGCGAACTTCTCGACGCCCTCGTCCTCCAGCACCTGGACGACGTCGTCGTAGGAGATCCCGATCCCGGCCAGCGCGTCGAGGTCGGCCTTGGCCTGCTCGTACGTGCCGCGCACGGCGTCGCCGCGGATCTCGCCGTGGTCGGCGACCGCCTCCAGGGTGGCCTCCGGCATGGTGTTGACGGTGCCGGGGGCGACCAGGTCCACGACGTACATGGTGTCCTTGTACGCCGGGTCCTTGACACCGGTGGAGGCCCACAGCGGACGCTGCTTGTTGGCGTTCGCCCGGTCCAGGACGGCCCAGCGGTCGGAGCTGAAGACCTCCTCGTACGCCTGGTACGCGAGGCGGGCGTTGGCCACGGCGGCCTTGCCGCGCAGCGCCTTGGCCTCATCGGTGCCGATCTTGTCGATGCGCTTGTCGATCTCGGTGTCCACGCGGGAGACGAAGAAGGACGCCACCGAGTGGATCTTCTGGAGGTCGAGGCCCGCGGCCTTGGCCTTCTCCAGACCGGCCAGGAAGGCGTCCATGACCGCGCGGTACCGCTCCAGGGAGAAGATCAGCGTGACATTGACGCTGATGCCCAGGCCGATCACCTCGGTGATCGCGGGCAGCCCCGCCTCGGTCGCCGGGATCTTGATGAAGGTGTTGGGCCGGTCCACCAGCCAGGCCAGCTGCTTGGCCTCGGCGATGGTGGCGGCCGTGTTGTGGGCCAGGCGCGGGTCGACCTCGATGGAGACCCGGCCGTCCTGGCCGCCCGTCGCGTCGTACACCGGCCGGAGGATGTCGGCCGCGTCGCGGACGTCCGCCGTGGTGATCATGCGGACGGCTTCCTCGACCGTGACCCGGCGGACCGCGAGGTCGGCCACCTGCTGCTGGTAGCCGTCACCGCCGGAGATCGCCTTCTGGAAGATCGACGGGTTGGTGGTGACGCCTACGACATGCTGCTGGTCGATCAGCTCGGCCAGATTGCCGGAGGTGATCCTCTTGCGGGAGAGGTCGTCGAGCCAGATCGCGACGCCTTCGTCGGCCAGCCGCTTGAGTGCGTCTGTCATGGGGTGTGTTCTCCTACTCGTCGCACTTACGTCGTCTGTGGGGTCAGCGCCCGGCGGCGTCGAGGGACTCGCGAGCGGCGGTGACCACGGCCTCGGCGGTGAGGCCGAACTCCCGGAAGAGCACCTTGTAGTCGGCCGAGGCGCCGAAGTGCTCCAGCGAGACGATGCGGCCGGCCTCGCCGACGAAGCGGTACCAGGTCAGGCCGATACCCGCCTCGACGGCCACCCGAGCCTTGACGGACGGCGGCAGCACTGTCTCCCGGTACCCCTTGTCCTGCTCCTCGAACCACTCGACCGAGGGCATCGACACAACCCGGGTGGGAATCCCGGCGGCCTGGAGCTGCTCGCGTGCCTCCACGGCGAGCTGCACCTCGGAACCGGTGCCGATGAGGATGACCCGCGGCTCGCCGCCCTCGGCCTCGAAGAGGACGTAGCCGCCCTTGGCGGCGTTGTCGTCGGCCTCGTAGGTCGGCACGTTCTGCCGGGTCAGGGCCAGGCCGTGCGGAGCCGGGTTCGCGGTGTGGCGGCGGGTGATCTCCCGCCAGGCAATGGCCGTCTCGTTGGCGTCGGCCGGGCGGACCACGTTCAGGCCCGGGATGGCGCGCAGCGCGGACAGGTGCTCCACCGGCTGGTGGGTCGGGCCGTCCTCGCCGAGGCCGATGGAGTCGTGCGTCCACACGTAGGTGACCGGCAGCTTCATCAGCGCGGCGAGCCGGACGGCCGGGCGCATGTAGTCGGAGAAGACCAGGAAGGTACCGCCGTAGACCCGGGTGTTGCCGTGCAGCGCGATGCCGTTCATGGTCGAGCCCATGGCGTGCTCGCGGATGCCGAAGTGGATCGTGCGGCCGTACGGGTCGGCCTCCGGCAGCGGGTTGCCCTTCGGGAGGAAGGACGAGGACGCGTCGATCGTGGTGTTGTTGGAGCCCGCGAGGTCGGCGGAGCCGCCCCACAGCTCGGGGAGCACCCCGCCGAGCGCCTTGAGCACCTGGCCGGACGCCTTACGGGTGGCGACGTCCTTGCCCGGCTCGAAGACCGGCAGCGCGCTCTCCCAGCCCTCGGGCAGCTCGCCCGCGGTGATCCGGTCGAACAGGGCGGCCCGCTCGGAGTTGCTGTTCCGCCACTCCTGGAGCTTCTTGTCCCAGGCGGCGTGCGCCTCGCGGCCGCGCTCGACCAGGGCGCGGGTGTGGTTGATGACGTCCGTGTCGACCGCGAAGTGCTGCTCGGGGTCGAAGCCGAGGACGCGCTTGGTGGCGGCGACCTCGTCGGCGCCCAGCGCCGAGCCGTGGGACGCCTCGGTGTTCTGCGCGTTCGGGGCGGGCCAGGCGATGATCGTACGGGCCGCGATGATCGAGGGGCGCTCGGTCTCGGCCTGCGCCGCCTTGAGCGCCGCGTGCAGCGCGTGGATGTCGAAGTCGCCGCTCTCGGCCTGCTCGATGCGCTGGACGTGCCAGCCGTACGCCTCGTAGCGCTTCAGCACGTCCTCGGAGAGCGCGGTCGCGGTGTCGCCCTCGATCGAGATGTGGTTGTCGTCGTACAGGGCGACGATGTTGCCCAGCTTCTGGTGGCCGGCCAGCGAGGACGCCTCGGCCGAGATGCCCTCCTCCAGGTCGCCGTCGGAGACGATCGCCCAGATGGTGTGGTCGAACGGAGAGGCGCCCTCGGGCGCCTCCGGGTCGAACAGGCCACGCTCGTAGCGGGCGGCCATCGCCATGCCCACCGCGTTGGCGATGCCCTGGCCCAGCGGGCCGGTGGTGGTCTCGACACCGGTGGTGTGGCCGAACTCGGGGTGGCCCGGGGTCTTGCTGCCCCAGGTGCGGAACGACCGCAGATCGTCGAGCTCGAGACCGAAGCCCGCCAGGTACAGCTGGACGTAGAGGGTCAGGCTGGTGTGCCCGGGGGAGAGGACGAAGCGGTCCCGGCCCGCCCAGCCCGCGTCGGAGGGGTCGTGCCGCATCAGCTTCTGGAAGAGCAGGTACGCGGCGGGCGCGAGACTCATGGCCGTGCCAGGGTGGCCGTTACCGACCTTCTGTACGGAGTCCATGGCCAGGACCCGGGCCGTGTCGACGGCTCGCTGGTCCAGATCGGTCCACTCGAGGTCTGTGGTAGTCGGCTTCGTGCTCACCCTGAGTCAGGGCTCCTCTCCACAATGTCGAAATCCGGTGACCGTATGTACACCGGCGATGTCGAGCCTACCCCTGGAACAACGGTCATCTTTTCGAGTTCGACTCAACGGGATAAGGAACGAATTCCGAGGTTGCCGCATTCCCTCCGGGGCCCGTCCGCAGGGCGTCCCGAGCCCTACGGAAGGCGCCGTTCCGGGGCGCTGCCGGGCCCTCCGTCCCCCGGGCGCGGCCGCCTTACGGGCGCCTCGCCGTGCCCCTCCAACACGAGGGACCCCGGCGGCGGGCGGCGCATCCGCTACGTCTAGAGTGGCGTGGTACGCGCAAGTCTTTACCGGCTCTTCATGTCCGGTGCTTGCTTGTTCTTGCTTCCACCAGGGGTGTGCGTGACGGCCGTCGAATCCCGTCCTGCGGGGGTGCTCGAGACGAGCGAAACGAGCTCCGGTCACCGGCCGTTCGGGGCCCGTGTCGGGGCGTTCGTGGCGCTGACGAAGCCGCGCGTCATCGAACTGCTGCTGATGACGACGGTGCCGGTCATGTTCCTGGCCGCCCAGGGCGTCCCGGATCTGTGGCTGGTGGTCGCCACCTGCGTCGGCGGTTATCTGTCGGCCGGCGGCGCCGCCGCGTTCAACATGTATTACGACCGGGACATCGACGCGCTGATGGAGCGCACCGCGCAGCGCCCGCTCGTGACCGGCATGGTCTCGCCGCGGGAGTGCCTCGTCTTCGCCTTCGCGCTGGCGGCGGGGTCGACGGCCTGGTTCTGGGTGCTGGTCAACCCGCTGTCCGCGATGCTGTCGCTCGGTGCGCTGGCCTTCTACGTCGTCGTCTACACGATGTGGCTCAAGCGCCGCACCTCGCAGAACATCGTCTGGGGCGGCATCGCCGGCTGCATGCCCGTGCTCATCGGCTGGTCCTCGGTGACCAACGAGGTCTCCTGGGCCGCCGTCATCCTCTTCCTCGTCATCTTCTTCTGGACGCCGCCGCACTACTGGCCGCTGTCGATGAAGGTCAAGGACGACTACGAGCGGGCCAGCGTGCCGATGCTGCCGGTGATCGCGGGCAACAAGGCGGTCGCGCGCCAGATCGTCCTCTACAGCTGGGCCATGGTCGGCGTCTCGCTGCTGCTGTGGCCGCTGGGCTACACCGGCTGGTTCTATCCCGTCGTCGCGGCCGTGCTCGGCGGGTTCTGGCTGAAGGAGGCGCACGGTCTCCAGGCGCGCGCCAGGGCCGGGATCACGGGCGCGAAGCTCAAGGAGATGCGGCTGTTCCACTGGTCGATCACCTATGTGTCGCTGCTGTTCGTCGCCGTCGCCGTGGACCCTTTCCTGCGGTGATTACCGGCGGGTAGCATCGGCTGTATGGCAGACACCACCCAGCCGGAGACACCCGAGAGCGGCGAGTCGGCCGCCCAGCCCTCCGCGCCGGAAGCACCGGCCAAGCCGCCCAAGCCCGCCAAGCCGTCCAAGGACGAGAAGCGGGCCGAGCGGCTCGCCCGCCAGATCACGGCCTTCGCCGGGAGCCACGGCGGCGCCGAGGGGCAGATCGCGCACATCGGGCGCGGCGCCGTCCGGATCGCCCTCGTCGGCGCCGACGGCGAATGGGGCGTGCTCGTGGCCCCCTCCCAGGACGGCGCGCGGCGCGCCGCCGAGCTCGCCGGGCTGACCCTCAGCGACGACTTCGACGGTGAGCTCGCCGCGAAGGTGCGCACCGGTCCGTACGAGTGGACGCGCATGGCGGGCATCCAGCTCGGCGGACCCGGCAACCCTCCGGCAGCCGCCTCGTAGAACGCCTGAGAACGGGTCCGGCGACACCTCGTGCCCCTTCCGTCCGTTAAGCCCATCGATGCCGGAGGGCGAGGAGGCGGGCGGCGATGCACGAGGCGACGGACTCCCCGGACACCGTGGGCCCGCCGACCGGCCCGGTCCCGCGCGACGGGCCGGGTCCGGCGGCGGGGCCGATCACCCTGCCGCCGCTGGTCGACCAGCACAGCCATGGCACGGTCGACGGCGAGCTCGGAGTCGGCTCGTTCGAAACCCATCTGGCGGCCGCCGCCGGGTCCGGCGCGGCCCCGGCCGGCACCACCTTCTTCGACAGCTGGACCGGCCTCGCGGTGCGCCGCTGGTGCCCCCCGCTGCTGGGCATGGAGCCCCACTGCGCGCCCGTCAGCTATCTCGCCCGCCGCCGTGAGCTGGGCGCCTACCGCGCCGCGCGGCTGCTGCTGCGCGGCGCGGGCATCGGCACCTTCCTGCTGGAGTCCGGCGCCCGGGACGACCTCAGCACCCCGGACGAGCTGGCCGCGGCCGCCGACGGCACGGTCCTCGAGGTGGTCCGGCTGGAGCCGCTGGCCGAGCAGGTCGCCGACACCTCCGGCACGGTCGACGCCTTCATCGGCAACACCGCCGAGGCGCTGTACGCGGCGGCCCAGCACGCGACCGCCTTCGCCATGGGCATCGCGTTCTGCGACGAGCTCCCGCCCGACCCGCGCGAGGTGCGGCGCGCCGCCGCCCGCTGGCTCGCGCTCACCGTACGCCCGGCCCCAGGCCGCGCCCCCGACCCCGCGCTCGCCCAGCATCTGCTGTGGAGCGCCGTGGCGACCGGCCTGCCGGTACAGCTGCACTGTGCCGATCCGCAGTCGCTCATCGGCTTCCTGCGCGCCACGGCGGGCTTCGGCACCGATCTGGTGCTGCTGCCGGACCGGCCGCACCACCGGCGGGCGGCCCAGCTCGCCGCGGCCTTCCCGCATGTCTACGCGGACGCCGGGCCGCGGCCCGGGGAGACCCTGGGCGAGGCGCCGTTCGGCAAGCTGCTGTTCTCGACGGGCGCGCGGGCGCTGCCCGAGCTGTATGTGACCGCGTCCCGGCTGTTCGGCCAGGCCATGGCCCGGCTGGCGGAGGAGTGGGTCGGCGAGGGGATCTGCACCCGGGCCGAGGCCCAGCGGATCGCCGGGCTGGTCGCGGCCGGGACCGCGCGCCGGGTCTACCGGCTGGACGCGGCCAGCTCGGGCTGAACGGTCTCGTGGCCGCCGGTGGGGGCGGGCGCGGTGGCCGGGAGCGCGGCGCGCTCGCGCTGGGCGAGCAGCACCCGCAGCACCGCGATCCACACCAGGCAGGAGCCGAGCATGTGGATGCCGACGACGACCTCGGGCAGATGGGTGAAGTACTGCACATACCCGATCACACCCTGCGCGAGCAGCACGACGAGGAGCTCCAGGACCGTACGGCGCTGGGCGGCGGGGGCCTTCACGGCCCGCAGGGTGAACCACAGGGCGACGGTGAGGCCCAGCACGATGTAGACGAAGTCCACGTGCAGCTGGGTGATCTCCTGCCAGTTCAGCGGGATGCGGTGCACCTTACGGGCGTCACCGGCGTGCGGGCCCGCGCCGGTGACCACCGTGCCGATCAGGATCAGCGCGAGGGTCGCGCCGACCAGCAGCCAGGTCAGCTGGCGCACCGGGCGGGCGATCAGGTCGCGTGGCTCGCCGTCACCCTCGCGAGCCCGCTGCCAGACCACCATCGCGACCGTGAGGAGCGCGGAGGACAGCAGGAAGTGCGAGCTGACGATGTACGGGTTGAGTCCGGTGAGGACCACGATGCCGCCGACGACGGCGTTGCCCATCACGATCCAGAACTGGGTCCAGCCCAGCCGGGTGAGGGAGCGGCGCACCGGCGTGCGGGCCCGGGCGGCGATGATCAGCACACCGACGAAGACGCACAGGACGTACGTCAGCATGCGGTTGGTGAACTCGATGACGCCGTTGATGCCCATGTCGGCGGTGGGCGTCAGGCTGGACGGGGTGCACTTCGGCCAGGTGTCACAGCCCAGGCCGGACTGGGTGAGCCGGACCGCGCCCCCGGTCACCACGATGACCACGGCCATCACCACGGTGGCCAGCGCGGCCCGCTCCACGAAGCGCGCGGAGGGCTGCCAGCGCCGGGCGATCAGCTCGAACGGATTCAGCGAATTCGGCACCCGCCCATCGTAGGCCGCCGCTTGTGCAGCTTTTCACGAGGGGGTTGTGTTCCGGTAAAGCCGCAGGCTGTACGGGCCGCCCAGGGCTGCTCCCGGCGGGACCCGGGCTACTCCCAGCAGGACTCCGGGCTACTCCCAGCGGAAGAAGCGGGCCGCCGCGCCCAGCCCCAGCACCGCCCAGACCGCCAGGATCCCCAGATCCCGCCATGGCATCCCGGCCCCGTCCTGGAGGACGTCCCGCAGCCCGCCCGAGAGCGCCGAGATCGGCAGCAGCTCCAGCGCGCTCCGCACGCCGCCCGGGAACTTGTCCAGCGACACGATGACACCACCGGACACGAGCAGCAGCAGGAAGACCAGATTGGCGGCGGCCAGGGTCGCCTCGGCCTTCAGGGTGCCCGCCATCAGCAGCCCGAGGCCGGAGAACGCCGCGGTGCCCAGGAGCAGCAGCAGCGCCACGGAGAGCGGGTCGCCGTGCGGCGACCAGCCGAGCGCCAGCGCGATCGCGGTCAGCAGCACGATCTGCATCACCTCGGTGACCAGCACCGCGCAGGTCTTGGCGGCCATCAGCCCCCACCGCGGCAGCGGTGAGACCGCGAGCCGCTTGAGCACGCCGTAGCGCCGCTCGAAGCCGGTGGCGATGGCCTGTCCGGTGAACGCCGTGGACAGCACGGCCAGCGCCAGCACGCCGGGCGCCAGGAAGTCCACCGTGCTGCCGTCCGAGCCGGTGTCGACGATGTCGACGGTGCTGAAGAGCACCAGCACCAGGGACGGGATGACGACGGTCAGCAGCAGCTGCTCGCCGTTGCGCAGCAGCATCCGGGTCTCCAGCGCGGCCTGCGCCCGGATCATCCGCGGCAGCGGGGCCGCCCCCGGCTTGGGGAGAAAAGTGCCCGTGGCGGTCACGCTCGCAGCTCCTTACCGGTGAGCTCCAGGAAGACGTCCTCGAGGGTGTGCCGCTCGACCGAGATCCGGTCCGGCATCACCCCGTTCTGCGCGCACCAGGAGGTGACGGTGGCCAGCATCTGGGGGTTGACCTTGCCGGTGACGCGGTACGAGCCGGACGTCAGCTCGGCGGCCGTGGAGTCGGCGGGCAGCGCCTTGAGCAGCGAGGCCAGGTCGAGCGCGGGGCGGCCGATGAAGCGCAGGGTGTTCTCGGCGCCGCCCCGGCACAGCTCCTCCGGGGTGCCCCGGGCGATCACCTTGCCGCCGTCGACGATCGCCACATCGTCGGCGAGCTGCTCGGCCTCGTCCATGTAGTGGGTCGTCAGCATCACGGTGACCCCGTCGTCCCGCAGATCGCGGATGAGGTCCCAGGTGGCGCGGCGGGCCTGGGGATCGAGCCCGGCGGTCGGCTCGTCGAGGAAGACCAGCTCGGGGCGGCCGACGACGGCCATGGCGAGCGCGAGCCGCTGCTGCTGGCCCCCGGAGAGCCGCCGGTAGGTGGTCCGGCCGCAGGAACCGAGGCCGAGCCGCTCGACCAGCAGATCCACATCCACCGGATGCGCGTGGAGGGAGGCGGTGTGGCGCAGCATCTCTTCTGCGCGCGCGCCGGAATAAACGCCTCCGGACTGGAGCATCACCCCGACCCGGGGGCGCAGCGCCGGGGCGTCCGCGACCGGGTCGAGCCCGAATATCCGGACCGTCCCCGCGTCGGGGCGGCGGTACCCCTCGCAGGTCTCGACGGTGGTGGTCTTACCGGCTCCGTTGGGCCCCAGAACGGCGGTCACGGTGCCCCGGCCGACGGACAGATCGAGCCCGTCGACCGCGGTCTTCGGGCCGTACCGCTTGACCAGGCCGACGATGTCGACCGCGGGCTCTTCTCGCATGCCCGGCAGTCTACGAATCCCGGGGCCGTCCGTGGGCGGCAGGGCCGGAAGCCGCGGCGCCCGCCATCCGGGCCCGGACGCGTCGCCGCAGGTGGGCCCCGGTCTCCGACTTAGGCAGACCTAAGTGATGTACCCCACCGGACCCGGTGAACTCCTCGCTTGTGGATCGCCGGGGAATTACGCAACAATGGCGTTGTGAAATACGCGAGCGAGGCTCCGAATGAACGCGCGGCCGAAGCGGCCGCGCGGTCTGGCGCGCCCGCGTCCGCGCCGGAAGAGCAGCACGGCACCCGCAACCGGGTGGCGCGCTCCATCCTCGACCACGGCCCCTCCACCGCGGCGGAGCTCGCCCTGCGGCTGGAGCTGACCCAGGCGGCCGTCCGCCGCCACCTGGACACCCTCGTCGCCGACGGCGTCGTCGAGCCCCGAGAGAAGAGGGTGTACGGGGCGCGGGGGCGCGGCCGCCCGGCCAAGGTCTTCGCGCTCACCGACTGCGGTCGCGACGCCTTCGACCAGGCCTACGACAAGCTCGCCGTCGACGCTCTCCGCTGGATCGAGCAGAGCGCGGGCGGCGGCGAGGCGGGGCGTGCCGCGGTCGCGGCGTTCGCCCGCGCCAGGCTCGCCGCCCAGGCGGAGGGGTACCGCGGCGCCGTCGAGGCCGCCGCCCCCGGCAGCCGCACCGAAGCGCTCGCCGGAGCACTCTCCGCGGACGGGTACGCTGCTACGGCGCGCAGCGCGCCGGTCGGCGAACAGCTCTGCCAGCACCACTGCCCGGTCGCCCACGCAGCCGAGCGATATCCGCAGCTGTGTGAGGCGGAGACCGAGGTCTTCTCCCAGCTGCTCGGAACCCATGTGCAGCGTCTGGCCACCATCGCCCATGGCGACGGGGTGTGCACGACGTTCGTTCCGAAGACCGGCAAGGTCGAGAAGACCGACACCAGCACCACCAAGACCACCACCGCATCTGCCAGCACGGCCGGGAGGAACCCCGAATGACTCTCCCCACGGAGACCGCTCACCCCGAGCTCGAGGGTCTGGGCAACTACGAGTACGGCTGGGCCGACTCCGACGTGGCCGGCGCCTCGGCCAAGCGCGGCCTCTCCGAGGAGGTCGTACGCGACATCTCGGCGAAGAAGTCCGAGCCGGAGTGGATGCTCAAGCTCCGTCTGAAGGGCCTGCGGCTCTTCGACAAGAAGCCCATGCCCACCTGGGGCTCGGACCTGTCGGGTATCGACTTCGACAACATCAAGTACTTCGTCCGCTCCACCGAGCAGCAGGCCGCCTCCTGGGAGGACCTGCCCGAGGACATCAAGAACACGTACGACAAGCTGGGCATCCCGGAGGCCGAGAAGCAGCGCCTCGTCGCGGGTGTCGCGGCCCAGTACGAGTCCGAGGTCGTCTACCACCAGATCCGTGAGGACCTGGAGGAGCAGGGCGTCATCTTCCTGGACACCGACACCGCGCTCAAGGAGCACCCGGAGCTCTTCAAGGAGTACTTCGGCACCGTGATCCCGGCGGGCGACAACAAGTTCGCCTCGCTGAACACGGCGGTCTGGTCCGGCGGCTCGTTCATCTACGTGCCGAAGGGCGTGCACGTGGAGATCCCGCTCCAGGCGTACTTCCGCATCAACACCGAGAACATGGGCCAGTTCGAGCGGACGCTGATCATCGTCGACGAGGACGCCTACGTCCACTACGTCGAGGGCTGCACCGCGCCGATCTACAAGTCGGACTCGCTGCACTCCGCGGTCGTCGAGATCATCGTCAAGAAGGGCGCCCGCTGCCGCTACACGACCATCCAGAACTGGTCGAACAACGTCTACAACCTGGTCACCAAGCGCGCCGTGGCCTACGAGGGTGCGACCATGGAGTGGGTCGACGGCAACATCGGCTCCAAGGTGACCATGAAGTACCCCGCCGTCTACCTGATGGGTGAGCACGCCAAGGGCGAGACCCTGTCCATCGCCTTCGCGGGCGAGGGCCAGCACCAGGACGCCGGCGCCAAGATGGTCCACATGGCCCCCCACACCTCGTCGAACATCGTCTCCAAGTCGGTGGCGCGCGGCGGTGGCCGCACCTCCTACCGCGGTCTGATCGAGATCGGCGAGGGCGCCGAGGGCTCCAAGTCCAATGTGCTGTGCGACGCCCTGCTCGTCGACACGATCTCCCGCTCGGACACCTACCCGTATGTGGACGTCCGCGAGGACGACGTGTCCATGGGCCATGAGGCGACCGTCTCCAAGGTCAGCGACGACCAGCTCTTCTACCTGATGAGCCGCGGTCTGTCCGAGGACGAGGCCATGGCGATGATCGTGCGCGGCTTCGTCGAGCCGATCGCGCGCGAGCTGCCCATGGAGTACGCGCTGGAGCTCAACCGGCTGATCGAGCTGCAAATGGAGGGCGCGGTCGGCTGACGCCACCCCCTTCCCGCCCGGCGGAGGCCGAGGTCCTCGCCGGGCACCCCATTCAGGCCCATCAGGCAGAAAGAGAGCAGTACGACAGCCATGGCTGAAACCATCCCGGCCGGATCCACCACGGACGGCGTCATCCAGGTGGGCCAGCCCACCGATGCCCGGGTCAGCGCGCTCGCGTCGTACGACGTGGCCGACTTCCCGGTGCCCCTTGGCCGCGAGGAGGAGTGGCGGTTCACCCCGCTGGAGCGGCTGCGCGGTCTCCACGACGGCACGGCCGTCGCCGACGGCGGCGTCAAGGTCGAGGTGACCGCCCCCGAGGGCGTCACGGTCGAGACCGTGGGCCGCGACGACGCGCGCCTGGGGAAGGCCGGCAAGCCGGTGGACCGGGTGGCGGCCCAGGCGTACAGCTCCTTCGAGAAGGCGTCGGTCGTCTCGGTGCCCAAGGAGACGGTGCTCACCGAGCCGGTGCGGATCGCCGTGCACGGCGAGGGCGGCACCGCCTTCGGCCACCAGGTGATCGAGATCGGCGCCTTCGCCGAGGCGGTCGTGGTCATCGACCACACCGGTGACGCCACGGTCGCCGCCAATGTGGAGTATCTGATCGGCGACGGCGCCAAGCTCACCGTGGTCTCGGTCCAGGACTGGGGCGACACCGCGGTCCACGCCGGTCAGCACACCGCGCTGGTCGGCCGGGACGCCACCTTCAAGTCCGTGGTCGTCACCTTCGGCGGCGATCTGGTGCGGCTCCACCCGCGGGTGGTCTACGGCGCCCCGGGCGGTGAGGCCGAGCTCTACGGCCTGTACTTCACCGACAACGGCCAGCACCAGGAGCACCGGCTCTTCATCGACCACGACACCCCGCACTGCCGTAGCAACGTGGCCTACAAGGGCGCGCTCCAGGGCGCGGAGGCGCACGCGGTGTGGATCGGCGATGTGCTGATCCGGGCCGCCGCGGAGGGCACCGACACCTACGAGCTCAACCGGAACCTGGTCCTCACCGACGGCGCCCGCGTCGACTCGGTGCCGAACCTGGAGATCGAGACCGGCGAGATCGTCGGCGCCGGTCACGCGAGCGCGACCGGCCGCTTCGAGGACGAGCAGCTGTTCTACCTGATGGCGCGCGGCATCCCGGCCGACGAGGCCCGCCGTCTGGTGGTCCGCGGCTTCTTCGCCGAGCTCGTCCAGCAGATCGGGATCCCCGAACTGGAGGAGCGGCTCATCGCCAAGATCGAGGCTGAGCTGGAGGCGTCCGTAGGATGACCCCGACCTTCGTACGCGCCTGTGCGCTGGGCGAACTCGAGGAAGACACCCCCAAGCGGGTCGAGCTCGAGGGCGTGCCGGTCGCTCTGGTACGCACCGAGGGCGAGGTGTTCGCGGTCAACGACATCTGCTCGCACGCGAACGTCTCGCTGTCCGAGGGCGAGGTGGAGGACTGCCAGATCGAGTGCTGGCTGCACGGCTCCAGCTTCGACCTGCGCACCGGCAAGCCGTCCGGGCTCCCCGCGACGCGCCCGATCCCCGTATACCCCGTAAAGATCGAAGGGGACGATGTGCTCGTCTCCGTCACCCAGGAGTCCTGAGGCACCCATGGCCACGCTTGAGATCCACGACCTGCACGTTTCCGTCGACGCCGAGGGCGGTCCCCGCGAGATCCTGCGCGGTGTCGACCTGACCGTGAAGCAGGGCGAGACGCACGCCATCATGGGCCCCAACGGCTCCGGCAAGTCCACCCTGGCCTACTCGCTCGCCGGTCACCCGAAGTACACGGTCACCGGCGGCACCGTGACGCTGGACGGCGAGGACGTGCTCGCGATGTCCGTCGACGAGCGCGCCCGCGCCGGTGTCTTCCTTGCCATGCAGTACCCGGTCGAGGTCCCCGGCGTCTCGGTCTCCAACTTCCTGCGTACCTCCGCGACCGCGATCCGCGGCGAGGCGCCCAAGCTGCGCACCTGGGTGAAGGAGGTCAAGGAGGCCATGGAGCGCCTCCACATCGACCCCGCCTTCGCCGAGCGGAATGTGAACGAGGGCTTCTCCGGCGGTGAGAAGAAGCGCCACGAGATCCTCCAGCTGGAGCTGCTGAAGCCGGCCATCGCGATCCTCGACGAGACCGACTCCGGCCTCGACGTGGACGCGCTGCGGGTGGTCTCCGAGGGCGTCAACCGGGTCCGTGAGTCCGGCCAGGTGGGCACCCTGCTGATCACCCACTACACCCGCATCCTGCGGTACATCAAGCCCGACCACGTCCACGTCTTCGCGGCGGGCCGGATCGCCGAGTCCGGCGGTCCCGAGCTCGCCGACAAGCTGGAGGAAGAGGGCTACGAGGAGTACGTGAAGGGAGGCGCGTCCGAGTGACCCAGTTGCCGGGCCTCCTCGACACCGAGGCGATCCGTAAGGACTTCCCGATCCTGGATCGGGTCGTCCACGACGGCCAGCGGCTCGTCTACCTGGACAACGCGGCGACCTCGCAGAAGCCGCGCCAGGTGCTGGACGTGCTGAACGACTACTACGAGCGCTCCAACGCCAATGTGCACCGGGGCGTCCATGTGCTCGCCGAGGAGGCCACGGCGCTGTACGAGGGCGCCCGCGACAAGGTCGCCGACTTCATCAACGCTCCCAGCCGCGATGAGGTGATCTTCACCAAGAACGCGTCGGAGTCGCTGAACCTGGTGGCCAACATGCTCGGCTGGGCCGATGAGCCCTACCGGGTGGACCAGGACACCGAGATCGTCATCACCGAGATGGAGCACCACTCCAACATCGTTCCGTGGCAGCTGCTCTCGCAGCGCACCGGTGCGAAGCTGAAGTGGTTCGGCCTCACCGAGGACGGCCGCCTCGACCTGTCGGAGATAGAGCAGATCATCACCGAGAAGACCAAGGTCGTCTCGTTCGTGCTGGTCTCCAACATCCTCGGCACGGTCAACCCGGTCGAGGCGATCGTCCGCCGCGCCCAGGACGTCGGCGCCCTCGTGGTGATCGACGCCTCCCAGGCCGCCCCGCACATGCTGCTGGACGTGCAGGCGCTCCAGGCCGACTTCGTGGCCTTCACCGGCCACAAGATGTGCGGCCCGACCGGTATCGGGGTGCTCTGGGGCCGCCAGGAGCTGCTGGAGGACCTGCCTCCGTTCCTCGGCGGCGGCGAGATGATCGAGACCGTCTCGATGCACTCGTCCACCTACGCCCCGGCGCCGCACAAGTTCGAGGCCGGTACGCCCCCGATCGCCCAGGCCGTCGGCCTCGGCGCGGCCGTGGACTACCTCACCTCGATCGGCATGGACAACATCACCCGCCATGAGCACGCCCTGACCCACTACGCGGTCGGCAGGCTCCTGGAGGTGCCGGACCTGCGCATCATCGGCCCCACCACGGCCGAGGAGCGCGGTGCCACGATCTCCTTCACGCTCGGTGACATCCATCCCCACGATGTGGGCCAGGTGCTGGATGAGCAGGGGATCGCGGTCCGGGTCGGTCACCACTGCGCCCGCCCCGTATGCCTGCGCTACGGAATTCCGGCGACCACCCGAGCGTCGTTCTATCTGTACTCCACGCCGGCCGAGGTCGACGCCTTGGTCGAGGGCCTGGAGCACGTACGGAACTTCTTCGGGTAGGGGCGTGCCGCGTGAAGCTGGATTCGATGTACCAGGATGTGATCCTGGACCACTACAAGAACCCCCATGGCCGGGGGCTGAGGAACGGCGACGCAGAGGTACACCACGTCAATCCCACCTGCGGTGACGAGATCACGCTCCGGGTGCGGCTTGACGGCGACACCATCGAGGACGTGAGCTACGAGGGGCAGGGCTGTTCCATCAGCCAGGCCAGCGCCTCGGTGCTCAATGAGCTGCTGGTGGGCAAGGAGCTGGCCGAGGCCCGCAGAATCCAGGAGACCTTCCTGGAGCTGATGCAGTCCAAGGGCAAGGCCGAGCCGGACGACGCCATGGAGGAGGTGCTGGAGGACGCGATCGCGTTCGCCGGTGTCTCCAAGTACCCGGCCCGGGTGAAATGCGCCCTGCTGAGCTGGATGGCGTGGAAGGACGCCACGGCGCAGGCACTGGGCGAGACCGCCGGAGGGAAGACCGCATGACTGAGAACGCCGCCACCACCACCAAGCCCGCCAGCGAGGAAGAGGTCCGCGAGGCCCTGTACGACGTCGTGGACCCCGAGCTGGGCATCGACGTGGTCAACCTCGGTCTGGTCTACGGCATCCATGTCGACGACGGCAATATCGCCACCATCGACATGACGCTCACCTCGGCGGCCTGTCCGCTGACCGATGTCATCGAGGACCAGGCCAAGTCCGCGACCGACGGCATCGTCAACGAGCTGCGGATCAACTGGGTCTGGATGCCGCCGTGGGGCCCGGACAAGATCACCGACGATGGGCGTGAGCAGCTGCGGGCGCTCGGCTTCAACGTCTGACGCCTCCTGGGCTTGTCGAAACGGCCCCCGCGCTTCGGCGCGGGGGCCGTTTCGTATGCCGTGGATCGTTGCGTACATCCGTACGCATCGTTGTGTACACTCGTACGCATGGGATATGTGACGCTCTCCGGGGCCATCCTGGCCGAGATCCTGGCGACCACCTCGATGAAGTACAGCGAGGGCTTCAGCAGGCTCTGGCCCTCGCTGGCCACCGGCGTGGGCTATCTGGTGTCCTTCGTGCTGCTCGCGCACACGCTCAAGTCCATCTCCGTCAGCACCGCCTACGCCATATGGGCCGGGGCCGGGACCGCCGTCATCGCCGCGATCGGCATGCTCTTCCTGGGGGAGGCGATGACCGCCGCGAAGGTGCTGGGCGTGCTGCTGGTCATCGCCGGAGTGGTGGTGCTCAATCTGAACGGCGCCCACTGATGGGCCGCCGCTACGACCCCGAGCGGCGGCAGCGGATCATCGACGCCGCGGCCGCCGTGGTCCGCGAGCGCGGCATCGGGGGGGTCGGCCACCGGGCCGTGGCCGCCGCGGCCGATGTGCCGCTGGGCTCGACGACCTACCACTTCGCGACCCTCGACGATCTGCTGATCGCGGCGCTCCGCCAGATCAACGCGGAGTGGCTGGCGGAGGTGGAGCGCTGGGTGGAGGGCGTCGATCCGGCCGCACCGCCCGCGGAGGAGCTGGCCCGGTGGCTGGGGGAGCAGCTCACGGGCGACCGGGCGCGGATGGAGCTGGAGTACGAGCTGTACTTCGCCGCGCTGCGCCATGAGGGGCTGCGGCCGCTCGCCGCCGAGTGCCTGGACGAGATGGTCCGGATGCTGACGCGGCTGGTGCCCGACGCGGACTCGGCGCGCGCTGTGGTGGCCCTGATCGACGGGCTGACCTTGCAGGTGCTGCTGGCGGACCGCCCGTACGACCGGGAGGGCACCCGTGCGGCGCTGGAGCGGATCATGGGCGGGGACGGGGGCGGGACGGGGGCGAGGGGGCGCCCGTGATCGGCGCCGGCTGAGACCGCGCGACCGGCCGCCCGGGGCCGCTCGCTGTGACCGCACGGCGGACCGCGCGACTGGCCGCCCGGGGACCACCCGATGAGACCGCACGGCGGACCGCGCGGGACCGCTCGCTGAGACCGGTTCGCCTCCTGGGCCCGGCTCCGGTTAGCGTTCTGACCATGACCGATGCACCCACCACCGCCCCCACCGGCGCCGTCGCCGCCGGTCTCGCCACCCTCACCGAGGACGGCACCGTACTGGACACCTGGTTCCCGGCCCCCGAGCTGACCGCAGAGCCCGGCCCGGCCGGGACCGAGCGGCTCGACGCGGAGCACACCACGCGGCTGCTGGGCGAGACCGCCCTCAAGGCGGTCGGACCGGACCCCCGGCGCGGCGTCGAGGTCGTCGCCGTCCGCACGGTCATCGCCTCGCTCGACGAGAAGCCGCAGGACGCGCACGACGCGTACCTGCGGCTCCATCTGCTCAGCCACCGGCTGGTCAAGCCGCACGGCCTGAGCCTGGACGGCCAGTTCGGCCTGCTGGCCAACGTCGCCTGGACCTCGCTCGGCCCCGTCGCCGCCGACCAGGTGGAGCGGGCCCGGCTCGCCGCCCGCGCCGAGGGGCTCCAGCTGTCGGTGACCAGTGTCGACAAGTTCCCCCGGATGACCGACTACGTCGTCCCCTCCGGCGTCCGCATCGGCGACGCCGACCGGGTCCGGCTCGGCGCCCACCTCGCCCCCGGGACCACGGTCATGCACGAGGGCTTCGTCAACTTCAACGCCGGGACGCTCGGCACCTCCATGGTCGAGGGCCGGATCAGCGCGGGCGTCGTGGTCGGCGACGGCTCCGACGTCGGTGGTGGCGCCTCGATCATGGGCACCCTCTCCGGCGGCGGCAAGCAGACAATCACCATCGGCGAGCGCTGCCTGCTCGGCGCCGAGGCGGGCCTGGGCATCTCGCTCGGCGACGACTGCATCGTCGAGGCGGGGCTGTATGTGACGGCGGGCACCCGTGTCACGCTCCCGGACGGCAAGATCGCCAAGGCCCTGGAGCTCTCGGGCGTCAACAACCTCCTCTTCCGCCGCAACTCCATCACCGGCACGGTTGAGGCGCTGCCTCGGACCGGGTCGTGGGGCGGGCTGAACGAGGCGTTGCACAGCCACAACTGAGTTTGGGGCGCGCGGGGTTTCGTTGCCGGGTGCGGGGCGGTGGGTGGTGTTGTGCCCACCCGTCCCGCCCCGCAGGACGATTGCCCACAACCGGGGTGCTTTCTCAGGGGCGTACTCGTACCACCTGTGGGTCGTGGTCGCTGGACTGGTTCGCGAACTCGGCGTTGATGTGCACGATGTCGTAGTCGGCACGGCGCAGCGCGCGGCTGGTCAGGATGTGGTCCAGCACCTGCGAATTGCCGTTGTAGACATAGCCGTAGCGCTCGTCCTTCGGCAGCCGGGTCACCAGGTCCGTCAGCACACCGCCCTTGGTGAGATCGGCCAGCGCGGGCGAGAACTGGTAGTCGTTGAGGTCGCCCGCGACGACCACCGACGCCTTCGGGTCGGCGTTCAGCAGCGCCTTGACGAAGGTGTTGACCGCCGTGGCCTGCCCGGTGCGCTGGGTCTCCGAGGAGCGGGCCGGGGGCTGGAAGCGGCTGTCCAGGCCCTGGTCGCCGCCCTTGGAGTTGAAGTGGTTCGCGACCACGAACACCGGGCGGCCCCGGAAGGAGAACTGCCCGACCAGCGGCTTGCGGCTGGCCTTCCAGACGCCGTTCGCCGGGTCGATACGGCCGGGCGAGGCCGACAGCGTGGCCTTGCCGTCCTTCCGCTCGACCTTCACGGGGGTGGTGGAGTCGCCGCCGGGGATGTCGGTGAAGGAGACCCGCTCGGGGTTGTAGAGGAACGCCACGCGGATGTTGCCGCCCGGCTCGCCGCCGTCCTGGTCGTCCACCGGGTTGATCTGCCGCCACTCGTACGCGGGACCGCCCGCCGCCTTGATCGCGTCGGTGAGCTTCTTCAGCGTGGCGTCGGCGCCGACCACCGAGTCGTTCGTCGCGCCGTTGTCGTCCTGGACCTCCTCCAGGGCGACGATGTCCGGCGAGGCGAGGTGCTCCACGAGACCGGTGGCCAGCCGGTCGAACTTCGACTGGGCGGTCTTGGGGGAGAGGTTCTCCACGTTGTAGGTGGCGATGGAGAGTTCGTCCGCCTGCTGCTTGCGGGTGGTCTCCCGCTGCGGGCCGTGGTCGGCCAGTTCGCCCATCGCGGTGGCCGCGATCGTGTAGCCGCCGAAGTTGTCGTAGTCCATCGGCCCGGCCGTGGTGCCGGTCAGCGCGTCGCCGACGTCCGCCACGGGGAAGGGGTGCTGGGCATAGGGCAGGAGCGAGACCACCTTCACCCGGCCCGCGTTCGGGTCGCGGTATGAGCTGTAGAGGGCGCCGCCGCGCGCGGTGCGCTGGTGGTGGGGCTCGGCGGTGACCCACAGCTCCTTGTAGGTGTTGGTCGCGCCGACCACGGGGGCGTTCTCTACCGAGACCCGCATGCCCTCCAGCGACTCGTAGCGGTCCAGGGCGTATGAGCGCGGCCGCAGCGCCAGCCCCTCGATGGAGTCGCCGTCGGCGTCCGGGCTGTAGCGGT
The DNA here is from genome assembly GCF_052665095.1 of Streptomyces sp. NEAU-174. Lineage (NCBI taxonomy): Bacteria > Bacillati > Actinomycetota > Actinomycetes > Kitasatosporales > Streptomycetaceae > Streptomyces > Streptomyces sp. NEAU-174. The sequence goes on along the minus strand of NZ_JBQTCE010000020.1, from coordinate 124,750 downwards.
CGGGGATGGTGGAGGGGTTGAGCCGGTAGGCGGTGGGCAGTGCGTTGCCGGAGGACCGGACCGTCCAGGTCGCCTTGGAGAGCTCGGTGAGCGACTGCCCGCCGGCGTCCTTGCCGCCCGGGTAGTACTCGGACACCGTCCCGGAGACCAGCACCGAGTCGCCCACGGCGACCGAGGGCGTGGTCGAACCGGTGAAGACGAAGATCGCCTCGCTGGTGGCCGCGTCCTTGTCGGGCCGGGTGTCCTGGATCCAGAAGCCGCGCGAGGAGCCGAAGGCGCGTATCGCCGTGACCGTACCAGGCACGTCGCTCACCTGCTGTCCGGCGAGCGGGGATATCCGGGTGCTGCCCTGGATGTCATGGATGCGGACCTCGGCGGCGGAGGCCGACGAGGGTGCCGCGAGCAGCCCGGCCGCGAGGGCGGAGGCGGCGACGGCGGTGAGGGCGACGGGTCCGCGCGGGGCGCGAAGGGACATGGTGATGGCCTCCGGAAAGGAGTGAACGGCGAGGAATACGCCTCTACGCGCGTCAATCTCTTTCCTCGCCACGGAAGTTGTCAAGGGAGGACGGGTGGCCCGGGCATGGCGGGAGCGGGACGGAAACATGAACGAGGGCAGCGGGACGTGGTGCGGGAGGGGGCGCGGGACGGGGCGCAGACCACATCGGGACGAAAGTGCCGTCCCGTTCCGTCTACGCTGGGGTCCGGGCCGTATCCGCGCACCCGCGCCGGTACACCCCGCATCGCCGTACCCCCATGGCTTCACGGTCCCGTGGACTCATGGCCCCACAGCCGCATAGCCGCACAGCCGCACAGCCCCGTATTCGCGCCCGCGACCTCCGCGCCCGCGACTTCCGTGCCCTCGAGGAGTGACGTCCGCCCATGCCAGAAGAGCGCCCCACCATGCCGCCCGTGCGGCTTCGCACCGACGCGGAACTCGCGCGGGACGCACTCGCCGCGCCGCTGCTCGCCCGCGCGGTCCGGCTCGCCCGCTGGGCCGAGCAGGGGAAGCCGGTGGCGTCGGGCGGGGCGCTGCCGGAGGGCGAGCTGCGGGAGGCGACGGAGCTGCTGGAGCTCACGGGGGACGAGGACGGGCCGCTGTACGCGGCGCAGGCGTGGCAGCTGGCGGTGGACACCGGGCTGGTCGAGATCGAGGAGCCGGCGGGGGCGGACGGCGACGGCGATGGTGACGACGATCGCGTGAACCGTGACGAGTCGGCCGAGGACGAGTTCTCCGCCGTCGCGACCAGCGGCGAGGAGCTGCGGCTGATCACCGAGGGCGGCCCCCGCGACGTCCTGGAGATCTGGCTCGACGGTTTCGAGACGGTGCTGGCCGACGCCGCCGCCCCCGACCTGAGCGACATCGCCGCCCAGATCAGCGAGAGCGGTGAGCTCGACCTCGACGCGCTCGACTGGAACCCGGAGGAGGAGGCCGAGTTCCTCGACGGGGTGCTGGGCAACCTCTATCTGCTGACCGCCCTGGACGAGGAGGCCGCCGCGGCCCCCGTACCGCTGCCCGCGCTGGCCGCCTCCATGATCGTCCCCGAGGACATGGACGAGCCCACCGACGACATCCTCGAAGAGGTCTCCGAGGCGATGGTGCGGCTGGACGACCAGTTCCGGCTGCTCGCCCCGACCGGTCTCGTCGAGTACCAGCCGGTGGACGAGGCGCTGATCCAGGAGGTCGACGGCGAGGGCCGGATCCAGGAGCCAGAGACGGCCCAGGAGCTCGAGGACGAGGACGTCTCCCGCTACGGCATGGTGCGGCTCACTCCGCTCGGCGTCTACGCCGTACGGGCCCGGATGCTCGAGGCGGGCATCGACGCCCCGGCCGTCGGCGACCTGGCCGACCGGGGCGCCGACATCCTGCTGGACGCCCTCCCCGGCCACCCCGAGCCCGCCGCGCGGGCCGAGGCCGAGCAGTGGCTGGCCCGCCGTACGCCCGAGGAGGCCGCCCGCGAGCTGCTGGCCGCCGCCCGGGGTGACGACGAGGACGCGCCGCTGCGCCGCCTCACCTGCCAGCAGACGCTCTCGCTGACCGGGCCCGAGGCCGAGCCCGCCCTGCGCGAGGTGCTCGACGACCGCCACCTGGGCGGGCTGGCCCGGGTCTGGCTGGCCGAGAACGGGGTGGCGGGCGTGCCGGAGCCGTCGGAGGAGATGGTCTTCTGGCTCACCGTGGACACCCTCGCGGCCCAGCTGGCCTCCGAGGGCGACTCGGCGGAGCTGCGCGATCTGGTGCGGGGTCTGGTGGACCAGTCGGGGAGCTTCTTCGACTCGGCGTGGCGGGTGGACCACCCGGCGACGGCGGATGTGCTGGAGGCGATGGGGCGTCTGCATCCGGACAAGAAGGCGGCGAAGGAGGCCCGCAAGGCTGCCTTCAAGGCCCGCTCAAGGGCATAACCGAGCCCCGGGAACAGCGGTGGGCGTGCCGCCGCCGGGCGTCTCGCGCCCCGCCGCGCGGGAGGACGCCTGCGGCGGGCTGCTCCCCTTCCCACGGCGTCGATATGCGGCTCCGCCGCGTGGTGGGGCTCCGCCCCAGACCCCGGGGCCCAAGCGCTCTGCGGGAAGTGCCGCGAAATGCCGTCGTGCGTCTGCGGCCGCATCGTGGCTGGTCGCGCCCGCGCGGCGGAGCCGCACATCGGCACAGCCCCGCGCCCCTTCGGGGCGCTGCCCGAACCGTAGTGGACTTCCTCCGACCTGCTTAGGCCTGGGGCAGGGCCCCAGGTAACGGGGATAGACCCCGGGGTCCAGGGGCAGTGCCCCTGGTATCGGGAAGGGGCGGGGAGGGGAAAGACCCGTCGGGCACGCCCGGACGCGGGCGCGGGTGTGGGCGGGGCCCGCCCCGTCTCGGGGGCGCGCCGTGAGGGGCGCGTTGCGTCCGGCGGCCGGGGAGTCGAGCGTTGCGCAGAGCCGTATCGCTTTGCGCGCCGTATATGGGATCGGCGGCCATTCGTCCGTTGATGTCGCGTGCCGTTCAACTGATGTTCGGTCGGGGACGGGAACGTATGGCCGCAGTCGGAGGACACCATCCTGCGTTCGGGAGAAGACATGTCGCTCAGCCGAAGAGACTTCGCGCGGCGTTCCGCGTACACCGGGGCCGGGTTCGCCCTGGTCGGAAGCGCGGGGGTGCTCGCCACCGCACCTGGCGCGCTCGCCGCCGAGGCGACCGAGGAGGGCGTCGCGGGGGTAGAGGGCAACGGCGGCTCCTCGCTCGGCTACGGTCCGCTCATCGCGGACCCCAAGGGCATCCTGGCCCTCCCCAAGGGCTTCCGCTACAAGATCATCACCCGTACCGGTGAGACCAAGCTGGAGTCCGGGGAGTCCACCCCGTCCAACCACGACGGCACCGCCACCTTCGAGGGCTCGCGCGGTGCGACGCTGCTGGTCAACAACCACGAGCTGGCCGGTCCCCGCAGCAAGTGGCCGCACCCGGTCCCGCTGATCGAGGGGCTGGTCTACGACCCGGCGGCCTCCGGCGGCTGCACCGTCGTCGAGGTCGCCAAGCACGGCGACCACGTCACCGAGTGGGTCGGCATCGCGGGCACCGCCACCAACTGCGCCGGTGGCCGCACTCCCTGGGGCACCTGGCTGACCTGCGAGGAGACCGAGGACAAGGCCGGCCAGAACGGCATGACCAAGGACCACGGCTACGTCTTCGAGGTCGACCCGCACGACCGCAAGGCCAACCGCGACCCGAAGCCGATCAAGGCCCTGGGCCGGTACGCCCACGAGGCCGTCGTCGTGGACCCCAAGCGCGGCCACCTCTACCTCACCGAGGACGCCTCCGGGCCGAACGGCCTGCTCTACCGCTGGGTCCCGCCGCACGGCTTCGAGCACGGTCGCGGCAAGCTCGGCACGCTCAAGGACGACGCGGGCGTGCTCCAGGCGCCCAAGTGCTACGACTCGGGCGGCAACTTCGTGGACGACCTGTCCCGCGCCACCAAGACCGGCACGGTCTACGGCGTGGACTGGGAGCCGGTGCCGGACCGCGACGCGAAGTCGGTGTCGGTGCGCAAGCAGTTCAAGGACGGCGAGATCACCCGGGCCCGCAAGCTCGAGGGCATGTGGTGGGCGGACGGCGGCGCGTACATCGTCTCCTCGTACGCCCGTGCGGAGAGCCCGGTCCAGCACGACGGCCAGGTCTGGTTCTACGACCCCAAGCGCCGCACCCTCACCCTCAAGGTGCTGCTGGGCGTCAACCCCGACCCGTCGAAGGACGGCGCCTTCGACGGCCCGGACAACATCACGGTCTCGCCGTACGGCGGTCTGGTGATCGCCGAGGACGGCGAGGGCATCCAGCACCTCTTCGGCGCTACCGAGGACGGCCGGACGTACCCGATCGCGCGCAACGACCTGAACATCGGCAGTGCGGAGGCGCCGGAGTTCAGCGAGTTCACCGGTGTGGTCTTCTCGCCCGACGGCTCGACGCTGTACGCCAACATCCAGGTGCCGGGCATCATGCTCGCGATCACCGGCCCCTGGCGCCGCCAGGGCTGATGTCGATGGCCCGGGGGCCGGGCCCGGGGGAATCCTCCCGGCCGGGGCATGCGTTGACGTGAGCGTGACCTCACGCCTGCGCACCACCCCCTTCTCCATCCTGGACCGCTCCCGCACCCGCCAGGGGCGGGAGCGGTCGCAGGCGCTGCGCGACACCGTACGGTTCGCGCAGCAGGCCGAGGCGCTCGGCTACCACCGCTTCTGGGTCTCCGAGCACCACAGCGTGCCCGGCGTGGCCGGTTCGGCGCCCACGGTGCTGGCGTCCGCCGTCGCGGCGGCGACGGCCCGCATCCGTGTGGGCACGGGCGGAGTGATGCTGCCGAACCACCGCCCGCTGGTCGTGGCGGAGCAGTTCGGGGTGCTCGAATCCCTCTTCCCGGGCCGGATCGACATGGGCCTGGGCCGCTCCGTCGGCTTCACCGACGGCATCCGCCGCGCCCTGGGCGCCGAGAAGGACGCCGCGCGGGACTTCGGCGACCAACTGGACGAGTTGCTCGGCTGGTTCACCGGTGAGCAGAACGCCCACCCCCAGGTCCACGCCCACCCGGCGGAGGGGCTGCGGCTGCCCGTCTTCGTCCTGGCCACCGGCGCCGGTGCGGACTTGGCGGCGCGGGCCGGACTGTCCCTGGTGATCGGCGATCTGCGGGGCCGGGACGAGATGCTGCGCGCGGTCGACCGCTACCGCGCGGGCTTCCGCCCCTCGGCGTGGTCCTCCGCCCCGTACGTCGTCGTCTCGGGCAATGTCGCGGTCGCCGGCACCACCGAGGAGGCCCGCCGGCTGCTGCTCCCCGAGGCATGGTCGATGGCCCATTCCCGCACCCATGGCGTCTTCCCGCCGCTCGCCCCGGTCTCGGAGATCGAGACCCGGGAGATGACCGAGAAGGAGCGCGGCTTCTACGAGCGCGGTCTGCGCGGTCAGCTGTACGGCACGGAGGACGAGGTCGCCGCCGCGCTCGACGAGCTGATCGAGCGCAGCGGCGCCGACGAGGTGCTGGTCACGACGAGCACCTACGACCGCGAGGCCCTCCTGGATTCCTACCGCCGCCTGTCCCGCGTGGCGGGGCTGTCGGGCGGCCTGGTGGCAATCGGCGCCCGTTGACCAGTGGCGGCGGGTTGGCTCACAGGGCCTTGCCGGCGGGCTTGGCCATGCCTCGGACGGTGCGCGAGTCCACGTACTCGCCCATCGCGGTCATCTCCCACTCACCCGAGAACTGCTTGATCAGCTTGGCCATCATCACGCCCGTGCGCGGCTCGGCGTGGGTGAGGTCGAAGCGGACCAGCTCCTCGCCGGACTGGGCGTCGAGGAGGCGGCAGTACGCCTTGGCCACATCGGTGAACTTCTGGCCGGAGAAGGAGTTGACCGTGAAGACCAGCCCGGTGACCTCGGGCGGGAGCCCGCCGAGGTGGACGGTGATGGACTCGTCGTCGCCTCCGCCCTCTCCGGTGAGGTTGTCGCCGGAGTGCTGGATGGCGCCGTTGAGGATGGCCAGCTTGCCGAAGAAGCAGGCGTCGATCTTCTTACGGTCGACACCGAAGGCGATCACGGACGCGTCCAGGTCGATGTCCTTGCCGCGGAAGGCGGGCTCCCAGCCCAGGCCCATCCGCACCGAGCTGAGCACCGGGCGGCCGCCCTTGACCAGGGACACCGTCTGGTTCTTCTGGAGGCTGACCCGGCCCTTGTCCAGGTTGATCTTCCCGGTGGCCGGGGCCGCCGGGGCCGCCGGGGCGGCGGGCGCCGCGGCCGGGGGAGCGGACGGCATCGGCGGCGGGGGCTGGAAACCGGCGGGCGGGCCGCTCGGCGGGGGCGGCGTCTGAGCGGTGGGGGTGGTGGGGGCGGCCGGGGTGGCGGGCTCCTCGACCGTCACGCCGAAGTCGGTGGCGATGCCCGCCAGACCGTTGGCATACCCCTGCCCGACCGCGCGCACCTTCCACGCCCCGTTGCGCCGGTACACCTCCACGGTCACCAGCGCGGTCTCGTTGCCCAGCCGCGGCGGGGTGAACGTGGCGATCACCGCGCCGTCGTCGGCGCCGCGCACGGTGGCGGTCGGCTCGGTGCCCGCGAACGTCGCCCCGGGCGCGTCCAGGCTCGCGGTCACCACGATCTTCTCGATGTCGGCGGGGACGGCGGCGGTGTCCACCGTGATGGTGTCGCCCGCGCCGGCCGCACCGGCGCGGTGGGTCACACCCGGTCCGGTGGGCTGGTTGTAGAAGACGAAGTCGTCGTCGGAACGCACTTTGCCGTTGGCGGTGAGCAGCAGGCCCGATACGTCGAGCCGCACCGGAGCGGTGACGTCAACCGCCACGCGCGCGACGGAGAGGGGGAGGTTCGAGCCGGGTGTCATAGCGGTCATGCCCGGGGTAACGAACGTCCCCGCTTTACGGTTCCTTGACCTGCGGAGTGACTTCTCCCGTGCCCTGCCCAGCCGTGGTCGGCCCGGTTACCCAGCTGCCCGCCGACCTCGCCGACCGCTGGACCGGGCGCGCCGCGCCCGCGAGCTACTCGGCCGGCACCCGCGACACCGCTCGATCACGGACTGGATCCGCCGCGAGCCGCGCTGACCGGTCGGGGCGGCGGCGCGCGGTGGCCGCCGTCACTCCGATCACGCACACCGCCATGCCCGCGAGGGCCGTCCACCCGGGCGCGTCCCCGAACATCGCGTAGGCCCACACCAGCGTGGTCGGGGGCGTGAGATAGATCAGCGCGCTGGTGCGGGTGACGCCGTTGCGGCGCAGGCTCAGCCAGTAGAAGCCGTAGCCGCCGACCGTGGAGAGCAGCACCGTCCAGGCCACGGCGGTCCAGAAGCCCCCGCCCGCCGGGGGCGCGGCATGGCCTCCGGCCACGGCGACCCCGGTGAACAGGACGGCGCTGACCAGGCAGTGCAGCGGTATGGCGTCCACGGGGTCGAGCGGCGCCCGCACCCTGCGTTCCAGGAAGCTCGCGGCCAGCAGCGCCGCCATGGCGGCGAAGGGTAGCCCGTACGCCCAGGCCGGGGCGGTCGGGCCCGCCGACAGATCGCCCTGGACGACGAGCGCGACCCCGGCCAGGCCGATGGCCAGCCCCGCCCACTGGCGCGGGCTGACCGTCTCCCCGAGCAGCCGCCCGGCCAGCGCGCCCGCCGCGAGCGGCTGCAACGCGGCGATCAGCGCGGCGGTGCCGGACGGCACGCCGAGCCCGACCGACCAGACGATCCCGCCGAGATAGCCGCCCTGCGAAAGCGCGCCGATCACCGCCTGCTCGGCCACCGCGCGCGGGCGCAGTCTGCGGCGCCTCAGCAACGCCCAGGCGCCGCCCAGGACCGCAGCCGCCGCGAGGAAGCGCCACATCAGCAGGGTGTCGGCGGCGGCCTCCCGCGTGCCGAGTTCGGCTCCGATGAAGCCGGAGCTCCACATCACGACGAGGCCGATGGCGGTGACGGCGGCGCTGACGGGCATGAAGCGTTCCTCGTTCTGGGTTGGGGTTCCCCGGTCGGCTCAGGCTCCGGGTATACCGGTCTGTTTACTCCCTCGCCCACTAGACTAAACAGATCGGTATACACGTCAACCCTTCACCGGAGGTGATCACGGCATGGAAGCGCGCGGAGACGTGCTCACCCCGGCCGGGCGCCGCATCCTCGACACCGCCGCCGAGCTGTTCTACGGACAGGGAATCCACGCGGTCGGCGTGGATCTGATCGCCAAGCGCGCCGGAGTCACCAAGAAGACGCTGTACGACCGCTTCGGCTCGAAGGAAACGCTGGTCGCCGCGTATCTGCGGGAGCGCGATGAGCGGTGGCGGGCCTGGCTCACCGCCGAGGTCGAGAAGTCGCCCCCGGCGGATCGCGCCCTCGCCACGTTCGACGCGCTCGCGGAGTGGGTGCGCCGCGAGAACCCGCGCGGCTGCGGCTTCGTCAACGCGGCGGCCGAACTGCCGGACCCCGGCCATCCGGCCCGGCAGGTGATCGCCGACCAGAAGCACTGGCTGCGGGGCTATCTGCGGCAGCTGTGCGCGGAGGCGGGCGTGACGGCTCCCGACGGTCTGGCGGACGAGCTGCTGCTGCTCCACGAGGGGGCCACGGTGCTGAACGGTCTCTCGGTGGCCGCCGATCCGGTCGGCACCGCGCGTGAGCTGGCCGAACGGGCGCTGGAGCGGGCCCGGGCGGCCTGACCCGGGCGCGCCGCCCGAGCGCGTTGCTTGACCTAGAGCGCGCTCCAAACCGTACGTTCCCTCGCATGACGACCAAACAGCATGCGATCGGCTCCGGTTTCGGGGTGCGGAGTACGACGAGCGACGTTCTCGCGGGCATCGACCTGTCCGGGAAGCTCGCGCTCGTGACCGGCGGTTATTCGGGGCTCGGGCTGGAGACGACGCGGGCTCTCGCCGGTGCGGGGGCCCATGTCGTCGTGCCCGCGCGGCGGCGCTCGGCCGCCGTCGAGGCGCTCGGCGGGATCGAGGGCGCGGAGGTCGCCGAGCTGGACCTCGCGGACCTGGACAGCGTTCGGGCCTTCGCGGAGGAATTCCTCGCGTCCGGTCGCGATATCGACATCCTGATCAACAACGCCGGGATCATGGCCGCGCCCGAAACCCGGGTGGGCCCCGGCTGGGAAGCCCAGTTCGCCATCAACCACCTGGGGCACTACGCCCTGACCAACCGGCTGTGGCCCGCCATCGCCCGTGGCGGCGCACGCGTCGTCTCCGTCTCCTCCAATGGGCATCAGCTCTCGGACATCCACTGGGACGATCCGCACTTCGCGCGGCACGACTACGACAAGTTCCAGGCGTACGGGCAGGCCAAGACCGCGAACGCGCTGTTCGCGGTGCACCTCGACGCGCTGGGGAGGGACGCCGGGGTGCGGGCGTTCTCCCTGCACCCCGGGGCGATCGCCGACACCCAGTTGAGCCGCCATGTGCCCCCGGAGGAACTGGCGGAGCTGAAGGAGGCGATCGACGCCAGCCCCACCAACGTCGGCTGGAAGACGCCCGAGGAGGGCGCGGCCACCCAGGTCTGGGCGGCGACCTCGCCGCGGCTCGCGGGCATGGGCGGCGTCTACTGCGAGGACTGCGACATCGCCGAGCCCGCGCCGGAGGGCACCGAACTGGGCAGTGGGGTGAGCGCCTGGGCCACCGACCCGGAGCGGGCGGCGCGGCTGTGGGCGCTGTCGGCCGAGCTGACAGGTGTCGACGCCTTCGCCGGTTAGCCGAGCAGATAGACAGCCCAGACTGTTCAGTTTGAACTGGACAGCTTGGACTGAAGGAAATATCGTGCGGGGCATGGCAGAGACCCCTGGCGGCATGTCCGAGTCCAGCGTGCGCGCCGCGCATGAGATCCGTGTCGTGGTCGGCCGGCTGCGGCGGCGCATCAAGGAGACGTACGACCTCGAGGAGCTCACCCCCTCGCAGACGTCCGCGCTCAGCAGGCTCAGCAAGGAGGGCCCCGCCTCGGCCAGCGCGCTGGCGGCGGCCGAGCGCGTACGGCCGCAGTCGATGGCGGCCACGCTCGCCGTGCTGGACGAGCGCGGGCTGATCCAGCGGCGCCCCGATCCCGATGACGGGCGGCGGCAGCTGGTCTCGGTGAGCGAGACCGGCAGCGCGTTCCTGGACGACAAGCGGCGGGCGGGCGAGGAATGGCTCGCCCAAGCCCTGGAGAGCGGCTACACGGAAGCGGAACGGGCCACGATCCTCGAGGCGCTGGCCCTGCTGGACCGGCTCAGCCGCGCATGATCGAGCGGCTGACACGGCTCACACGGCGAAAGAGCAGGGCGGACGCGGGGAGCGCCTTCGACCGGAGGCTGCTCGCCCCGATGATGCTGGGTTCGGTACTGAACCCCGTCAACTCCTCGATCATCTCCGTGTCGTTGGTGCCGATCGGCGCCGCGTTCGGGGCGCCGCCGTCACAGACGGCCTGGCTGGTCTCCGCGCTCTATCTGGCCACCTCGATAGGCCAGCCGGTCATGGGCCGGCTGATCGACCTCTACGGGCCGCGCCGCCTCTTCCTCGCCGGGGCGGCCCTGACCGGGATCGCGGGGCTGATCGGTCTGCTCGCCCCGAACCTGGGGACGCTGATCGTCGCGCGGGTGGTGCTCGGGTTCGGCACCTGCGCGGGCTATCCGGCCGCGATGTACCTCATCCGCGGGGAGGCCCGGCGGACCGGCCAGGAGAGCCCCGCCGGGATCCTCGCCACGCTCGCGGTCGCCAGCCAGACCATCGCGGTCGTCGGACCGCCCCTGGGCGGACTGCTGATCGGGCTGGGCGGCTGGCGCAGCACGTTCGCCGTCAACATCCCGCTCGCGGCGGCCGGTCTGATCCTCGGCGTACGGCGGCTGCCGAAGGAGCGCCCCTTGGCGGAACGCACCGGCGAGCGCGTCCGGCTGGATCTGATCGGCATGGGGCTGTTCGCCGCGATGCTCGTCTCGCTGCTGCTGTTCCTGATGGAGCCGCGGGCCGACCGGTGGTATCTGCCGGTGCTGATGGCGGTGGCGGCGGCCGGGTTCGCGGTGCGGGAGCTGCGGGCGGCGGAGCCGTTCATCGATCTGCGGGTGTTCGGCGGCAATCTGCCCCTGCTGCTCACCTACGCCCGCGCGCTCCTCGTCTCCGTCGTCTCGTACGTCTTTCTGTACGGCTACACCCAGTGGCTCCAGGACGGCCGGGGGCTGACGGCCTCACAGGCGGGGCTCGCCCAACTGCCCCTGTTCCTGACCGGCATCGCGGTGTCCACGGCCACCGGCCGCCGCGCCGCCGTGCGCGGCAAGCTGGTGGTGGGGGCCGTGGGGCAGATCGTCGGCTGCGCCCTGCTGCTCCCGCTCCAGCCGCACAGCGCGATATGGCTGCTGGTCGTCGTGGGGCTCGTCTTCGGCGTACCGCAGGGGCTGATGAACCTCGCCCTCCAGAACGCGGTGTACCACCAGGCCGATCCGGAGCGGATGGGCTCCTCGGCGGGGCTGCTCCGCACCTTCTTCTACCTCGGCGCGATCGTCGCCTCCAGCGCCAACGGCGCCTTCTTCGGCGCCCGCGCCGACACCGGCGGGCTGCACGGCCTGGCCTGGTTCATGCTCGCCATCACCGGTCTGTGTCTGGCGCTGACGCTCGTGGACCGCTCGCTGGACCGCATCGGTTCCGACGATCCCTCTTCCGCGCAACAACCGACGCAGCGAAAGGCTTCATGAACGTGAACGTGCACGCGAACGAGACGGCTCTGCTCGTGATGGACGTCCAGGAGGGCATCGTGGCCCACGTCCAGGACCCCGGCTATGTGGAGCGCGTGAGCCGTGCGGTCGACGCGGCCCGCAACGCCGGAATCCCCGTCGTCTACGTCGCCATCGGCTTCCGCTCCGGCCGTCCCGAGGCCTCGGCCCGCAACAAGATCGTCGGCTCCCTGCCGCCGGGTCTCTACACCGAGGACGACCCCAAGATCGCCATCCACCCCGGTGTGGCGCCCCGGCCGGACGAGGTCGTGGTCACCAAGCGGCGGGTCAGCGCGTTCGCCGGCAGCGACCTGGATGTGGTGCTGCGGTCAGGCGACATCACCCATCTCGTCCTGACCGGCGTCGCGACCGGCGGCGTCGTCCTGTCCACCCTGCGCCAGGCCGCCGACCTGGACTTCCGGCTCACGGTGCTGTCCGACGCCTGCTATGACCCGGACCCGGAGGTGCACCGGCTGCTCATCGAGAAGGTGTTTCCGTCGCAGGCCGAGGTCACGACGGTGGAGGAGTGGGCCCGGAAGGCGGGCTGAGCGGCTCGGGGTGGGCGCGTGGGCGTTGGGGCTGAGCGGCTCGGTCGGGTGCGGGGTACCCCTCTGAGCGGCGCCCCTACGCCCACGCGCCCGCCCGAGAACCTCAACGCGGCCAGATCGGCGGGTTGGTGCAGAACGCGCCACCGAGGTTCTCGTGGTCGGGGTTGCCCGGCTCCAGTTCGCCCTGTTCGGCGATCAGCTTCGCGGCGTACGGCTCGGAGTCGTCCTGCGGTTCGTACCCCAGGGCGCGGGCCGAGGAGAGGTCCCACCACAGGCGGGTGTTGGCCGAGCTGCCGTAGACCGTCGTGCAGCCCACGTTCTCCGCGGTGAGGGCGGCGTGGAGCAGCCGGGCGCCGTCCGCCGGGCTCATCCAGATGGACAGCATGCGGACCGTCGTCGGCTCGGGGAAGCAGGAGCCGATGCGGATGGCGACCGTCTCGATGCCGTGCTTGTCCCAGTAGAACGAGGCCAGGTCCTCGCCGAACGCCTTGGACAGCCCGTAGTAGGTGTCGGGGCGGCGCGGGGTGTCGAGCGGGATGAGCGGGTCGTCCCCCACCGGGCGCGGCGTGAAGCCCACGGCGTGGTTGCTGGAGGCGAAGACGATCCGGCGGACCCCGGCCTCGCGGGCCGCCTCGTACACGTTGTACGTGCCCTCGATATTGGCCCTCAGGATCTTCTCGAACGGGGCTTCCAGGGAGATACCCGCGAGATGGATGATCGCGTCAACGCCCCGCACGGCCTCGCGCAGGGCGTCCCGGTCGGACAGATCCGCGGTGATCGCGTCCGGCTCGCCCTCGATGGGGAGCTGGTCGAGCAGCCGCAGCTGGTATCCGTACGGCGGCAGCAGCTCGCGCATCAAGGTGCCCATGCCGCCGGCGGCGCCGGTGAGAAGGACGGTGCGGGGAGCGGGCATGGGCGGAGCCTCCGTAAGGGGTATCGCGTTATGGGGTTGTCGCGCAGGGCGGTCATGGCGATCACGGCGCCCATGGAGCTCTTGCGTATGCGGTTTTTATTCATGTATGTGGTTCAGATTCATGGACACCGTAAGGATCGACGCATGGGCCGTCAAGGGTGGCGCGATGCCGGCGAATTCACCGTCGGGTCAATCTCGGGTGAGTGGCGTCACCCGGTCGGCGCCCTTGACCGGCGGTCGATGGCTGCCTTACGGTGAACTTGTTCACGAATGTAGATGACGATCAGAAACGTGCACACGGCGTCGGTGGGTGACGACGGGTCGGTGTACACGACAGGGAGAAGCCCGTGACCTCAGCTTCACTCGCCGAGCGCCTTGACGGACTGCTGTTCTTCCCCGTGACCGCCTACGGTCCCGATGGCGCCCTGGACCTGGAGATCTACCGCGCGCACGTCCGCGCCGGGATCGAGGCGGGGGCGGGCGCCGTCTTCGCGTGCTGCGGCACGGGTGAGTTCCACGCCCTGACGCCCGAGGAGTTCCACGACTGCGTCGTGGTCGCCGTGGAGGAGGCCGCCGGGCGGGTGCCGGTGGTCGCGGGCGCCGGGTACGGGACCGCGCTGGCGATCCAGTACGCCAAGCTGGCCGAGCGGGCCGGTGCGGACGGGCTGCTCGCCATGCCGCCGTATCTGGTCGTGGCCGATCAGGAGGGGCTGATCCGCCACTACAGCGCCCTCGCGGGCGCGACCGACCTCGACATCATCGTCTACCAGCGGGACAACGCGGTCCTGGCCCCGGACTCCGTGGCCCGGCTCGCCAAGGTGCCCGGCATCATCGGCCTCAAGGACGGCATCGGCGACCTCGACCTGATGCAGCGCGTCGTGAGCGCGGTGCGGGCCGACGCCCCCGACGAGGACTTCCGGTACTTCAACGGGCTGCCGACCGCCGAGCTGACCGGCCTCGCCTACCGCGGCATCGGCGTGACGCTCTACTCCTCCGCCGTCTTCTGCTTCGTCCCCGAGGTCGCCCTCGCCTTCCACAAGGCGCTGATGACGGGCGACGACGAGACCGCCAACAAGCTGCTGGACGGCTTTTACCGGCCGCTGGTCGAGCTCCGCAACCAGGGCCGCGGCTATGCGGTGTCGCTGGTCAAGGCGGGGGTCCGGCTGCGCGGGCTGGACGTCGGCGAGGTGCGGCCGCCGCTGAGCGAGCCCAGCCCCGCCCACGTCAAGGAGCTGGCCGAGCTGATCGAGCGTGGCATGGCGCTGGTCGGGGACGGTGACGGGGACGCGGACAAGGGCGGGAACGAGGGCGGGGACGGGGTGGCGCGGTGAAGGCTTCCGCCTTCGTCTACCCCTGGGACGTCGTCGGGGACCCGGACGCCGCGCGCCGCATCGCCGACCTCGGCGTCCAGCAGGTGACCCTGGCCTCCGCCTACCACTCCACCCGGGCCCTGACCCCGCGCCACCCCGGCCACCGGATCGTCACCGCCCGCCACGCGGCCGTGCTCTACCCGCCGAGTGCGGAGCGCTGGCAGGGGCGCGAGCTGCGGCCGTACGAGCAGTCGTGGGTGCCCGGCGACGATCCGTACGGGGAGGCGGCCGCCGCGCTGGCCGACGCCGGTCTCGAGGTCCACGCCTGGGTGGTGCTCGCGCACAACACCCGGCTGGGCGAGGAGCATCCGCGGATCACGGTGCGCAACGCCTATGGCGACCGCTACCCGTGGGCGCCGTGCATCGCCCGCCCCGAGGTGCGCGCCTATCTGGTGGACCTGGCCGCCGAGGCCGCCGTACGGCCCGGCGCCCGCGGCACCGAGCTGGAGTCCTGCGGCTGGTACGGGCTGGCCCATCTGCACGCCCACGACAAGATCGGCGGGGTGCCGCTGGGCGGCGCCGGCCAGTACGTGATGTCGCTGTGCTTCTGCGAGAGCTGCGAGGCGGGCTACGCCGAGCTGGGCGCCGACCCCGCGGAGCTGCGCGAGCTCGTCGTGCGCGCCCTGCGGCCGGTATGGGCGGGCGAGACCACTGCGGACGGCGGTGACCGCGCGGGGGAGTGGGCCGAGGTCGAGAAGCTGCTCGGCGCCGACCACGCCGCGCTCTTCGCGGCCTGGCGCAACCGGATCGCGAGCGGTCTGCGGGCCGAGGCCGTGGCCGCCGTAAGGGCCGCGGCGGACGAGGACTTCCAGGTCCTGCTGCACGCCGACCCGGCCCCGCACCGGCTCGGGGCCAACGTGGGCGTGGACCCGGCCGATGTGCTGGCCCAGGCCGACGGGGTCGTACTGCCGTGCACGGGGGGCGAGGCAGTGCGCTCCGGGGTCCTGCCGCCGTTCGTCCCGTACCGGACCGAACGAACCGTGCTCGCCGCCAACTTCACAGTGGTGGCTGGGATGGGTGGCAGCCCGGCGACGCTGGCCCGGGACGCGGCCCACGCGGTGGAGCTGGGCGCGGACGAGCTCCGTCTGTACCACGCCGGTCTGGCCTCGGACCAGGACCTGGCGGCCGTCCGCACGGCCCTGGCCGAGCTGAGCTGAGGCCGTCCCGGGACCCCGTCACCCCCTGGCGGGTTTCCGGGACGGCCCGGCGGATTATCGGAAGCGCGACACCCGGTGGCATCGCCACGCTCGGAGGGTGTCGACGAAACGGACCACCACCTCACACCGCAGGCCCATCGCGCTGATGTCCCTGGGACACGCCTGCGTGGACATCTATCAGGGAGCGGTGGCCGCGCTGGTGCCGTTCCTCGTCTCAGAACGGGCCTACGGCTACGCCGCCGCCTCCGGCGTCGTACTGGCGGCCTCGCTGCTGTCGTCCGTCGTACAGCCGCTGTTCGGGGCGCTCACCGACCGGTGGGCCATGCCGTGGCTGCTGCCGGTGAGCACGCTGGTGGGCGGCGCGGGGGTGGCGCTGAGCGGGGTCACCGGCTCCTACGCGGCGACCCTGGCGGTGGTCGCAGTCTCCGGGATCGGCGTCGCCGCGTACCACCCCGAGTCCGCCCGGGTGGCCCGGCTCGCCAGCCGGGGCAGCCACACCGCGATGAGCTGGTTCTCCCTCGGCGGCAACATCGGCTTCGCCGCCGCGCCGCTCGCGGTCGCCGCCATCATCGCCACCGGCGGTCTGCGCGCCTCCCCGCTGCTGGCCCTCCCCGCCGTCGCCGGAGCCGCCCTGTGCGCGGCCGCGCTACGGGCGCTCAGGGCCCCGGGCGCGGCGGCCGGACCCGCACGGGCGAGCCGCGGGGGAGAGGGGCGGGACGACTGGCCCTCCTTCCTCCGGCTGTCCGGCGCCATCATGTGCCGCTCGATCGTCTTCGTCGGGCTGAGCGCGTTCATTTCGCTGTATGTGCGCGAGCGCGCGGGCGGCGGCGAACTGGCCGGTACCGCCGCCCTGTTCGTGCTCTACGCCGGCGGCGCGGTGGGCACGGTGGCCGGCGGCGGGCTCGCCGCCCGCCACGGCCGCGTCCCGGTCGTCCGGTGGTCGTACGCCCTGACCGTCCTCGCCGTCGCGGGCGTCGTCCTCGTCCCCGGCCCGGCGCTCTACCTCTGCGTGGCCCTCGCCTCGGCCGGGCTCTACGTCCCGTTCTCCCTGCACGTCACCCTCGGCCAGGACTACCTGCCCCGCCGCGTGGGCACCGCCAGCGGGGTCACCCTGGGCCTGACCGTCAGCGTCGGCGGCCTGGCCAGCCCCCTCATCGGCGCCCTGGCCGACGCCACCACCCTCCAGACCGCCCTGTCCCCCCTGATAGCCCTCCCCGCCCTCGGCTGCCTCCTCCTCCGCCCCCTGCGCGAACCCGCCCTCCCCGAAGCCATCACCCAACACCCCCACCCGGCCGACGCTCCTGAACGGGCGTGAGGGGCGGGACGGGCCCGGCCTTGGCACCCTCGGCCAGTTTTTGTCAGAACCGTTGACGAACCCCCGGGGCCGTCCTAATTTCATCGCGTCGTACTTCGTATGTCATATATGAGACGCGATATGTGAGATCTGAGAGCATCCATGGACATCGCCCCGAGCCCGATCCCCTCCCGCACCCAGTACGTGCTGGAGGCGGTCAAGCACGCGATTCTCACCGGCGGGCTGCGGCCCGGGCAGGCGTTGGTGGAGGCCGAACTGGCCGCGCAGTTCGGGGTGTCCAAGACGCCCGTGCGGGAGGCGCTCAAGACGCTCGCGGGGCGGGGGCTCGTGGTGATGAGCGAGTACAAGGGGGCCACGGTCAGGACCGTGGACACCGCGATGGCGCACGCCGTCTACGATGTGCGGCTGCTCCTGGAGCCCGAGGCGCTGCGCCGGACTGTGGCGGCGCGGGCCGGGCTGGCGGACGCCGGGGCCGCGCTGGAGCGGTCGGACGCGGCCGCCGATCCGGCCGCGCGGTCGCTCGCCAACCGCGACTTCCACCGGGCGCTCTATCTGCCCTGCGGCAACCCCCTGCTGACCCGGATGCTCGACGAACTGCGCGACCAGGCCGCGCTGGTGTCCGCCATCGCCTGGCAGGCGGTGCCCTCCTGGGAACAGGAGGCCCGTGAGCACCGGGAGATCCTCGCCCGCGCGCTCGACGGCGACGCCGACGGCGCGGCCCGCGCACTGCACGAGCACATCGGCTCCTTCGTCCGGCGCGCCTTCCCGGACGGGGAGTAGCACCCGGCGGCCCGGCCGCCGACCCAGCGCACAGCGCACAGCACTCAGCACCATCCGAACAGCTCGTCCCGATGCCGCACATCGAGAGAAAGGGTTCGTATGGACTACTCACCGCTGAGGACGGCGCTCGCGGACGTCGTGGCGATCCCGGTGACCCCGTACGACGCCGAGGGCGCCGTGGACCGCGCCGCCTACCGGGCCCTGCTCCGCCGGCTCCTCGACGGCGGGGTCAAGGCCGTCACGCCGAACGGCAACACCGGGGAGTTCTACGCCCTCACCCTCGAAGAGCGGCGGCTGGTCACCGAGCTGACCGTCGAGGAGGCCGCCGGGCGGGCCGCCGTGCTCGTCGGGGTCGGCCATGACGCGGCCACCGCGGTCGAGGCCGCCCGGCACGCCCGCGCGGCCGGGGCCGACATGGTGATGGTCCATCAGCCGGTGCATCCGTACGTCGCCCAGGACGGCTGGATCGACTACCACCGCACCATCGCCGAGGCCGTCCCCGAGCTGGGCGTGGTGCCGTATCTGCGCAATCCGCTCATCGAGGGCGCGGCGATCGCCCGGCTCGGCGAGGCGTGCCCCAATGTCATCGGGGTCAAGTACGCGGTCCACGACGCCACCCGCTTCGCCGCCGTGGCGCGCGACGCCGGTCTTGACCGGTTCGTCTGGGTGGCCGGGCTCGCCGAGTTGTACGCGCCCTCGTACTGGGCGGTCGGCGCCACCGGCTTCACCTCGGGCCTGGTCAACGTGGCCCCCAACGTCTCGCTCAACATGCTGGGCGCGCTGCGCGTTGGGGACTATCCGGGCGCGATGAAGGTGTGGGAGCAGATCCGGCGGTTCGAGGACCTCAGGGCCGAGCGGCAGTCCGCCAACAACGTCACGGTGGTCAAGGAAGCGCTTGCCGCGATGGGCCTGTGCCGGCGCGACGTCCGCGCCCCGAGCAAGCCGCTGCCCGAGCCGAGGCGCGCGGAAGTCGCCGCGATCGTCGAGGGGTGGTCGGTATGAGCACGCGACGGCGAACGCGCAAGCGCCCCGACGAGCTGCGCAGCCACCAGTGGTACGGCACCGACGGCCTGCGCTCCTTCAGCCACCGGGCCCGCACCCGCCAGCTCGGCTATCTCCCCGAGGAGCACCTGGGCAAGCCGGTCATCGCGATCCTCAACACCTGGAGCGACATCAACCCCTGCCATGCGCATCTGCGCGACCGCGCCCAGGCGGTCAAGCGCGGGGTCTGGCAGGCGGGCGGCTTCCCGCTGGAGTTCCCGGTCTCCACGCTCTCCGAGACGTTCCAGAAGCCCACCCCCATGCTCTACCGCAACCTCCTCGCCATGGAGACCGAGGAGCTGCTCCGCTCGTACCCGGTCGACGGCGCCGTGCTGCTGGGCGGCTGCGACAAGTCCACCCCGGCGCTGCTGATGGGCGCGGCCAGCGCCGACCTCCCGGCGGTCTTCGTCCCGGCCGGGCCGATGCTGCCCGGCCACTGGCGCGATGAGGTGCTGGGCTCGGGCACCGACATGTGGAAGTACTGGGACGACAAGCGGGCCGGGCTGATCGGCGACTGCGAGATCTCCGAGCTGGAGCGGGGGCTGGCCCGTTCCCCCGGTCACTGCATGACGATGGGCACCGCCTCCACGCTGACGGCCGCCGCCGAGGCGCTGGGCGTGACCGTGCCCGGCGCCTCGTCCATCCCGGCCGTGGACTCCGGGCACGACCGGATGGCCGCCGCCTCCGGGTTACGCGTGGTCGAGCTGGTCTGGCAGGACCTCAGGCTCTCGGAGCTGCTCACCCGGGAGGCGTACGAGGACGCGGTCGCGACCGTGCTCGCCCTGGGCGGCTCCACCAACGCGGTGATCCATCTGATCGCCATGGCGGGCCGGTCCGGGGTGCGGCTCACCCTCGACGACTTCGACCGGATCGCCCGTACCGTCCCCGTACTGGCCGATCTGCGGCCCGGCGGCCGGTACTTGATGGAGGACTTCCACTTCGCGGGCGGGCTCCCGGGCTTCCTCTCCCGGCTGACGGACGTCCTCCACCTGGACCGCCCCACCGTCGCCCACCCCACCCTGCGCGAACAGCTCGACGGCGCCCTGGTGCACAACCCCGAGGTGATCCGGGACCGCGACCGCCCGCTGGCCGAGGAGGGCGGAGTGGCGGTGCTGCGCGGCAATCTGTGCCCCGACGGCGCCGTCATCAAGCACATCGCCGCCGAGCCCCGGCTGCTGAAACACACCGGCCCGGCCGTGGTCTTCGACGACTACCGGTCGATGCAGGCCACCATCAACGACCCCGGTCTCGGCATCACCGAGGACAGCGTGCTGGTGCTGCGCAACGCCGGGCCCCTCGGCGGCCCCGGAATGCCCGAGTACGGGATGCTGCCGATCCCCGACCATCTGCTGAAACAGGGGGTGCGGGACATGGTGCGGATCTCCGACGCCCGGATGAGCGGCACCAGTTACGGGGCCTGTGTGCTGCACATCGCGCCCGAGTCGTATGTCGGCGGCCCGCTCGCGCTCGTCCGCGACGGCGATCCGATCACCCTCGACGTCGCGGCGCGGGTGCTGCGGCTGGAGGTGGACGACGCCGAGCTGGCACGGCGCCGGGCGCGCTGGACGGCCCCGCCGCCCCGCTATGAGCGCGGCTACGGCGCGCTCTACCAGGAGCAGATGACGCAGGCCGACACCGGCTGCGACTTCCGGTTCCTGGCCCGCCCCGGGGCGGTGCCCGAACCGTACGCGGGCTGAGCGAATTTTTTTGTACGAGATACCGAACGCCATTCGGTAAGCGCTTCACGGAAGCGCTTCACCAGACCCCGCACCCCTGAAACCAGACCCGCACCCCTGAGACCAGACCCCGCACCCCTGAGACCAGACCCCGCACCCCTGAGAACGGAGAAGCAGTCATGGCCCACGCCGTGGCGAAACCACCCCGGGTCACCCGGCGCCGTACGGGAGGCCCGGCCCGCCGCCTCCCGTATCTGCTGATCGCCCCCGCCGGGCTGCTGATGCTGGGCTTCATCGCCTATCCGATGCTCAGCGTCCTCTACTACAGCCTGCGGAACTACAACGTCACCAAGCCCTGGCGGAACGGCTACGCGGGCCTGGACAACTTCACCCGGATCCTCACCAGCGACCCGCAGTTCTGGGACACGCTCGTCTTCAGCGGCAAGTGGGTCGTCACCGAGGTGCTGTCGCAGCTCCTGCTCGGCCTCGTGCTCGCCCTGCTGGTGAACCAGACCTTCCTCGGCCGCGGTCTCGCCCGCACCCTGGTCTTCTCTCCCTGGGCCGTGTCCGGGGTGCTGACCACCACCATCTGGATGCTGCTCTACAACCCCTCGACCGGCATCAGCCGCTATCTCGCGGACGCGGGGATCGGCACCTACGGCACCTCGGTGCTCTCGGACACCGGGACCGTCTTCTGGGCCGCCGTCGTCGCCGAACTCTGGCGCGGTGTCCCGTTCTTCGCGATCCTGCTCCTCGCCGACCTCCAGTCCATCCCCAGGGACCTCTACGAGGCGGCCTCGGTCGACGGCGCGGGCCGGGCGCGGCGGTTCCTGCACATCACCCTGCCGCATCTGAAGGACGCGATCATCCTCTCCACGCTGCTGCGCGGCGTCTGGGAGTTCAACAACGTCGATCTGCTCTACACCCTCACCGGCGGCGGACCGGCCGGGCAGACCACCACCCTTCCGCTGTACGTCGCCAACACCGGGATCAACGGCCATGACTTCGGCTACGCCTCCGCGCTGACCACCGTCGCCTTCGTGATCCTCCTCTTCTGCTCGATCCTCTATCTGCGCCTGAGCAAGTTCGGAGGCGAGGCCAAGTGACCGCCGCACTCGCCGAGCAGGGCACCCTGCCCGCCGCCGCGGCCACCCCGCCGCCCGCCGCCCGCGGAAGGCGGCGGCGCGGGTCCGGCCGGGGCGTACCGCGCTGGCAGATCTATCTGCCGCTGGGCCTGTATCTGCTGTTCACCCTCGTCCCCTTCTACTGGATGCTGCTGTTCGCGCTGCGCCCCGCGGGCTCGAACGCGCTGGTGCCCTGGCCGGTCACCGGTGAGCACTTCCAGAAGGTGTGGAACGAGCGCAGCTTCGGGATCTTCTTCCAGAACAGCATGATCGTCGGCGTCGCCTCGCTGGTGATGACGACGGCGGTCGCGCTGGCCGGGGGCTATGCCCTCGCCCGCTTCGAGTTCCGGATCAAAAAGGGCTTCCTGCTGGCGCTGCTGGCGTCGCAGTTCATCCCGGGCGCGCTGATGCTGGTGCCGCTCTTCGAGATCTTCAAGAACCTACAGATGATCAACTCGCTGGGGAGCGTGGTCATCGCGGAGACGGTCTTCCAACTGCCCCTGTCGATCATCCTCATCAGCGGCTTCATCAAGAACGTGCCGGTGTCACTGGAAGAACAGGCATGGGTGGACGGCTGCGGCCGCTTCCGGGCCTTCTGCGCGGTGGTGCTGCCGCTGCTGCGCCCCGGGCTGATCGCGGTCGGCTCCTTCGCCTTCGTGCACAGCTGGAACCACTTCCTGTTCGCGCTGATGTTCCTCAGCTCCCAGGACAAGCAGACCATCCCGGTCGGCCTGAACACCCTCATCGGGGCGGACAGTGTCGACCTGGGCGCGCTCGCGGCGGGCGGGGTGATCGCCGCGGTGCCCGTGGTCATCGTCTTCGCCTTCATCCAGAAGTGGCTGATCACCGGCTTCAGCGCGGGGGCGGTCAAGGGTTAGGGGGCGTCCGGTGGCGCGCGTACGCCCGCGGCGGAGCCGCATATCGAGGCTTTCCCCTCCCCGCCCCTTCCCGCTACCAGGGGCTCCGCCCCTGGACCCCGGCGGTCTGGGGCGGACCCCCAGGGGCGGGGAGGGGAAAGCCGCGCCGACGCTCATCCCGGCGGCGGCTGGACGGAGCACATCTCCCACGGACAAGGAGGTCCGAAGATGCGCATGGTGTGCCCCCAGGAAGGGGGATTCCAGTGATACCTCTCGTCCTCGCGGGCGCCCGCGGCCACGGCCGCCGGCATCTGGACAACATCCGGCGGCTGACCGCCGAGGGAAAGGTCCGCCTCGCCGGGGTGTGCGAACTCGCGCCGCTCACCCGGGAGGAACTGGGCGACGGGCTCGGCGAGCCCGAGCAGTCCACCGACCTCGCCGCGCTCGTGACCCGTACCGGCGCCCGGATAGCCGTCATCTGCACCCCGATCCACACCCACGCCGACCTCGCCCTCGCCGCCGCCGAGCGCGGAGCGCACCTTCTGCTGGAGAAGCCGCCCACACCCTCGTACGCCGAATTCACCCGGTTGAGCGAAGGACTCCGCGGATACGGAACCGCTTGCCAGATCGGCTTCCAGTCGCTCGGCTCCCACGCCCTGCCCGCCATCCGGAAACTCATGGCCGACGGCCGCATAGGGGCGATCCGCGGCATCGGCGCGGCCGGGGCATGGGCCCGCGACGAGCACTACTACACCCGCGCCCCCTGGGCCGGACACCGCACCCTCGACGGCCGTGACGTCGTGGACGGCGTCCTCACCAACCCCCTCGCCCACGCCGTGGCCACCGCCCTGCATCTCGCCGACGCCGAACGGGCCGAGAATGTGGCCGGTATCGAGTTGGAGCTGTACCGGGCCAACGCCATCGAGGCCGACGACACCTCCTGCGTACGGATCCGCACCAGCCACGGCACCACCGTGGCCGCCGCCGTCACCCTGTGCGCGGAGGAGCCCGGTGAGCCGTATGTGGTCGTTCACGGCGACCGGGGCCGGATCACCTTCTGGTACAAGCTGGACCGGGTCCGTATCGAACGCGACGGGGCGCCGCCCGAGACCACCGGCCACGCGCGCACCGATCTGCTGGACAACCTCGTCGCGCATCTGCGCGACGGCACCGAACTGCTCGTTCCCCCGGACCGCACCGGCGCGTTCATGCGCGTGGTCGAGGCGGTCCGCACCGCCCCCGCACCGGTCCCGCTGCCCGCCGACGCCTGGCGCACCGAGTCCGGTGCGGGCGTCACCGAGCGAGCGGCCGAGCGGCGCGTGGTGACCGGCATCGACCGACTGGTCACCGCCGGCGCCGAGCGCCTCGCCCTGTACTCCGAATTACGCGCCCCCTGGGCCGCTCCCCCCACGGAGGTCCCGCACCCATGACACCCCTGACCCCCTCCAACCCCCTGATCCCCTCCACTCCGCTCACTCCCTCCCTCACCCGCCGTCCCCCGTGCACCCTGCTGCGCCATGAACACCGGGTCGTCGGGACGTATGTGCACCGCCCCGAACTGCCGGGCACGGTCGCGCCGCGCCCGTATCTGCACCCCGTGCGCACCCTCGGCGGCGTCCCCGTCACCGGGCTGCGGCCCGCCGAGGATCCGGCTCATCCGGGGGTGTCCATGGCCATCCCGGAGGTGGCCGGATGGGACTTCCGTGGTGGCCCCGGCAGACGGGACCACCACGGCAGTCAGCGCCACCTCAGCTGGCTGCTGCGCGACCCCGACGGATTCGTGGAAGAGCTGTCGTGGACGGCCGGTGGGCGGCAACTGCTCCTGGAGCGGCGCACGGTGGCCGTACGGTCCCTCGGCACGGAGTGCTGGGCACTGGACTTCACCTCGGCCCTCACCAATGTGACGGGCGAGGAGATCGCCCTCGGCGGGGCGGGCCAGGCGGGCGGCTTCTTCTGGCGCGTCCCCCGGCGCCCCGAGCCCGCGCATGTCTTCGGCGCCGACGGCGAGGGCGAGGCGGCGGTGCACGGACGGCCCGCGGACTGGCTGGCGCTGGCCACCGAGGACTGGACGCTGGTCTTCGTCGGCGCGACCGGCGACACCCGGGCCGACCCGTGGTGGGTCCGCACCGGCGACCACCCGGGCGTCGGCTCGGCCCTCACCTGGCAGCGCCCCCTGCCCCTAGCCCCCGCCGACACGGTCACCCGCCGCATCGTCACAGCGATAGCCGACACCCACCTAACCCACCCGGCAGCAGCCCGCCTGGCGAGCCACCTCTCAGACAAGGGCGCGGCCGTATGAACAGGGTTGTGGGCAATCGTCCCTCCCCCAGCTACCGCTGGGAGGTGCCCCCTGGCGGGACGGGTGGACACAACGACCCGCACACGGCCACGGCCCCCAGCCACAACGGCGCGACCCCAGCGACCACCGCCCGCAAGCGAACGCACATAGGAGATGGACGTACACCCATGAACCCACGGACCCGCAGAACCGCAACCGCCCTGGCCGCAACCCTCACCCTCGCCCTGACAGCCACCGCTTGCGGAGACGACGGCTCAACCTCCGGCAAGGAAGGCTCCGGCAAAGGCACCATCACCTTCTGGGACAACAACGGCGGCCCCCGCACCAAGATCTGGAAACAGATCATCGCCAAGTTCGAGGACAAGAACCCCGACATCACGGTCAAGTACGTCCCGATTCCGATCGCCAACGTGCAGTCGAAGTACGACACCGCCATCCAGAGCGGCGGCGACAGCCTGCCCGACGTCGGCGGCGTGGGCACCGCGTATCTGGCCAACCTCGTTGCCCAGGGCGCCCTCGACCCCGTGACCGACCGCATCGGCGACAGCGCCCTCAAGGGCAAGCTGATCAAGAACATGGTCGAGAGCGTCCGCACGGCCGGAGGTGACGACAAGGAGCTGTACTCCGTCCCGACCTCCGCCAACCAGGGCACCCTCTGGTACCGCACCGACCTCTTCAAGGCGGCGAAGCTGCCCGCGCCCGACAGCTGGGAGAACTTCTACAAGGCCGCCGACGAGCTGACCGACAAGGGCCGTAACAAGTTCGGCTTCACCCTGCGCGGCGGCGCGGGCTCGATCGCCCAGGCGCTGGACATGATGTACGCCCAGTCCGGCATCACGTCCTTCTGGAACGGCGGGGCCGGCGGGGACGGCGACAAGACCACCCTCAACGACCCGAAGAACGTCGCGGCACTCGAGAAGTACATCGCCCTCTTCAAGAAGGTCACCCCCGCCGCGGACCTCAACAACGACTTCGCCAAGATGGTCGCCCAGTTCGACCAGGGCGATATCGGGATGCTCCAGCACAACCTCGGCAGCTATGTGGACCACGTACGCCTGCTCGGCAAGGACAAGATCGCGGGCATACCGCTGCCGCCGTCCCGGCAGGGCGCGGCGCGCACCATCGTCTCCAACCCGGTCGACGGCCTCGGGCTGTTCAAGGCGAGCAAGAACAAGGCGGCGGCCTGGAAGTTCATCGAGTTCGCGGCCTCCCCGGAGATGAACAGCCTCTGGAACGAGGACGTCGGCGCCATCCCCGCCAACGTCGGCGCCGCGGACGACGACTGGATCGCGAAGGCCCCGCCGACCAAGGCCGCGCTGGAGTCGCTCAACGATCCGCGGACCAAGGTCGTCCAGCTGCCGTACTACCTTCCGGACTGGAACAACATCAGCAAGGCCGACAACGAGCCCAGCTTCCAGAAGGTGCTGCTCGGCAAGATGACCGCCAAGGCGTTCTGCGACAAGGTCGCCAAGGAGCTCAACGCGGCGCAGGCGGACTGGAAGAAGCACCGGAGCTAGCCACCCATGGGCCTTCGGGCCCCTCGGGTCCTCTATGAACTCCATGTATACCTGCGGTGTATAGTGCTCGCAGTTTGTGCTGCCAACTTTACGGATTTGCGCGGACGTTGGCGGCATGGCGACCACTATTGGCCACAAGAGGACTTCGGGGACATCAATGGGGCGAAAAGGTCGAATATCCGGGCTGGGCGTCAGTCTCGTCGGTGCCGTCTGCCTGACGCTGGGCCTCAGCGGCTGCGGTGCGTCGTACGACACCACCTCGCCGCGCAGCGCCCGGGAGCACGCGGCGTCGGACGCCGGCCACTCGACACCGGCCGCCTCCAAGCCGGATGTGCTCAAGAAGGGCGACGGGGCGAACGACAAGAGCGGCGCGAACGACCAGAACGGGGCGAACCCCTCCGTCGACTGCGCCGTCGCCAAATGCGTCGCCCTCACCTTCGACGCGGGACCCAGCGGCAACACCCCCCGCCTGCTGGAGATCCTCAAGCGCGAGAAGGCCCACGCGACCTTCTTCATGCTCGGCAAGAAGCACATCGAGAAACACCCCGACCTGGTGCGCCGTATCGCCGACGAGGGGCATGAACTGGCCAACCACACCTGGTCGCACAAGATCCTGACCAAGACCGACTCCGACGAGGTCCGCTCGGAGATCACCCGTGTCCAGACCGCCGTCAAGAAGCTCACCGGCCGTACGCCGCTGCTGATGCGCCCGCCGCAGGGGCGTACGGACGAGCGGGTCTCCAAGATCTGCCGTGAGCTGGGCGTGGCGCAGGTGCTGTGGAGCGTGACCGCGAAGGACTACCAGACGAACGACTCCGCGCTGATCGAGAAGCGGGTGCTGGACCAGACGAAGCGCGACGGGATCATCCTGCTGCACGACATCTACAAGGGCACGGTGCCGGCGGTGCCGGGGATACTGGCCAAGCTGAAGAAGGAGGGCTACACGGTGGTGACGGTCTCCCAGCTGATGGCCCCGGCCGTCCCGGAACCGGGCAAGGTCTATCGCCCATGAGGCAACAGACCGACACGATCTCCGTCGCGTCCGAACATCCTCGGCCACAAAATGATCAAGTGTTGTCGCAAGCTATCGCGATGCGATCGGGATTTCGTAATCTAAGAATCCTCGGGGACCCGGCAACCTAATCTGGACTGGCGGCAACTACGACATGGAGCGGGCCGGTCTGGATCCTCCGGCCCGTTCTCTCGACGCGGAACAGGAGTTGCCATGAAGCTGAGACGCAAACGGGGCCGCCACCGCCGCCGCAAGGATCGCACGCTGCCGCTCGGCAGCGCCGTGATCGTGGCGTCGGCCGTGGCCGGGGTCTATCTGACGGCTTCGCCGGAGGGCGCGAGCGCCGTGCCCACCACCCTGTATGTGGCCACCAACGGCAGTGACGGCAACACCGGCACCCTCAAGTCCCCCTACCGAAGCCTGGAGAAGGCGTTCTCCACCGCCAAGGCGGGCACCACCATCGAGGTCCGCGGCGGCACGTACTACCCCTCCAGGACCCTGCGCAGCTCCACCAGCGGCACCCCCCGTGAGCGTGTCCAACTGCGGTCGTACCGGGCGGAGAAGGTCCGGCTCGACGGCTCCCGGCTGGGCCGGGGCTCCTCCCTCGTCTCCCTCTCCGCCGACTACTGGACGGTCTCGGGGATCGAACTGCGCAACGCCCCGGGCGGCGGCCTGGTCTGCACCTCCTGCGCGCGCAACGTCTTCCAGGACCTGAGCACCCACGGCAACGGCGACACCGGACTCACCCTCCGCGGCGACGACACCAACGGCAACCTCATCCGGAACCTCGACTCCTACGCCAACCACGACGACGCCACCGGCGGCCAGCGGGCCGACGGCATAGCCATCACCCACGGCTCCGGTTCGGGCAATGTGGTCACCGGATCCCGGCTGTTCCACAACAGCGACGACGGCCTCGACCTGTGGATGTGGGCGAGCCCCGTCACCATCGAGCACTCCTGGGCCTTCGGGAACGGCCGGAACCGCTGGCACATCCCCTACTTCAAGGGCGACGGCAGCGGCTTCCAGCTCGGCGCCGACCGCCGGGACGCCCCCTCGCCCGCCCATGTCGTACGGTCCTCCGCCGCCTGGGCCAACACCAAGAGCGGCTTCGACGCGGGCGGCAACACCGGAGCCCTCCGGCTCCAGCGCACCACCTCCTTCGACAACTGGGGCAAGGGCTACGCCGTCGCCGGCTCCCGCGCCCAGCTGACCCGCAACCTCGCGCTCTCCAACGGCCGCGGCAGCGCCGACACCGGCCTCCTCGCCGTCTCGCGGGAGAACAACTGGGCGCCGGGCGGCCGGACCACCCCGCCGCTGGTCACCACCGATCCCACCACGGCCTTCGGCCCCCGGCGGCCGAACGGCTCGCTGCCGCTCACCGGCTTCCTCGTGGTCATGGACCGCACCGAGATCGGTTCGCCGATGAACTGAAACCCCGGGAAAACCTGAATCGCGCTCCTGGCGGGCACAATCCCATGATCCGGCACGCCGCCGACCCGCCCGCCGTCCCCCGAGGAGCGCGACCATGGCGAGACAGATCACGGACAAGGCCCCGGCCCCACCACGGCCCGGACTCCCCCTGCTCGACCGCTACTTCCGGATATCCGAGCGGGGCTCCACCCTCGGCCGGGAGGTCCGGGGCGGGTTCGCCACCTTCTTCACGATGGCGTACATCCTCGTCCTGAACCCGATCATCCTGGGCGGGGCGAAGGACAAGTTCGGCGAGCAGCTTTCCGGCACCCAACTCGCCACCTCCACCGCCTTGGTGGCCGCCGTGATGACGGTCCTGATGGGCATCGGCGGCAATCTGCCGCTCGCCCTCGCCGCGGGCCTCGGGCTCAACGCGGTCGTCGCCTTCCAGATCGCCCCGCAGATGAGCTGGGCCGACGCCATGGGCCTGGTGGTCCTGGAGGGCCTGATCATCTGCGCGCTGGTGGTGACCGGGCTGCGCGAGGCGGTGATGCACGCCATCCCGCAGGCGCTGAAGCAGGCCATCAGCGTGGGGATCGGGCTCTTCATCGCCTTCATCGGCTTCATCGACGCCGGGTTCGTCTCCCGGATCCCGGGCCCCACCGGCTCCACACCCGTACAGCTCGGCTCGGACGGGCGGCTCACCGGCTGGCCGGTGGTGGTCTTCTGCGTGGGGGTGCTGCTGACCATCGCGCTGATGGCGCGCAAGGCCAAGGGCGCCCTGCTGATCAGCATCGTCGTCTCGACCGTGCTCGCGATCGTCATCAACGAGATCGCCGACATCCGGCCGGAGGCATGGGGGCTGACCGTACCCACCCTCCCCGACAGCGTCGTCGACACCCCGGACTTCGGGCTGCTCGGCTCCTTCAGCCTCTTCGGGGCGTTCCAGCAGGTCGGTGTGGTCACCATCGTCCTGCTGATCTTCACCCTCATCCTGTCCGACTTCTTCGACACCATGGGCACGGTCGTCGGGGTGAGCAACGAGGCCGGGCTGCTGGACGCCGAGGGCCGGGTGCCGGGGCTGGGGCGGGTGCTGCTCATCGACGGTGCGGCGGCCGCACTCGGCGGCGCCGCGTCCGCCTCGTCCAACACCAGCTACATCGAGTCCGCGGCCGGGGTCGGCGAGGGCGCGCGCACCGGGTTCGCCAGCGTGGTCACCGGAGCGCTGTTCGGGCTCGCGCTCTTCCTGACCCCGCTGGCCACCGTGGTGCCCGCCCAGGCCGCCGCCCCGGCGCTGATCGCGGTCGGCTTCCTGCTGATGAGCCAGGTGCGGTCCATCGACTGGGAGCGGATCGACATCGCCGTCCCGGCGTTCCTCACCATCGCGCTGATGCCGTTCAGCTACTCCATCTCCAACGGGATCGGCGCCGGGTTCATCTCGTACGTGGTGATCAAGACGGTGCTGGGCAAGGCACGGGAGGTGCACTGGCTGCTGTGGGGGACGGCCGCGCTGTTCGTGGTCTACTTCGCGATCGACCCCCTGGAGCGGCTGCTCACCTGAGCCGCGCCGCCTCCGTCCTGGAACCCGTCCCGGAGCCGCCCCGTAAGACGTCCCGGGAACCGCCCCGCCCCGTCAGCTGTGGCCCATGATGGGGCGCGGGCGGTAGGGGGCCTCCAGGCGGGCCACCTCCTTCTCGTCGAGCGTCAGCCCGACCGCCGCGACCGCGTCCTCCAGATGGCGGGTCTTCGTGGCGCCGACGATCGGCGCGGTGACCGCGGGCCTGCTCAGCAGCCAGGCCAGCGCGACCTGCGCCGGGGACACCCCGCGCTCCTCGGCGATCGCGCGGGTGGCGTCCACGATGGAGAAGTCCGCGTCCGCGTACCACCTCTCCACCAGCGGATCGTTGCCCGCCCTGACCGTCTGCCCGGTGCGGTCCCGGTCGCGGGTGCCTGCCAGCAGCCCGCGCGCCAGCGGGCTCCAGGGGATGACGCCCACGCCCTGGTCCAGGCAGAGCGGGTTCATCTCCCGCTCCTCCTCGCGGTAGAGCAGGTTGTAGTGGTTCTGCATCGAGACGAACCGGGTCCAGCCGTGCGCCTCGGCGATGTGCTGGGCCTTGGCGAACTGCCAGGCGTACATGGAGGACGCGCCGATGTACCGGGCCTTCCCGGCCTTCACCACATCGTGCAGCGCCTCCATCGTCTCCTCGAGCGGCGTCTCGTGGTCGAAGCGGTGGATCTGGTAGAGATCCACGTGGTCGGTGCCCAGCCGCCGCAGCGAGGCGTCGATGCCCGCCATGATGTGCTTGCGGGACAGCCCGCGGTCGTTGGGGCCCTCGCCCATCGGGTGGTAGACCTTTGTGGCCAGGACGTAGTCGTCGCGGCTGGGGAAGAGCTCCCGCAGCAGCTCACCGGTGATCTCCTCGCTGCGGCCCACCGAGTACATGTCGGCGGTGTCGAAGAAGGTCACCCCCTCCTCGGCCGCGCGCCGCACGATCGGCCGCGCGTCGTCGATGTCCAGCTGCCAGGGCCGGTGCTCGGGGCTGCCGTAGCTCATCATGCCCAGGCAGATCCGCGACACCTTGACGCCCGACGTGCCGAGCCGTACGTACTCCATGCGTCTGCTCCTCCTGCTCGTCCGCCCGTTCGGCCGACCCGTCACAGCACACCACTCCGGCCGCCGGATTGTCAGCCCGGCGTGACGAAACCGCTTTCGTACGCGGCGATCACCGCCTGGGTGCGGTCCCGAACGCCCAGCTTGGTGAGCACCGCCCCCACATGCGTCTTGACGGTGGCCGGGCCCACCGCCATCCGGGCCGCGATCTCGGAGTTGGACAGCCCGTCGGTCATCAGCCGCAGCACCACGGCCTCCCGCTCGGAGAGCCGCTCGCGCAGCGCCCGCGCCGTCGCCTCGCGGTCCGGGCCGCGGGCGGCGGCGTGCTCGGCGGCCAGCGCCCGCACCGCGGCCGGGAACAGCAGCGAATCGCTGCGCGCCACCACCCGCACCGCCTGCACCAGCTCCGCCGCGCGGGCCCGCTTGAGCAGGAAGCCGCTGGCCCCGGCGCGCAGCGCGTCGTACACATAGCTGTCGTTCTCGAACGTCGTCACCACGATGACGCGCGGCGGGTCCGGCACGGTGCCCAGGATCCGCTCGGTGGCGCGGATGCCGTCCACATCGGGCATCCGGACATCCATCAGCACCACGTCCGGGCGCAGTTCACGGACCACCGGCACGGCCTCGGCGCCGCTTCCGGCCTCGCCCACGACCTCCAGGTCCGGCTCGCTGGAGAGGATCGCGCGCAGCGCGGTGCGCACCATCCGCTCGTCGTCGACGAGCACGATGCGCAGGGGGGACGGCGGGGCGCTCACGGGGGACGGCGGGGCGCTCACCGGGACGCCTCTACCGGGAGCCGGACCGTCAGCCGCCAGACGCCGTCCACGGTGTCCCAGGCACAGGTGCCGCGCAGCAGGGTGACCCGCTCCGCGATGCCGCGCAGCCCGCGGCCGCCGCCGGCGGTCCGTGCCCGGGCGGTTCCGTCCACCGGGTTCTCCATCGTGATCTCCACCTTCTTCGGGTCCTCGGCGATCCGGAGCCGCACCGGCACCCGGCCCGCGTGGCGCAGCGCGTTGCTGAGCCCTTCCTGGACGATGCGGTACGCCTCGCGGGAGACCACGGGCGGCAGCCGGTCCAGTGTGCCCGGGGCCGTCAGCTCGACGGCGACGCCCGCGGCCCGGGTGCGGGCGAGCAGCCCGTCCAGGTCCATCAGGGTGGGGGAGGGGGCGGTGGCCGGGGCGGCCTCCTCTTCCCGTAACAGGCCCAGCACGCTGTCGAGTTCGCCGACCGCCTCCCGGGTGGTCTCCTCGATGGCCGCCAGCGCCTCCCGGGCGAAGTCCGGATCGGAGTCGAGGACCTTACGGGCCGCGCTCGCCTGGAGGGTCACCGCGCTCAGCGCATGGCCGACCGAGTCGTGCAGCTCACGGGCGAGCCGGTTGCGGGAGGCCAGCCGGGCGGCCCGCTGCTCGGCGGCGGCGAGCCGCTCGGCGGGGGCCGGGCCGAGCAGCGCGGGCGCACAGCGGGCCAGCAGCGCCCCGGCGGCGGCGGCGATGCCCATGAGCGTGGCCAGCAGCGCCACCCCGGCCAACGGCGCCAGCGCGGTGGGGGTCGAGCCGAACGCGTCCGGCCAGCCCAGCCCGTCGGCGTACGAATCGTCGGTGAACGGCAGCGCGACCAGCAGCGCCGAGGCGGGCAGCAGGGACAGGAAGACCCCGCTGACCAGCCCGCCGATGGCCAGGTGCAGCGCGTACCAGAGCGCGGTGCGGGCGCGTGCGTCCCAGGAACCGGCGGGCCCGGCCGCGAGCTCCGCGGACTCCGGCAGCCCGCACAGCGAGCGCGCGGCGGTGGCCTCCAGGGGGCGTACGAGCGGCAGGAGCGCGGTCGGCGCGGCCAGCGGCAGGGCCGAGGCGAAGGTGCCCAGCTGCCAACCCAGCGAGGTGAAGGGATCGGCACCGTGAGCCAGCATCGCGAAGACCACGGTGGTCAGCAGGTAGTACGGCATCAGCAGGGCGCCGCCGAGCACCAGATGGACCCAGCGCAGCTGGGTCCGGCGGCCGACCACCGTTCGGACCGCCCGCCGCCACCACACCCCGGTCACCGGGGCAATCCGACGGTCATCCGCACAGCGTAGGGCAGATTCACGGGTGCCGGGCTGGGTCTGGACCATGGCCACCAGCCTCCCGGCGCGGCGGGCGCCGCGCGTCACCCCGTCCGACGATCCCCCTCCGCCGTGCGGTGGAGTGGGCCGTCCTCCCCTGGGTCAGAGGCGGCGCGTCGCGAGGGTGAGCCGGTCCCGGGCGTCGAACAGGGCATCCTTGATCATCTGCTCATGGGTGGGGGTGAGCCGGGCCACCGGCACCGAGCAGCTGATGGCGTCGCGCGAGGGGGTGCGGTACGGGATGGCGATGCCGAAGCAGCGCAGGCCCAGGGTGTTCTCCTCGCGGTCCACCGCGTACCCCTGCTCCCGGATGAGGTGCAGCTCCTCGATCAGCTTCTCGCGGTCGGTGATGGTGTGCTCGGTGAGCTGGCTCAGCGTCTCCGGCAGCAGCTTGCGCACCTGCTCGTCGGAGTACGTGGCCAGCAGCGCCTTGCCCAGCGAGGTGGAGTGGGCGGGCAGCCGGCGGCCGACGCGGGTGAAGGGGCGCAGATAGTGCTGCGACTGCCGGGTGGCGAGATAGACGACATTGGTGCCGTCGAGCCGGGCGAGGTGGATGGTCTCGGTGGTGTCGTCCGAGAGCCGGTCCAGGGTGGGGCGGGCGGCGGCCACGACCTCGTCGCCGTCGATGTAGGAGGTGCCGACGAGGAGGGCGCGCACCCCGATCCCGTAGCGGGTGCCGGTGGCGTCCGTCTCCACCCAGCCGAGCTCCACCAGGGTGCGCAGCAGCATGTAGAGGCTCGACTTGGGATAGCCCACGGCCTCCTGGACCGCGGCGAGGCTGTGCATCCCGGGCCGCCCGGCGAAGAACTCCAGCAGTTCGACCGTGCGGACCGCCGATTTGACCTGGGCCCCGCCTGTCTCGGCAGCTGACATCGCCTTGACCCCTCTGTTCGACCAGCCATAGAGTCCCGAGGGGAAATTCATCACCCGGGACAGCGTTCAGCATATCGAACACCGTCGATGTGTGTGACGCAAGCAGCGGTAACACCACAGCAGGAGGAATCCGCGGTGTCAGCACCAGTGTGGAGCGTCGACCCCCGAACCGGAAAGCAGCGTGAGCAGGTAGCGGTCGAAGCCACGGCGGAGGAGGTCGACCGCGTGGTGCGCGCGGCGCACGCCGCCCGCGGCTCCCTGGCCGACCGCGCGGTGCGCGCCGCCCTGCTGCGCACCGCCGCCGATCTGCTCGACGAGGCCCGTGACCAGCTGGTCGAGGCCGCCGACGCGGAGACCGCACTCGGCCCCGCCCGGCTCACCGGTGAACTCGCCCGCACCACCTACCAGCTGCGGTCGTTCGCGGCCATCGTGGACGAGGGCGCCTTCCTCGACGTCCGCATCGACCACGCCGACGCCACCCAGACCCCGCCCTGGCCCGATCTGCGCCGCTACAAGCTGCCGCTCGGTGTCGTCGCCGTCTACGCCGCCAGCAACTTCCCGCTCGCCTTCTCCGTGCCCGGCGGGGACACCGCCAGCGCCCTCGCCGCGGGCTGCCCGGTGGTCGTCAAGGCCCACCCGGACCACCCCGCCACCTCCGAGGTGGCCGCCTCCGCGCTGCGCCGCGCCGCCGAGCGGGTCGGGGTGCCCGCCGATGTGATCGCGGTGGTGCACGGCTTCGACGCGGGTCTTGAGCTGGTCAAGCACCCGCTGATCGCCGCCGCCGGGTTCACCGGCTCGGTCCGCGGCGGCCGCGCGCTGCACGACGCGGCGGCCTCCCGGCCGGTGCCGATCCCCTTCCACGGCGAACTGGGCAGCCTCAACCCGGTCGTGGTCACCGAGGCCGCGGCGAGCGAGCGCGGCGACCAGATCGGCGCCGGGCTCGCGGGCTCCATGACGCTGGGCGTCGGCCAGTTCTGCACCAAGCCCGGCTTTGTGCTGGCCCCGGCCGGCCCGGCGGGCGACGGCCTGCTGAAGTCCCTCACCGACGCGGTCAGCAACACCGACGCCGGGGTCCTGCTCGACCACCGGATGCGGGACAACTTCGTCGCCGGGATCAAGGAGCGCGTCGAGCTGGCGGACGTGGAGGCACCGGTCACCCCCGGCTCCGGCGGTGAGCACACGGTCAGCGCGGGCTTCCTGACCGTCCCGGCGCGGCGGCTCGTCGAGGGCGGCCCGCACGATGTGCTGCTGGAGGAGTGCTTCGGCCCGGTGACCGTCGTGGCGCGCTACGAGAGCGACGACGAGATCAGCGCGGTGCTCGGGCGGCTCCCGGGCAACCTCACCGCCACCGTCCACCTCTCCGCCGCCGAGGGCGAGGGCACCGAGGGCCGGGCCGGTGAGCTGCTCGCCGAGCTCACCCCGCTGGCCGGCCGGGTCCTGGTCAACGGCTGGCCGACCGGTGTCGCGGTCGCACCCGCCCAGCACCACGGCGGCCCCTACCCGGCCACCACCTCCACCTCCACGTCGGTCGGCGGCACCGCCGTCGAGCGCTGGCTGCGGCCGGTCGCGTACCAGGACACCCCGGCCGCGCTGCTGCCGCCGGAGCTGCGCGACGAGAACCCGCTGGAGCTGCCGCGGCGGATCAACGGCGTCCGGGAGCAGCGCGGCTGACCCCCCGGAACGACGGCCCGGCCGCCGGACCCGCGGATCTGACCCGCGCGTCCGGCGGCCGATTCACGTCGGCGGTCACCCGGGCGCCGCGTAAGCCATCGGAATCGCCGCTGGTCAGCGGGTATGTATAAGGATCGCTTGAAGGCATCCGACACGGAAACGCGATGGACGCCGGGGTGCGCCCGTCCCATAGTGGATGGACATGGAGAGCCTGGCGGGCGCCGAATTCGCGCCACACACGACGTATCTCACCACCGCGTCCAGCGGTCTGATCCCCGCACGCTCCGTAGCCGCCGTGCAGGCGGTCCTCGACGGCTCGGCCGCCGGACAGCCCATCGTCGACGTGTCCTTCGAGGCGGTCGAGGCGAGCCGCGCCGCCTACGCCCGGCTCGTCGGCGTACCGGCCCGGCGCGTCGCGGCCGGCAGCTCGGTCGCCGTGTACGCGGGGATGATCGCCACCTCGCTGCCGCCCGGGGCCGAAGTCCTGGTGGCCGACGGCGACTTCAGCTCCCTGGTCAACCCCTTCGCCGTCCGCGCCGACCTCAAGCTGCGCGGCGCGCCGCTGGAGGAGATCGCGGAGGCGGTGCGTCCCGGTACGGCGCTGGTGGCCGTGAGCGCGGTCCAGTCGGCGGACGGGCGGATCGCCGATCTCGCCGCCATCCGGGAGGCCGCCCGGGCCCACGGGGCCCGCACGCTGGTGGACACCAGCCAGGCGGCCGGCTGGTTCCCGGTGAACGCCGCCGAGGCCGACTACACGGTCTGTGTGGCCTACAAATGGCTGATGTGCCCGCGCGGGGCCGCCTTCCTGACCGTGCCCGAGGACCTCGGCGACCTCACCCCCGTCTTCGCGGGCTGGGTCGCGGGCGAGGAGCCCTGGGACAGCTGCTACGGCCCGGTGCGGGAACTCGCCCACTCCGCACGGCGCTTCGACGAGAGCCCGAGCGTGTACGCGTACGTCGCGGCCCGGCACTCCCTCGCGCTGATCGAGGAGCTGGGCACCGAGGCCATCGCCGCGCATGACCGCGCGCTCGCCGACCGCTTCCGGGACGGGGTCGTCGCGCTCGGCCACCGGCCCGTGGCCGCCCCGGGCTCGGCCATCGTCTCCGTACCGGGCCTGGGTGACGCCGCGTCCCGGCTGGCGGAGGCGGAGGTGCATGTCTCGGCGCGGGCCGGCAACCTCCGCGCCTCGTTCCACCTGTACAACACCGCGGCCGATGTGGACCGGCTGCTGGAGAAGCTGTCCGGCTGACGGCACAGAAACCTGGCAGAAACCTGGTGGCACGAAAATCTGAGGGAAGTCGGGGCACTCCGGCTTCCCTCAGATCACGGACGTCACGTCATCCCACGGCGGCCATCACCGTACGGGCGTGAAGTCCCTCGCGCCGATGAACTCCGGCCGGCGGACCGGTGCGGCGAACGGCTCGACCGCCGTGTTCTCCACGCTGTTGAACACGATGAACACATTGCTGCGGGAGTACGGCGTGATGTTGTCGCCGGACCCGTGCATGCAGTTGCAGTCGAACCACGTCGCCGACCCGGCCAGGCCGGTGAACAGCTTGATGCCGTGCTTGTCGGCGAAGCCGGTGAGGGCCTCGTTCGACGGGATGCCGGCGTCCTGCATCTGGAGCGACCGCTTGTAGTTGTCCTTCGGCGTGGCTCCTGCACAGCCGAGGAAGGTGCGGTGCGAGCCCGGCATGATCATCAGGCCGCCGTTGGTGTCGAAGTTCTCGGTCAGGGCGATCGAGACCGACACGGTCCGCATGTTCGGCAGGCCGTCCTCGGCATGCCAGGTCTCGAAGTCCGAGTGCCAGTAGAAGCCTGAGGCCCCGAAACCCGGCTTGACGTTGATCCGGCTCTGGTGGACATAGACGTCCGAGCCCAGGATCTGCCGTGCGCGACCCACCACTCGCGGGTCGCGCACCAGGTTCGCGAAGACCTCGCTGATCCGATGCACCTCGAACACCGACCGTACGTCCCTGGACTTCGGCTCGATGATCGAGCGTTCGTCGGCCCGCACGTCCGGGTCGGTGACCAGCCGGTCCAGTTCGGCGCGGTACACCGCGACCTCATCCGGAGTGATCAGCTGGTCGATCGCCAGGAAGCCGTCGCGATCGAAATCGCTCAGCTCGGACGGTTGCAGCGGCCCCGGAGCCCCGGGCTCGGACCACACCACCGGGTCCACGCGCGGTGTGGCCACCTCCACGGCACCACGGGTCGGGTACAAGTCAGTGACCGTGGTCATCGGATCATGCCTCCTCGGTCTCGGTGATCAGCGGGTATACGCCGTTCTCATCATGGTCCTCCCGTCCGGTGATCGGCGGGTTGAAGACACAGACGCACCTGAAGTCCGTCTTGGGGCGCATTGTGTGCTTCTCATGCCCGTCCAGCAAGTACATGGTGCCGGGCGTGATCCAGTGCTTCTCACCGGTCTCGTCGTTGGTCAGCTCGGCCTCACCCTCGACGCACAGCACCGCCTCGATGTGGTTGGCGTACCACATCGACGTCTCGGTGCCCGCGTAGAGGATGGTCTCGTGGAGCGAGAAGCCGACGCCCTCCCGGGCGAGCACGATGCGCTTGCTCTCCCAGGTGCCGGACTTGGACTTGATGTGCCTCTCGGTGTCCTCGATGTCCTTGAAGGATCGGACGATCACGGTGAGATCTTGCCTTTCTCTTCTCTGCGGTGCGGGAGGGTTATGCGGTCTCGCGGACCGCGCGGGCGAGGGTCCGCAGCCCCTCGTCCAGGTCTTCGGGGGAGATCGTCAGCGCGGGCAGCAGCTTGACGACCTCGCTCTCGGGGCCTGAGGTCTCGACCAGCAGGCCGAGTTCGAAGGCGCGCTTGCAGACCGCCGAGGCGCGCGACTTGTCCTCGAACTCGATGCCCCACACCAGGCCACGGCCGCGGAAGTGGGCGCCGGACTGCTCCTCGCAGATGGCGCGCAGGGCCTGCTCGACCTGCTCGCCGCGGGCGAGGGTCTGCTTCTCCATCTGGCCGTCCGCCCAGTAGGTGTCCAGCGTGGCGGCGGCGGTGACGAACGCGGGGTTGTTGCCGCGGAACGTGCCGTTGTGCTCGCCGGGCTCCCAGATGTCCAGCTCGGGCTTGAAGAGGGCGAGCGACATCGGCATGCCGTAGCCGCTGATGGACTTGGAGACGGTCACGATGTCCGGGGTGATGCCCGCCTCCTCGAAGGAGAAGAAGGCGCCGGTACGGCCGCAGCCCATCTGGATGTCGTCGACGATCAGCAGCATGTCCTGGCGCTCGCACAGTTCGGCCAGGGCGCGCAGCCACTCGGGCCGGGCCACGTTGATGCCGCCCTCGCCCTGCACCGTCTCGACGATCACGGCGGCGGGCTTGTTGAGGCCGGAACCCTGGTCCTCCAGCAGCCGCTCGAACCACAGGAAGTCCTCGACCGTGCCGTCGAAGTAGTTGTCGAACGGCATCGGGGTGCCGTGGACCAGCGGGATGCCCGCACCGGCGCGCTTGAAGGCGTTGCCGGTCACGGCCAGCGAGCCCAGCGACATGCCGTGGAAGGCGTTGGTGAAGGAGACGATCGACTCGCGGCCCTTGACCTTACGGGCCAGTTTGAGCGCGGCCTCGACGGCGTTGGTGCCGGTCGGGCCCGGGAACATGACCTTGTAGGGCAGGTCGCGCGGCCGCAGGATGTTGTTCTGGAACGACTCGAGGAACGCGCGCTTGGCCGTGGTGGACATGTCCAGGCCGTGGGTGACGCCGTCACGCTCGATGTAGTCGATCAGCGCCCGTTTCAGCACCGGGTTGTTGTGGCCGTAGTTGAGCGACCCGGCTCCGGCGAAGAAGTCGAGGTAGGTGTGGCCGTCCTCGTCGTACATGTGGCTGCCCTGCGCGCGGTCGAAGACAGCAGGCCAACCGCGGCAGTAGCTGCGCACCTCCGACTCCAGGGCCTCGAAGACGCTCAGGGCGGGCGGGGTGATGGTCACAGCGTTCTCCTGGGAGAGGGGTGTGAGGGGGGTGAGGAGGGGGTGAGGGATCGGGGGTGGTCGATCGAGGTCGGGGTCAGGTCCGGTCGGCGTGCGGGCCGAACGGACCGATGCGGTAGAGCACCTCGGGCTCATGCGCACCGTCGGGGAACAGACCGCCGTGGAAGAGCACCTCACGCTCGAGCGCGGCTTCGTGCCGCTCGGCGAACGAGGTGAACAGCCGGTTCGAGGCGGTGTTGTCCGGGGTGATCGTGGTCTCGATGCCGCGGACGCCGGTCGCGGCGACCCGCTTGACCAGCCCGTCCAGCAAGGTGGCGGCCAGTCCACGGCCACGCCAGGCGTCGTCGACGGCGACCTGCCAGACGACCAGGGTCTCGGGGCGCTCGGGCCGGACGTAACCGGTGATGAAGCCGACCGGTCCGCCGTCGGCGCCGCGCGCCACTACGGATGTGGCGGCGAAGTCGCGGCACCACAGGAGGTAGCTGTAGGAGGAGTTGAGGTCCAGGGTTTTGGAGTCGCGAGCGATTCGCCAGATCGCGGCTCCGTCCTCGACGCGCGGAGTGTCGAGAGACAGGCCCTCCGGCAAATCCAATTCGCTACGGACTAGGTCTGCTTGTGCGGCGGTCATGCAAATTCAATTTACCCAGCAGAATCAGAAAATGCATCGTGGTGGGGGGTTACGTGGAGGGGGGTCGATGTGTTATCACGCGGGGGCGCGTGCGCGCGCGGCCGCTCGCCTAAAGGTGGTGATTTGTGGGGGAGTTACTGGGGCAAAGCGGACCTCGTGTGGAGTCCGTCACATGTGCGTAACTGGCCGGTGACTCGCTTGAATTTTGATGGCAGGATCCCGTGAAAAATTTTGTGTTTAGGAATCACAAAAGCGGGCAGACGAATGTGGAAGCAGTAGCGGAAAAACGCGGAGAATTTCTGGCCAAGCTGCCATGAATTCAATCTCCCACGGTGAACTGAGGGAAGTCGCCCCGCACCGCGAAGGCCCCCGAGGCGCCGTTGCCCGAGGCCGCGTAGGCGTCCCGCCCGGTGTCCCGGTCGCCCTCGGCGTGGTTGTACTGCCCCGCGA
This sequence comes from Streptomyces sp. NEAU-174, assembly GCF_052665095.1. Classification (NCBI taxonomy): domain Bacteria; kingdom Bacillati; phylum Actinomycetota; class Actinomycetes; order Kitasatosporales; family Streptomycetaceae; genus Streptomyces; species Streptomyces sp. NEAU-174. Next base: position 83,791 of record NZ_JBQTCE010000020.1, on the reverse strand, counting down.
GGACATACCGGCCCGGGGCCACGGTCGCCCCCTTCCGGAGCGTCCAGCGGTAGACCAGCACACCGTCCTCGGCATGGGTGGCGGTGGTCACATCGCCGGTCGGCAGCGAGGTCCAGGCCCCGGTGGACCGCACATCCCCGGTGTCCGCCACCCGCAGCTCCACCGTCAGCGAGGTCAGCGGCCTGCCGATGGTGAGCGTGATGTCGCTCTGCGCCCAGTACGGGTTGGAATGGGAGTTGATGGCGCCCTTGGATCGCACGGTCGGCTCGGCGAGGTGGTTTGGACCGGCCGCGGTGGGATAGGCGCTGGGCGTGTGCCGCTCAGCATCGCTCTGCGACCCGGCGTCCGGCTCGTCCCCGGGCCGCCGGTCCGGGTCCGCGCTCGCACTGTCCGCGCCGGCGCCCGCGCCCGCCGGGGGCTCGGCGGGCTCGCTCGAGGTGCGCACCGTCTGCGGTCGTTCGGCACCGTCCGTGGCCACCACCGCGATCCCCGTCACGGCGACCGCCGCGGCCAGCCCGGCGACCGGGCTCACCACCCGGGTCCAGCGCGCGCTCGTCCGCGGGGCGCGGCGCCGGCTGTCGGCCGCCATGCCCGCCGTGACCCGGGCCAGCATCCGGATCCGGTCCGGTTCATGGGAGGCGGCGGCCGTACGCAGCTCGGCGACGACATCGCGGGCCTCGGGGTGGTCGCGGCTGTCGGGACGGTTGCGGCCGTCGGGGCGATTGCGGCTCTCGGGGTGCTCGCGATGCTCGATCATCAACTGCCCCCTCCTGCATGCCCGGCGTGGCCCATGTGGCCGGAGTGGCGGGCTGGGCCGGTGTGGCTCGTGTGGCCTGTGCGGCCCGTGTTTCCGGCGCGGAGCGTTCGTACCGTCCGTCCTGTCCGCTCGGCCTCGGTGGCCGCGGACAGTTCCTCCCCGTCCTCGCCGTCCGGAGGACCGAGCAGCCGTTCCAGCTCGGCGATGCCGCGAGAGGTCTGGCTCTTGACCGTGCCCACCGAAATGCCCAGCGTACGGGCCGTCTCCCGCTCGGAGAGGTCGAAGGCGTGGCGCAGCACCACACAGGCGCGCTTGCGGAACGGCAGCCGGACCAGCGCGGCCTGCACATCCACCACGGCGGACACATCCGGGTCGTCCACGCGGTCGGGGCGCTGCGAGGAGAAGAGCGCCACGCGGCGCCGCTCGCGCACCAGGCTGCGGATCCGGGACCGGGCCAGATTGGCGACCACACCCCGGGCGTACGCGGCCGGGTGGTCGGCGGCCCGCACCCGGTCCCACTGGTGCCAGACCGCCACCAGCGCGTCGGCCGCCAGGTCGTCCGCCCCGTCGGAGCTGCCGAGCAGCAGATGGGCGAGGCGGGCCAGCTCGGCGTGGTGCCGCTCGAAGAAGTCCCGGAACTCGGCTTGTGGATCGGCCGGTAAGGCGTCGGCGGGCAGGGCGTCCGCCGGTAAACCCGCGGCGGACAAGGCGTCGGGGGACAGGGCGTCGGCCGGTAAGCCGTCGGGGCCCTCCGGTGCGTCGGGCGCCTGCGGGGAGACGTGCCCCGGCCCCCCTGGATCCCGTGGCGGGCCCGTCATGCGCGCCGCGTCCATCCGTACGGCTCGCGCGGTGCCCGAGGCGGCCGCGTCATCGGCGGGAGCGCTCACGAGGACCTCCTCACTGCCGCTCGTCCGGTGGGTTGCGTGAGCGTAGCAGCGCTCTGCGTGTTGTTCGAGTGGCGCCGTTCCCGCTGATGGGAATTGGCCGGTCAACGCCCTGCTCCGGTCTCGTACAGTGCGTTGCATGAGGGATAGCGCGGTGCTCCACATCAAGGGCCGGGTCCTGGTCGGACCGGACACCGGCGACGCTGCCGGGGACGTACGGGACGAGCTGTGGGTGGTGGACGGCAGGATCACCTTCGAGCGGCCGTCCGGGGCCAGGGACATCCGGCTGATCGAGGGCTGGGTGCTGCCCGGCCTCGTCGACGCCCACTGCCATGTCGGACTCGACGCCCATGGCGCGGTGGACGACTCGACGAGCGAGAAGCAGGCGCTGACCGACCGGGACGTCGGGGCGCTGCTGCTGCGGGACGCCGGATCGCCGGCCGACACCCGCTGGATCGACGACCGCGAGGATCTGCCCCGCATCATCCGGGCCGGCCGCCATATCGCCCGCACCAACCGCTACATCCGCAACTACGCGCATGAGATCGAGCCCGAGGACCTGGTCGCCTATGTGGCCGCGGAGGCGCGGCGCGGCGACGGCTGGGTCAAGCTGGTCGGCGACTGGCTCGACCGGGAGACCGGCGACCTCGGGTCCTGCTGGCCGCGCGGCGCGGTCGAGGAGGCCATCGCGGAGGCGCACCGGCTGGGCGCACGGGTCACGGCGCACTGTTTCGCCGAGGAGAGCCTGGCCCCGCTGGTCGAGGCGGGGATCGACTGCGTCGAGCACGCCACCGGGCTCACCGAGGAGACCATCCCGCTGTTCGCCGAGCGGGGCGTGGCGATCGTGCCGACCCTGGTCAACATCGCCACCTTCCCCCGGCTGGCGCTGGGCGGCGAGGCGAAGTTCCCGCGCTGGGCCGAGCATATGCGGCGGCTGCACGCGCGCCGCTACGAGACGGTGCGGGCGGCCTACGACGCGGGCATCCCGATCTACACCGGCACGGACGCGGGCGGCGGCCTGGCCCATGGGCTGGTCGGGCAGGAGGTCGCCGAGCTGGTGAAGGCGGGGATCCCGGTGCGCGACGCGCTCTCGGCGGCGACCTGGGGAGCGCGGGACTGGCTCGGGCGGCCGGGGCTCACCGAGGGCGCCTCCGCCGATCTCGTCGTCTACGACGCGGATCCGCGCGCCGATGTGCGGGTGCTGACGACGCCGCGGCGGGTGGTGCTGCGGGGACGGGTGGTCGGCTGACGCGGCGTCGGGGGCTGATAGCGGCGGGGCGGTCGGGGCTGAGACGGGCGGGGGACAGGTGGGGGGACGGGTGGGGCGAGGGGTGCCGGAAGGGAACGTGGTTCGAACTGGGCGGCGAACCACACCCTTTGGGATGAACGGACATCATGTGTCTGCCTGTTTACCCTCAGTGCGCAAATATGGCGTGGTCGAGGCCGTCGGCGCCCGTGGAGTCCCCCGCGGCAGGCGCCGGCGGCTCCATGTCTCCTGTGGGGGTCCACTCACGTGTCCTGTTCCAGTAACACCAACTTCGGCATGCCCACCCGCCGTCTGGCGGCCGCCACTGCCGCTGCCGCGGTCTCCGTCCTGGGGCTGCTGCCCGCGGCGACCGCGCAGGCCGACACCGGTGCCACTACCGGTAAGGCGGGTGCGGTCGTGCTCCGCACCGATCTCGATGTCTCCCTGCTCAACAAGACCGTCAGCGCTCCGCTCTCGGTCGTGCTGAACGATGTGCACGCGCCCGCGACCGCCAGCAAGACGGCGCTCAGCGCGAGTGTGGACGGCGTGGACGGGGGCCGGCCGTTCAATGTCCTACGGGCCGATGTGGCCACCGCCCGGGCCGCCGCGGACAAGCAGCGCGCCGAGGGGTACTCCAACCTCGTCAACGCCCAGGTGCATGTCCCGGGCCTGGCCGCGGTGCCGCTGATCACGGTCGAGCAGGTGACCTCGAAGGCGGTGTGCGCCGTCGGGAAGCGGCCGACCGCCCACTCCAACCTGCTCGGCAGCGTCAGCGTGCTCGGTCAGAAGGTCACCCTGCGCACGAGCGGCACCACCACGGTCGATGTGCCGTCGCTCGGCCAGGTCCGGCTCGACCTGTCACGGACGGCCACCACCTCGCGCACGGCGGCGGCCACGGCCCTCAACCTGAAGGTCTCCGTGAACCCGCTCAAGCTGAACGTCTCGGAGGTCGAGGGGCAGGTCACCCTTGCCCGGGCGACCTGTGAGTCGCCTGTGGCCGCGGCGGTCGAGCCCAGCCCGAGCGTGGGCTCCCAGACCAAGCCCGAGCCCAAGCCGGAGCACCTGGCCGAGACCGGCGGCAGCTCGGCCACGCCGTACCTGGTGGCCGGTGGCGCCCTGCTGCTCGCGGTGGGCGGCGGCGCCGTCGTCCTGGCCCGCCGCCGTCGGGCCGCCACCACCCGCGGCGACGCCGCCTGACGTCGGCCCGCCGGCCCCGGCACCCGCGCCACCCGGCGCGGGCGCCGGGGCCGGGGCGCGGATGAACGACCGCCGCACATCGCGCCACGTCCTGCGGAGCGCCTAGGCGGCCGTCTCCGCTATCGCCTTCGTCAAGGCGATGACGAAGCGATCCGTCGTGGCGCGGTCGCGGACGGCGAGCCGGAGCCACTCCGGGCCGAGGCCCGGGAACGTGTCACCGCGGCGGACGGCGAAGCCCAGCTCCCGCAGCCGGGTGCGGATCGCCGCCGCGCCCTCCACGCGGATCAGCAGAAACGGTCCGGCCGCCGGGCCGCACACCCGCACCTCGGCCGACTCCGCCAACTCGGCCAGCCGGTCGGCGAGATGGGCCCGGTCGGCGGCCGTACGGTCGGCGGCGCGGGCCGCCTCGGCGAGGGCGGACGGGGTGCAGCACGCCTCGGCCGCCGCCAGGGCCGGGCTGGATACCGGCCACAGCGGCTGGACCCGCTCCAGCGCCGTGATGGTGTCCGGCTCCGCCAGTACATAGCCGATCCGCAGCCCCGCCAAGCCCCAGGTCTTGGTGAGGCTGCGCAGCACCACGAGCCCCGGCACATCGGTGCGGGCCGCCAGTGACTCCGACTCACCCGGGACGGCGTCCATGAACGCCTCGTCCACCACCAGCGTCCGGCCCGGCCGGGCGAGCCCGGCCACGGCATCGGCCGGGTGCAGCACGGATGTGGGGTTGGTGGGGTTGCCGATCACCACCAGATCGGCGTCCTCGGGCACGGCCGCCGGGGCCAGCCGGAAGCCGTCCCGCTCGTCGAGAACCACGCGCTCCACCGGGTGCCCCGCGTCCCGCAGCGCCGACTCCGGCTCGGTGAACTGCGGATGCACCACCACCGGCCGTCGGGCCGGTATGGCACGGGCAAGCAGGACGAACGCCTCCGCGGCGCCCGCGGTCAGCAGCACCCGGCCGACCGGAAGCCCATGGCGCGCGGCGACCGCCTCCCGCGCCACCCGCCCGTCCGGATACGCGGCCAGTGCGTCGAGGGACGCGGCGATACGGGCCTTGAGCCAGTCCGGAGGCGTACCGGCCCGGACATTGACCGCGAGGTCCGTCAGGGCGGCGTCGGCACCCCGCACCTCCGCGTCCCCGTGATGTCGCAGATCGAACCCGGCGGACCCGCCATCGGCGGCGGGCCCTGCCGCGGGCAGGTCCGCCGATGGCTCAGCGGGCATCGGCGTGGGCGTCCGGATGCGCGAAGGCATGGGCCTCATCGCTGAATCCGGCGCGCTCGCTGGTGTCGGCCACCTCCTCATAGCGATCCATGACCAGGTCGGCCAACTCCCGCGCCGGGCCGATGACATCGGCCGGGACCACCTCGACCTCGGGGTGGGCGAGCCCCCAGCCCTCCGCCTGCTGCCGCACCCGCTCCAGGGCGTCACCCTCGAACAGGAAGTACGGCAGCACCACGACCCGCCGCGCCCCCAGCATGGCGCAGCGGTCCAGGCCGGAGGCCACATCCGGGGCGGCGAGCGAGGCGAAGGCGACCTCGACGCCCGCGAAGCCACGGCCCTCCCACAGCAGCCGGGCCGCGCGGTGCACCTCGGCGTTGGCCTCGGGGAGCGGCGAACCGTCGCCCACCAGCAGCACGGTCGTCTCCGCGCGGTCCGAGGGCAGCCGGGGCCGATTGCCCAGCGCCTCGTCGAGCCGCCGCTCCAGCAGGCTCAGCAGTGTGCGGTGCGGGCCGAGCGGCCGGGCGGAGGCGAACGAGGCGTCGGCGTGCCGCTCCGCCTCCTGGGCCAGCGCGGCGGCGATGCCGTCTCTCGGGGGAGCCGCGGGGATCAGCGTCATCGGGACGACCGCGAAGCGGGTCACCCCTTCCCCGACGAGCCGGGTGACCGCGTTGGACAGCGGATGGCTGCCCGGTCCGGTGAGGCCACCCGCCACAGGCAGGTCCGGGTGGCGTGCGGCCAACTCCCTGACGAATGCCTGGAAGGCGGCGGCATGCCTTTCGTCTCGCGTGCCGATACCTGCGATGAGCAGGGCGGGCGGGGTCGTCACGAGGTCTCCTTGGTGCAGGTGGTGCGGGTGTCACGGTCGGCGGGGGGCGGGCTGCTCCGCCCCGAGACGTTACTGACCTGCGTCGGGGCGGTCGACGGCAGGTCTTCGCTGCCCGGCCTGCCCGGATTTGACCGCCGCCGGGCGTCGAGCGATGGCGCAGGTGGCCTTCCCGGGGCGGCCGGGTGGCGTGGACTTCCGCTTGGCGATGAGCAGTTGGCCACCCGGACCCGCCGCCAGCAGCGCGGCCGCCTCGGCGACCCCGGCCGTGCCCACGGCGGTGAGCGGTGCCGCGGACGGGTTCGGCACCTCCACCGCGGCCAGCGCCTCGGCCGGGTATCCGCACAGCGGCACCCCCAGCCGTTCGGCCGCCGTCAGCAGCCCGGCCTCCCCGGCCTTGGCCTCGACGGTGGCCAACTCGGCGACGCCGCGCGGGGAGAGGCCCGCCTCCGTCAGGGTGGCCTCGACCAGCCCGAGCACCTCGCCGGTGGATACGCCCCGGCCGGCCCCGACCCCGACGACCAGCGGTGCCGCGGGCGGGATAGACGCCATGCCCCGGCCGATGACCTCCACGTCAGCTCACCGCCCCGGCTCAACCGGCGGGGGACACACATCTGTCGACGAACCGGGCCGCCGCCCCCGGGACCGAGGCCCAGTGCACATGCAGATAGGAGGCATGCACATCTCCCTGTGCGAACCCTTCGGTACGACGCTCCGGGTGGACGAGCCCCCAGGCGGGCTCCGGTCCCGCTCCGGGCACGATGGTCGTGCGGTGGAACTCATGGCCGTGCACCCGTGTCCCCGCGGCGGCGAGTGAGGTGTCGGAGACGGCCACGGCCTCACGGTAGCCCAGCGTCAGACGTTCCGACATCCGTGCCTTCGCGGCCAGCACCCCGCACATCGGCTCCCCGTCCAGCGAATGCGCCAGATACAGCAGCCCGGCACATTCGGCGGCGATGGGCGCGCCGGAGGCGGCGAGCCCGGCGACGGCGGCGCGCAGCGGCTCGTTCGCGGACAGCTCGGGGGCGTAGACCTCCGGGAAGCCGCCGCCGATCACCAGACCGCCGGTGCCCTCCGGGAGGCGCTCGTCCCGCAGTGGGTCGAAGGGGACGACCCGCGCCCCGGCCGCCGTGAGCAACTCGGCGTGCTCCGCGTACGAGAAGGTGAACGCGGCCCCGCCCGCCACGGCGACCACCGGCCGAGCCGCCCGGCCGCCCCGGCCCGCTGCACCGTCGCCCCGGCCCCCGGCATCGTCGCCCCGGCCCCCGGTACCGGGGACGGCGGCCATCGCCCGGTGTATCTCCTCCTCCGGATCCCAGGCCCGCCCGGACAGCGGCGGTGCGCTGCGCGCCAGCGTCAGCAGCCCGTCGAGATCGCAGCCCTCCCGCACCCGCGCCGCCAGCGCGGCCGCCGAACCGACCGCCTCCGCATGGCGCTCGGCCACCGGCACCAGACCCAGATGGCGGCTCGGGGCCCGCACCGCCCGCGTCCGGCGCAGCGCGCCGAACACCGGCACCCCGCACCCCTCCAGCGCCTCGCGCAGCATCGCCTCGTGACGGTCCGAAGCGACCTTGTTGAGGATCACCCCCGCCACTCGCACCTCGGGGTCCCAGGAGGCGAAGCCATGCACCAGCGCGGCCACCGACCGGGACTGCGACGACGCGTCCACCACCAGCACCACCGGTGCCCGCAGCAGCTTGGCCACATGCGCCGTCGAGGCCAGCTCGCCCTGTCCGGCCGCCCCGTCGAACAGACCCATCACCCCCTCGACCAGGGCCAGATCGCAGCCCGCCGCCCCATGCAGGAACAGCGGCGCGATCCGGTCCGGACCGCATAGATAGGCGTCCAGATTCCGGCCCGGGCGCGCGACTCCGGTCCGCGACCGGCCGGCCCCGGAGGCGCCCGGAGAGCCGACCGAAGAACCGGCCGAGGAGATGGCCAGCGCGTGATAGCCAGGGTCGATGTAGTCCGGGCCGACCTTGTGCGGGGACACATCCAGACCGCGCTCCGCGAAGGCGGCCATCAGCCCCGCCGTGACCGTCGTCTTCCCGCTGCCGGAGGCGGGCGCCGCGATCACCAGGCGTGGGACACTCACCACTCGATGCCTCGCTGGCCCTTCTGACCGGCGTCCATCGGATGCTTGACCTTGGACATGTCGGTGACCAGGTCGGCGAAGTCCAGCAGCTGCGCCGGTGCGTTACGCCCCGTGATGACCACGTGCTGCGTCCCGGGGCGGTCCCGCAGCACCGCCACCACCTCGTCGGGGTCCACCCAGCCCCAGTGCATCGGATACGCGAACTCGTCCAGCACATAGAGCCGGTATGTCTCCGCCGCGAGATCGCGCTTGACCTGCGCCCAGCCCTCGCGTGCGGCCTCCTCGCTGGAAGCCATGTCGCGCTGGACCCACGACCAGCCCTCGCCCATCTTGTGCCATGCGACGGTCCCCCCTTCGCCCGAGTCGCCGAGGACGCGCAGCGCGCGCTCCTCGCCGACCCGCCATTTCGCGGACTTTACAAATTGGAATACACCGACCGGCCAGTTTTGGTTCCACGCCCGCAGCGCCAGCCCGAACGCCGCGGTCGACTTGCCCTTGCCCTGACCTGTGTGGACGAGCACCAGCGGACGGTTGCGGCGCTGGCGGGTGGTCAGCCCGTCGTCCGGCACGACGGTCGGTTGTCCTTGCGGCATCAGGCGGCCCTCCGAGGGTTCGAAACGGTTCGTACATCGCGCACCAGCGCGGTCACGCTGTCGGCGCGCAGCTCGTCGAGTGTCACCGGAGTGCCCCGCAGTTCGCGCGCGAGCGCGCCCGCGAGCCCCAGCCGCACCGGCCCCGCCTCGCAGTCCACGACCACCGAGGCGACCCCGTCGCCCGCGAGCAGCCGCGCCGCGCGCCCGGCCCGCTCGACCGGCGTGGGCCCGCCGGACCGCCGCGCCTCCGTGGCCCGCCCGTCGGTCACCACGACCAGCAGCGGACGGCGTGCGGGATCCCGCAGCCGCTCCACCCGCAGTACCTCCCGGGCCTTCAACAGCCCGGCCGCCAGCGGCGTACGGCCGCCCGTCGGCAGCCGCTCCAGCCGTGCGGCGGCCGTGTCCACCGACGAGGTGGGCGGCAGCGTCAGCTCGGCGTCCGCGCCCCGGAAGGTGATCAGCCCGACCTTGTCCCGCCGCTGGTAGGCGTCGAGCAGCAGCGACAGCACCGCGCCCTTGATCGCGCTCATCCGCTTCCGCGCGGCCATCGAGCCCGACGCGTCCACCACGAACAGCACGAGATTGCCCTCCCGGCCCTCGCGCACCGCCTCGCGCAGATCGTCCCGGCGCACCAGCAGCCCGGGACCGCGCCGTCCGCGCGCCAGCTGATGCGGGGCGGCCGCCCGGACGGTCGCCGACAGATGCAGCGCGGAGAGCGTCCCCCGCGGGCGGCGCGCCCCGGTGGTGCGGCCGTGCGCGCTGCGGGCGCGCGAGCGACGACCCGCCGCGCCCTCGCCCAGGCCGGGGACGTCGAGCCGCCGGGTCCGGAACGGTTCGGCGGCGCCCACGGCCGCCCGCTCACCTCCGGTCCCGCCCACACCGTCGTCCGCTTCGCCCGGCCCGCTGTCGCGGTCGGCCGGGGCGGAGTCGGGCTCGCGGTCGGCCGTCTCGTGCTCACCCGTGCGCTGGTCGGGGACGGACGGCTCGGGTCCGGCGGGCGGCGACTGCTCCCCCGGCCCGTCACCCGCGCCCTCCTGCGGTCCGCCCTCGGGGCCGCCCGGGTCGTCCGGTCCGGAGCCGCCCGGCCCGTCCTCGGGGCCCGGGTCCGGATCCGGCTCCGGGTCGTCCTCCTCGAACCGCCGCAGGATCTCGTCCAGTTTGTCCTCGTCGAGCCCCGGCGCGTCGAACGGCGCCCGCCGCCTGCGGTGGGGGAGCGACAACAGCGCGGCCCCCCGTACGTCCTCGGTCCGGACGTCGGTGCGCCCCGCCCAGGCGGCCAGCGCGGTCGCCGTACGGGCCGTCACGATGTCCGCGCGCATCCCGTCCACCTCGAACCCGGCGCACACCGCCGCGATCTGCCGCAGCGCGCGGTCGCCGAGAGCCACCCGCGGCAGCAGGGAGCGCGCCGCCGCGATGCGCTCCCGCAGGGCCTCCTCGTCCGCCGCCCAGCGCGCCGCGAACCCCTCGGGGTCCTCGTCGTACGCCAGCCGCCGCCGCACCACCTCGACCCGCTCCTCGGTGTCGCGGGACGCCGCGACCTCCACCGTGAGGCCGAAGCGGTCCAGCAACTGCGGCCGCAGCTCGCCCTCTTCGGGGTTCATGGTGCCCACCAGGAGGAAGCGCGCCGCGTGCCGTACGGACACCCCCTCGCGCTCCACGTAGGAGGCGCCCATGGCGGCCGCGTCGAGCAGCAGGTCGATCAGATGGTCGTGCAGCAGGTTGACCTCGTCGACGTAGAGCACCCCGCGGTGGGCGTCCGCGAGCAGCCCGGGCTCGAACGCCTTCACGCCGTCCGACAGCGCCCGCTCGATGTCCAGCGCGCCCACCAGCCGGTCCTCGGAGGCGCCCACGGGCAGTTCGACCATCCGCGCGGGGCGCGCCTCGCCCGTGCCCGGCTCATGGGGTCCGTCCGGGCAGGACGGGTCGGGCGCGGCGGGATCGCAGGAGAACCGGCACCCGGCCACCACGTCCACCTCGGGCAGCAGCGAGGCGATCGCCCTTACGGCGGTGCTCTTGGCCGTGCCCTTCTCGCCGCGCACCAGGACGCCGCCCACGGCGGGTGAGACGGCGTTGAGGAGCAGGCCGAGCCGCAGGCCGTCCATGCCGACGATCGCGCTGAAGGGGTAGGTGGTGGTCACGCGGTGATACCTCCTGGGGTGCGTGGGCACAGCGGTCCGGTGTGGGGGCGGGGGCTCGTCATGGCGTCCCCCCTGGGACCCCCGGAGGGACGAACGGCAGCCCCTCCGGGACGCCCTCCTCGATGAGCCGCAGCAGCGCGTCCGTGTCGGCGTGCTCCTCGATCAGGTCGCCGAGGCGGTCGAGCTGCTCCTCGCGCAGCTCGCCGAAGCGGGTGTCCGGCGCGGGGACGAACGCCCGGCCCGCCGCGGCGGCCACCCGCCGCAGAAACGCCCGCCGGAAGCCGTCGCTCTCCAGCGAGCCGTGCCAGTGCGTGCCCCACACCGAGCCCACCCGGCAGCCGTCCAGGAAGGGCTCCTCGGCCCCGTCCAGCAGCTCGGCGACCCCGTGGTGGATCTCGTAGCCCTCCACCCGCTCGCCGAGCGCCTCGCCCACCGGCCGGGCCAGGGTCTTCTCGGCCGCGAACCGCACCCGCACCGGCAGCAGCCCGAGCCCGGCGACCGTCCCGGCCTTCGACTCGACCTCGTCCTCGATGCGCTCCCCGAGCGCCTGGAAGCCGCCGCAGACGCCCAGCACCGGACGGCCCTCGACGGCCCGCCGGGCGATCGCGTCGGCCAGCCCGCGCTCACGCAGCCACTCCAGCGCCCTTACGGTGCCCCTGGTGCCCGGCAGCACCACCAGGTCGGCGTCGGCCAGTTCCTCGGGCCGGTCCACGAACCGCACGATCACGCCCGGCTCTGCCGCCAGCGCGTCCACGTCCGTGAAGTTGGACATCAGCGGCACGGCGGCCACCGCGATCCGCAGGACGTCCGCGCCGTAAGGGGGCGCCACGACGCTCTCCCGCACCGCGCCGCGCAGCGACACCCGCAGCCCGTCCTCCTCGTCGATGCCCAGCCCGTGGGCGAACGGGAGCACCCCGACGGTCGGGCGCCCGGTGAGGTCGCGCAGCATCTCGAGGCCGGGCTCCAGAAGGCTCGCATCGCCGCGGAACTTGTTCACCAGGTAGGCGGCCACATGCCGTTGATCGGCGGCCGACAGCAGCGCGGTCGTGCCGAAGAAGGACGCGAAGACACCACCGCGGTCGATGTCCCCGACCACCACGACCGGAAGCCCGGCGGCGCGCGCAAGACCCATGTTGACGATGTCGGTGCGGCGCAGATTGATCTCGGCGGGGCTGCCCGCGCCCTCGCAGATCACCGCGTCATGGGTGCGCCGCAGCTCCTCCAGGCACTCCGTGACGGTCCCCAGCAGCGCCTCCCGCCCTGTGGAGACCCTCTCGCCGGGTGAGGGGGCCCCGGGCCCGCCGAAGTAGCCACGCGCGCTCAGCTCGCCCACCGGCTTGCCCAGCAGCACCACCTGGCTGCTGCGGTCGCCGCCCGGCTTCAGCAGGACCGGGTTCATCAGCGCACTGGGCTCGACGCGCGCGGCGGCCGCCTGCATGGCCTGCGCCCGCCCGATCTCCGCCCCCTCCCGGGTGACGAAGGAGTTGAGCGACATGTTCTGCGCCTTGAAGGGCGCCACGCTGACGCCCTTACGGGCGAGCCACCGGCAGATCCCGGCCGTCACCACGCTCTTGCCCGCGTCGGAGGTCGTGCCCGCGACGAGCAGCCCCCCGCCGCGTGCCCCGGAGCCGCGTGCCCCGGAACCCTCCGTGCCGCCCTTACCGCGTATCCCGCTCATCCGCCGCCCCTTCCCAAGGCCCGGGGCCGCCCCGTCAACGCCCTCAGGACCGGCCGGGCCGCCATGGACACCCCGAGCGCCAGCACGCCGACGCGCCGCGACAGCCGTATCGCCCGCTCGATGTCGGCCGACTCCACCGGCCGCCCGCCGGAGTTGAGCACCGGCCGGTGCTCGACCCGGCCGCCGTACGCGAGGGTGCCGCCCAGCCGGACGCCGAGCGCGCCCGCGAAGGACGCCTCCACGGGGCCCGCGTTGGGGCTCGGATGGCGTCCGCCGTCGCGCCGCCAGGCGCGCCACGCACCGCGCGGATCGGGGCCCGCGAGCGTCGCCAGGGCCGCCGTAAGGCGCGCACCGGGCCAGCCGGCCACATCGTCCAGCCGGGCCGCCGCCCAGCCGAACCGCCGGTAGCGCGGCGACTTGTGGCCCACCATGGCGTCCAGGGTGTTGACGGCGCGGAATCCTATGAGCCCCGGCACGCCGCCCACGGCGCCCCACACCAGCGCGCCCACGACGGCGTCGGAGGTGTTCTCGGCCACCGATTCGACCACCGCGCGGGCGATCTGCGGCCCGTCCAGCGCCTGCGGATCGCGGCCGCACAGATGCGGCAGCCGCTCCCGGGCGACCTCGAGGTCCCCGGCGGCCAGCGCCCCGCCGACGGCCCGTGCCTCCCGGCCCAGGCTCGTGCCGCCCAGCACGGCCCAGGTGGCGGCGGCGGTCAGCGCGACCTCCGCGCCACGGCGGCTGCCGAGGCCCCGTACGGCGCGGGTCAGCAGCGCGGCACCGGCGGCCGCGCCGCCCGCGCACAGCGCGGTGTGCAGGGCCCCGTAGCCCCGGTGGTCGCGCCACAGCCGGCGCTCGGCGGCCGCGGCGGCGCGCCCGAACGCGGCCACCGGATGGCCGCGGCGCGGGTCACCCGTGGCGAGGTCGCCGAGGAAGCCGAGGGCCGCGCCACACGTGAACGAGGCGTGGTCGGCAGGCATCCGTCAGGCCGCCGTCACGCCTCGGCGCGGCGATACGGAACCAGACGGGCCGGAGGGGCCGGAAGAGCCGAGGCGGACAGGGAGGGCTGGCGGCGTGACGATGCCGGGCATGGCGGTATGTCCTCACTCAGGGTCCGCGCCCTGGTTCGACGTGACCGGCGGTGAGAGTCTCCTGGCTCCCGGATCCGCGGCCCTCCCGGTCTTCCAGCCCCGCGTACGCGACGAACCGTACGGACGAGCCGTGACCCCATACAGGCGATGGGAGGGTGCTCCCCGGTGACAGTGGCGGGACCGCGCCGGATTCTCACCGGCTTCCTCTCCTGCCGCCGTTTGGCTCGGGAAGTCCACCATGGGCCGCGAATGGCCGTCAACTCGCATATGACCTATGACGCCCGAGTGTGCCGAGCCCCACAGCCAACCGCCCCCCACAGGACGGCCGCCGGATGGTCGGCGCTGGTCAGCGCCACGATCCGGCGGCCGGTGGGTCGTTCGGGGAAGCGGGGTCCTCAGGCGACGATCAGATAGATGCCGTATGCCACGGCCGCGGCGCACACCGCGAAGCAGGCGTACGCGCCGGTGCGCGTGAGCGAGGAGGCGCCCACCGCGCCCCCGGGCACGGCGGCGGCCGTGCCGCCCTGCTCCGGCGCCGCCTTACGGGAGGTGCCGACGATGCCCAGGGTGAAGACGCCCACCATGCCGACGGTCACCGCGAGGCTGATGCCGAAGACCTGGCCGAGTGCCGCCCAGTCGATGCTCATGTTTCCTGGCTCCTTAGCGGGTGGTGCTGCTCGCGGCGGCGGGGGTGGGGGTCTGCTCGGGGGTCTGCTCGGGGGTGTGCTCGGGGGTGTGCTCCGAGGTGTCGTCCTCGGGGGCGGCGCTCGCCGCACCGGCGGGCGGCGGGGCCACGGACCGCAGGGCGGCCGTGACGGCGCCCACCGGCTCCTGGGTGCCGACCTCGTTGACGTTGGTGTGGTCCACGGGCTTGCGGCGCGACAGCATCCAGATCGCCCCGCAGGCCAGGACGGCGAGCACGGCCACCGCCGTGATTCCCGCGTTCCCCTGGTCGGCGAGGAGCGCGGCGGCGCCCGCCACCAGACCGGCGGCCGGCAGGGTCAGCACCCAGGCGACCACCATGCGGCCCGCGGTCGACCAGCGCACCACGGCGCCCTTGCGGCCGACACCCGCGCCCATGACGGCGCCGGAGCAGACCTGGGTGGTGGACAGCGCGAAGCCGATGTGGGAGGAGGCGAGGATGACGGTCGCGGCGCCGGTCTGGGCGGCGAAGCCCTGCGGCGGCTGGATGTCGGTGATGCCCTTGCCCATGGTGCGGATGATGCGCCAGCCGCCCAGGTAGGTGCCGAGCGCGATGGCCAGGCCCGCCGAGACGATGACCCACAGCGGCGGGTCGGAGTCGGGCGCCACCACGTTCCCGGTGACCAGCGCCAGGGTGATCACGCCCATCGTCTTCTGGGCGTCGTTGGTGCCGTGGGCCAGGGAGACCAGGGCGGCCGAGGCGATCTGCCCCGCGCGGTAGCCCTTCGCGGTGTCCTCGGGGGAGCGGTCGCGGCCGAGCCGGTAGGTGAGCCGGGTGGCGGCCAGCGTGGCGATGCCGGCCACGATCGGCGCGGCGACGGCGGGGATCAGGACCTTCATGACGATCGCGTCGCCGTTGACCCCGTCCAGGCCCACGGAGACCACGGTGGCGCCGATCAGACCGCCGAACAGGGCGTGCGAGGAGCTGGAGGGGAGTCCGGCGAGCCACGTCACCAGATTCCACAGGATCGCGCCGACGAGTCCCGCGAAGATCACTTCTGGCTGGATACCGGATCCCTCGTCGATGATCCCGCCGGAGATGGTCTTGGCCACCTCCACGGACAGGAACGCGCCGACGAGATTGAGGACGGCCGACATCGCCACCGCCACCCTGGGCCCGAGTGCTCCCGTGGAGATGGTGGTGGCCATGGCGTTAGCCGTGTCGTGAAAGCCGTTCGTGAAGTCGAACACCAAGGCCGTGACGATCACGATCCCGATGAGAAGCGTGATGTGTTCCATACACCCGGTCAATCAGTTTCGAAGGTCGTTAGTGGCACGGTGAACGTAAGGAAACAGGGTGAACGGGAGATGAACTGAGCAGGGCATCGGGGTGACATGGTTGCGGTGTCGCTAAAGCCTGGTGAATTTCAGCCTACGCTCCCATGTCGTAGGGGAGTTGAGCCGCGTTCGAGAGCCACCGGAGGCGGCCCCGAGGCCGGTCTCGCGTGCGTCCGCCGTCCCCTCACGTTCACCCGTCCGGAGTCGGGTGCCCACGAGGCACGGTCGTAGTCGCCCGCCGCGCCGGTCCCGCCGCCGCGCCCGCTGCGCCGGTCCCGCCGCCGCGCGGTCGGCGGCCGCCTGGAAGGATCGGGCCCCGGAGGTGAGGGCAGGTGACCCAGTCGCGATCCACGCGGCAGCCGCAGCCGCGGCTGACGCATCCCCTGCGGCAGGCATGGACGCAGGTGGTGAGTACGGCCCGCAGGACCACCGCCGACGGCCTGGTCGTCGGCACCTCGGGCAATGTCTCGGCCCGGGTCGGCGACACCGTCCTGGTGACCCCGAGCGGCGTCCCGTACGACCGGCTCGGCCCCAGGGACGCCGTCGCCGTCGACCTGGACGGACAGCAGGTCCTCGGCACGCTGAAGCCCACCAGCGAGCTGCCCATGCACCTCGCGATCTACCGGGAGACCGACGCCGAGGCCGTGGTCCACACCCACGCCGTCCACGCCACGGCCGTCTCCACGCTCGTCGACGAGCTCCCCGCGATCCACTACATGACCGCCGCCCTCGGCGGCCCGGTCCGCGTCGCGCCCTACGCGCTCTACGGCACGGACGAACTGGCCGCCGCCATGCTCGAGGCGCTGCGCGACCGCAGCGGCTGTCTGCTGCGCAACCACGGCACCGTCGTCCACGGCGCCACCCTGGACCAGGCGTACGACCGCACCGCCCAGCTCGAATGGATGTGCCAGGTCTGGCTCACCGCGGTCTCCGTCCCCGGCCGCACCCCCTCCCTGATCCCGCCGGACGAGATGCGGCGCGCCGCCGAGAAGCTGAGCGGCTACGGCCAGAAGGGCTGAGCCCGGCACGCCCCGGGCCCCGGCCCGGCGGTCACCCGGCCGGGTACGCCCGCTGGCCGGGGGCCGCCTCGCCGACCACACTGGGAGGGATGCGTCTGCGAACAACGGCGGTCGCGGCCGCCACCACCCTGCTGAGTGTCGGCGTGGCCGCGGTGGCGGCCGGACGGTACGCCACCAGCGCTGCGCTGAAACCGGCCCCCGACCGCCCGCTGCCGAACGAGGCGCCGCTGACCGTCCACGCGACCGCGGCCGGCCAGATCACCCTGACCCGCTCGCTCGCCTCGCTGCGCCCCGGCACCTACGGCCTCACCGGCCGCTCCTGCCACGCCGTCGTCGGCCCCGTCATCGAGGACGCCCCGCACCCCGCCGACTGCGTCGTACGCCGTCTGGAGCGGGTCACCCACGGCGAGCTCACCCCCGGCACCCGGGTGCGGCTGACCCCCCAGGTGCACATCGGCAACCCGCGGGACGCGCTCGGCATCGACCACGCCGACGTGGACGTGCCCGGCGAACTCGGGCCGCTGCCCGCCTGGTTCATCCCCGGCGAACGCTCCACCTGGGTGATCACCACCCATGGCCTCGGTACCACCCGTGAGCACCCTATGGTCGTCATGCCCTTCCTGCGGCAGTTGCGGGTGCCGGTGCTCGACCTCGCCTACCGGGGGGACCCCGGCGCCCCGCGCTCCGAGGACGGCATATCCCACCTCGGCGACACCGAGTGGCGCGACCTGGACGCGGCCATCCGCTACGCGGTGGAGTACGGGGCGACCGGGGTCGTGCTGCACGGCTGGTCCACCGGCGCCTCGATGGCCCTCCACGCCGCCGCGAACTCCGCGCTGCGGCACCGCGTCATCGGCCTCGTCCTGGACTCCCCGGTGCTCGACTGGCAGGCCACCCTGCGCGCCCTCGCCGCGGCCCGCGGCATCCCCGCGCCGCTGCTCCCGCTCGCCCTGCGCGCCGCCGAGGGGCGCACCGGGCTCCACGACAGCAGGCTCCCTGAGGTGGCCGACCCGGAGCGGCTGTCCGTGCCCACGCTCGTCGCCCACGGCCCCGACGACACCCTCGCGCCGTGGCACGTCTCGCGCGAACTCGTCGACCGGCGGCGCGATCTGGTGACCCTTCACACGGTGCGGCAGGCCCCGCACGCGGCCATGTGGAACGCGGACCCCAAGGCGTACGAGGAGGCGCTGCGGCGCTTTCTGATACCGCTCCTGTAGCGCCCGTAAGGCGGCCTCCCGCGCCGCCCGACCTCCTGTAGCGCCCGTAAGGCGATCGCGAAAGCGCGTGCGGGACGGCGCGGGAGGCGTTCGCGGGGCGGCGGCGGAAGCGTTCGTAAGATGGCGTGAACCCTTCGCGGCGACCGCCGGACGGGTGCCGATTGGGCTTTCGGGCCGTCAACGGCGAGACTGCTTCCGTGACGTCCCGTACTCCGCGCGACTCCCGGCTCCGACTTGTCCGTAACCGGCCGATGGCCACGGCCCGCCGGCCCGCGGTGAACCGCGGCTCAAGACCGGCGCCCCGTCCGCCGGAGGGCACTCCGCCCCCGTCGGAGCTGGCCCGGCAGGCCAGGGCGGGGCTCACCGGGGCCGTGGCGATCGCCCACTGGGCCGCGGCCGAGCACGGCGCGCCCGGCGCGCTGTCCGACGAGGCCGCCGCCCGCGCCGCCGAGGCGCTCGGGGTGAGCGAGCGGGAGGTGCGGACCGACTGGGACCGCGCCCGCCTCATCGGGCTCATCGAGCACCACGCGGGCACCACCCGCCCCGGCTGGCGGCTCCAGGCGTGGGACCGGGACGACAGCGCCGTGCTGCGCGGCTGGGTCGCGCTCCTGGACGCGTGGTCCCTGGCCTGCCCCGCCCCCGAGACGGCCGAGCCGACGGCGGTCGCGGAGGTCGTCGAAGCCGTACCGCAGCTGCTCTCCCTGCTCCAGCTCTCGGCCGGTCCCGTGCAGATCTCCGCCCTGCTGGACATGCTCCGGCAGCGGGTCGCCGAGCTGCGCACCGAGCGGTGCGAGGTCCCCCAGGAGGTCGGGGAGGACCGGGAGCCCGCCGGGGGCGCCGCGAGCGCCGACGACGCCAAGGACGCCGAGGACAGCGCCACGCTCGAGGGGCTGCTCGACTGGGCCCTGGACGCCCTCTCGTCCGTCGGGGCGCTCACCGTGCGGGAGGAGCCCCAGGAGGGGCCGGAGGGCGCCGGGAGCGCGGCCGAGGACGCCAAGGGCGACCGCCGGGAGGCCGAGCTGACCGCGCTCGGCAACTGGGCGGTGTGGGTCAAGCTCGAGCAGATCTGCGTCGCCGCCCAGAGCCCGGCCGGGAACATCGAGCAGCACGCCGCCGACATGCTGCGCGGCTGTGCGGGGCTGACCCCGGGCCCCGCCCGCGCCGAGTACCGCGCCTGGCTGGCCGCCCGCCCCGTCGGCAGCGCGGTCGTCGAGCTCATCGACGCGGCGCGCGGCGACGACGCGCTGCTGCGCGGGCTCGCGTTCGAGGCGCTGCGCGTCGTCGGGGCGCCCGCCGAGCCCAACGTACGGGCCGTCGTCGACGAATCGTGTCTGCGGCCTTACGCGCTCCTGTGGCTCGCAGAGCACGAGGGCGCCGACCCGGACGAGGCGCTGGAAGCGCTCACCCGCGAGGAGGCCACCTGGCTGTGGGTGGACACCGCCGCGGCCATCTCCGACCACGGGGAGAGCCCGCTGCTCGTCCGCCACCTGGAGTCCGCCGTCCAGGGCACCGTGCCCGCGCTGCTGGCGGAGGTACGGGCCGTGGGGCACCCCCGCACCGTGCAGGTCCTGGTGGCGCTGGCCGCGGCCCACCCCGATCCGGCCCTGGCCAAGGCGGTGCGCCGGGCGGCCTTCCAGGTGCACACGGGCGGAGCCTGAGGGAGGGGCGGCCGGGGGGAAAGCCGGGGCGCCGGGCGGAGGAAAGCCGGGGGAAAACGACTTGCCCGCCACCGCTAAACTAGCCGCATGGCAATTCTCCTCGTGCATTAGACGGCGTCGGCCGCCCTCGTCCGTCCCGTCCGCCGTCCACCCTGCCCAGGAGTAATTCCCGTGATCACCGCCTCCGGCGTCGAGCTGCGTGCCGGCGCCCGTGTCCTCATCGAGTCCGCTTCCTTCCGTATCGCCAAGGGCGACCGCATCGGTCTCGTCGGCCGCAACGGCGCCGGCAAGACCACGCTCACCAAGTGCCTGGCCGGTGAGGGCATCCCGGCCGGCGGCACCATCACCCGCTCCGGTCAGGTCGGCTACCTCCCGCAGGACCCGCGCACCGGTGATCTCGACGTCCTCGCCCGCGACCGCATCCTCTCGGCCCGTGAGCTCGACTCCGTGCTCCGTAAGATGCGCGAGAACGAGGACCGGATGGCCAACGGCAAGGGCGCCACCCGCGAGCGGGCGATGAAGAAGTACGAGCGCCTGGAGACCGAGTTCCTCACCAAGGGCGGATACGCCGCCGAGGCGGAGGCCGCGACCATCGCCGCCAGCCTCGGTCTGCCCGACCGGGTGCTCGGCCAGCCGCTCCATACGCTCTCCGGCGGTCAGCGGCGCCGGGTCGAGCTGGCCCGGATCCTCTTCTCGGACTCCGACATCCTGCTGCTGGACGAGCCGACCAACCACCTCGACGCCGACTCGATCACCTGGCTGCGGGACTACCTCAAGACCTACAGCGGCGGCTTCATCGTCATCTCCCACGATGTCGACCTCGTCGAGACGGTGGTCAACAAGGTCTTCTACCTCGACGCCAACCGCTCGGTGATCGACATCTACAACATGGGCTGGAAGCTCTACCAGGCCCAGCGCGAGGCCGACGAGAAGCGCCGCAAGCGCGAGCGCGCCAACGCCGAGAAGAAGGCCGCGGCGCTCAACGCGCAGGCCGACAAGATGCGCGCCAAGGCGACCAAGACCGTGGCCGCGCAGAACATGGCCCGCCGCGCCGAGAAGCTGCTGTCCGGCCTGGAGGAAGCCCGGCGGTCCGACAAGGTCGCCAAGCTGCGCTTCCCCGACCCGGCCCCGTGCGGCAAGACCCCGCTGACCGCGGAGGGGCTGTCGAAGTCGTACGGCTCCCTGGAGATCTTCACCGATGTCAACCTGGCCGTCGACAAGGGGTCCCGGGTCGTCATCCTCGGGCTGAACGGCGCCGGTAAGACGACCCTGCTGCGGCTGCTGGCCGGGGTCGAGAAGCCGGACACCGGCCAGGTGACCCCCGGCCACGGGCTGAAGCTGGGCTACTACGCGCAGGAGCACGAGACGCTCGACCCGGACCGCACCGTCCTGGAGAACATGCGCTCCGCCGCCCCGGATCTCGACCTCGTCGACATCCGTAAGACGCTCGGGTCGTTCCTGTTCTCCGGCGACGACGTGGACAAGCCGGCCCGGGTGCTCTCCGGCGGCGAGAAGACCCGGCTGGCGCTGGCCACCCTGGTGGTCTCCTCGGCCAATGTGCTGCTGCTGGACGAGCCCACCAACAACCTCGACCCGGCCAGCCGTGAGGAGATCCTCGGGGCGCTGCGCACCTTCGCCGGTGCGGTGGTCCTGGTGACCCACGACGAGGGCGCCGTCGACGCGCTCCAGCCGGAGCGGATCATTCTGCTTCCGGACGGCGTCGAGGACCTGTGGGGCCAGGAGTACGCGGACCTCGTCGCGCTCGCCTGACGAGGCCGACGGCGGGCGGGGCGGGCCCGGCGCAGGGGCGGAGGGCGGCGTTCCGGACGCCGCCCCAAGAGTCCGGTTCCTCCGGTCCGATCCCCTTCCTGTAGATCATTCGGCCTAGGCGTGATCCATCATCTGAGTGAGAACGGCTGGTATCGCGGCGCGTCGTGGGCCACCGGCGCACACCACGTGCCGTGCGCCGGTCCGGGTCTCTGCGACGTAGCTCACGTATGCCCTGACCTGCCTCTTCGTCGCTGAACACGAAAGAGTGTCAGGTTGAACAGCGCCGGAATCCTTGCTTCCGAAGGTCGCCGCGCCGCGATTTCCCGCAATCCTTCATCCACAGACCTTGCCGAATGGGTGGCCAGGAAGGCCTGTAGGGGTGATCATGAGAGTCCAGAGCGCACTTCCCATGAGGAGGCACGGGTGGCCGAGACTCTGAAGAAGGGCAGCCGGGTGACCGGCGCCGCGCGCGAAAAGCTCGCGGCAGACCTGAAGAAGAAGTACGACTCCGGGGCGAGCATCCGGGCGCTGGCCGAGGAGACCGGCCGTTCCTACGGATTCGTTCACCGGATGCTCAGCGAATCCGGAGTTTCCCTACGGGGACGCGGCGGTGCGACGCGAGGCAAGAAGACCGCCTCGGCCTGACCGCCCGCATGCTCCATCACCATCAGCAGGTAGGGACAAGGGTGCCACCCGGCTGATCGTCGGTTCGGCCGGGTGGTTACTGTGCAGTCACTTGTACTGACCGCACCCGACCGGAGGCCCCTGTGACCCTGCTCGACAAGGACGGCGTTCAGCTCACCGTCGATGACACGGTCGCCACGGTGACCCTGAACAACCCGGCGAAGCGCAACGCTCAGTCGCCCGCCTTGTGGCGGGCGCTGGCCGAGGCCGGAAAGCTGGTGCCGGGCACCGTGCGCGTCGTGGTGCTGCGCGCCGAGGGCAAGTCCTTCTCGGCGGGCTTGGACCGTCAGGCGTTCACGCCCGAGGGGTTCGACGGCGAGCCGTCGTTCCTCGACATGGCGCGCGGTTCCGACAGCGAGCTGGACGCGACCATCGCCGGGTACCAGGACGCGTTCACCTGGTGGCGGCGGAACGACATCGTGTCGATCGCCGCCGTCCAAGGGCATGCCGTCGGGGCCGGTTTTCAGCTTGCGCTCGCCTGTGACCTGCGGGTCTGCGCGGACGACGCACAGTTCGCCATGCGCGAGACCAGCCTCGGGCTGGTGCCGGACCTCACCGGCACCCATCCGCTGGTCGGGCTCGTGGGATACGCCCGTGCGCTGGAGATCTGCGTGACCGGGCGCTTCGTCCACGCGGAGGAGGCCGAGCGGACCGGGCTCGCCAATCTCGTGGTGCCCGCCGCCGAGCTCGGCGGCGCGGTCCAGGACCTGGCGGCGGCCCTGCTCGCCGCGGACCGCGATGCGGTGATCGAGACCAAGGCGCTGCTGCGGGGCGCCGTGGACCGCACCTACGAGGAGCAGCGCGCCGCCGAGCGCGCGGCCCAGGCCCGCCGACTGCGCGCCCTGGCGGGGGTGACGGACTGAGCGCTTCCGCGGAAGCGCTCCGCTGACCTGCCCTGACGTGTCGTCGACCGTCCGCGGCGCCGTCACGCCATCCGCTGCGGCTCCACCGTCGGCACCGCCTCCAGCACCAGCACCGCCAGGTCGTCGTCGATCGGCTCGGGGCTGAAGTCATGCGTGGCGCGCCGCACCCGCTCCGCGACCGCCTTGGCGCCCAGCCCCACGCACTCCCGCAGGATGTCCGAAAGACCGTCGTCGTCATCCAGCTGACGGAGGCCGTTGCGCCGCTCGGTCACCCCGTCGGTGACGCACAGCAGCGTCTCGCCGGGCTCCAGGGCCAGCGTGTCGGCGTGGAAGTCCGGGTTCTCTTCGATGCCGAGCAGCATCTGCGGGGAGGCGGCGGGGGCCACCGCGCCCCGGGTGGTCAGCCGCAGCGGCAGCGGATGGCCGGCGCTCGCCAGGGTGCAGCGGGCGCCGCCCCCGGCCGGGTCCGGCTCCAGCTCCCCGTAGAGCAGGCTCAGGAAGCGCGGCCGGGACTGCTCGCCGTCGATCTCCGCCGCCTCCGCGTCCTCCTCCACCAGCGCCTGGTTCAGCCGGTTGAGCACCGACTCCACCCCATGGCCCTCGCGCGCCAGCAGCCGCACCAGATGGCGGGCCAGCCCGGTGACCGACATCGCCTCCGGGTCGCTGCCCTGGACGTCGCCCAGCAGGAAGCACCAGCGGCGGTCGCCCATGGGGAACAGGTCGTAGAAGTCGCCGCCCACGGTCTGCCCCTCGCCGTGCGGCTCATAGACGATCGCCGTGTCCACCCCCGGGATATGGGCGAGCGACATGGGCAGCTGGCGGCGCTGGAGCGCCCGGCTGATCGTCGCCTGACGGGTGTACTGCCGGGCCGTGGCCACCGCCTGGGCCACCCGCCGCGCCACGTCCTCCGCGAGCCGCACCACGCCCTCCGCCATGCGCGGCACGCCCGCCCGGCCGAGCAGCAGGACGCCATGGCTGCGGCCGTGTGCGATCAGCGGGAAGCACACCGCCGAGCCGCCCGCCCCCTGGCTGTCCGCGACCCCGGGCCAGGGCCAGGAGGTGCCCGCCGAGCCGAGCCCGGTCGGCGGGGGATGCCGCTCCAGCGAGACACGGAGCGCGTCGATACGGCGCTCATCGCTGTGCCAGACGCGGGCGAGCTGGAGCCCGCCGCTCTCGGTGGTCAGCCAGACCGCGCACCAGTCGGCCAGCCGTGGCACCAGGAGCTGCCCGGCGAGGGCGGCCACCATGTTCTCGTCGAGCTGACCGGTGAGGAGTTCGCTGGCCTCGGCGAGGAAGGACGGTCCGCCGCGGTCCACCCAGTCGGCGGTCGGATCGCGCTGTTCACGGGGTGCGACGGGGGCCAGGGTCTCGGCGAACCGCAGTTCGCGCCCGAGCGCGCTGGTGGGGACGGCGTCGAACTCGCTCCCCGCCCGCTCGGCGTCCAGCCGGAACCACACCGCCTTACGGGTGCGGTGATAGGTCACACCCCAGGATTCCGCGAGCGCCCCGATCAGCTGGAGCCCGCGGCCGCGGCCCCGGCGCTGGCTCTCAGGACCTCCGTACACGGTGCTGGCGGGGTGGAGGTCCGCCACCTCGATGACGATCCCCGGCCGCCTCGGCCCGTCTCTCGGCACATCGTCAGGACCGGCCGTCTCCTCGGGCCCGAAGCCCTCCATGGCGGCGTCAGGGCCGGGCTGGAGCCGGCAGACCACCTCGACTCGGGTGCCCGCGTGCAGCACGGCATTGGTGACCAGCTCGCTCACCAGCAGCACCGCGTCGTCGATCGACCGCTCGTCGAGGGTGGTCGGGGCGAACGCCTCCGCCGCGCTCCGTCCCGTGAGCGCCGTACGGACGAAGGCGCGCGCCGCGCCGGGTGCGCGCACGCTCCCGGGCAGCGTCGTCCGCGAGACGGACTCACGCGCGAGAGGAAACAAGGCTCCCACGTGCGGCTCCAGGGCAATATAGGCGGTTTAGGCCATCTAGGTGCCATATTATGACAGACAGGGGGATATGAATGATCTTTAAGGGACGACGCCATGGCTCTCGACCCGATCACCACCGACACTTCCCCGGCCCCGACCGTGGAATGTCCGGAAAACGCTCGGCCGCCCGGCCCGGCGCGCGGTGACGAGACCGCGTCCGCGGCCGACCTGCGGTCCCTGCTGGCGGCGATGAACGGCCTGTGCGACGGTGACTTCACCGTCCGCGCGGACACCTCGGCCGAGGGCCTGGTCGGCGAGATGGCCGGGGTCTTCAACCAGCTCGCGGTGCGCAACGCGCATCTGTCCGGAGAGCTGCACCGGGTGCGCCGCGAGGTGGTGCGCCAGGGCAGGCTGGACGAGCGGATCACCGCGAGTCCCGGCCAGGGGGCCTGGGCCACCAATGTGGACGCGGCCAATCAGCTGGTGGACGCCCTGGTCGGCCCGGTGTCCAACGCCACGCGGGTGCTCGACGCGATCGCGTCCGGCGATCTGACCCAGCGGGTGGACCTGCACGACGGCAATCGACAGCTCCGCGGCGATCTGCGGCGGCTGGGACGCGGGGTGAACCGCACGGTGGACCAGCTGTCGCTGTTCACCGGTGAGCTGACCCGTATCGCCCGCGAGGTCGGCACCGAGGGGCGGCTGGGCGGCCGCGCCAAGGTGCAGGGGCTCTCCGGCGACTGGCGCATGGTGACGGAGGCCGTCAACACCATGGCCTCCCGGCTCACCGCGCAGGTCCGTGACATCGCCGAGGTGACCACCGCGGTCGCCCGCGGTGACCTCACCCGCCAGGTGACGGTCGAGGCCACCGGTGAGCTGCTGGAGCTCAAGCTGACCGTGAACACCATGGTCGATCAGCTGCGCGCGTTCGCCGACGAGGTGACGCGGGTGGCCCGCGAGGTGGGCACCGAGGGCGAGCTGGGCGGCCGGGCCCAGGTCCGTGGCGTCTCCGGGGTCTGGAAGGACCTTACGGACAGCGTCAACTTCATGGCGTCCAACCTGACCTCCCAGGTCCGCAATATCGCCCAGGTGACCACGGCGGTCGCCACCGGTGATCTCTCGCAGAAGATCACCGTGGATGCGAAGGGCGAGATCCTCCAGCTCAAGTCGACGATCAACACCATGGTCGACCAGCTGTCCGCCTTTGCCGACGAGGTGACGCGGGTGGCCCGCGAGGTGGGCACCGAGGGCGAGCTGGGCGGCCGGGCCCAGGTCCGTGGCGTCTCCGGGGTCTGGAAGGACCTGACGCAGAACGTCAACTTCATGGCGGACAACCTCACCTCCCAGGTCCGCAACATCGCCCAGGTCGCCACCGCCGTGGCGGAGGGCGATCTGAGCAAGACGATCACGGTGGAGGCCAAGGGCGAAATCCTGGAGCTGAAGTCGACGATCAACACCATGGTGGACCGGCTGTCGTCCTTCGCCGACGAGGTGACGCGGGTGGCCCGCGAGGTGGGCACCGAGGGCAACCTGGGCGGTCAGGCCCAGGTGCGCGGGGTCTCCGGGGTCTGGCGGGATCTCACCGAGAACGTCAACTTCATGGCCCTGAACCTGACCTCCCAGGTCCGCAACATCGCCCAGGTCACCACGGCCGTCGCCAACGGCGATCTGTCGAAGAAGATCACGGTCGATGCCCGGGGCGAGATCCTGGAGCTCAAGGACACCGTGAACACCATGGTCCAGCAGCTGCGCTCGTTCGCCGACGAGGTCACCCGGGTGGCCCGCGAGGTGGGCACCGAGGGCCAGCTGGGCGGCCGGGCCGGAGTGCCGGGCGTGTCCGGGGTCTGGAAGGACCTTACGGACAACGTGAACTTCATGGCGTCCAACCTGACGTCCCAGGTCCGCAACATCGCCCAGGTCGCCACCGCCGTGGCGGAGGGCGATCTGAGCAAGAAGATCGACGTCGACGCGCGCGGCGAGATCCTGGAGTTGAAGACCACCATCAACACCATGGTCGACACGCTCTCCTCGTTCTCCGACGAGGTGACGCGGGTGGCCCGCGAGGTCGGCAGCGAGGGCCGGCTGGGCGGCCAGGCCCGGGTCGAGGGCGTCTTCGGCACCTGGAAGCGGCTGACCACGGGCGTGAACGAGCTGGCCCTCAATCTGACCACTCAGGTGCGCGCGATCGCCGAGGTCGCGTCCGCCGTCGCCCAGGGTGATATGTCCGGGTCCATCTCGGTCGAGGCGCAGGGCGAGGTCGCCGAGCTGAAGAACAACGTCAATCTGATGGTCGCGAACCTCCGCGAGACCACCCGCGCGAAGGACTGGCTGGAGTCCAACCTGGCCCGTATCGCCTCCCTGATGCAGGGCCACCGGGATCTGGTCGAGGTCGCGGATCTGATCCTGAGCGAGCTGACCCCGCTGGTCAACGCGCAGTTCGGGGCGTTCTTCCTCAGCGCGGCCGGTGCCAGGCCCGGTGAGGGGCTCGAGCTCATCGCCGGATACGGCACCGACCAGGACGCGGTCGGGGGCGACGGCCAGGCGCCGCGGCCCGGCCCCCGGGGCCGCGGGCTGGTCGCCCAGGCGGCGGTGGAGAAGAAGCGGATCCTCATCAACGACGTCCCGCCCGACTACATCACCATCGACTCCGGGCTGGGCTCCGCGCTCCCGGCCAGCGTGGTGATCCTGCCGATCCTCTACGAGGACCAGGTGCTCGGAGTGATCGAGCTGGCCTCGTTCAGCCGGTTCAGCGAGGTCCACCTGGCCTTCGTCGACCAGTTCGTCAGCACCATCGGCGTCTCGATCAACACCATCATCGCCAACGCCCGCACCGAGTCGCTGCTGTCGGAGTCCCAGCGGCTCACCACCGAGCTGCGCCAGCGCTCGAACGAGCTCCAGCGCTCCAACGCGGAGCTGGAGGAGAAGGCCGCGCTGCTGGCCACCGCCTCCCAGTACAAGTCCGAGTTCCTGGCCAATATGTCGCATGAGCTGCGCACCCCGCTGAACTCGCTGCTCATCCTGGCCCGGCTGCTCGCCGACAACCCCGAGGACCGGCTGTCCCCCCAGGAGGTGCAGTTCGCCGCCACCATCCACCGCTCCGGCTCCGATCTGCTCCAGCTGATCAACGACATCCTGGATCTGTCGAAGATCGAGGCGGGCCGGATGGACGTCCGTCCGAAGAAGCTGCCGCTGGTCAAGATCCTCGACTATGTCAACGCCACCTTCCGGCCGCTCGCCGTCGACCGGGGCCTGTCGTTCGAGATCGCGGTTGGCGAGGACGTACCGCGCGAGATGTTCTCCGACGAGCAGCGGCTCCAGCAGATCCTGCGCAATCTGCTCTCCAACGCGCTGAAGTTCACCTCGTCGGGCGGGGTGACGCTGCGCGTCGAGCGCACCCCGGGAGGGCAGTTCGAGGAGGAGGCGCTGCGGGCCGCGGACGCCGTCATCGCGTTCTCCGTCACCGACACCGGTATCGGCATCCCGCCGGAGAAGCTGCCGGTGATCTTCGAGGCGTTCCAGCAGTCCGACGGCACCACCAGCCGGAAGTACGGCGGAACGGGCCTCGGCCTGTCCATCAGCCGGGAGATCGCCGGAATGCTCGGCGGCCGGATCGTGGCCGAGAGCGAGCTCGGCGTCGGCTCCCGCTTCACGCTCTACATCCCCGCGCACTACAGCGGCGTCGCCCCGGCCCCCGACCCCTCGGACCCCAGGGCCACCGGCTCCACGGTCCCGGCGGCCGCCCCCGCCCCGGACGAGCCGCTGCCGGACACCGAAGACCACGCCCCGAGCGGGGTCTTCGGCGAGGCGGACAGCCTGGCCGCCAGCCGGCTCGCCGTCCGGGCCCCGGGCGGCGGGGCGGAGACCGGGGCCGGGAGCGAGCGGGAGACCGAGGGCGAGGGCGAGAGCGAGGACCACGACGACGGCTGGCCGGGGACCACCCGGCTCAAGGAGTGGCAGCGCGGACGCCCCGGCCAGGTGCTGAACGGCCGCCGCATCCTGATCGTCGACGACGACATCCGGAACGTCTTCGCGCTCACGCATGTGCTGGGCCGGGTCGGCATGACGGTGAAGTACGCGGAGAACGGCCGAGAGGGGCTCGAGGTGCTGCACCGCAACCCGGACGTCTCGCTGGTCCTGATGGACGTGATGATGCCGGAGATGGACGGGTACGAGACGATCCGGGCCATCCGGAGCACACCGCGTCTCGCCGAGGTGCCGATCCTCGCCCTCACCGCGAAGGTCATGCCTGGCGACCGGGAGAAGGCCATCGACAGCGGCGCCAATGGCTATGTCCCCAAGCCCGTGGACGTCGACAGGCTGATGTCGGCGATCCTCGATGTGCTCGATCCGGGCGGTGCGGTGGGGGAGCCGGACGAGCCCGGGAGCGGTGACGCCACGTCCGACGGGTCCGGCGGGTCCGGCGATGACACCGCCGGGTCCGGAGAGGGCGTGTCCGGAGAGGGCGCCGCGCCTGCCGAGACCGGTCCGCCGAGGCCGAGGCAGGGGGAGAGATGACTACGAGCGTGTCCGAGAAGGCCGGAATCCTCATCGTCGACGACATGGAGGAGAACCTGATCGCGCTGGAGGCCGTCCTCGGCCCGCTCGATCAGCAGCTCGTCCGCGCCCGCTCCGGCGAGGAGGCGCTGAAGGCGATGCTGCGGCAGGACTTCGCCGTCGTACTGCTCGATGTGCTGATGCCGGGCATGGACGGCTTCGAGACGGCCGCCAACATCAAACGGCTCGACCAGACCAAGGACGTCCCGATCATCCTGCTGACCGGGACCGACGCCGACTCCGACTACGCCTACCGGGGCTATGCGATCGGCGCCGCCGACTTCCTGACCAAGCCCTTCGACCCATGGCTGCTGCGGACGAAGGTCAATGTGTTCCTGGAGATGCACCGCAAGAACCGCCAGCTCGAGGCGCGGACCGAGCAGCTGGCCGACCGGGTCGAGGAGCTGGAGCGCACGGTCGAGGGACTGCGGAAGTACGTCGAGAAGTGACCGGTCAGGGGCTGGGCTCCGGTCAGGGCCGGGCTCCGGTCAGGGCTCCACGGCCGTGACGAGGACGGCCACCGTGGGCGGCTGGTCCCCTGGGGCCGGGGCGGCTTCCGCCACCGCCGTTCGTACCGCCCTCGCCACATCCACGGCGCGGTGATCCGCCGCCACGGCCAGCTCGATCCGGATGTGCGCCCCCTCGATCCGCACGGCCCGGGGCGAGCCCAGCACCGGCGCGAGCCGGGCGACGCCGGGCACGGAGGTGGCGGCGCGGGCGACGGCAGCGGTGGCGGGGTCGGGGGCGACGGCCACGGTCTCGGGGGCCGGGACCTCGATCGGGTGCGGGCGCGGGGTCTCCGGGGGCAGGGCCGGGAGCTCGTCCAGTACGTCCGTCACCCGTATGTCCACCGCCTCCACCACCAAGCCGAGCCGGTCCGTCGCCGCGTCGAGCAGTACGTCGCGCAGCCGGTCCGCCGTCACCGGAAGCGGTTCCTCCAGCGTCGCACCGCACTCCGCCGCGATGCGCAGGGGGCCCGGCGGCAGCGCGCTCGGCGGGGGCGGCACCACGGGCGCCCCGGCGGTGCCGGGGTCGGCGGGCCCGATCCGCAGCGCGCCCAGACGCGCGCCGGGGACTTCGGCGGCGGCCCGCCCGAGCACCTCGTTCGCCGCGCGTTCGGTGATCCAGGAGCCGTCCTCCCGCTCGCCCAGGGGCAGCAGCCGGCCGAGCCGCAATTGCTCCCTTACGGTTTGCACGAGCCGGTCCGTGACCACCGTGTCACCCCTTACCGCCGTACGGACGTGAGCCCTACCGCTCTCAGCCTGCCGTATCGATCGCGCGAGTGCCGCATCTCCGAAGCGGTTCGGGGAAGGCCCCTTTAAGGTGGCAAGTAGAGCGAGCGGAAATCGCTTCCACCGCTCTTCGCCTCGGAAGGGACGATCGGTGATGTCCGAGACCGCACCACGGAACCGACCCGAGAACCCCGCCACGGAACCCGCCGCCGGTACGCCCAAGACGCTGGGCGCCGGGCCCGGCATCGCCGCGCCGGGCGCCGCCACCGATCGGCCCCGGCGGGGCGGGGGCGACCCGGCCCTGCGGGGGCGCACCACCATCGCCGACGGCGTCGTCGAGAAGATCGCGGGTATGGCGGCCCGCGATGTGGTCGGCGTCCACGCCATGGGCGGCGGTCTCGCACGCACCTTCGGGGTCGTACGGGACCGGGTGCCCGGCGGCCGGTCGGTCACCCGCGGGGTGAAGGCGGAGGTGGGGGAGGTGCAGACGGCCCTCGACCTGGAGATCGTGGTGGACTACGGCGTCTCCATCGCCGATGTCGCACGGGCCGTACGGGAGAACGTGATCGCGGCGGTCGAGCGGATGACCGGCCTCGAGGTCGTCGAGGTCAATATCGCGGTCAGCGATGTGAAGTTGCCGGACGAGGAAGAGGAATCGCCGGAGCCGCGGCTCCAGTAGGCCGGCAGCGGTTCCGGTCGGCTCCAGCGAAGGAGCACACGATGAGCATGGCCGTGGTCGGGATGATCGCGGGAATGGCGCTGGCTTTCGCAGGTTACTTCGGTGGTTTCGGGGCCTTTCTGCTGGTGGCGGCGTTGGGAGCCGTCGGGTTCATCGTCGGCCGGTTCCTGGACGGTGATCTGGAACCGGGCGACTTCTTCCGTTCCCGTGGCCGTGACGGACGGCCGCGGTGAGCGCCATGACGACCGTAAGGACATGCCGTGGTGGAGCCGGGTGAGCGGGGCGCGACGCGGATCGCGGACCGGGTCGTCGCGAAGATCGCCTCGCAGGCGGCGCGGGAGGCGTTGCGGGGCGGCGGCGCGACGGATTCCAGTGGGGACGGCGGTGCGGAGATGGGCGCGAATGCCGGTGCGGACCCCGCTGCGAACCTCGGTGCGGACCCCGCTGCGAACCTCGGTGTGAACCCCGGGGTGAACTCCGGTGTGAGCTCCGGTGAGATCGCCCTCGCCGATGTCGTGGGCGCGGCGCGGCCGTACGCGGTCGCCGCGGTGCGCGGGGGCGTCGCGCGCGTCCGGGTCGCCGTCGAGCTCGGCTATCCCTCGGACATCGGCGCGCACTGCGGTGCGGTGCGTCGTCAGGTGATCGAACGGGTAAGCGAGATGACGGGCATGGAGGTGCCCGAGGTCGCGGTGACGGTCGAACGGCTGCATGTGCCGCGGTGGGAGCGCCCGGAGCGCAGGGCGCGTCGGGGGAGGGACAGGGTGCGATGAACGCGGACCAGAAGATGCGTCAGTCCGCCTCGGCGTCGGCGTACGGCGCGAGGGCGGGGACGGGTGTCGGTGCCGGTGCCGGGGACGGGGATCCGCCCGGGCGGGTCCGGCGCTTCTGGTCCGAGCGGCGGGTACCGGCCGGGATCGTCGCCCTGGCCGTCGCCGCCGTCAGCGGGCTGCTGCTGTACGACGTGGCGGCCGTGCGCTCGGGGCGGCGCGCCATGCGGTGGCGGGACTGGCTCGCCGATGAACTCGCCGCGCGGCCGCTGGACAGCGCGTGGATGGTGGCCGGGGCGGCGCTGCTGGCCGCGCTGGGGGTGTGGATGGTGGTCATGGCGATGGCGCCGGGGCTGCGAGGGCTGCTGCCGATGCGCGCGCCGGAGCCGGAGCGGGAGTCGGGATCGGGATCGGGGTCGGGGGCGGGGGCGGAAGCCGCGGCGGCCGTTCGAGCGGGAATCGACCGGACGTCGGCGGGGCTGGTGCTGCGGGACCGGGCGATGGAGGTGCCCGGTGTCCGGTCGGCCCGCGTGGACGTCGGCCGACGGCGGATCAGGGCCCGCGCGCTGGCCCACTTCCGCGATCTCGACGAGGTGCGCGCGGATCTGGACGCCGCCCTCCACGAGGGCATCCGCCAACTGGGCCTGGCCAGGCCGCCCGCCCTCTCCGTCCACGTACGGCGCTCGGCGAAGTCGAAGGGGTGAGCGCGCCATGCTGAGTGTCGTCAACCGGGTGCTGCTGGGGCTCGTGGGTCTGGTGCTGGCCGCCGTGGGCGCGGTGATCCTGGCCGGGTGGCCGCCGTTCGACGGCCGCGACGATGTGCTGCTCAGCCGGGCGGACCGCACGCGGTGGCGGGACACCGGATGGTTCTGGCCGGCCGTCATCGCGGCGCTCGCGGTGCTGTTCGTGCTGTCCCTGTGCTGGTTCCTGGTCCAGTTGCGCCGGCGTCGCCTCCAGGAAGTGCTCGTGGAGACGGGCGACGGAGAGGGCGCCCTGCTACGGGGCCGCGCCCTGGAGGCCGCGTTGTTGTCGGACGCGGAGTCGCTGGACGGCGTGGAGCGCGCCCACGTCCTGCTGCGGGGCCGCCGGACGACACCGGAGGCCCGGATGGGCTTGGCGCTGGACGCTCGGGCGGACCCGCTGTCGACTCTGGACGCGGTGCGAGCGGAGGCCCTGGAACGCGCCCGCACATCGGCGGGCCTCGAGGCCCTCCCGGCGGAGGTGCGGCTGAGGGTGGCCCGGCACGGAGCGGAGCGAGCCCGGTAACGCCCCGTGGCCGCCTCCGGCGGGATTCCCCACCCCGCCCCTTCCCGAAACGCATGGACCCCGCCCCCACGACCCCCGGGGGGCTGCGCCCCACGAGCCCCGGGGGGTTTGCGCCCCCATGCCCCGCTAGGGCTGCGCCCCAAGCCCCTGCCGGGGGGCTCTACTTCCACGCCCCTGGACGGGCTGCGGCTCCCGTCCTCGCTGGGTAGCGCCCCCGCGCGACCCACCCCGGGCTCTACCCCTGGGCCCTCGGCGGGCCCCCGCCCCCGGCCCCGCTCCTCAAATGCCGGAGGGGCTGAGTTCGCTCGGTGTCCGTCTCTGCGCCAGCGGGTCGCGGCCGTGGTTCAGGTGGCTGACCCACGGGCCGGGCAAGTCGGGCGGACCGTGCCGGAAGCCAGCCTCTCCGGCGATTGAGGAGCGGGGTCCGGGGCGGAGCCCCGGTGGGGGGCTAGGGGGCGGAGCCCCATAGTTTCGGGGAGGGGCGGGGTGGGGGAATGCGCGCCGCAGGCGCCCACGGCCCGCGCTTGGCGTCCGGCCGTGCCGTGCCGTGCCCAGGTCGTACCCAGGTAGCGTCCAGCTCGTGGCCCCGGTCGTGCGCAGATCGTGCCCGGTCGTACCCGGGACGTGCCCAGGTCGCACGCAGGACGTGCCCAGGGTCGTATCCCAGGACGTGCCCAAGTGGTGTCCATGTCGTGCCCAGGTCATGGGCGGAGCTCCGTGGGCCCACCCCCAAGCCCCCTCAGCCTCAGATGTTGTGGAGGGCCCCGCCGTCCACCGGAAGCATCAGCCCGGTCAGATACGACGCCGCAGGCGACAGCAGGAACGCCGCGGCCTTGCCGAATTCCTCGGGCGTCCCGTACCGCCGCAGCGCAATCGCCGCCGCGTTCCGCTCCCGCGCGGCCTCCGCGTCGCCGGAGAGGGAATCGAGCTCGCGCACGCGGTCGGTGTCGATGCGGGCCGGGAGGAGGCCCACGACGCGGATGCCGCGGGGGCCGACCTCGAGGGAGAGGGACTTGGCGAAGCCCGCGAGGCCGGGGCGCAGGCCGTTGGAGACGGTGAGGCCGGGGATCGGCTCGCGGACGGAGCCGGAGAGGACGAAGCCGATCACGCCCCCGGAGGGGAGCTGCTCCGCGGCGGCGCGGGCGAGGCGGACGGCGCCGAGGAAGACGGAGTCGAAGGCGGCCCGCCACTGGGCGTCGGTGATGTCGGCGGTCAGCCCGGCCGGCGGGCCGCCGACGCTGATGAGGACGCCGTCGAAGCCGCCGAACCGCTCCCGGGCGGTGGCGATGAGGCGGGCCGCCACCTCGGGGTCGGCGTTGTCGGCGGCGACCCCGACCGCGTTCGGCCCGAGGTCGGCGGCGACGGCGGCCGCCGTATCGGCGTCACGGCCGGTGATGACGGTCTTCGCACCGTCGGCGATCAGCTCACGGGCGGTCGCGAGCCCCAGCCCGCGGGTGGCTCCGGTGACGATGTACACCCGGTCTTTGAGTCCAAGATCCATGGGGTCAGTCTGCCCTGGGCCGTTCCGCGAGGGTGAGGGCGGTCCCCACCAGCCCGATGTGGCTGAACGCCTGCGGGAAGTTGCCGAGCTGCCGGCCGGTCGCCGGGTCGTACTCCTCGGCGAGCAGCCCGACGTCGTTGCGGAGCGCGAGGAGGCGTTCGAAGAGGCCCCGGGCGTCCTTGTGGCGGCCGGCCAGCTGGAGGGC
The DNA here is from genome assembly GCF_052665095.1 of Streptomyces sp. NEAU-174. Lineage (NCBI taxonomy): Bacteria > Bacillati > Actinomycetota > Actinomycetes > Kitasatosporales > Streptomycetaceae > Streptomyces > Streptomyces sp. NEAU-174. The sequence goes on along the minus strand of NZ_JBQTCE010000020.1, from coordinate 48,754 downwards.
GTCGGCGAGCCAGAACGAGCAGGCGAGGAAGGCGCCCTCGGAGCCGGGGAGGCCGTCCACGCCGCCGTCGGTGGTGTAGCGGCGGATCAGCCCGTCCTCGCTGAGCTCACGGCGGATCGCGTCGATGGTGCCGAGGACCCGGGGGTCGGTGGCGGGGAGGAAGCCCACGCGCGGGATGAGCAGGGTCGCGGCGTCCAGCTCGGCCGAGCCGTAGGACTGGGTGAAGGCGGACCGCTCGGGGTCGTAGCCCTTCTCGCAGACCTCGCGGTGGACGGCGTCGCGCATCGCGCGCCAGCGGTCCGCGTCCCCGCCCAGCCGTGGGTCGGCCTCCATCGCGCGGACGGCGCGGTCGGCGGCCACCCACGCCATGACCTTGGAGTGGACGAAGTGGCGGCGGGGCCCGCGGACCTCCCACAGCCCCTCGTCGGGGTCGCGCCAGGCCGACTCCAGGAAGTCCATCAGCGCGGTCTGGATCTTCCAGGCGTGCGGTTCGGCGGGCAGCCCGGAGGCGCGGGCGAGGTGCAGGGTGTCGAGCACCTCGCCGTAGATGTCGAGCTGACGCTGGTCGACGGCGTCGTTGCCGACCCGGACCGGGGTCGAGCGCTCGTACCCCTCCAGCCAGGTCAGCTCCTGCTCATGGACCCGGCGCTCGCCCGCCAGGCCGTACATGATCTGCAACTCGGCCGGGTCGCCGGCGATCGCCCGCAGCAGCCAGTCGCGCCAGGCGACGGCCTCGTCGTGGTAGTCGGCGCGGAGCAGGGCGTTCAGGGTGAGCGTGGAGTCGCGCAGCCAGCAGTAGCGGTAGTCCCAGTTGCGGACCCCGCCCAGCCGCTCGGGCAGCGAGGTGGTGGGGGCCGCGACGATCCCGCCGCTCGGCGCGTAGGTGAGCGCCTTGAGGGTGATCAGCGAGCGCATGACGGCGTCCCGGTACGGGCCCTCGTAGCGGCAGCGGGCGGCCCAGCCGCGCCAGTCCTCCAGGCTGGCGCGGAGGGAGTGGTACGGGTCGACGAGCTGGGGGCGGGGCTCGTGGGAGGGGTGCCAGGTGAGTACGAAGGCCACCTGGTCCCCGGCCGAGACGGTGAATTCGGACCGGGTGCTGAAGTCCTCGCCGTAGGTGCGTACCGCGGGCTCCGAGCGCAGCCATACGGAGTCCGGCCCGGCGATCGCGATCCGGTGGCCGTCGGTGCGGCGCACCCAGGGGACGACCCGCCCGTAGTCGAAGCGGAGCCGCAGGACACCGAGCATTTCGACGTTGCCGGAGACGCCCTCGACGATGCGGACGATGTCCGGGGCGCGGTCGCGCTGCGGCATGAAGTCGATGACCTTGACCGTGCCCGTCTCCGTCTCCCAGACCGACTCCAGGACGAGGGAGTCGTCGCGGTAGGCACGGCGGGTGCAGGCGCCCGCGCCCTTGGGGGCGAGCCGCCAGTGGCCGTTGTCGCGGTCGCCGAGGAGCGCGGCGAAGCAGGCGGGGGAGTCGAAGCGGGGCAGGCACAGCCAGTCGATCGAGCCATGGCGGCTGATCAGTGCCGCCGTCTGGTGGTCACCGATGAGGGCGTAGTCGTCGATGTGCTGGGCCATGTCGGGGCGCTTTCCCGGGGAAGCGGGGTTCTAGGCCCCTGCCCGGCCAAGATCCGCTGGACGGCGCGCCTGGCGGAGATCCGCTGGACGGGACCCCGGCGAGGATCCGCTGGACGGGGCACCCCGCCGGGATCCGCTGGACGAGGGCCTATGGCTGTCCGGCGGATCGGTGGAACTCTCCCCTCCCCGCCCCTTCCCGCGGAGCGCTTAGTCTGCCGCGGCCGTGGCGGGCACCTGCTCCGGCGTCGCCGCCGCCTTCGCGGCCTCGGCGGCGCGGTCCCGGCGCTCGCGGCGGGCCAGCACGAACCAGCCGATCGGCACACCGGCGGAGAACAGCCACCACTGGACGGCGTACGCCATATGCGGGCCGATGTCGCTGTGGTTGGGTGCGGCGACCGGCTGGGGCTGCTTGCCGCCCTTGGGGGAGGACGAGGTGAGCTCGATGTAGCCGCCGAGGACGGGCCGGGACAGCGCCTTCGCCTGCTGCTCGCTGTTGATCAGCGAGACCTGGCGGGGCGGCAGCCCCTGCTTGTCCTTGATGCCGCTGTTGCCGGTGGTCTCGTCGGCCTTCAGCCGGCCGGTGACGGTGACCTTGCCGGAGGGGGCGGCGGGGACCTTGGGGAACTTGGTGAGGTCCGTGCCCGCCGGGATCCAGCCCCGGTTGACCAGCACCGCGCGGTCGTCCGGGAGCAGCAGCGGGGTGAGGACGAAGTAGCCGATGGACTGCTCGTCGGAGCCGGTGCGCTGGCGGACGACGACCTCATGGGCGGTGTCGTAGGTGCCGGTGGCGGTCACCGTGCGCCAGGTGTCGTCGCGGGGGACCGTACGGCCGGGGGCGGTGAACTTCTCGACGGCCACGGCCGGGGCGTCGAGGTTGTTCCCGATCAGCTGGTTCTGCGCGACCCGGTGCTCATGGCGGTGCAGCTGCCAGAAACCCAGCCTGATCATCGTCGGGATCAGGGCCAGGGCCACGAGTGTGAGGATCACCCACTGCCGGGTCAACAGGAAGCGGTACACATCCTTGACCCTACTCGGCGTGGATTGTCCCTCGGCCGCTGGGGGCGCCCCGGGACAATCCACGCAGGTGGCCGGGTTCACACATGGTCGACGATGCCCACCTTCCCTTCCGCCCGCGCGCAGTGCGCACAGCAGTAGAACTGGCCGTCGGCCTCCACGCCCTGCCCGATGATCTGGGCCCGGCAGTGCTCACAAATGGGCGCCATGCGGTGGATGGCGCACTGGAAACAGTCGAAGACGTGCACATTGCCCTGTGCGTGCACTTCGAATGTCATCCGGTAGTCGTTTCCGCAGACCTCACAACGTGCCATGCGCCTCAGCGTGCGGGGCCGCGCGGTGGCGGGCGAGCGGCGGGCGGGCGCGTCGCGCCGACTTCACCTGTTTGTCGGCGGCGCTGGGGTGACGTCCTGGAGGAGTTGCATAAAGGCCGCCTCGTCGATGACGGGCGTGCCGAAGGAGCGGGCCTTGGTGGTCTTGGACGTGGGTGACTCGGGGTCGTTGGTGACCAGCACGCTGGTGAGCCGGGAGACGCTGGTGGCCACGTGCAGCCCGGCCTCGACGGCCCGGTCCTCCAGCAGCTCGCGGTCCACGGAGGTGTCCCCGGAGAACGCCACCCGCATGCCCTGGACCAGCTGCCCGCCCGGCTCGTAGCGCCCGGGGTTGGGGTACGGGCAGGCGGGGCGCTTGCGGCTGGGGCGCCAGGTCTGCCGGTACGACCGCTGGCGGCCGATGGCCGGTCCTTCGGACCACTCGGTCAGCGGCTGGCAGGCCAGCAGCGGCAGCCGCAGCCCGGTCTCGGCGGCCCGGTGGAGGCTGGGCCGGAAGGTCTCGGCGAGCACCCGCGCGTCGTCCAGGGCGTGGTGGGCGCGCCGCTGGACCACCCCGTAGTGCGCGGCGAGGGTCTCCAGCTTGTGGTTGGGCAGCGGCAGGCCCAGCTCCTTGGAGAGGGCGATGGTGCACAGCCGCTGCCGCACGGGCGCGGCGCCGCGGGTGCGGGCGTACTCGCGGGCGAGCATCGACCAGTCGAAGGCGGCGTTGTGCGCGACCAGGACGCGGTCGGCCAGGCGCTCGGAGAGCTCCGCGGCGATCTCGGGGAAGCGCGGGGCGTCCGCCAGCATCTCCTCCGTCAGACCGTGGATCCACACCGGGCCGGGATCGCGCTGCGGATTGACCAGCGTGTACCAGTGGTCCTGCACCGCGCCGCGGGCGTCGAGCTGATAGACCGCCGCGGAGACGATCCGGTCGTCGCGGGCGAGGCCGGTGGTCTCCACGTCGACGACCGCGTACCCCTGCGGATAGGTGGCCGGCCAGGAGGACGGCGGGGCGAGGTGCGGGGCGGCTGCCGTGGGGTCTTCGAGCATGGTCAATGAGGATACGGGCCGTCACCGACAACCCTGACCGGCGGGCCGGTCGGGACGTACGCCGCCTGGGGGTTGACGGGGCGTCGGGCCCGGTCGGGGCCGGTCGGAGCGGGTACGACCGCGGGTCGGAGCCGTACGCCCGCGGGCCGGAGCCGGTACGCGGCGGGTCAGAGCTTGGACAGGGCCAGCTGGAGATCGATGTCGCTGACGAGAAGGCGGCCGGCGCGCTTGTCACCCGGGCGGTCGGGCACCGTCACCTTCACCCCGGGCGAATCCCCGGTGAGAACCGTCACCTTGGCGCCGTCGAAGCGCGGGGCCCGCCGGCGGATGACGGACTTCAGGCGGTCGGCGGCCCGTTCGGCGGTCCGTTTGCCGTCGGTGAGGGCGCAGATGACCCCGGATGTCTGCTTCGCGGACTTCGCCAGCTGTCCGGTGGCCGAGAGGCGCACGGGGTCCTTGGGGTTCTTGCCGCCGAAGTCGACGCGGTAGACATCGCCCAGGCAGTCGCCCAGCGCCCGGTAGTCCGGGTCGTCCGCCACGGACTTGCCCTTGGCCGGGCGCACCGCCGACAGATCCTTGCCGGCGTAGCCGAAGGAGATCTCGTCCTTGGCGACCTGGAGGGTGATCCCGTCCTTCGCCCAGACGGTCTCGCCGTGCCAGGTGCGCCGGGCGAAGCCGCCCGTCTTGAGCTTGGCGGCGATGCGGTCCGCGTCGAAGGAGCCCTGCCAGTGCCCGGCGTATCCATTGGTCACATCGGTGTCGATCATGGCTGGATCGAGGCCATAGGCATGGGCGTTGAAGCGGTAGCCCGTCATCAGTGGACTGCCCGCCTGGCCGACGGTGCGGAACCGCTGGGAGTCGCCCTTCTCCAGGGACCGCACCCGGGCGGCGTCGAGATAGGAGACCTGCGCCCCCGTCGGGCCCGCGGTCGAGATGTGCCCCACCGCCTCCATCAGGGCTGAGGGGGAGTCATCGCCGCCCGACCCGGAGGAGCACCCCGTGGTGAGCGCCGACAGCAGGCAGGCGAAGGCTATGCCACCGATCCGGAACCGTTCTCTGGCTCTGCGCACAGGCGGGGAGCTTAATCGGCCATGCCGCCATCGGCCATGCCGTCCGAGGCGAGACCTGTTGGGCGAGACCTGTTGTTGACGCCGCATCTACCATACTTGTTGGTAACTACCTCTAGCGGCGGCCTCACCGGCGGTTCTATGTTGCGGACATGCCGCACCTCCCGAATGCCGTGATGTGGTCGATACCGGCCTTTGTGCTGCTCGCCGTCGTGGAGATGGTGAGCTACCGCTTCCACCCCGATGACGACGCCGAGGGCTACGCGGCGAAGGACGCCGCGACCAGTGTCGGCATGGGGCTCGGCAGCCTGGTCTTCGATCTGCTGTGGAAGATCCCGATTGTGGCGATCTACGCCGCCGTCTACGAACTCACCCCGCTGCGCGTCCCGGTGGTGTGGTGGACGCTGCCGCTGATGCTGCTCGCCCAGGACTTCTTCTACTACTGGTCGCACCGCGGGCACCACGTCATCCGCATCCTGTGGGCGTGCCATGTGGTGCACCACTCCAGCCGCAAGTTCAACCTCACCACCGCCCTGCGGCAACCGTGGACCACCTGGACCGTCTGGCCGTTCTACGTGCCGATGATCGCGCTCGGGGTGCATCCGGCGGCGGTGGCGTTCTGCTCGTCGGTGAACCTCGTCTACCAGTTCTGGATCCACACCGAGCGGATCGGCACCCTGCCGCGCCCCGTCGAGTTCGTCTTCAACACCCCCTCGCACCACCGCGTCCACCACGCCTCCCAAGGCGACTACCTGGACCGCAACTTCGGGGGCATCCTCATCGTCTGGGACCGGCTCTTCGGGTCCTTCGTCCCGGAGACCGAGCGGCCCGTCTACGGCCTGACGAAGAACATCGACACCTACAACCCGCTGCGCGTGGCCACGCACGAGTACGTGGCCATCGCCCGCGACATCGCGGCGGCGCGGGACTGGCGCGAGCGGGCGGGCCGGGTCTTCCGGGGGCCGGGCTGGCAGCCCGCGGCGGCCGCGGAGGCAGGTCTCCCGGCGGCCGGTTCCCCGGAGGCAGGTTCCCCGGATGCCGGGCGGCCGGAGCCGGTCGGCGAGAGCGTGCGGTGACGGCCGCCGCCGGGCGCGCGACGACGGTCCTGCGGGCCCTCTTCGCGCTGCTGACCGCCGTTCACCTGGGCGCGCTGCTCGTGGACGCCACCACCGTCGTCCACCTCACCAAGCCCGCCCTGATGCCCGTGCTCGCCGTATGGGCGCTGGCGCGCGGCGGGCCGTGGCCGCTCCCGGCCGCGCTGCTGTGCGGCTGCGGGGGCGATGTGCTGCTCCAGATCGGCGGCGAGACCGCGTTCCTGGCCGGAATGGGGTGCTTCGCGGTCGGGCACCTCTGCTATCTGACGCTGTTCGCCCGCGCCGGGTGGCGGTGGCGCCGTACGGCGCCCTGGGCGGCCGCCGGGTACGGGGCCGCGTGGCTGGGCACGGTGGCCCTGCTGTGGCCCGGCCTCGCGGCGCAGCTGCGGCTTCCCGTCGCGGGCTACAGCCTGCTGCTGACGGTCATGGCGCTGGCCGCGCTCGGGGCGGGTGTGCGGACCGGGCTCGGCGGGGCGCTGTTCATGCTCTCCGACACCCTGATCGCGGCCGGGCTCGCCGACTGGCCACGGCCGCCGATGCCGCAGTTCTGGATCATGGCCACCTACATAGCCGCCCAGTGGCTGCTGACGGAGGGGGCGACGCGCGACGCGGTCCCGCGCCCCGCGCTGGAACGGGCGCTCGTCAGCCCGTGACGACCGTAAGGCTGTGACGACCGTAAGGTCGCCACGTTCGTCAGTCCGTGACCGGCAGCCGCCTGAGCCGGACCACACGCAGCGGATCCGAGTGGCGGTCATGGCTCAGCTCCCAGCCCCGGGCGCGTGCCGCCTCGACCACGTAGCCCGCGCCCACCCCGCGGTACTCGCGCACGGGGATGTCGTGCGGGCCTGGCGGCGGGGCCTTCTTCGCCTTCTGGGCGGCCAGTTCCTTGGCGGTCCAGGCCGCGATGCGCTTGTCGACCCGGGCCCGGTAGAAGGCCGCGTCGCCCTCGTGGCGCAGCTCCGGGAGCGTCACGCACCAGGCGGGCCACACCTTCACGCTGTCCCCGAACTTGTCGATCAGGCCGAGGAACCCCTTCTCGAACCCGGGGATCACCGTAAGGATCTCGGCCACGATCCCGAAGGCGATGAAGCCGAGGAAGATCACCACGATCAGCGCCCACCACAGCGGCAGCAGCAGTACGGTCAGCACGAACCGGACCAGCAGCGAGAAGGCCGGCCGCGGCGGCAGCGGTCCCCAGGAGTCGTCGTGGTGCACGGGAACGGTGTCCTCTCGCGGCCTTCTGGGAACACGTACGGGCCGCCGGGGCGGCTGCTCCGCCCCGGCGGCCCGTGCATTGTGTCAGCCGGTCACTTCTCGACCGCGTCCAGGGCGTCCGCCAGCCCGGCGCCGTAGAAGCCGTTGTACCGCTTGCCGCCCTCGCACACCGCGTCGGCCGTGCCGTCGCCGTCGATGTCGTACGGCGTCGGGCAGGCCAGGTCGTCGGCCTCGGCCTTGAGCAGCGCCTTCACCTGCCAGGGGGAGGCGTGCGGATGGGTGCTCTTGATGAGCGCCGCGACACCGGCCACATGCGGCGAGGCCATCGACGTGCCCGCCATGTAGCCGTACTGTCCGCCCGGCAGCGTGTTGTAGATCAGGCCGCTGGTGGCCGGGGGCTCGGGCTTCTGGTAGACGGTGCTGTCGCCGCCGGGGGCCGCGATGTCGATGATCCCCAGGCCGTAGTTGGAGAACGAGGACTTGAGCCCCTTGGCGCCGGTCGAGGCGACCGTGACGACGCCCGGCAGCTGGGTCGGGATGTCCAGGCAGACGCTCGGGTCCACCTCCCGGTCACCGGGGGTGGTGTCGTTGGGGCTGGAGGGGTCGGTGATGGTGTCCGAGGTCAGGTCGTAGTTCTCGTTGCCCGCCGCGGCCACATTGACCACACCCCGGCGCTCGGCGTACGACGAGGCCCGGCGCACCGCCTCGACCAGGGCCTTCTGGTCCGGGTCCGTGGTGCAGTTGAAGTACCACGGGTCGGTGTAATAGCTGTTGTTGGTGACGTCCACGCCGTGCTCGGCGGCCCAGACGAAGCCGCAGACGACCGCCTCGGTGTAGAAGAACCCGGCCGTCGTGGACACCTTGATCCCGGAGACCTTGACCCCCGGGGCCACACCGGTGACGCCGATGCCGTTCTTCGCGGCGGCGATCTCGCCCGCCACATGCGTGCCGTGCGGGGACTCCTCGGCGCTCGGCCGCCAGGCGCCGTCGGCGGTGTCCGGCTTGCCCGTCACACAGTTGACGGACGCCTTACGGTCGAAGTTCGGCGCCAGATCCGGGTGGGTGTCGTCCACGCCGGTGTCGATGACCCCGACGGTGACCTTACGGCTGCCCAGGCTCTTCTCATGGGCCTTGTCCGCCTTGATCGCCGGCAGATCCCACTGCAACGGCTCCAGCGGGTCCTGCCCGGCCTTCGCCTTCGCCGCCACCGCCTGCCGCTGCTTCTCGCTCAGCAGCTTCGGCGTGTCGATGTCGTCGGTGGACTGGGCGGGCAGCGGGGCGGTGCGGGTGTTCCCGGCGGAGGTGACGCCGCGCACCTTACGGACGGTCTTGGCGAAGTCCGGGTTGGCGGAGTGGACGACGATGACGCCGATCCGGTCGTAGGACACGACGACCGTGCCGCCGGCCTGGGCGATGGCCTTGCGGATCCGGGACGGGTCCTGCCCCGGGCGGGTGTTGACGACATAGCTCAGGGACGGACCGTCGGCCGTGGCGGCCGCGGTGGCGTGGCCGTCCCGGCCGAGCGCGGTGGCGGTGGTGGGCAGGAAGACCAGCGCGGTGGTGAGCGCCATGGCGGCGGGTATCGCGGCGGTGCGCAGCGGCAGGGAGGTGCGGCGCGGCGTCATGGGTACTCCGGTTCTCTCGACGGTTCTCTCGAGGTGGCTGAGGAGGCTCTGGGCGGGCGGACCGGGCTGGATCGTCAGCGTTCCGGACCGGGGGCGCGGACGCGCGCTCAGCGCGCCACTCGGGGGACGTGGAGCCCCCGGGCGCGGGCGGCGGTCCGGCGGGCCGCGTCAACGGCGGCGGTCCGGCCGGGGTCATCCGCACAAGCGAATGTGCGCGCCCTCGTGGCGCGGCTCCCGCGCGCCGCCTCGATGGCCCGGGACGCCGCGGAACCGGGGCAGAGGCGGCGGGGAGTGGTGAGGGGGTGGTGCGAAGCCGACGGGCCGTCAAAGGCCCGCCGTCCGGGTCTTGGAGGAGCCGATCTCAGATGAGCCATGGGGTCTCCACTTCATCCGTACGGGCCGCCCGAACGCCGTCCGTGGCTGGGCGGGTACATGACGAAGGAAGCTATCGCTGATCAAGGTCGGACATCAATGCATTCCGGAAGAAAACCCGCCACAGTACCCGGAGCCGATCCCTCCCCGGAATTCTTATCCGTCTTTCAATCAACCGGCCCCTGTCGTACGGGTCCGCGCCGCCCTACCATGCGTGATCTGGATCACTCGCCGCCGTATGCATTCCCGTCGTACCCACTCACCAGGAGAGACCGTGGATACCGCACCGGCCAACGATCGCCCCGACGATCAGCGGCAACTTGACCGTTCTGCCTACGCCGAGGTGCAAGCGAGCGCGGAGTTCGGCGAACTGCGCGGTGCCCACCGCTCGTTCGCCTTCCCGCTCACCATCGCGTTCGTCAGCTGGTACCTGCTCTACGTCCTGCTGTCCAACTACGCGGACGGCTTCATGGGCACCAAGGTCGTGGGCCACATCAACGTGGCCCTGGTGTTCGGACTGGCCCAGTTCCTGACCACCTTCCTCATCGCCTGGTGGTACTCCCGGCACGCCGCCGCCAAGCTGGACCCCCGCGCCCAGGCCATCAAGACCCGTCTGGAGGAGCGCTCATGAGCCCCCATATGCTCGCGGCCGAGAGCGCCTCGGACAACCGGCCACTGATCGTCACGCTCTTCGCGGTCTTCGTCGTGGCGACCCTGGCCATCACCGTCTGGGCGGGCCGGCAGACCAAGAACGCCACCGACTTCTACGCCGGCGGCCGCCAGTTCACCGGCTTCCAGAACGGCCTGGCCATCTCCGGCGACTACATGTCCGCCGCGTCCTTCCTCGGCATCGCCGGCGCCATCGCGCTCTCCGGCTACGACGGCTTCCTGTACTCGATCGGCTTCCTCGTCGCCTGGCTGGTGGCCCTGCTGCTGGTCGCCGAGCCGCTGCGCAACTCCGGCCGCTACACGATGGGCGACGTGCTCGCCTACCGGATGCGCCAGCGCCCGGTGCGCACCGCCGCGGGCGTCTCCACCATCGTCGTCTCGATCTTCTACCTGCTGGCGCAGATGGCGGGCGCGGGGGTGCTGGTCTCCCTGCTGCTGGGCATCACCAGCGAGGCCGGGAAGATCCTCATCGTCGTCCTCGTCGGCGTCGTGATGATGCTCTACGTCACCATCGGCGGCATGAAGGGCACCACCTGGGTGCAGATGGTCAAGGCCGTGCTGCTGATCGCGGGCACGCTGCTGATCACCTTCCTGGTGCTGCTGAAGTTCAACTTCAACATCTCCGACCTGCTGGGCGAGGCCGCCAAGAACAGCGGCATCGGGGAGTCGTTCCTGGAGCCGGGGCTGAAGTACGGGGTCAACGCCACCACCAAGCTGGACTTCATCTCGCTCGGTATCGCCCTGGTCCTGGGCACCGCGGGCCTGCCGCACATCCTCATCCGGTTCTACACCGTGCCCACCGCGCGGGCCGCCCGTAACTCGGTCAACTGGGCCATCGGCATCATCGGCCTCTTCTACCTGATGACCATCGCGCTGGGCTTCGGCGCCGCCGCCCTGCTGGGGCACGACGACATCATCGCCTCCAACAAGTCGGGCAACACCGCCGCCCCACTGCTCGCCGAGGAGATCGGCGGCGGACCGGACTCCACGGGCGGCGCCATCCTGCTCGCGGTGATCTCCGCGGTGGCGTTCGCGACGATCCTCGCCGTGGTCGCCGGGCTCACCCTCGCCTCCTCGTCGTCCTTCGCCCACGACCTGTACGCCAACGTCATCCGCAAGGGCGAGGCGACGCAGAAGGAGGAGATCTCGGCCGCGCGCTGGGCCACCGTCGGCATCGGCACCGTCGCCGTCGTCCTCGGGGTCTTCGCACGAGATCTCAACGTCGCCGGACTCGTGGCACTGGCCTTCGCGGTCGCCGCCTCCGCCAACCTGCCGACCATCCTCTACAGCCTGTTCTGGAAACGGTTCACCACCCAGGGCGCGTTGTGGTCCATCTACGGCGGACTGATCTCCTCGGTCTTCCTGGTGCTCTTCTCGCCCGTCGTCTCGGGCAAGGAGACCTCGATGTTCCCGGACGTGGACTTCCACTGGTTCCCGCTGGAGAACCCCGGACTGATCTCCATCCCGCTGGGATTCCTGCTCGGCTGGCTGGGCACCGTCGTCTCCAAGGAACAGCCCGACAAGGAGAAGTACGCCGAGCTGGAGGTGCGCTCGCTCACCGGGCACGGAGCCCACTGAGCGGCCACTCCCACCCGCGCGGCCCCTCCATGTCACACCCGTCACGTACGCTGCGAGAGAATTGAGCAGTGCACGCACGCCAACCGTGGAGGGGCCGCCACCATGTTGATCGACACCTATGGTCGCGTAGCCACCGACCTGCGTGTCTCCCTGACCGACCGCTGCAATCTGCGGTGCACCTACTGCATGCCGGAAGAAGGCCTCCAATGGCTCGCCAAACCGGATCTGCTCACCGACGACGAGATAGTCCGGCTGATCCGGATCGCCGTCACCGAGCTCGGGGTCACCGAGGTCCGCTTCACCGGCGGTGAGCCACTGCTGCGCCCCGGTCTGGTCGGCATCGTCGAGCGCTGCGCGGAGCTCGACCCGCGCCCCCGGATGTCGCTGACCACCAACGGCATCGGTTTGGAGCGCACCGCCCGGTCCCTGCGCGACGCGGGCCTGGACCGGGTCAATGTCTCGCTCGACACCCTGCGTCCGGAGGTCTTCCAGGCCATCACCCGGCGTAAGCGCCATGACGATGTGCTGCGCGGCCTGGACGCGGCGCACACCGCCGGGCTGACCCCGGTGAAGGTCAACGCCGTGCTGATGCCCGGGCTCAACGACGACGAGGCGCCCGAGCTGCTCGCCTGGGCCCTGGAGAACGGCTATGAGCTGCGCTTCATCGAGCAAATGCCGCTCGATGCGCAGCACGGCTGGAAGCGCGACGGCATGATCACCGCCGGGGACATCCTGGCCAGTCTGCGCACCCGCTTCGACCTCACCGCCGAGGGCGAGGACGAGCGCGGCTCGGCGCCCGCCGAGCGCTGGCTGGTTGACGGCGGCCCGGCCCGGGTCGGCGTCATCGCCTCGGTCACCCGCCCGTTCTGCCGCGCCTGCGACCGCACCCGGCTGACCGCCGACGGGCAGGTGCGCACCTGCCTCTTCGCGCGCGAGGAGTCCGATCTGCGCGGAGCGCTGCGCTCCGGCGCCCCGGACGAGGAGATCGCCCGGCTGTGGCGGCTGGCGATGTGGGGCAAGAAGGCCGGGTCCGGGCTCGATGACCCGTCGTTCCTCCAGCCGGACCGGCCGATGTCGGCGATCGGGGGCTGATCACTCGTTTCGGGGGCTGCTCACTCGTTCTCGGTGGCCGACCATTCCTCCAGCGGCACCACGTCCTTGAGGAAGCCCCGCACTCCGAGGAACTCCGAGAGATATTCGCGGTGTTCCTCGCAGGCGAGCCAGGTCTTGCGCCGCTCCGGGGTGTGGATCTTGGGGTTGTTCCAGGCCAGCACCCATACGGCGGGGGCGTGGCAGCCCTTGGCGGAGCAGATCACGGTGTCGGTCTCGGCGGCGGTCTCGCGGGTGTTCACACCGCAGACTCTACGAAAAGCCCGCCGGACATGACGACGCCGGGCAGCCACGGGGGGAGCCGCCCGGCGTCGGTCCGTCGCTCCGACGGGGGATGCGGAGCGCGTACGCAGTATGTCACGAGGGATGGGGCCCGGTGCACCGGTACTGCACTATTGATCTGAGGTTTTCTTGAGCTTACGGAAACGTGGCAGGTCAGCCATGTTCACCGCGTCCAGGCTCGCTGATATGTCCGACGTCCTCCGGGACCGATTCCGCCCCCTGGGGGTCGCTCGGCTCCTCTCCGCGCCCGGCGATCAGCATCGGACGGGGCGGGGTCGGGATGAAGGTGGTGGGCAGCGAAGTGGCGTTCTCCCGGCCCGCGTTGGCTATCACGACCGCGATGTAGGGCAGCACCGCACCGAGCACCAGGGCCACGATCGCCACATGGCGCTCCACGTTCCACAACACTGCCGCCAGCACGACCGCGATGGTCCGGACCGACATCGAGATCACATAGCGGCGCTGCCGGCCGCGTACGTCGTCGGCCAGCCCCTGCCGCGCTCCGGTGATCCGGAAGACCTCCGCATCGCCGTGCTTCCGCATCACGTTCCACCACCTGATCGCCGAGCGGGCTGCCCCCGCTCTGGGACGTACTCAACGTTACGCCGCGCCTGCTGTCGGTTCGAGACCGGGGCACCCTGATGGGTGCCGTCTCCGGCTACGCCGACGTGCGTATCGGCCCTCCGGCGTGCGCCGTACTCGGAGTGGCCGAACACTGGAAGGGATCTGCATCCCCTCGCCGCGTGTCAGGGAGGCGACATGAACTGGCTATGGGCGATCGTCGTGGGCCTGATCCTGGGTGTGATCGCCAGGGCGATCCTGCCCGGCAAACAGGCCATTCCGCTCTGGCTGACCTGCATCTACGGCATCCTCGGCGGCATCCTGGGCAATGCCGTGGCCGGCTGGATCGGGGTCAGGCACACCGAGGGCTTCGACTGGATCCGGCATCTGCTCCAGCTGGCGGGGGCCGTGCTGATCGTCGCGCTGGGCACTCCGCTGTGGCACTCGATCCGCGGTGGCGGACGCAGACGCAGTACGACCTGAGGGGCGCGACGGCGGTGTGACCCGGCGCGCGACGGCGGTGGCCGGTGCGCATGGTGGACGCGCACCGGGTCACACCGCCCTCGCGGTCGTGGGCCGGGCGGACTACACCCCGCGCACCTGGGCGATCTTCCGCCCGGCCTTGAGGTAGACCGCGTCGGAGGCCCCGCTGAGCCCGGCGGACGCCAGCGTCTCCGCGACCACCTCGGCCAGCGGGCGCACCGCCTGGGCCTCGGGCAGCACCACCGACTCCTGGCCGCCCTCGGTCTCGATCACCAGCCGCAGACCGTTCTGCTTGGCCACCCGGCGGGCGGCCGAGGCGCTGGGCTGGAACTCCAGCACCTTGCTCAGCACGGTCGCGATGGACTCGGTGCCGTGCTCCCCGGCGTCGACCACCGGCGTCTCGACGTCGGTGAAGCTCTTCCTGGAGAACTGGGCGACGAAGCCCGCACGGGCCGCCATCGCCTTCTCGAGGCCGTACAGCGCCGCCACCACCTCGCCCGCCAGGACCTTCTTCAGATCCATCGGGTGCAGCGACCGCTCCTCGACCCGGGCGATCGCGGCGGTGATCTCCGCGTCCGTCCACTCGGTCCATGCCTCCAGGTACGGCTTCATCAGCCGGTCCGGAATCGACATGATCTTGCCGAAGACATCCTCGGCGGTCGCGGAGAGCGCCACATAGTTGCCCTTGGACTTGGACATCTTGGCGCCGGTGCCGTCCGTGCCCTCGATCAGCGGCATCGTGACCACCAGCTGCGGCCGCTGCCCGCGCAGCTCCATCAGCTTGCGGCCCATCTGGAGATTGAGCAGCTGATCCGCGCCGCCCAGCTCCACATCGCACTCCAGGGCCACCGAGTCGAGGGCCTGCGCGATCGGGTACAGCAGCTCGGACATGGTCAGCCCGGAGCCGGCGGCCAGCCGGTTGCGGAAGTCCTCGCGCTGGAGCAGCTGGGAGACCGGCACCTGGGCGAGCAGCCCCAGCAGCTCCGGGAAGGTGTACGGCGCCAGCCACTCGCTGTTCTGCCGGAAGTTGACCTTCTCGAAGTCGAAGAACGGCCGGACCTGGTCCTGGTAGCCCGCGAGGTTCCGGGCGATGTCGTCGTCGGTCAGCGGCGGGCGCTCCGCCGTACGGCCCGACGGGTCGCCGATCTTGGCCGTGAAGTCGCCGATCAGCAGCGTGACGTCATGCCCCATGCGCTGGAAGCGGTTGAGGACGATCATCGGCACCACATGGCCGAGGTGCACATCGGCGGCCGTGGGGTCGATGCCCAGCTTGATGGCCAGACCCTGGCCTGCGCCGCGGCGCTCCTCGATCCGCTTGGCCAGCTCCGCCACGCCGGGCAGGATCTCGACCGTACGGGACGCGATCAGCTCGGCCTGCTCCGTCGGCGAGAGGTCCGTCAGGTCGATATAGCGCCGCGAGCCCGTCTCCTCGAGCAGCCGCTCGACGGTCTTGTCGGAGGAGAGGTCCTGGGTGAGGAGCTCGCTGGCGCGGGCGACGGATTCGCCGAGGCGTGTCATGGCGTTCCTGGTGATAGACGAAACGGATATGGAATGGATCGGATCGGGCGTGGACCAGTCTATTCGGCTCCTCACACCCCCTTGCTGACCGAGCTCATATTGAAGTCCGGGATGCGCAGCGGCGGCACCGCGGCGCGGTTGAAGTAGTCGCTCCACTCCCGCGCCAGCGTCCGCTCGGTGCGGCCCGCCTCGGTGGCGCGGGCGAGCAGATCCACCGGTGACTCGTTGAACCGGAAGTTGTTCACCTCGCCGACCACCTCGCCGTTCTCCACGAGATAGACGCCGTCCCTGGTCAGCCCGGTGAGCAGCAGCGTGGCCGGGTCGACCTCGCGGATGTACCACAGGCAGGTCAGCAGCAGCCCCCGCTCGGTCGAGGCGACCATCTCCTCCAGCGAGCGGGTGCCGCCCGCGTCCACGATGAGGTTGTCGACCGCGGGGGCGAGCGGCAGCCCGGTGAGGGCGGAGGTGTGCCGGGTGGTGATCAGCTGCTGGAGCACCCCGTCACGGACCCAGTCGGTGGCGGACAGCGGCAGCCCGTTGTCGAAGACCGACGCGTCGTCCCCGGACGAGTGCGCGATCACGAACGGCGCCGCTTCCAGACCCGGCTCGGCCGGGTCGCTGCGCAGCGTGAAGGGCAGCTCGGACAGCTTCTCGCCGATCCGGGTGCCACCGCCCGGCTTGCTGAAGACCGTACGGCCCTCCGCCGCGTCCCGCGCCGAGGACGACCACAGCTGGTCGATCAGCAGATCGGCCACGGCGCTCGGCGGCAGCAGCGTCTCGTAGCGGCCGGCCGGCAGCTCGACCCTGCGCTCGGCCCAGGCGAGCCGCCGGGCGAGCTCGGCGTCGATCGCGGCCGGGTCCACATCGGTGAAGTCGCGGGTGGCCCGCCCGGCCCAGGCCGAACGCGTACGGTCCGGTGACTTGGCGTTCACCTCGAGCGTGCCGGTGGGCTGGTCATGGCGCAGCCGCAGCCCGGTGGAGCTGCCGAGATAGCTGGAGACCAGCTCGTGGTGGGCGAATCCGTAACTCTCCCGGCCGCCCGCGCGGGCCCGGGCGAAGGACTCGCCGAGGGCGGGCGCGAAGCCGGCGAACACCTCGGAGGAGGTCACGGCGGGGGAGTCGGTGAAGCCGGGGGAGACCGCCGCGCCCGGATCCCGCTCCACCAGCGGCTGGGCGTCCTCGGCCGGCTCCGCCTCCCGCGCCGCCGCCTCGGCGGCCCGGACCAGCGGCTCCAGCTCCTCGGCGGTGACCGCGGACCGGGACACCACGCCCGAGGCGGTGCCCTGCCCGCCGTTCACGGTGGCCACGACGGTCAGGGTGCGGCCGCGGGTGACACCGTTGGTCGTCAGGGCGTTGCCCGCCCAGCGCAGATTGGCCGTCGAGGTCTCGTTGGCGATCACCACACAGCCGTCCGCGCGGGACAGCTCCAGGGCGCGCTCGACGATCTCATGGGGCTTCACGCTCATCGTCCGGCCTCCTGGGTGGTGTTGAGGATGTTGACGCCGCGGAACAGCGCCGACGGGCAGCCGTGCGAGACCGCCGCGATCTGCCCGGGCTGGGCCTTGCCGCAGTTGAAGGCGCCGCCCAGGACATACGTCCCGGGGCCGCCCACGGCCGTCATCGAACCCCAGAAGTCGGTGGTGGTGGCCTGGTAGGCGAAGTCGCGCACCTGCCCCGCGAGCGCGCCGTTTCTGATGCGATACGCCCTCTGCGCCGTGAACTGGAAGTTGTACCGCTGCATATCGATCGACCAGGAGCGGTCGCCGACCAGATACAGACCGTTCTCGACGTCCCCGATCAACTCCTCCGTCGAGGGGCCGCCGGGGGCGGGCTGGAGCGATACGTTCGCCATCCGCTGCACCGGCACATGGCCCGGCGAGTCGGCGAACGCGCAGCCGTTCGACCGCTCGAAACCGGTCAGCCGGGCGATCCTGCGGTCCAGCTGATAGCCGACGAGCGTGCCGTTCTTCACCAGGTCCCAGGACTGGGCGGCCACGCCCTCGTCGTCGTAGCCGATGGTGGCCAGCCCGTGCTCGGCGGTCCGGTCCCCGGTCACATTCATGACCTCGGAGCCGTACTTCAACTTTCCGAGCTGGTCGAACGTGGCGAAGGAAGTGCCCGCGTACGCCGCCTCGTAGCCGAGCGCGCGGTCCAGCTCGGTGGCGTGGCCGATCGACTCATGGATGGTCAGCCACAGATTGGACGGGTCCACCACCAGGTCGTACGACCCGGCCTCGACGGATGGCGCGCGCATCTTCTCGGTCAGCAGCTCCGGGATCTGCGCCAGCTCCGCGTCCCAGTCCCAGCCGCCCGCGCCGGGCCCGCCGGTGAGATACTCCCAGCCGCGCCCGACCGGTGGGGCGAGGGTGCGCATCGAGTCGAACTCCCCGCTCGCCGGATCCACGGCCACGGCTGTGAGCTGCGGATGCAGCCGCACCCGCTGCTGGGTGGTCACGGTGCCCGCCGTGTCCGCGTAGAACTTGTTCTCCTGCACCGTCAGCAGCGACGCGTCCGCGTGCGCGACCCCATCGGCGGCGAGCAGCCGCCGGCTCCACTCGGCGAGCAGTCCGGTCTTGTCGGGGTCGGCCACGTCGAACGGGTTGACCTCATACGAGGAAACCCAGGTCTTGTCGGCGTGCACCGGCTCGTCCGCCAACTCCACCCGCTCATCGGACCCCGCCGCCTCGATCACCTTGGCCGACAGCTTCGCCATCGCCACGGCCTGCGAGGCCACTCGCGCGGCGGCGTCCATGCTCAGATCCACCCCCGAGGCGAACCCCCACGCCCCGCCGTGCACGACCCGTACGGCATACCCCAAGTCGGTGATGTCGGAGGCCCCGGACGGCCTGCCATCCCGCAACCGCCACGCGGCACTCCGCACCCGCTCCAACCGAAAGTCGGCATGCACGGCCCCAAGCGCCCGAGCCCGCGCCAGCGCCGCGTCGGCGAGCGCCCTCAGGGGCAGCGCGAGGAAGGACGGATCAATCTCGTGCGCCACGGGCGGCTCCTCTTCGTCGCGTGAGTTGTGTGGTGTCCGTCGGCAGTGAACCACGCCGGTGTGGGGTGGGGCGCGCCCGAGTCGGGCGCTGCGTTATCCAGCTCATGTTCAGCGAGTACCCATACGGGATAGCACTCATGATCTACAGACAGACGCAGTGTGCGCAGCGCCACCCGCGCCGGAACTCCGTCATTCGAACTCAATAAAATCTTCCAGAGCCGCTCGCAGCCAGTCTGTGAAGCTCTCAAAACTTCCCCGCTCTTCACGTCCCGGAGATGAAAAGTCGTGAATGATGCACACCTTGCCGTTTTCCAGGTCCCAGCATGCGACATCGTCATTGTCTTCCCGGCGTGCAAAAGGGACGAGTGCTCTGTCCGGAAAGCGCTCTTTTAGGCCCGAATGCCTTGCGCGTAGGTTGTCTCCCTCCAGCAACCACCACGGCTCGAGGCTCGTCAATCCAGACTCTGCGGCTCGCACGAAAATATCCGGGTATGCAAATCCATCCGGTAGTTCTGTGGGTGAGAGAATGTCCAGCATTCTAATCTCCTTGCCATCCCGTCACATCCGACCCCGACGGGTAGGTGTTTCTGTATCCAGAGTTCTGCTTCCCGATCCTGGCGTCGATTGCTTCCCCCCACGTCTCAGGTGTGGCTTTCCGGGTGTGGAATCGGCCGCTCTCCCGAATTTCATCCGGGAGGGGAGCATTGTAGTCGTGTATGCGAGCTTGAATCGGGGTGTCAGTGTATCGCGCCGCCAGTACTCGAGTGTTATCTATGCTGGTGAGGCCGCCATCAGGCATGCGAATAACATCGATCGGACCACCCTGCCAGCCATTTTCGGCCATGCTCTTTATTATCTCGTCCGCCCCAGTTACGGAGCTCTGGCTAAAACGGACCGATTTTGCTGAGACCTGCCGTACACATTCCTCAGGTGCAAGTCCGAGGGGATCGGCTCCAACGTGCGGGGTGGGCACGTAGGTATGGGGGTTAGGGGCAGGTTCGAGCCCGAGGGGGTCGGGGGAGGCGTAGCGGGCCGTTTCGGGGTCGTAGTGGCGGAAGTAGTTGTAGTGGAGGCCGGTTTCCGGGTCGGCGTATTGGCCGGGGAAGCGGAGGGGGCAGTCGGCTGAGCCGGGTGGGGCGGGGAGGGGGGTGCCCCAGAGGGTGGTGCGGTGTTGCCAGGCGAGGGTGCCGTCGGGGGTGACAAGTTCGGTGGGGGTGCCGACCAAGTCAGTGATGATGGCGTGGAAGCGGGCGTCGTATTCCGATTGCGGGGTCGTATCGGTCAAGCGGCGGAGGACCGGTGATGTTTCCGCCGCCGGCTCACGGGACGTGTGGTGCTCGGTTTGGGTCAGGGGGCGGTGGGTGCCCGGGGTGTAGTCCCACGTCAGCGTTGTGCCGTCGGCTGCCGTCTGTTCGGCCAGGCGGGTGCCGTCCCAGGTGAACACGAGGCGGTCGGTGGCCGTGCCGTCCTTCGCGACGCGTTGTTTCGCGATGCGGCGGCCCAGCGGGTCGTAGGTGTAGTGCCAGTGGTTGCCGTCCGGGGTTGTCGTGTCCGTCAGGCGGTCTTCCGCGTTCCAGGTGTAGGTCCAGGTGCGGGTCTGGCCGTTCAGCAGTTTGCGGGTGCGGCGGGTCAGGCGGCCCTGGGCGTCGTGTTCGTACGTCGTGCGGCCCGCGCGGTGGATCAGCGTGCCGGTGAACTCGCGGTCGCCGGGCGCCTCGTGGTCCGGGGCCGTGGCGTGCGTCAGGTTGCCCGTCGCGTCGTAGGCGTAGGTCTCGGTCCAGCCGTGCGCGTGGACCGCCGTCACACGGCCTACCGGGTCGAGGTCGAAGCGGCGGGTCCCGGACGTCAGCTCGCGGATCTCGGTGAGGTGGTCGTCCGGGCGGTAGGCGTACGCCCGGTGTTGGATCAGGGCGTTGGCCGGGCCGGTGACGGTCTGGCCCGTCATGCGGTCCTGGGCGTCCCACGCCTGCGTCAGGGTCACATCGTCGCCGAACGTCCGCGTCGTCTCGCGGCCCGCCGCGTCGTACGCGAAGTGCAGGGAGTTGTCCGCCGTGGTGAGGGACTGCGGGCGGCCGGCCGCGTCGTACGTCCACGCCGACCGCAGGCCGCTCGGCGTGATCCGCTCGGTGCGGTTGCCCGCCGCGTCGTACGCGTACGACGTCGTACGACCGCCCACCGTCTCCGACAGGACCCGGCCCCGCGCGTCATACGTGCGGCTCAGCTCCGTGTCCGGGTTCGCTGCCCGCGTCAGGCGGCTCGCTGCGTCGTATGCGAACGTCGTCTCCGTACCGTCCGCCGTGCGCGTGGCGACCGTGCGGCCCAGCGCGTCGCGCGTGTAGGCCAGGGTTTCGCCCGCGCCGTTCTCCCGGGATATCAGGCGGCCCGCCGCATCGTGCCGGTAGCTGAGCGTGCGGCCGTTGAAGTCAGTCTCCGAGACGACCCGCCCCGCCCTGTCGTACGCGTACGTCCACGTCCGGCCCTGCGGGTTCGTCACCGTCGTCAGGCGCAACTCGGTGTCGTAACTGAAGGCGTACGTCGCCCCGTCCGGGTCGGTCCGTGTCGCCGGGAGGTCGAAGTGGGTGTGGGTGTGGCGGGTGGTGTTGCCCGCCGGGTCGGTGTGTTCGAGGAGGTTGCCCTCGGCGTCCCAGGCCCAGGTCTCGCGGCTGCCGTCCGGCCGGGTGCGCCAGGCGGGCTTGCCCTCGATGGTCCAGCCTTGGCGGGTGACATGGCCCAGGGGGTCGGTGACGCGCGTGATGCGGCCATGGGTGCCCCGGCGGACCGTGGTCGTGTTGCCCGCCGCGTCGGTGACCTCCACCGGCAGGCCCGCCGCATCGCACACCACGGTCACGGTGTGGCCCAGCGGGTCCGTGACCGAGGTCAGGTTCCCCGACTCGTCGTACGTGTAGTGCGTCTCCGCGCCCATCGGGTCCGTCGTCCGGACGCGGTTGCCCCGGTCGTCATAGGCGTGGCGCCACACCGCGCCGTCCGGCTCCCGCACCTCCAGCGGCCTGCCGTACGCGTCATACGTGGCCGTGGCCGCCGTGCCGTCCGGGCGGGTGACGCGTATCAGGTTGCCGGAGTCGTCGTACGCGTAGCGCGTGGTGTGGCCCAGCGGGTCCGTCACCGACAGCGGCAGGCGGCGCGTCCCCGGGTCCCACTCGGTGCGGGTGGTGTGGCCCAGGGCATCGGTGCGGGCCACCGCCCGGTACGCCGCGTCGAAGACATACGTGATGCGGTGGCCGAGCGAGTCCGTGTAGACGGTGGTGCGGGACGCCTCGTCGTAGTGGAAGCGGCCGGTCATCATGTCGTCCGAGCCGATGGTGCGCAGCACCCGGCCCCGGTGGTCATAGACGTACCCGAAGCTGGTGCCGTTGCGGTCGGTCCATGATGTGACGCGGTGCTGGTCGTCGTAGGTGAACCGCATCGGCTCGTCGGCCGAGTTGAAGACCTGGGTCAGGTCGCCCGCGTCGTTGTAGCCGAAGGCGACCAGCGGGGTGCCCTCCTCGGCGTCACCCACGCCCAGCAGCCGCAGCCCCGTGACGCGCATCAGCTCCGGATCGGTGTCGATCGCGATGCGGTACCCGCCGGAGTGCACCACCTCAAGCGGGGTGCCGTCCTCGTCATAGGTGAAGGTGATCGACCGGCCGTTGCGGTCCTCGATTACCGTCAGGGGGAGCTCGTTGCCCACCAGCGGGTCGAAGCACAGCGTGTGGCCCCGCTCGGGAACCTCGATCCGCATCGTGCCGCCCGCCGCGCCGTCCCAGCGCAGCGGCCAGCGCGGGCCCCGCGCCGGATAGGTGTCCTCCCCGGGCGTCGGCACCCCGTAGCGCAGCACCATCCCGTCTGCCGTGACGAACACGATCCCGTCCGCGTCCAGCTCCAGCCGCTGGTCGAGTGTGGCCGCCCAGGTGCGGCCGAACCAGCCGCCGCAGGTGTGCCCGGAGACGAAGGTGCGCTCCAGGACCAGGGGGAGCGCCCCGGGCAGGGACACATCCGTAGCCGGCATGACCATCTCGCCGGTCGCGACGTCGACGGGGTCGTCCTCGCAGTCCCGGTCGTGGGTGTGGCGGTCGTGGGTGCCCTCGCTGTCCGCCCGGCCGGACGCCTCGCCGTCCCGGCCCAGGACCTTCTTACGGGCCGCCAGCCGCTGGGCGGCGGTCTGGCCCGTCCGGAGCTCCTTGCGCAGCGCGCTCGCGCCGCCCGTGGCCAGGGCGAGCAGCAGCGACGGGGTGATCTCGCCCGCCGCGCGCAGCGGGTCCTTGGACCACATGTCCCAGTTCGTGACCGCCTTCGCGAACTCCTTGGGGTGCTGAGCCGCGTACGCCGCGCCGTCCACCATGCCGGCCAGCTGCATCGCGAAGCCCTGGGCGTCGCCCTTGAGGAGTGAGGCGGGGAGCTCGGCCACGCCCAGGATGCCGTAGTGGACCTTCCACAGCCCGTCCTTGAGGCCGTCCCCGACCTTCTGCCAGTTGCTCGGCTTGTTCGGGGCCTTCTCCGCCGCCTTGTCGATCTTCTTCTTCGACGCGTCGACGACCAGCTGCAACTCCTCGATCAGCTTGTCCAGCCGACCGACACACCCCTCCATCGCGGCGATGCCCGGATCGGTCTCCGAAGGCTTCTCCGGCAACTGCTCGTCGCCGCGCGTCACCGCGTCGTTGTACGACTCGACCTTCTTGCCGTGCGCCTTGGACGCCGCCCGCGCCGCGTCCGCGTCCTCGATGATCGGCTCACACCGCTTCTGCACCGACCGCAGCTTGGTGGCGTACGCCGCCAGCGCGCTCGCCGCATGGGTGAACTGGTCATGGCCCGAGGTCAGCTCCTTCGGCAGCCGGTCGACCGACTTCCGGAACTCGCTCGCGCCCTTGCCCGACCAGTCCGCCAGCTCCAGCGGCCGCAGCTTGTCCTTGCCGTCCTGGAAGGCGCCCGCGTACGCGCGCAGCTCCAGCACCAGGTCGTCGATGTCGTCCGGGTTGCCGGGGATCAGATCCTTGGGCTTGGCCCCTTCCGGAATCCGTATCTGCGGGGCCCGCCCCGCGTCCGGATCGCCCATCAGGACTCGTCCCCGTACTCGCTCTGGAGCTTGCGCGCGAACTTCGACAACGCCGTGTCCTCCGGGCGCTTCTCCATCTCGGGCGCGCCCACATGCTCCCAGGACCAGTTACCCGCCGCGCCCGAGGGGAGCTTGGCCATGTTCTCGTCCGAGGGCCAGAAGTCCTTGATCCGCATCAGATCCGCCAGCATGTACCCGGCTATCGCCTCGTACAGCCGCTCCACCACCGCGTCCGCGTGATCGGCCAGCTCGCCCATGCCGAAGCCCCACTCCGTGAGGAACGCCTTGCCCGATTCCAGGAGTTCGGGGGCGCCGCAGTGCTGGAGATAGGCCGTCAGCTTCTCCTGGTCGTTCTTCACGGCCCGGGCCCCGACGACCGACTCCTCCAGCGGGGCGATCAGGCCCTTCACCGAAGCGATCTCGATCTTGTAACCGTCGGCGCCCTCGTTGCCGCCGTACTTGCCGTGTTCGCCGCCCTCGCTGGGGGCGCGGTTCACATTCCGGGCATCAGGATCCGCCACGCCCAGCCCCCTCCTCGCGGCCTTCCGAATCCCGGCCGTCCGCGTCGCGCAGCGTCCGCGCGTCCAGGAGGAAGGGGCGCTCGCCCAGCGGATCCACCAGCGCCCGTACGCCCTCGGGCAACAGGTCCACCAGGTCCTCGACGGTCGTGGACGCCCATCCGCACGCCCCCGCGAAGCGCGCGAGCCCCTCGACCGAGGTGAAGACCGGCACGAGCGGGCCGTCCTCGGCGGTCTCCGAGACCAGGAAGCCCGGCTCCTCCGGACGCTGGAAGTACAGCCGCGCCTTCCGCAGCGCCGCCCACTTCTCCGGCTCCGACATCCGCGCGGCGGTCTCCTGGCGGATGAGGTCCGCCAGCGTCGTTCTACCAGCCTGACCAGGCGGTCTGCTGTCCCCTCCCCGAAACATGCGAGCCATCCTCGCACAGGTGACTGACACCATTGGTGACCGCCACGCGACGCGGGGTGATGAACAGGACCGGGTGTTCAGCCTGGGCTCAGCCCGCGCCGCCGAGCCACTTCAGCCCGTCGAGCAGGAACCGGTCCTGCGTCTCGCTCGCGAAGGTGGGCAGGCGTACAGCATCTTGTACGTGCTGTTCGTCCACAGGATCGGGTAGTAGCCGTCGTACCAGGTCTGGTTGGGGTCGGTGCCGAGCGGGAAGCTGCTCGGGTCGACGGAGGCCAGGATCTTGATGTCCGGGTTCTTCGAGGGACTCGTCGTGGTACCAGGACCAGCTCTGCGTGACCGCCAGCCCCAACAGCGTGGCCGGCAACCCAGCAGCCGTATGGCCACGGACGCCTTCCTGGGCGCTTAAAGGTCTGAACCAATCCCGTTTCAAGAGATGAAGAGAGAGGCCCGGGCCCGGAAGTGCAAGATCGGCAGGGTCTACCGGTTTTGTCCGCGGCTGGCTATCCCTGGAAGGGCGGCCCGGACCAGGGCCGCATTCCCGGAAGGAGCCCGTCATGGACCACTGGTACGTGGACGACCGCTGTACCAACTGCGATGTCGCAAGGCAGTTAGCGCCCGAGCTGATCAGCGAGGTCGGCGGGCGGTCGGAGGTCGTGCGTCAGCCGCGCGACGAGGCGGAGGCGCGGCGCCTGCACGCCGCCGTGTTCGCCTGCCCCACCCGCTCGATCCGCCCGGCGTCCGGGCAGCCGGACCGGGCGCTCGACCCGTTCCCCATGGCCCTGGACGACGGCGTACTGATCTGCGGCCACAACTCCCAGCACAACGCCGGGGCCAACTCCTATCTGCTGCCGCGGCCGTCCGGCACGGCGATGATGATCGACACACCGCGCTGGAGCCGGGAGCTGGCCGCGCGTTACGCGGCGTCGGGCCCCGTCACCGATGTGCTGCTGACCCACCGCGACCACGCCGCACACGGCCGTCGCTACGCCGATCACTTCGGCGCCCGGCTGTGGATCCACGAGGGCGACCTGGACGCGGCGCCCGACGCCGACCAGGTGATCCGGGGCCTGGAACCCGTGGAGATCGGCCCGGGGGTCACCGCCCATCCGCTGCCGGGCCACACCCTGGGCAGTGTGCTCTACCTCGCGGACGACCGGTACTGCTTCAGCGGTGACAGCATCTACTGGTCGCGCTCGCTCGGAGATCTGGCCGTGGCGGAGAGCGTGACCTGGCACTCCATCGAGGAGCTGGCCGCCTCACTGGCGAGGGTGGCCGGACGGCTGCGGTGCGAGTGGATGCTGCCGGGCCACGGGGACCGGTGCCGGCTGGACGCCGACGAGATGTCCCGGCGGTTGCGGGCGCTGGCGGAGCGCACGGCGCTGCTGCGGCCCCGGCCGATCGACTTCACGGCCGTCCGGTGGTGAGGGAGGGCCCGGGTGGGGGAGAGGCCGGGGCGGAGTCCCGCGGAGGTCGGTGACCACTGGGTTTCTGTAGGAAGTCGACAGGGAGGGACACCCGCCCCTGTGGGTGCCCGATTCCTCCTCGAGGGCCTCGGACCGATAGTTTGCGGGGGTAGGGGTGACACGCGCTGTGACGTCCCGCAGAACAGCCCCGCAGGAACACGGGAACAGTCCCGCACGAACACAGGACCAGTCCCACAGGAACACGGGAACAGTCCCGCAGGAACAATCGACAGAGATCGACAAGAGAAGGTGGTCCCTTGAGCCGCTCGGTTCTCGTCACCGGAGGCAACCGCGGCATCGGCCTCGCCATCGCCCGTGCCTTCGCCGACGCTGGCGACAAGGTCGCCATCACCTACCGGTCCGGTGAGCCGCCGGCCGGCTTCCTCGCGGTCAAGTGCGACATCACCGAGCCGGAGCAGGTCGAGCAGGCGTACAAGGAGATCGAGGAGAAGCACGGCACGGTCGAGGTCCTGGTGGCCAACGCCGGGGTCACCCGCGACCAGCTGCTGATGCGGATGACCGAGGAGGACTTCGCCGCCGTCCTCGAGACCAACCTCACCGGCACGTTCCGCGTGGTCAAGCGGGCCAACCGGGGGATGCTGCGGGCCCGTAAGGGGCGCGTGGTGCTGATCTCGTCGGTCGTCGGGCTGATGGGTTCGGCCGGTCAGGCGAACTACGCCGCGTCCAAGGCGGGCCTGGTCGGCTTCGCCCGCTCCCTCGCCCGTGAGCTGGGCTCGCGCAACATCACCGTCAATGTGGTCGCGCCCGGATTCGTCGACACGGACATGACGCGCGCGCTCAACGACGACCAGCGCGAGAACATCGTGAAGCAGGTACCGCTCGCGCGTTACGCGCAGCCCGAGGAGATCGCCGCCTCGGTCCGCTTCCTGGCCTCCGACGAGGCCGCGTACATCACTGGAGCCGTCATCCCTGTCGACGGCGGATTGGGCATGGGTCACTGAACGTCATGAGTGGAATTCTCGCTGGTAAGCGCATCCTGGTCACGGGCGTCATCACCGAGGCGTCCATCGCCTTCCACGCCGCCAGGCTGGCCCAGGAGGAGGGCGCCGAGGTCATCCTCACCGGCTTCGGCCGGGTCTCCCTCGTCGAGCGGATCGCCAAGCGGCTGCCCAAGCCCGCCCCGGTCATCGAGCTGGACGTGCAGAACCAGGAGCAGCTGGACGGCCTGGCCGACAAGGTGCGCGAGCACCTGGGCGAGGGTGTCGACCTCGACGGCGTGGTGCACTCCATCGCCTTCGGCCCGCAGGGCGCGTTCAACTTCCTCGAGGGCACCTGGGAGGACGTCGGCACGGCCGTGCACGTCTCCGCCTACTCCCTCAAGGCGCTCACCATGGCGTGCCTGCCGGTCATGCCGCGCGGCGGCTCGATCGTCGGTCTGACCTTCGACGCCCAGTTCGCGTGGCCGAAGTACGACTGGATGGGCGTGGCCAAGGCGGCGCTGGAGTCCACCAACCGCTACCTCGCCCGCGACCTCGGCGAGAAGAACGTCCGCTGCAACCTGGTCTCCGCCGGGCCCATCAAGTCGATGGCCGCGAAGTCCATCCCCGGCTTCGAGGAGCTCGCGGACGTGTGGAACCACCGGGCCCCGATCGGCTGGGACCTGACCGACCCGGAGCCGGCCGGCCGTGGCGTCGTGGCCCTGCTGTCCGACTGGTTCCCGCGCACCACGGGCGAGATCGTGCATGTCGACGGCGGTGTGCACATGATGGGCGCCTGAGCCCACGGCCGCGCCCACGGCGTTTCCGCGTGACGGCCGCCGTCCCGCTCCCGCGCACCGCGGGTCCGGGGCGGCGGCCGTTCCGTATCCGCGTTCACCCGTTCGGGGGAGCAGGACGCGCGTTCGGATGGTGGGTACACGCACTGTGGAGTCATACACCCCGTAACGCCTTATACGCCTGATGCACCAGATACGCCCGATACACCAGTTACGCCTGATACGACGAACCGACTCACCGGAGCGCCGGCGCCAGCGACACGGCCGAGGAGGTCCCGCATGCGCACGACCCGCCGTGTCGCGGCCGCGGTGCTGCTCGTCGCCACGGTGGGTCTGATCATCGCCGCCTCCAACTCCGCCGCGCAGGAGCGGCCCCGGCCGCGCCAGGCCGCCTGTAGCACCACGGTGCGCGGCTCGCACGCCACCGCCAACTGCTTCAACCCCAATCCCCGCGCCGACCGGGTGCAGCTGCATGTCGAATGCGCCCACTGGTGGGATCCGGACATGGACGCCCGCCCGGTGGAGGTCGGCCCGGCGCAGTATGTGCTGCTCGCCGAGCGCTGCTGGAAGGAGATACGGAAGGCATGGGTGAGCCACCGCTGAGCGCGGGGGCGCACGTATGCGTCGTACGCGTGCACCTGCGGCCCGTCGCTCAGCGGCTGCGGAAACGGCAGCCGAACGGGTGGGTGCTGGCCTCGGCCGCCGCCCGCTCCCCGGCCCCCTCCCGGATCGCCTCCACCAGCCGTCCGTGGTCCACATACGCGTCCGGGCCCATCCCGCTGTCGACGTCCGCGCGCAGGAAGTCCCGTACGACCGCGCCCAGATCCGCGTACAGCTCGGCCAGCACATCGTTGTGCGCGGCGGCCACGACCACCATGTGCAAGGTGGCGTCCGCCTCGACGAAGGCGTCCGGGTCGCCCGCCTCCCAGGCCCGCTCGCGCCGGTCCAGCTGGGCGTCCAGCTGCTTGAGGTCCTGCTCGGTACGGCGCTCCGCGGCCAGCTGGGCCGCCTTGGTCTCCAGGGCGCTGCGCAGCTCGGCCACATGACGGGGGTCGGCACCGGAGAAGCGGCGGTGCATCACCCCGGCCAGTTCGCTGGTGGCCAGCACATATGTGCCCGAGCCCTGGCGGATGTCCAGCAGCCCGTTGTGCGCGAGGGCGCGCACGGCCTCCCGCACGGTGTTGCGCGCGACCCCGAGCTGCTCGACCAGCTCGGGCTCGGTGGGGATCCGCGAGCCCACCGGCCACTCGCCCGAGGTGATCTGGGCGCGCAGTTGGGCGATCACCTGGTCGGCGAGGGCGGAGCGCCGGGGCGAGGTCAGCGGCATGACTCTCCTGTGCGTGCGGCGGATGCGGATGCGATGCGGACGGGGTCCGAGGCGGGCGGACGGACGGCCCTTCGCGGACCGGCGACCTTTCGCGGACCGACGCCCCTTCGCGGACGGACGACCCTTCCATGATGCCGCCCGGCCGTTACCGGGTGGTTGCTATCCACTGGACGAGCATTCATCCCATGATTCTATGATGGTGGGCATGCATACGCCCCCGTCTGACGACCTCGCGACGCCCGAGACCGCCGCCTCCGCCCCCCGCCCGGCGGAACCCGGAGGACCGCGCCGCGCGGCCTCGCCCTGGCGCGGCCGCGTCATGGCGGCAGGGCTCATGCTCGCCGCGCTCAATCTCCGCCCCGCCGTCACCAGTCTCGGCCCGCTGCTCGAGGAGGTCCGCGACGACCTCGGGATGAGCGGCACCGTCGCCGGAGTGCTCACCTCCGTGCCCCCGGCCTGCTTCGCGCTCTTCGGGCTCACCGCGCCACGGCTGGCCCGGCGGTGGGGGCCGGGGGCCATCGTCTGCGCCGGCCTGGCTGCCATCGCCACCGGCCTGCTGCTGCGCCCGTTCGCCGGCGGGACCGTGGTCTTCCTGGCAGCCAGCGCGCTCGCCCTGGCCGGGATCGCGGTGAGCAACATCCTGATGCCGGTGATCGTCAAGCGCTGGTTCCCGGACCGGGTCGGCGCGATGACCGGGCTGTACTCGATGGGCCTGTCGCTGGGCACCGCCGCCGCCGCGGCGGCCACCGTGCCCATGACCGACGCGCTGGGCGGCTCCTGGCGGAGCGGGCTCGGGGTGTGGGCGCTGCTCGCCGCGGTGGCGCTGGTGCCCTGGCTGTTCCTCGCCCGCGCCGGTGCGAGCGGCCCGGCGGCGGGCAGCCCGGAGGCGGGCGGTGACGCATCTGCCGCGGCCGAGACCGCCGCGGCCCCCGCCGACGCTCCCGCGGTGCGCATCACCCGCTCCCCCCTCGCCTGGGCGATGGCGGTCTTCTTCGGCTTCCAGGCCACCGCCGCGTACATCTCCATGGGCTGGATGCCGCAGATCTTCCGGGACGCGGGGGTCTCCGCCTCCACCTCGGGTCTGCTGCTGGCCGTGATGATGGCGATGGGTGTGCCGCTCGCCTTCGTCCTGCCGCGGATCGCCGCCCGGCTGCGGCACCAGGGCGTCCTGGTCGTCGTCCTCGGCGTCTTCGGGCTCACCGGTTACGCCGGGCTGTGGCTGGCCCCGGCCGAGGGCGCCTGGGCATGGGCCCTGCTGCTCGGCATCGCCAACTGCGCCTTCCCGCTCGCCCTCACCATGATCGGGATGCGGACGAGGACCCACGCGGGCGTCGTCCGGCTGTCGGCCTTCGCGCAGAGCGTCGGCTATCTGCTGTCCATCCCGGGCCCGCTGCTGGTCGGCGTGCTCTACCAGCACAGCGGCGGCTGGGGGCAGCCGCTCGCGCTGATGGCCGGGTTCATGGTGCCGCAGATCGTCGCGGGCGTACTGGCCGGACGCGACCGCCACCTCGAGGACGAAGGCTGACGGGCGCTAAGCGCGGCGAGGGCGAGGGTCGACCGATCTCGCGGACCGGGGATGGGACACTGGTGCCATGCCAGTGCTCGATGAGAACCCCCCGAACGGCCAGAAGAAGCTCCTCGTCATCTTCGGCGTGATGCTGGGCATCACCGTGGTCATCGCCGTGATCGCCACCATCGCCTCGCCCTGACCTGGTGCGGAGGCCGGATGGTGGGGCTGGCCCCACCATCCCCTAGGGGGCAGGGCTCAGGGGTAACTGGGTGGCTCACCGGATGGGAGACGCCCCGCCCGCTCCGTACCGTCGAACCATCGACACGTTCGGCGACCCCGGAGGCGATCCCATGTCCGCCCGCACCCGTACCCGGCACACGCACCCGGTGGACAGCGGCATGGACACCCGGCTGCCGTGGTGGGCCGTCGCCCTCCCGGCCGTGGCCTTCGCGGCGCTGCTGCTCCTGCTGACCGGACCCACCGACGCCCATGCAGACAGCGGTGGCTCGGGGCCGGTCTCGCAGGTCGTGGAGTTGATGCGGCGGACCTTCGAAGAGGCGGCACCGTGACCACCGTAGGCGGTGGAGATCAGTTGTGTCCGCCGTATTGCGGGTGTGCTCACGTTTGACGAGGTCGTTCCAACACCCTGCGCCTCGTGCACCGATTCATGCGAAGCTGGGACGCATGAGCGTCGATGTGCCCCGCAGGATTGTCCTCCTTCGACACGCCAAGGCCGACTGGCCCCAGGTGGCCGACCATGAGCGCCCGCTCGCGGAGCGCGGCCGCAATGACGCCCCGCTCGCCGGGCGCCGGATCGCGGAGGCCGGTCTCACCCCCGAACTCACCCTCTGCTCCACCGCACTGCGCACCCGTGAGACCTGGAAGCTGGTGGTCCACGAGTTGCCGCAGCGCCCCAAGACCGTCTACGAGGAGCGGTTGTACGACGCCCCGGTCGGTCAGCTCATCGAGGTGATCAACGAGACTTCGGACGACATCACCGACCTGCTGGTCGTCGGCCACAACCCCGGGATGCACGGCCTCGCCGACGCGCTGGCGGGCGAGGCCGACCAGGACGCCAAGGAGCGCATGGACCGTGGCGCCTTCCCCACCTCCGCGTTCGCGGTCGTGACCTTCAGCGGCTCGTGGAAGTCGGTCGAGATCGGCTGCGGGCGGCTGACCAGCTTCTGGGCGCCCCACGAGTGATCCGCCCGGGCCCGCTCCCGGCTGATCGGCCGGACGTGCCGCCCCGGGCGTGACCCCAGGCCCCAAACGCACCGGCCCCCGCTCCGCCGTACGACGACCACGTCGACGGAGGAGCGGGGGCCGGTGCGCGTTCCGGACCGGGGCTCGTCAGTCCACGTGCGCGTCCGCCGCCTCGACCTCATCGCGGGTCACGCCCAGCAGATACAGCACGGTGTCGAGGAACGGCACGTTCACGGCGGTGTGCGCCGCCTCCCGGACCACCGGCTTGGCGTTGAAGGCGACCCCCAGACCGGCCGCGTTCAGCATGTCCAGGTCGTTCGCCCCGTCGCCGATCGCGACCGTCTGCACCAGCGGCACCCCCGCCTCGGCCGCGAAGCGCCGCAGCAGCCGGGCCTTGCCCGCCCGGTCCACCACCTCGCCGATCACCCGGCCGGTCAGCTTGCCGTCCACCACCTCCAGGGTGTTGGCGGAGGCGAAGTCCAGCCCAAGGCGTTCCTTGAGGTCGTCGGTGACCTGCGTAAAGCCGCCGGAGACCACGCCCACCTGATAGCCGAGCCGCTTCAGGGTGCGGATCAGCGTACGGGCGCCGGGGGTGAGCCGGACCTCGGCGCGCACCTTCTCCACCACGGACTCGTCGATCCCCGCCAGCAGCGCGACCCGTGCGTGCAGCGACTGCTCGAAGTCCAGCTCACCGCGCATCGCCCGGGCCGTGACCTCGGCGACCTCGGCCTCACAGCCCGCATGCGCGGCGAAGAGCTCGATCACCTCGTCCTGGATCAGGGTGGAGTCCACATCCATGACCACCAGCCGCTGCGCCCGGCGTTGCAGCCCCGACGCGACCACGGCCACATCGACGCCGATATCGGCCGCCTCGATGGCCAGCGCGGTGCGCAGCGGCTCCGTCTCGGCGCCGGACACCTCGAACTCCACGGCCGTCACCGGATACTTCGCCAACCGGAAGATCCGGTCGATATTGCCGCCGGTGCCGGTGATCCGGGAGGCGATGGCGGCGGTCGACTCGGCGGTCAGCGGATTGCCCAGGACGGTGACATGGGACCGGCCCGTGCCACGCGGCCGGTTGTCGCCCCGGCCGGAGATGATCTCGGCCTGGAGCCGCATCGACTCGGCCCAGCTGTGCACGGTGGCCCGCAGATCGCCCTCCGCACCGTCGGACTTGGGCGCCGTGACCAGGACGCACAGCACGATGCGGCCCCGGGTGACGACCTGCTCTATGTCGACTATGTGCACGCCGTAGGCGGCGAGGGTGTCGCAGAGCCCGGCGGTGATACCGGGGCGGTCCTTGCCGAAGATCTTGACAAGGAGGGTGGGGACATCATCGTCCGGAACGGTGGTGACAGGGGGGATCCGCGATGCGCTCATGGTCTTCCCACCGTATCCGGCCGTTCGCGCTGTGCGCGCGGCAGCCCGCACCGTGGACGGCCACCCGAGGCGGAACGTTCATGTCCCGGTCGCCATGATGTCACCCCTCGCATGATCGGCGACGTCATACGCAACGCCCGCCGCCCGGCGCCCCGGGCCCGCCGTCGCCGCCCGGCCCCCGGGGCCCACCATCGTCGCCCGGCCTCCGGGGCCCGCCGTCGCCCGGCGCCCCCGGCCCGCCGCCGCCCGCCACCCGCTGCCACGCGGGCGCCACCGCCCGGCGCCCCGCCGCGCCCGTCGCCCATGCCGCCAGCGCCCCGGCGGCCCCCGCCACCGCACCCCACCCCGCGCCCAGCGCCAGCGCCAGCGCGGCGTTCCCGTACAGCTCGATCCCCGCCCCGAAGGCGTCGAAGCCGAGCACGGACAGGCTCGCCCCCGCCGAGACCCGGGTCAGCCCCACCAGCAGCGGCAGCGCGAGCGCGGACACCACGCCCAGCCGCAGCGCACACCACCCCGCGAAGACGAACGGCCGGGAACCCCCCAGGGACGACGGCCTGGAGCCCCCGACGGGTGACGGCCGGGAGCCCCCCACGGGCGTACGGGCCGCAGTGAGCACCCCCGCAGCGAGCATCAGCAGCACACTCGCGACCACCAGCAGCCAGACCCGGCCGTCGAGCTCGGCCAGCCGCCCCACCGTGAGCCGCTCCCCGCCCGGCCCGGCGAGCAGATCGTCCACCGGGTCGGGCAGCACATGCCGCAGCGCACCGCTCGCCCGGCCGTACCAGGGGACGAACAGCCCGAGCGGCACCCCGATCCACACCCCGTTGGGCGCGCCGAGCAGCGCCGACCCGAGCACCAGCCCCGGATGGTCGTCCCCGATCGCCGCGTAGACCCCGGCCACCAGGCCCGCGCCGACCGCCAGCACCAGCACCCCGCACAGCGCGGACACCGCCGGCCGGACCGTGCGGTGCAGCGCCTGCCCGCCGGGCGGCAGCGGGGTACGGCGCGAGGCCAGTAGCGCGAGCAGCAGGACGGCGACGACCCACACCGCACCGCCCAGCAGCGAGCGGCCGGGTGTCACGGTGAAGCCGACGGACGCCTTGGCGCCGACGAGGTCGGACAGCCGGTCCGGCAGCAGCCCGCCGCCGATCTCCGCGATATCGCCCAGCTGCTCGGGGAGCCGGCTCAGCAGATCGTGCTCGGCCTGCTCGGTGCCGAGACCGCGGCGGACGAGCGTGGCACCGTCGATCGTGACCGTATCGTTGCCCACCCAGGTCAGCCCGGCGAGCAGCAGCAGGAAGAACAGGGCCACCAGGCCCGCCCGCGCGGCGAGTTCGGCCCAGCCGATCACCGCCCCCGCGCCCCGCAACGACCGTACGAACAGCCATCCCAGCAGCAGCGCGCCGACCAGGCTCACCCCGAGTGGCGCGATATCGATGGCGGCGTGGGCCTGGGCGCCCTCCAGCCCGAAGACGCCCACATCGCCGGACGGAGTGACGGAACCGCCGACCGCCAGCACCGTCGCCGCGGCGGCCATCGGCCCGAGCGCGCCCGCCCCGTCCGCGCCGATCAGATGCAGACCGAGCGCCGCGATCCCCACCATGGCCAGGAACGCCCAGCTCACCGAGGCGATCGCGGCGAGCAGCGCGGGTCCCCAGGGCACTCGTACGCCGCCGCTCGCGCTCATAGTCGCCGACCCCCCGATCGTCGCGAGTTGCCCGGATAAACCATGATCCGCACTATCCGTCAGCGCTTACCACTTTCCGAGGGCCTTTCGGATGAGTCAATGACGCCCGAGATGCGGTCTTGTCAAAACCCGACTTTCGGTGAAGGGACTGAGCCTGAAATAGTTCCTCACGATGTTCGCCATCCCTAGACTCCCTGTGTCAGGGGGTAACTCGGGGGACAACTAGTGGGGCGCGGAGTGCCGGAACTCGTATTGGAATTGAACGGACAGACCTGGACACTTGATCCATCCAGGTCGTACAGCCTGGGGCGTGACCCGCAGGGCGACATGGTGCTGGACGACGCCAGGGTCTCCTGGCGACATGCCACGGTGCGCTGGGGCGGGCGCAGTTGGATCATTGAGGATCAGGGTTCCACCAACGGCACCTATGTGCAGGGGCAGAGAATCCAACAGGTGGAAATCGGCCCTGGTTCGGCCGTCCATCTCGGCAATGCCACCGATGGCCCCCGGCTCAGCGTCTCCGGCGGCGGTGCCCCCTCGGGCGGTGCCCCCTCGATGGGTGCCGCGGGGGCGTACGGCCAGCAGGCGGCGATGGGCATGCCCCAGCAGGCCCACCAGGGTCAGCAGCCCCCCGTCCAGCAGCCGCCGCCGCAGCAGCAGCCCGGCCCCGGCGGCTGGCCGCAGCAGGGCCCACCCCAGGGGCAGCCCCAGGCGCAGCCCCAAGGCTGGCAGCAGCCCCAGGCCCCGCATCAGCAGCAGCCGTTCATCCCGCAGCAGCAGGCGCCCCATCAGCCGCCGCAGCAGCAGGCCCCCCAGCCGCATCAGCAGCCGCAGCCCCAGGCCCCGCAGGGCAACCTCGCGCAGAGCGGCCCCGGCGCCGGCTCCTCCGGTCCGGCCGGTACCGCGACCGCCCAGGGCGACCGCAGCCCGACCACCTTCCACCAGCTGGCCGCCGGCCGGGTGATGCGCATCGGTCGTGCGCTGGAGAACGAC
Organism: Streptomyces sp. NEAU-174; assembly: GCF_052665095.1. Lineage (NCBI taxonomy): Bacteria > Bacillati > Actinomycetota > Actinomycetes > Kitasatosporales > Streptomycetaceae > Streptomyces > Streptomyces sp. NEAU-174. Next base: position 12,948 of record NZ_JBQTCE010000020.1, on the reverse strand, counting down.
CTGGTCGTCTCCGACCTCCAGGTCTCGCGCCACCACGCCGAGTTCCAGGCGCTGCCCGACGGCCGCTTCGAGATACGTGACCTCGGCAGCCACAACGGCACCTATGTCAACGGCCAGCCGGTCCGGCAGCAGATCATCGGCCCCACCGACACCGTCGGCGTCGGTCACTCCACCTTCCGGCTGGTCGGCGACCGCCTCGAGGAGTTCGTCGACACCGGTGAGGTCTCCTTCTCGGCCCGCCATCTGACGGTGACGGTCGACGGCGGCAAGCAGATCCTGAAGGACGTCTCCTTCGGCGTCCCGGAGAAGTCCCTCGTCGCGGTCATCGGCCCGTCCGGCTCCGGTAAGTCCACGCTGCTCAAGGCGCTCACCGGCTACCGCCCGGCCAACCAGGGCGATGTCCTCTACGACAACCGGAACCTCTACAAGCAGTTCGCCGAGCTGCGCCAGCGCATCGGTCTGGTGCCCCAGGACGACATCCTCCACAAGGAGCTGACCGTCCAGAAGGCGCTGCGCTACGCCGCCAAGCTCCGCTTCCCCGGTGACACCGCCGAGGCCGAGCGCGAGGCCCGGATCGACGAGGTGCTGCGCGAGCTCAAGCTGGACATCCACCGGGAGAAGAAGGTCACCGCCCTCTCCGGCGGTCAGCGCAAGCGGGTCTCGGTCGCGCTGGAGCTGCTCACCAAGCCGTCGCTGATCTTCCTGGACGAGCCGACCTCCGGTCTCGACCCGGGCATGGACCGCGATGTGATGCAGCTGCTGCGCGGTCTGGCCGACGACGGCCGTACGGTGCTGGTGGTCACCCACTCGGTGGCCGAGCTGGCGCTGTGCGACAAGCTCCTGGTGATGGCGCCGGGCGGTTCGGTCGCCTACTTCGGCCCGCCGGACGAGGCGCTCAACTTCTTCGGCTACGACACCTGGGCGGATGTCTTCTCGGCGTTCGAGAACTACCGCGACTACGACTGGGCGGGCCGCTGGCGCGGTTCGCAGCACTACCAGATGTACGCGGCGGACCTCGACTCCGTGGCCCCGCAGTCGGTGAACGTCCAGGCGCCGCCGGCCCGGATGCAGAAGTCGCAGAGCTGGGGATCCCAGCTGTGGACGCTGATCCGCCGCTATCTGTCGGTGATCGGCTCCGACAAGGGCTTCATGGGGCTGATGGTGATCCTGCCCGCCGTGCTGGGGGCGGTGAGCGTCGTCATCCCGGCGAAGTTCGGCCTCCAGATGGCCCCCAAGGGCAGCTTCAACCAGGCCGCCGGGACGGTGTTGCTGATCCTTGTGGTCGGCATGTGCTTCACCGGCGCGGCCAACTCCGTACGAGAACTGATCAAGGAACGGGTCATCTACGAACGGGAACGGGCGGTCGGCCTGTCCCGCTCCGCGTATCTGATGTCCAAGGTGATCGTGCTCGGCGTGATCACCGCATGCCAGGGCGTCATCATCTCCGCCATCGGTCTCTCGACGCGCAAGCTGCCCGAAGAGGGCCTGCTGATGCCACCGGCCGCCGAGCTCTGCGTGGCGGTGATCGCGATCGGCTTCACCTCGATGATGGTGGGCCTGGTCATCTCGTCCCTGGTGAAGACCGCCGAGAAGACCATGCCGCTGCTGGTCATGTTCGCGATCGTCCAGGTGGTCTTCACCGGTGTGCTGTTCAAGATCTTCGGATCGCCGGGTGTGGAGCAGTTCGCCTGGCTGATGCCGTCCCGCTGGGCGATCGGCGCGGCCGGTGCCACGCTGGACCTCGGCCCGGGCGCCGGTCACATGATGGCGCCGTGGGACAGCAAGAAGCCCCTGGACACCGACCCGCTGTGGGAGCACACCACCACCCAGTGGGGCATCGACATGGTCGCGCTGATCGTCCTGGGCATCGTGTGCGGTATCGCGGTCGCGCGGCTGCTGCGCCGCCATGAGCCGGAGGTCATGCGCAAGTAGCCGCCACGGCGGTCACGAAATGGGCGACGGCACCCCTCGCACACAGGGGGTGCCGTCGCCCTTCGGCGTCTCGCCCTTCGACGTTGCGACGCCGGGTTCATGACGGGTCCTTCAGGCTCAGTACGGGCCGTTCACGTTGTCCATCGAGCCGTACCGGTCGGCGGCGTAGTTGCAGGCGGCGGTGATGTTCGCGACCGGGTCGTACGGGTCCCAGGAGGTGCCGTCGACGTGGTAGGCCTGGAAGGTCGGGGCTATTACCTGGAGCAGGCCCTTGGAGGGCACGCCGTTCTGGGCGTTGATGTCCCAGTTGTTGATGGCGCGCGGGTTGCCGCCGGACTCCCGGATGATGTTGCGGTGGATGCCCTCGTAGGAGCCGGGGATGCCCTTCTCCTTCATGATGTCGAGGGACTCCCGGATCCAGCCGTCGAGGTTGTCCGGGTAGGTCTTCTTCTCGGCGGCGACCGTCTCGATACGCGTGGCGGAGCGGCTCGCGGCCTGCTTGGCGGCGCGCTCCTTGGCGGCCTTGGCCTCGGCGGCCTTCTTGGCGGCGGCTTCTTCAGCCGCCTTCTTCGCGGCGGCCTCTTCCGCGGCCTTCTTGGCGGCGGCCTTCTTCGCGGCCTCCTTCGCGGCCTCGTCCTTGGCCTGCTTCGCGGCGAGGGCGGACTGCTTCGCCAGGACCTCGTGGTGGGCCTGGGCGTCGGCCTTCTGGGAGGTGAGGGCGACCGGCTTGTTCGGCAGGTCCTGGGCCGTGGTCTTGGCACCGGCGTCCCCACCGGGGACGACCGCGAAGGCTATGGCGGCGGCACCGGCGGCTGCGATTCCGGCGGCGGAGTACTTGTGCGTCTTGGTGAGACGGTTGTAACCGGGGATGTTGGGCAGGGGCATGGCGGAGTAGACCTCTTCCAATCGCTTGAGTCGCAGGCCAAATCGGCGCGCAGAGCGCCGTTCCTGGATCTACGGCGCCGTGCGACTGGGTGAAATTCTTAGCTGCCGCAAAAAGTTGTCGCAAAGGCGTGACATACGATGCTGCTTAGTGGATAAGTAGGCCGTTCATGCCCACGCGGACGGCCGTCATCCCCGCTCAGTCGCATATGAAACAACCACTAAGCACGTTCGTAAGTGATTTAGGTCGTGTGTCCGGGCTCACATCGCGGAGCTTCTCATATTGCGCGCTGTGCCCACGCAAATGCTCAGGGTGTTTGTATTTTCCACCCCTGTAACAGCCCCTTTGGGGGCCTCGTGTGCGCCGTTCGACCTAGGGCTCAGGTCTTATCAGGTGGCCGCCGACCGGCCGATATGCCCACCGGATGGCGGTGGGTACGGTAATGCCCATGACGAAAGGACGGGGCGGCGGAGCCGAGGCCGGGCTGAGCCGGGTGAGCGCGGCACTGCTCGCCATGAGCCGGCATCTGGAAGTCCGTGATGTCCTAAAGACCATCGTTGTGTCCGCCCGTGAGCTGCTCGATGCGGAGTATGCCGCTCTGGGGGTTCCGGATGATCACGGAGGTTTCGCCCAGTTCGTAGTAGATGGGGTGAGTGAGGAGCAGTGGAAGGCCATCGGGCCGCTGCCCCGGCAGCACGGCATTCTCGCCGCGATGCTCAAGGACGCCACTCCACAACGACTCGCCGATGTGCGGCTGGATGCCCGCTTTGAGGGATGGCCAGCTGCTCATCCCGTTATGTCGGATTTCTTGGGACTTCCCATTGCCGACGGCGATGAGGTTCTCGGCGCGGTATTCCTCGCCAACAAGCGATGCCCCAAGCCCGAGGGCGGCTGCGGGTTCACCGCCGAGGACGAGGAGCTGCTGTCCATCCTGGCCCAGCACGCCGCCATCGCCCTGACCAACGCCCGGCTCCACGAGCGAGCCCGCGAGCTCACCATCGCCGGGGAGCGGGCCAGGCTCGCCCATGAGCTGCACGACGCGGTCTCCCAGAAGCTCTTCTCGCTGCGGCTGACCGCCCAGGCGGCCACGGCCCTGGTGGACCGCGATCCCGGCCGCGCCAAGGACGAGCTCCAGCAGATCACGCAGCTCGCCGCCGAGGCCGCCGACGAGCTGCGCTCGGCCGTCGTGGAGCTGCGCCCCGCCGCCCTCGACGAGGACGGCCTCGTGGCGACCCTCAGGACCCAGGTGCAGGTGCTCGACCGGGCCCACTCCGCCCGTGTCACCTTCGCCTGCCACGGCGTACGGGCGCTGCCCCCCGCCCAGGAGGAGGCCGTGCTGCGGGTGGCCCAGGAGGCCCTGCACAACGCGCTGCGCCACGCCGACGCGCGGCAGGTGGACGTCACCCTCGCCCGGCACGGCCAGGGCGCCCGGCTCCGCGTCGCCGACGACGGCAAGGGGTTCGACCCCTCGGCCGTACGGCGCGCCGGGCGCCACCTCGGACTGGTGTCGATGCGGTACCGGGCCGGCGGCGTCGGCGGCGGTCTCACGGTGGAGTCGGCGCCCGGCAAGGGCACCGCGATCGAGATGGAGGTGCCCGGTGGCTGACCCGGGACGGATTCGGGTGCTGCTCGTCGACGACCACCAGGTGGTGCGGCGCGGCCTGCGGACCTTCCTCCAGGTCCAGGACGACATCGAGGTGGTCGGCGAGGCGTCGGACGGCGAGGAGGGCGTCGCCCGGGCCGAGGAGCTGCGCCCCGACGTCGTCCTCATGGATGTGAAGATGCCCGGCCTCGACGGGATCGAGGCGCTGCGCACCCTGCGCGACCTCGACAACCCCGCCCGGGTGCTGGTGGTGACGAGCTTCACCGAGAAGCGCACCGTGGTCCCCGCCCTGCGCGCGGGCGCCGCGGGCTATGTCTACAAGGATGTGGACCCCGAGGCGCTGGCCCGCGCCATCCGGTCCGTCCACTCCGGGCATGTGCTGCTCCAGCCCGAGGTGGCCCTCGCGCTGCTCTCCCAGGAGGACGGCGGCGGCCAGGGGCGCGGCGGGTCGCTCACCGAGCGCGAACGCGAGGTGCTGGCGCTGATCGCGGATGGCCGGTCCAACCGGGAGATCGCCCGTGCGCTGGTGTTGTCCGAAAAGACCGTGAAAACCCATGTGTCCAACATTCTTATGAAATTGGACCTCGCCGATCGCACTCAGGCCGCCCTATGGACAGTACGGCACGGGATCGGAGCCTGAACAGCGTTTCTCCGTGAAATCACACCAACGTGTGGCGATCACTCGAACAGCGCAACTCGCCATCGGTCGGGCCGTTCTTCACGGCGTACCGCGGCGGACCGCCGCGGTGATGCGTTGATGAATGAAGGGTCTTGAGAAGTGAAGAACATCAAGAGGTTCGCTGCCCTCACGATCGTGGCCGGCGGACTCGCCGTCGCCGGTGCCGGTGTCGCCTCCGCCCAGGGCCCCCAGGCCAACGGTGGGGCGATGACCTCCCCGGGTACCGTCTCCGGCAACAACATTCAGGCGCCCATCCACGTGCCCGTGAACCTTTGCAGCAACACCATCTCGGTCATCGGGGCCATGAACCCGGCGTACGGCGTCCCCTGCGGCCGCTGACCGACCCCTTGGCGGATATCCCGACGCACCACCGGCCGGCCCCGGAGGCACCCGCCTCCGGGGCCGGCCCCATGTCGGCCTCGGGGGCCCGTAACACCCCCGCGCGGCGGCCACAGACCTGCGGTGGTCAGAGGCGCGCAGCGGTCAGAGACCGGGCGGCGGTCAGAGACCGACAGTGGTCACAGACCCGCGGTGGTCACGGGCCCGCAGTGGTCACAGACCGCCCCGCTCCCGCTCCTCCACATACGCGTTGTACGCCGCCACCTGGGCCCGCCGCGAGGTGCGCTCCACCGGCCGCAGCGCCTCGGCCCGCGCCGTGATCTCCGACGCGCTCACCGCCCCGCCGTGCTCCCGGCCGTCCCCGCCCGCCATATACGCGATGTCCACCAGCGCACCCACCCGCTGCGCCAGCTCCAGCACCCGTATGGCGCGCGGCGGATAGCCCGGGGCCAGCACCTCGCGCCCTCGCTCGGCCCGCGCCCGATATGCCTCCAGGGCCGCCTCGGCCACCGGGCCCGACCCCGCCACGTTCAGCCGCGAGAGCACCTCCGTGGCCTCCCGCAGCGCCTCCGCCAGCTCCCGCTCGGCCTCGCTCAGCGACGGCACATCGGCCGGCGGCGCCTCCCGCACGGCCTGACACCGCCACACCACCTCGATGTGCTGATCGCCCTCGGGCCCGGCCGCCGACACCTCGGGCACCAGGCCGAGCGCCGCCCCGGTGGCGATCACCGCCTCGCCCGCCTCGAGCGCGTGGGCGTTGAACTCCGGCGGGCCGCTCAGCCCCAGGGGATGCCCCGCTATGGGAAGGGCCACCCGCAGCCCCTTGGCCCCGAGCGCCCGCAGCCGCCCCAGCGCCAAGGTGAGCCCCACCTGCCCGGACTCGCCCGGAAGCCCGGCCACCCGGTGCGACGCGTCCTCACCCGCGATGCGATGCGCCGCCTCATCGGGGGAGACAAGTCCGGCGAGAAGGGCATTTCCCCAAGCTGCGAGGCGCCCTGAACGTGGTTCATCGAGCATGGCACCAGCCTAAGGACTGCCACCGACAACGTGTGGCGTAGGTTTTCCTCAGGGGGCTGCGCCCACAGGCGCACGCACGACTCGAGACTGCAATGGGAGACAACGCGCTCATGAGCGAGGTTCTGGAGCTGCTGGACGTATCGGTGGTCCGCGATGGGCGGGCTCTGGTGGACGAGGTCTCCTGGTCGATCAAGGAAGGGGAGCGCTGGGTCATCCTCGGGCCCAACGGCGCCGGCAAGACCACCCTCCTCAACCTCGCCTCCAGCTACCTCTTCCCGAGCTCCGGAACCGCCCGGATCCTCGGCGAGCTGCTCGGCCGCGTCGACGTCTTCGAGCTGCGCCCCCGCGTCGGCATGGCGGGCATCGCCATGGCCGAGAAGCTGCCGCGCCGCCAGACCGTCCTCGAGACCGTCCTTACCGCCGCGTACGGCATGACGGCCCACTGGCAGGAGGACTACGACGCGGTCGACGAGACCCGCGCCCGCGCCTTCCTCGACCGCCTCGGCATGACCGAGTACCTCGACCGGAAGTTCGGCACCCTCTCCGAGGGCGAGCGCAAGCGCACCCTCATCGCCCGCGCCATGATGACCGACCCCGAGCTGCTGCTCCTCGACGAGCCCGCGGCCGGACTCGACCTCGGTGGCCGCGAGGACCTCGTCCGCCGCCTCGGACGGCTCGCCCGCGACCCGCTCGCCCCGTCGATGATCATGGTGACACATCATGTCGAGGAAATCCCCCCCGGCTTCACCCATGTTCTGATGATCCGCCAGGGGAAGGTGCTCACCGCGGGCCCGGTCGAGACCGAACTGACCTCCCGCAACCTCTCCCGCTGCTTCGGACTCCCGCTGGTCGTCGAGCGCAACGGCGACCGCTGGACCGCCCAGGGCCTGCCGCTGAGCTGAAGTCCGCCCCCTGCGCCCACCGTGCCACCGGCGGGTGATCCGCGCACTGTCCCCGGCGACTTGGGACAACTACCATGACCATGTGGATCCGTGGGTGTGGTGGCTGATCGCCGCCGTAGGACTGGGCATTCCGCTCGTGCTGACCGCGATGCCCGAATTCGGGATGGTCGCGGTCGGCGCCGTGGCCGGTGCCATCACCGACGCGCTCGGCGGCGGCATCGTGCTTCAAGTCGTCGTCTTCTGCGCCGTCTCCGTGGCACTGGTCGCCGTCGTGCGCCCGATGGCGGTCCGCAGCCGCCGTCAGCAGCCCGAGCTGCGCAGTGGCATCGAGGCGCTGAAAGGCCGCCAGGCCGTCGTCCTCGAGCGCGTCGACGACGGCGGAGGCGGCCGGATCAAGCTCGCGGGCGAGGTGTGGTCCGCGCGCTCGCTCGACCCCGGCCAGGCGTACGAACCAGGGCAGCAGGTCGACGTGGTGGAGATCGACGGTGCGACGGCCGTCGTCATGTAGACGCCGTACCGGGAGAGTCCTACCAAGAGCCCAGGGCGCCCCGGTTGAGCTGCGGAGTCGACCATGGATCTGACAGACTCCACCCTCGGGAACCGCCAGACTTGATCATCCCGACCATCCGAATCGCCGCATGAAGGGCACGGGGAGCCGCTGTGGAACCGATCATCATCGTCCTGATCATCCTCGTGGTGCTGGTCTTCATCGCACTGATCAAGACGATCCAGGTCATCCCGCAGGCCAGTGCCGCCATCGTGGAGCGCTTCGGACGCTACACACGCACCCTCAACGCGGGCCTCAACATCGTCGTCCCGTTCATCGACTCGATCCGCAACCGCGTCGACCTCCGTGAACAGGTCGTGCCCTTCCCCCCGCAGCCGGTGATCACCCAGGACAACCTGGTGGTGAACATCGACACCGTCATCTACTACCAGGTGACCGACGCCCGTGCCGCCACCTACGAAGTGGCCAGCTACATCCAGGCGATCGAGCAGCTGACCGTCACCACCCTGCGGAACATCATCGGTGGCATGGACCTCGAGCGCACCCTGACCTCCCGCGAGGAGATCAATGCGGCGCTGCGCGGCGTCCTCGACGAGGCCACCGGCAAGTGGGGCATCCGCGTCAACCGCGTCGAGCTCAAGGCCATCGAGCCGCCCACCTCCATCCAGGACTCGATGGAGAAGCAGATGCGCGCCGACCGTGACAAGCGCGCCGCGATCCTCCAGGCCGAAGGTGTCCGGCAGTCCGAGATCCTGCGCGCCGAGGGTGAGAAGCAGTCCGCGATCCTGCGGGCCGAGGGTGAGTCCAAGGCCGCCGCGCTGCGCGCCGAGGGCGAGGCCCAGGCGATCCGTACGGTCTTCGAGTCCATCCACGCCGGAGACCCGGACCAGAAGCTGCTCTCGTACCAGTACCTCCAGATGCTGCCGAAGATCGCCGAGGGCGACGCCAACAAGCTCTGGATCGTGCCCAGCGAGATCGGCGACGCCCTCAAGGGCCTCGGCGGGGCCATGGGCAACTTCGGCCCGTTGACCGGCGGCGGAAACGGTGGCGGCACCCCCGGTGGCACCGGTAAGGAGCCCGCCCCGCGCCGCGAACAGCCCACGATCGACTGAACGGACGGCGGCGGGGCGGCCCCTCGGCGGCTTTCGTCAGGGGATGGGACTCAGGCGGGCAGCGCCAGCCACTCCGGCAGACCGTCCCGCTCCGCCGTCCCCAGCGCCAGCAGCAGCGCATCCGAAGGCGTCGGCTCGAACGGCGCCTTGAGCAGCCGCATCCCCGCCTGCTCCGGAGTCCGGTCCGCCTTACGGTGGTTGTCCTCGGCGCACGAGGCCACCGTATTCAGCCAGGTGTCCCCACCCCCGCGCGACCGCGGCACCACATGGTCCACGGTCGTCGCCCGGCGGCCGCAGTACGCGCACCGGTGCTGGTCCCGGACCAGCACCCCGCGCCGCGACCACGGGGCACGTCTTCGGAACGGCACCCGTACGTAACGGCAGAGCCGGATCACCCGCGGCAGCGGCAGATCGACATCGGCGGCCCGCACCCGCAGCCCCGGGTGGGCGTGTTCGACGACGGCCTTGTCCTGGAGGACCAGCACCACGGCGCGCCGCAGCGTGACCGTCGCCAGCGGCTCGAAGCTCGCGTTCAGAACCAGCGTCTCGCGCATCCCGACCACCCCCGCATCCCGGTGTCCCGGTCCCGTGCCGGAGATCGGCGGGACCGGGATCAACTCTGGCCGGGAGCCTGGCCGAGAACAACGCAATTTCGCCGCGTCAGCCCGCGGCCGGCACCTCGTACTCCCCGATCAACTGGGCCCGCCCCAGCGTGTGGAACCGCAGATTGAAGCCGACCACCGCGGGCGAGGCGTCCGCATCCGGGCCCAGCTTCTCGCTGTCCACCGCGTAGACGGTGAACACATAGCGGTGCGGACCGTCCCCGGGCGGCGGCGCGGCCCCGCCGAAGTCACGGGTCCCGTAGTCGTTGCGCGCCTGTACGGCACCCTCGGGCAGGCCCGTGAAGCCACCGCTGCCCGCACCCGCCGGAAGCTCGGTGACCGTGGCCGGGATGTCGAACACCACCCAGTGCCAGAACCCGCTGCCCGTCGGGGCGTCCGGGTCGAAGCAGGTGACGGCGAAGCTCTTCGTCCCCTCCGGGAAACCCTCCCAGCGCAGCTGCGGAGAGGCGTTCCCCTCCGCCTGCACCTGGGCGGACTTGAGCGTGCCACCCGGTGCCACATCGTCGCTCACCACCGTGAACGACGGCACCGGCGGATGGAAGTCATGGGGGAGCGGGGCCCGGTTCTGCTCGGACACGTCGAGAACCTCCTCGAAGTCGCAGTGGATCATCTCCGCGGCCAGCCTAACGAGACCGGTACCCGGCGGGCTGGCACCATGTCGCCCATGACCGGCCCCACCCTCGCCCTCCACCTGCGCCTCGACGGCGTGACGGACAAGGACGGCTTCCTCGCCCGCTGCGCCCGGGACCTGCGCTTTCCCGACTGGTACGGGAGGAATTGGGATGCCCTCGCCGACTGCGTCACCGATCTGTCCTGGTGGGCCGAGGGCGGCGAGCCCAGCGGCTGTCTGCTGGACATCCAGGGCTGGCCGGCCTTCCGCGACGCGGACCCCGACGCCGCCGCGATCGCGGCCGACATCCTGGCCGACGCGGAGGCGTACTGGGCGGCGCGGGGACGGCCCCTGGTGGTGCGCTACGACGACGGCCCCTGACGGTACGAGGACGGCCCCTGACACACGCACGCGGGGCGTGCACCGAGTCGCCCTCGGTGCACGCCCCGCGCGGAAGTCCGGTCCGTGGAAGTCCGGCCCGGGGAGGGGGAACCTCAGAACCAGTTGCGCTTGCCGCCGACCTGGGCGAGCCACTCGTTCAGATAGGCGGCCCAGTCGGTGTCCTGGAAGGTGGTCAGGTTCATCGTGAACGACCGGTAGGTGTCACTGCCCTCGGAGAACAGCCCCGGCTTCTTGTCCATCTCCAGCACCACGTCCATCTCGCGGTCGTCCGCGACGAAGGACAACTCCACCTGGTTCAGGCCCCGGTACTGCTCCGGCGCGTAGAACTCGATCTCCTGGTAGAAGGGCAGCCGCTGACGGGTGCCACGGATGTGCCCCCGCTCCAGGTCGGCGCTCTTGAACCGGAAGCCGAGGGCGCCGAAGGCGTCCAGGATCGCCTGCTGGGCGGGGAGCGGATGCACATTGACCGGGTCCAGGTCGCCCGAGTCCACCGCGCGCGCGATCGCCAGCTCGGTGGTCACCCCCACGTTCATACCGGACAGATGGCGGCCCATGAACATGGTAATCGGGGTCTCCCACGGGATCTCCAGGCCGAACTGCACCGCGTGCACCGCGCCCGGCTGCACCTCGAACGCGCCGCCCAGCTGCTGCCGGGTGAACTCCACGTCCTGCTTGTACTCCTGGTCGTTGCCCTCCACCTCGACCCGCGCTTGCAGGCCGACCGAGAGCCCCTCGATCTGCTGCGCGACCGAGCCGCCCTGGATCCGGACCTCGCCCTGCACAATGCCGCCCGGGACGACGTTCTCCTCGGTCAACACCGTCTCCACCGAAGCGCCACCGGCACCCATACTCGCGAGCAGCTTCTTGAAGCCCATGTTCTCCCTCTCAAGGACGCGACTGCGTCTTGACTCGATCGCATTCGATCACTGTTGACACCTAGAAACGCGAAACAGCCGTGGGCGGTTCCGCGGCTCATACCCTTCCAGCGGACCGGTGCCGCCTCCAACCACCGGTTCATATCTGTTCCACTACGCTCGGGCTGCGTGACAGCAGGACCTGACCGCACCCCCCTTGACCGCGCCTTCTTCGACCGGCCCGTCCTCGAGGTCGCGCCCGACCTCCTGGGCCGCGTCCTGGTCCGGCGTACCCCGGACGGACCGATCGAATTGCGCCTGACCGAGGTCGAGGCATACGCGGGCCCGGCGGACCCCGGCTCGCACGCCTACCGTGGCCGCACCGAGCGCAACGCCGTGATGTTCGGCCCCCCTGGCCATGCGTATGTCTACTTCACCTATGGCATGTGGCACTGCCTCAACCTGGTCTGCGGACCGGAGGGCCACGCCAGCGGGGTGCTGCTGCGCGCGGGCGAGGTGCTGGACGGCCATGAGTGGGCCCATCAGCGCAGGCCGAAGGCGCGCAGCGACCATGAGCTGGCCAAGGGCCCGGCCCGGCTGGCCACGGCCCTGGGCGTGGACCGCAGGCTGGACGGCAGCGATGTGTGCGGAGGCCCCGACGCCCCGCTCTCCATACTCAGCGGCCACCCCGCCCGGCCCGAGCAGGTGCTGAGCGGCCCGCGCACCGGTGTGGGAGGCGAGGGCGCGACCCACCCCTGGCGCTTCTGGATCGACGGTGACCCCTCGGTGAGCCCTTACCGGGCCCACACCCCGCGTCGCCGGAATTCGACGCGCCGTCAGGTCGGAACTTGACTCCGCTGGGCAGGGCGCCTAACGTAGCCCGAGCCGCTTGAGACGGGCAGCGCTGTCGCCAGATCCCAGGATCGAGACACCGCGGCCCCGGAGCGGCCAACCACTACGACGAATCCCCAACAGGGTCCTGTTTCGCTGCGCGAATTCAAGACCCGGGGCTCCGATTAGGAGTCGAGAGGGAAATTCGCTAAAGTAGTGGACACGCCGGAAGGCGCGAAAGACCCCGCTCCAGCAGGGGGCCGGAAACGGAATTCGGATCGGAAACGAACCGGAAATCGGGTCTGGTAAGGTTGGAAACACCGAAGGGAAGCGCCCGGAGAAGCCGGTGAAACGGTTTCGAAGGAAGCGTCCGTTCCTTGAGAACTCAACAGCGTGCCAAAAGTCAACGCCAGATATGTTGATACCCCGTCCACTCGTGGACGAGGTTCCTTTGAAGAAAAACACAGCGAGGACGCTGTGAACCACTGGGTTATTCCGCTGGTGGTTCCGCTCTCGTGCAGTGTTTACCGGGATATCCCGGAGGCATTCACGGAGAGTTTGATCCTGGCTCAGGACGAACGCTGGCGGCGTGCTTAACACATGCAAGTCGAACGATGAACCGGTTTCGGCCGGGGATTAGTGGCGAACGGGTG
>NZ_JBQTCE010000019.1:0-195187 GCF_052665095.1 Streptomyces sp. NEAU-174 | reverse complement strand
TAGGAGCTGTCCGGGCGATCATGTGACTGCCCTGTGCCTGAGTCGTTGTTGTGTGCATGGGGCGGGGTGATCTGACGGATGCGGAGTGGGAACGGTTGCGGCCGTTCCTGCCGGTGAGCAATAGGCGTTGTGGCCGGTGGCGGGATCACCGGCAGGTGATCGACGGGATTCTGCACCGGGTGCGGACCGGGGTGCACTGGCGGGATCTTCCCGAGCGTTTCGGGCCGTGGAAGACCGTCTATGAACGCCACCGGCTGTGGTCGGCCGACGGCACGTGGGAGCGCCTGCTGCAACAGGTCCAGGCCGCTGCCGATGCCGCGGGCGAGATCGACTGGGACATTTCGGTGGACTCCACCATCGTGCGGGCCCACCAGCACGCGGCCGGTGCCCGGACCGAACCGCCGCCGACACTTGCATCAAAGGGGGCCGAGACGGCAGAACACCAGGGCGAAACGCCGTGGCAGAGCCTGCTCGCCCGGCTGGCGGAGGTGGTGCAGGAGGTGAGGGACTGGGCCGCTCGCGGGGCGGGTTCACCAGCAAACTCCACCTGAGCGCCGACGGCCGGTGCCGTCCATTGTCCCTGTTCATCACGCCGGGGCAACGGGCGGACTGCACCCAGTTCCAGACGGTGCTGGCAAAGATCCGCGTTCCGCGGGTCGGTCCGGGCCGGCCCCGCACGAAGCCCGACAGCATTGCGGCCGACAAGGGATACAGCAACGGCCCGTGCCGCGCATACCTGCGGCGCCGAGGCATCCGGCACACGATCCCGGAGAAGACCGACAGCCGGTCCGCCCGCCTGGGCAAAGGCTCACATGGCGGACGGCCACCCGGTTTCGACGAAGAGCGCTACAAGAAGCGCAACACCGTCGAACGAGCGATCAACAGACTGAAGCAGTACCGAGCCGTGGCCACCCGCTATGACAAGCGCGGCTACGTCTTCCTCGGCACTACAACCAGCGCGGCTCTGCTTATCTGGCTTCGGAGTTGACCAGCGACCTCACAAAGCGATCGGCCGATACGCCAGGGCCTGATCGACTACTTCATCAGCAGAAAGCTCCGGCTCCCGTGGCCAGAAGATCAAGCCGCTGACATGACCGGACGGGCATGCCAGCGCTCTGTCGAGCCGATCCAGCCAGCCGTCCACCTCGTCGTCCGAGGCGTAGTCCGCTTGCATGATCCGCTGCACGAGCGCGACCGCCTCCACGCGACTCATCTCCACAGCACTCATCAAGTCCCTCCACCGGGTCACCCTAGCGGGACGCGTGATCGCCCGGACAGCTCCTAAGCGGCCTCGTTGAAGTCCGGTGCGGTTCGGGTGCGCCCCGAAGGGGCGCGGGGCTGTGCCGATGTGCGGCTCCGCCGCGGCTGTGTCGATATGCGGCTCCGCCGCGTGGGCGACCAGCCACGACGGCGCCGCGGACGATCGACGACAGGTCAGGGCACTTCCCGCGGAGCGCTTAGGCGCCACACCCGCTGAGCGCCGCACCGGTTGAGCACCACACCCGCTGAGCACCACACCGGCCGCGCGCGCACGGAGATCCGACTGGCCCAGCGCCTCCGATGGCATTGACGCACGCTGTGGCGAGATCTTACGGTCGCGTTCGAAGAAACGAGCGCTGGTCGATATGTCGAATAGCCGCGGCAGCTTGCGTGCTCCCGTACACGCGCAGCCGCGACACCCGAAGAGATGGGCCGTCATGCCGCAGACCGATTCCGCCCGGTTCACCCTCGACCCCGCCTTCACCGTCGGCGACGTCAACCCCCGCCTCTTCGGCTCGTTCGTCGAACACCTCGGACGCTGCGTCTACACCGGCATCCATGAGCCCGGCCACCCGGCCGCCGACGAGGCCGGGCTGCGCACCGATGTCCTCGCGCTGATCCGGGAGTTGGGTGTCACCGTCATCCGGTATCCGGGGGGCAACTTCGTCTCCGGCTACAAGTGGGAGGACGGCGTCGGGCCGGTCGAGGAGCGGCCGCGCCGGCTCGATCTGGCTTGGCGGTCCACCGAGACCAACCGGTTCGGGCTCTCCGAGTACATCGACTTCGTCCGCAAGGTCGACGGCGAGCCCATGATGGCGCTCAACCTCGGCACCCGCGGCGTCGCCGAGGCGCTCGAGCTCCAGGAGTACGCCAACCACCCCTCCGGCACCGCCCTCGCCGACCTCCGGATCGGCCACGGCGACAAGGATCCGTACGGCATCCGGCTGTGGTGTCTGGGCAATGAGATGGACGGCCCCTGGCAGACCGGCCACAAGACGGCCGAGGAGTACGGACGGCTCGCCGCCGAGACCGCCCGCGCGATGCGGCAGATCGATCCGGACGTGGAGCTGGTGGCGTGCGGCAGCTCCAACCAGTCGATGCCGACGTTCGCCACCTGGGAGGCGACGGTCCTCCAGGAGAGCTACGACCTGGTGGACCACATCTCCCTGCACGCCTACTACGAGGAGCGCGACGGCGACCGCGACTCCTTCCTCGCCTCGGCCGTGGACATGGAGTCCTTCATCGAGAACGTCGTCGCCACCTGCGATCACATCGGCGCCCGGCTGAAGTCGAAGAAGAAGATCAACCTCTCCTTCGACGAGTGGAACGTCTGGTACCAGACCCACTACCACAACGCCGAACCGCTCAACTGGGAGGAGGCCCCGCGCCTCCTGGAGGACCACTACTCCGTCACCGACGCCGTCGTGGTCGGCTCGCTGCTCATCGCCCTGCTCCGCCACGCCGACCGCGTCACCGTCGCCTGCCTCGCCCAGCTGGTCAACGTCATCGCCCCGATCATGACGGAACCGGGCGGCCCCGCCTGGCGGCAGACCACCTTCTACCCCTTCGCGCAGGCGTCGGCGCACGGGCGCGGGCGGGTGCTCCGGGTCGAGGTGGACAGCCCGACGTACGAGACCGCCGGCTACGGCGAGGTGCCGCTGCTGCACGCCACCGCCGTCCTCGACGAGTCCACCGGCGCGGTGACGGTCTTCGCGGTCAACCGCGACCAGCACCGGCCGCTTCCGCTGGAGATCGCCCTGCCCGCCCTCCCCGTGAGCCGCGTGGTCGAGCACACCGTCCTCGCCGACGCCGACCCCGAGGCCCGTAACACCCTCACCGACCCCGAGCGCGTCACCCCGCACCCCGGCGAGGGCACGGAGCTCATGGACGGCGCCCTGCGCACGACGCTGGAGCCGATGTCCTGGAACGTCATCCGCCTGGCCTGAGCATCCCGGACGGGAAGGCCCCGCCCGGGGTGCCGGGCGGGGCGTGGACGGAACGGGGGACGGGGTGCGGCGGCCGGTCAGGCGTCCGGGTCGACGCCGACCGTGAGCGTGCCGCGGTAGCCGGCGGACGGCGTGCTGCCCAGCGCCGTCACGGCGAGCAGCCCGGCGGCGGTGCCGCCGTTGCCGTAGATGCCGTCGGCGGACAGGGGGGTGCGGGGGACGGTGTTGGTGGAGTACGGGGAGAGCCTGGCCACCGCCTCGGTGATCTTCTCGTCGAAGAAGAGCTGACCGGTGTGGATCTCGTTGCCGCCGGTGAAGGAGCCGTCCGGGGTGAGCGTGACGCCCGTGTGCACCTTGAGGTGGACGTGGATGCAGCGGCCCCGGTACCAGCCGGGGTAGATCCCGGTCAGCTTGGCCACCCCGTCGGTGCCGGTCAGCACGCCGCCGCGCAGGAACCTGCCGTTGTCCGGTTCCTGGTGGCCGTTGTTGCCGACGAAGCCGGAGTACTCGCCGAGCGCGTCGCAGTACCAGATCTCCACCAGCGCCTTGTCGATGGGCGCGCAGGTGGCGGTGTCCACGACGGTGAGGACGAGCTCGAGCGGGACTCCCTTCTTGTCCTCGGCGACGTTCGCTCGTACGAGGGCGTGATCGAGGTAGTACGGGCCCTCGGTGAGCTCCTTGGTGAGCGTGCAGATGGCGGCGGTGTCGCGGGTGCCGGTGGCCGTATCGGCCGCCGCGGCCGACTCCGGGCGGGTGACGGCCGTGCCCGCGCCGATCCCGATGGCCGCCGCGGCGGCGCTTCCGGCGAGCAGTACTCTTCGGCGCCCCATGGGGGCGGAGGATAAGTCTGTCATGAGCACGAAAAGATAGAGGCGGTTTCTGTGGGACGCCTGTGGGTTCGGCAAAGTTCCCGCGCGTCAACTCCCGATAAGGCCAACTCCCCTACGTCATACGGGTGTTGACAGCTCCACAAGCGCTTACTAGCGTCTTCCGGGATGGTCGCTGTCCGCCGGGGCGATCCTGACCACATCGCCCGGCGCCAGGGCCCGCACCGTCAGAGCCGCAACCTTTGGCGATCTCCACCGGCCTTTGTGATCAGCGTGCTTGCCGCTCACCCTCGCTCATCCCGCAAGCGATTACCCCTCCCGTGTGGAGATCCTCCGAATGAGAGGACTCCCCCCATGCGCTCGACGCACGACCTCGACACCACGGACGACGACGATGTCATTGACGTCACCCGCGTCACCGCCCGCGACCGGCGCCGGCTGACCGCGGTCGCCGCGGGCGTCACCGCGGCGCTCGCCCTCGGCGGCCTCTCCACGGTCTCCGCCCATGGCGCGGACTCGGCCGACTCCGCACGCTCCGAAAGCACACGTCCCGACACCACGCGCTCCGAAGCCGCGCACATCACCGCCGAGACCACCCCCATCGGCTTCGGCGCCGGCACCACGGGCGGCGGGAACGCCACCGCCACCACTGTGACCTCCCTGGACGCCTTCAAGGCCGCCGTCACCGGCGACAAGGCCAAAGTGGTCAAGGTCTCCGGGCTGATCTCCCTCACCGGCCAGGTGGACATCGGCTCCAACACCACCGTGCTGGGCGTGGGTTCGGGCTCCGGCTTCACCGGCGGCGGACTGCGGCTGAAGGAGTCGACGAACGTCATCGTCCGCAACCTCGCCATCAGCAAGCCCCGGAAGCCGTCCGACGGCATCACCGTGCAGAAGTCCACCAAGGTGTGGATCGACCACAACACCTTCTCGGCCGACCGCGACCACGACAAGGACTACTACGACGGTCTGCTGGACATCAACCACGGCTCGGACGACATCACCGTCTCCTGGAACAAGTTCGCCGACCACTTCAAGGGCAGCCTGGTCGGCCACAGCGACAACAACGCGAGCGAGGACACCGGCCACCTCAAGGTGACGTACCACCACAACTGGTTCACGAACGTGTACTCCCGCATCCCCAGCCTGCGCTTCGGCACCGCCCACTTCTACGACAACTACGTCCAGGGCGCGGAAACCGGTGTGCACTCCCGGATGGGCGCGCAGACGCTGGTCGAGAACAACGTCTTCCGCGACACCGAGGTGGCCGTCACCACCAGCCGGGACAGCGATGTCGACGGCTATGCGGTGCTGCGCGGCAACGACCTGGGCGGCGCGGCCACCGAGATCTCCCGGACGGGCAGCTTCACCACCCCGCCGTACGCGTACACGGCGGAACCGGCGTCCACCGTCGTGGCCACCGTCACCGCCCAGGCGGGGACGGGCAAGCTCTGAAACGCGCCGGCACCGGCCCCCGGCGGTCGTCAGGAGGGCAGCACCCACATGGGGTTGGCGTAGAACCACAGATCGCGCCACGGGTCCGCATCGCCCGGCACATCCATGGCCGGGCCGTGCGGATCCACCGCCGCGCCCCGCGCGCCCACCGCCACCCGGTTGCCGTCCGTGCCCCGCAGCCGTACGTACAGCGGTCGGTCCACCGGGCCGAGGTCGTAGGAGAGCCGGACCGTGTGCGTGTCCGTCGCGCCGCCGATCTGGTACGACTTCACCACTCGGGTGCGCGGCGCCGCGAAGGTGTCACGGTCGTCGGCCACGCCCGTGACCTCGCCCTGGATGACGTCCACCCGCGCCAACTTGGGCACGAATCCGGCCCAGTTGGGGCCGTTCGCCAGGGCGATGTCCACGTCGAGCCGTACTCGGGTGCCGCGCTCCACGTGCAGGGTGCCGCCGAGGGTGACCGCACGCCCCCGGCCGCCACTTCCACCGCTTCCGCCACCGCTGAGCCGCGCGTCCAGGCCGCTGATCAGCCCGCCGTGGTCCACCCACACCCGGCCCGCCCGGATGCCGTCCATGACGGCGGCGTACGAGAAGTCCTCGGCGCCCACATGGGTGCGGCTGTACTGGCCCGGCCAGTAGTCGTTCTCCGCCAGGTCGAGCCCGCCCCCGTACACCGGGTCGTTCTGCCGCCCGTTGGTCTCGTAGTCGCTGCCGGGGCCGCGCGCCGCGGTGTCGGCGTAGACGTTGTGGGAGTCGGAGTTGGCGGTGATCCACCACGGCTTGCCCTCGCTGAGCAGGCTGTCCCACAGCCCGCCCACCGTGGCCGTCATCCAGTCGAAGCCGCCCCAGGTGCGGTACGACTCGGCCGGGTAGGCGGCGAAGGACTGCGGCCCGGGGGCGTTCTCGTACAGCCCGCGCGCACCGCCCGGGCCGTGCGCGGCGGCCGGGATCCCGGCGGCCTGGTGGCCCGGCGCGCCCTCCATGCCCACGGCGATATGCGGCTGGGCGTCCCGCCAGCCCCGGATCTCGTGCGGGGAGTCCAGGCCCTTGCGGGCCGGGTGGTTGGCGAGCATCAGCGCGGCCCTGACGCGCCGCCGGCGCACCGCGTCGGAGAGGAAGTCAAGACCGGCGATGGCCAGCGCCTCGTTCCGCGGGGTGGAGTCCCCGGCGTTCTTCACCGACCCGTCGAAGGAGTTCTCGAACTCCTTGAGCACCGCCACCTCGTCACGGCCGGGGTGGACGAAGACCGTGCCGTGCTCGGCGCCGGGGATGTTCCACTCCAGCCCCTGGAAGACCAGCGCGTCCCGGTGGGTCTCGCGCGCCTCGCGGATGTCGGGGTTGACCTTCTCGACCCCGATCCGGGCGTGGGTGACGTTCCCGTGGTCGGTGATCACCATCCAGTCCAGGCCGTGCCGGGCGCCCTGCCGCACCTGGTCGATGACCCGGTACTTGCCGTCGTTGCTGTACTGGGTGTGGATGTGGTGGTCCCCGGCCAGCCAGAGATAGCCTCCGCCGTGCTGGGAGCCGGGCGTCGCCGCGCCGTTCGCCGCGACGGCTTGCGCGGTGCCGCCGTCCAGCACGGTCACGGCGCCGAGCCCCGCGCCCAGCAGCCCCGCGCGGCGCAGCATCGAGCGCCGGGAGAGCTGGTCGGGGGTCAGCTCCTCGTCCCGTACGGACAGGTCGAGGGCCGGGGGAAGGCTGTGCACCGCGAGTTCATCGTGAGGGTGGTGATGTCCGGGGGCCATAGGCGCGAAGGTAGGCAACGCGGTTGAACACCAGCCGAACACCGCGGGCCCAACAGCCCATCGTCAGCGGTTCATCAGCCGAGAGGACACCTCCTTGAGACTCATCGGACGCTTAGCCGTCGCCGCCGCGGCGGCGCTCACCCTGTGCGCGACCGCGATCACCACGGGCGCCATGCCCGCTGTCGCGGATACCGGGACGGGCACGTTCAACGTCCTGACCTACAACGTGGCGGGGCTCCCCGAGGGCCTGTCGTCCAGCCACCCCGCCAAGAACACCCCGCTGATCTCCCCCCGGCTCGGCGCGTACGACATCGTCAACGTCCAGGAGGACTTCAACTACCACGCCGCGCTCTACGCCGGTGACGACCACCCGTACCGCACCCCCACCAGTGGGCCCGCCGTCTTCGGCGACGGTCTGAACACCCTCTCCGCCCTGCCGTACGACGGCTTCCAGCGGGTGAAGTGGAAGCGGTGCAACGGCACCGACTGCCTCACCCCGAAGGGCTTCACCTTCGCCCGGGTGCGGCTGGCCGAGGGCGCCTACCTCGACCTGTACAACCTGCACCCCAACGCGGGGACGACGGACGCCGACCTGGCCGCCCGCCGCGCCAACATCACCCAGCTCTCCGACTACATCGCCGCCCACTCCGCCGACAACGCGGTGCTCGTCATGGGCGACACCAACACCCGCTACACCCGCACCGCCGACAACATCCGCGACCTCGCCACCCGCAACGGCCTCACCGACGCCTGGGTGGACCTGGTGCGCGGCGGCTCGGCCCCGCCCGCCGGATCCGACGCCCTCGTCTGCGACCCGGACCACGTCACCGACACCTGCGAGGTCGTGGACAAGGTCCTCTACCGCTCCGGCCCCGGGCTCTCCCTCGCCGCCACCCGCTACCACAACGCGCACACGGCCTTCCTCGACGCCGACGGCAAACCGCTGTCCGACCACTATCCGCACACCGTCGACTTCACCTGGCAGATGCGATAAACCCGGCGTTCATATCGCGCCACGCTAGGCCAGTAGGCTTCGGCCCATGCGTGATCTTGTG
Source organism: Streptomyces sp. NEAU-174 (assembly GCF_052665095.1). Taxonomy (NCBI): domain Bacteria; kingdom Bacillati; phylum Actinomycetota; class Actinomycetes; order Kitasatosporales; family Streptomycetaceae; genus Streptomyces; species Streptomyces sp. NEAU-174. The sequence continues at coordinate 186,899 of NZ_JBQTCE010000019.1, read as the reverse complement.
AATGGCTTCGGTTATCTGATGAAGGGGCAACGCTGGGCGGCCCGGCACGGGAGATGGTGGGGGTTCGGGATGATTCCCGCCCTGATCACCCTCGTCGGCTACGCGGCGGCCCTCGTCGCCCTCTTCTTCTGGACCGATGACGTCATCGCATGGGCCACGCCCTTCGCCGACGACTGGTCCTCACCCTGGCTCGCCGTCTTCCGCGGCGCGCTCTCGATCCTCTTCGCCGCCACCTGTCTCTTCCTCGCCATCATCACGTTCACGGCGGTGACGCTGCTGGTCGGCCAGCCCTTCTACGAGTCGCTCTCCGAGGCGGTCGACCGCTCCGAGGGCGGCGCGGTGCCCGAGTCCGGGCTGTCCACCTGGGCGGAGCTGTGGATCGGCCTGCGCGAGGCCATCGCGCTGCTCATCCGCGTCACCCTCTGGAGCGTGCTGTTCTTCGCGCTCGGCTTCATCCCCGGGGTCGGCCAGACCGTGATCCCCGTCCTGGCCTTCTGCGTGACCGCCTTCTTCCTCACCGAGGAGCTGACGTCGATCGCCCTGCTGCGCCGCGGCATCCTCCTGAAGGAGCGCCGCCGCCTGCTCCGCTCCCGCCGCCTGCTCTCCCTCGGCTACGGCGTCCCGCTGTCCGTCCTCTTCCTGATCCCGCTGGTGGCCGTCTTCCTGATGCCGGGCGCGGTCGCGGGCGCGACACTGCTCGTACGCGACCTCACGGGCGAGGACGAGGAGCCCGCGCCCCCGCGCGGCGAAACGGCGGCGGGCGAGGCGGGCGCCTTCAACGGCGCCAACGGCGGGTCGTAGCGGCGGACCCGCGAGCGACCATGAGCGACGACATGCAGGGCCATGGGCTGGTCCGCGACGCCTCCGTCGTGGTGGCCTGCGACGTCGATGGGCTGGTGGCCGTGTTGAACGCGGAGTTCCCCCGCCATGGCGGTGAGTACCTGTTCCTGCCCGGCGGGCGCAGGGAGGCGGGGGAAACGGCGGAAGAGTGTGCGCGGCGGGAGCTGCGGGAGGAGGCGGGGGTCACGGCCGAGACGTGGCGTTCGCTGGGGTCGTACGCGATGACCCTTGGCTCCACGGCTCGCGTGCATCTTTTCGAGGCCCGACGGCTGACCGTCGGGCCTCAGGAACTCACCCCTACCGAACGGGGCTTCAAGCTTTCGTGGTGGTCGATGGGCGACGCGGTCGCGCAGGGCCGCTTTCTGCTTCCGGCCGGGCCCTTGGCTCTGCTGCTCGCTGAGCGTGAGGCCCGGGGCGTCAACGGGTCGTGGCCGCGACCACGGTGAGGATCGAGCGGACCTGGGCGGTGATGGCCTCGCGGTTGTGGACGAAGTCCGGGTCGGTGACCTGGCCCGTGGCGGGGTCGGTGTTGCCCGGGCCGAACTGGAGGACCGGGGTGTGGAGATGGCCGCCCGGGGCCTTCAGGCCGAGCGCGTCGCGCAGCAGGGTGGCGCGGTAGGCGATCTCGTTGGAGAGGTAGTCGCCGCCACCGCCCGCGCGGGCCGTCGAGCCGGGGGTCGGGCCGTCCGGGCGGACCACGGGGGTGGTGCCGCCCGCCGGGATCTCGGTGACCTCGGTGTGGTCGTAGACGGGGACCGGGCCGGTGTTCGCCGCGACGATCCGCTCGTAGGGGAGGGTCGTGGTCGTCCACTGCGGCTGCGGGTGCGGGGTCGGCACACCGGCCGGGATGGGCACGGTCTCGGTACGGGAGACGTTCGCGTTGTCCGGATAGCCGCCCCGCCAGGCGCCGTTGGTGCGCTCGACGTCGAACCGGCCCACCCGGCCCTGGCTCACCGTCATAAACGCGTCCACCCGGCGCGGGCCCGACCGGAAGGCGGGCAGCAGCGTCCGCTCGACCGTGCCGTCCGCGAAGTCCGCCCAGCGGACCGGGAAGACGGCCGTCTCGACGCGGGCCGGGCCGCTGTCCGTACGGATCGTCGTCCCGTCCAGCGCGAGCGCCGCCGCGCCGGAGGGGTTGGAGCGGCGGACATCGGCGTCCAGCTGGAACGGGTCGAAGCCGGTGACCACGATGCGCTTGATGTTCGTACCAGCCTTATCGGCCGGGAGGTCGAGCGAGTCCTGTCCCCGTGAGGTGCGCTCCAGCGTGTCCAGGAGCGCGGCGCGGCGGGCGTCGGTGAGCGGGAAGCCCGGCTGCCACTGGCCGAGCGCGCGGGTCATCCCGAGCCGCGCCCAGTACAGCGGCCGGTCGTCGTCCCGGCTGAGGTCCCCGCCCGCGGGCCCCCGGCCCTGTACGCGGTCCACGGCACGCTTCCACAGCTGCCCGCCTTCGCGGGCGATCACCCGCTCGGCCTCGGCGGCCGAGTGCGTACCCGCCAGGGCGCGGGCGAAGTCCGGTGCCACGTCGTCGAACCCGCTGCGGCGCAGGATCTCCTGGGGCGCGGCCTTGTCGAGCCGCTGCTCCTCGATGGTGGGGGCGGCAGTGGTGTCCGGTGCGGCCACGGCGGGGGTGGCGAGGGCCAGGGAGACGGCGGCCACGGCGACCAAGGTGCGTATCGGTCTCATGCGAAGTCCTCTCGGAAGGGCGGCGGAAGGCGGCGGGCGGAAACGACGAACCTCCCGCCCCGCACGGATGCGGGGCGGGAGGAGGAGAGCGGAGGTCAGCGGGTCGAGAACGAGTGCACCGTCGTCGACCGGTACGTCTGCCCCGGACGCAGCACCGTCGAGGGGAACGACGGCTGGTTCGGCGAGTCCGGGAAGTGCTGGGTCTCCAGGGCGAAGGCGTCGCCCTGCCGGTAGACCCGCCCCGAGGTGCCCGCGAACGTGCCGGTCAGGAAGTTGCCGGTGTAGAACTGCACACCGGGCTCGGTCGTGGCGATCCGCATCACCCGGCCGGACTCCGGCTCGGTCACCGTCAGGAAGTGCTCCGGACGGCTGGTGATGCCCTTGTCCAGCACGAAGTTGTGGTCGATTCCCTGCCCGTAGAGCACCTGCTGGTGCGCCTCCCGGATGTCCCGGCCGATCTCCTTGGCGCGGCGGAAGTCGAACGGGGTCCCGGCCACCTTGGCGAGCTCGCCGGTGGGGATGAGGGTCTTGTCGACCGGGGTGTAGCGGCTGGCGGCGATCTCCAGACGGTGGTCGTAGATGGAGCCGCCGCCCTCCCCGGCCAGGTTGTAGTACGTGTGGTTGGTGAGGTTGACGACCGTCGCCTTGTCGGTCGTGGCCTCGTAGTCGATGCGGAAGTCGCCCGCCGCGGTGAGCGTGTAGTCCACGCGCACGGTGAGCGTGCCGGGGTAGCCCATCTCGCCGTCGGGGCTCACCCGGCGGAGGGTGAGCCCCACGTCCGCGCCCTTGCGGAACGGCTCCACGGACCAGACGTGCTTGTCGAAGCCCTTGTCGCCGCCGTGCAGGCTGTTCGGCCCGTCGTTGATCGGCAGCTGGTACTTCTTGCCGTCCAGCGTGAAGGTGCCGCGGGCGATGCGGTTGCCGTAGCGGCCGATGAGGGCGCCGAAGTACGGGCTGTCCGCCACATAGGAGTCCAGGTCGTCGAAGCCGAGCGACACATTGGCGCGGCGGCCGTGGCGGTCGGGGATCTCCAGGGCCTGGACGATGCCGCCGTAGCTGAGCACGCGCAGCCGGGTGCGGCCGTTCTCGATCGTCCAGCGGTCGACCTCGGTGCCGTCCGCGAGCGTGCCGAAATGCTCCTTCACCGCGCCTCCCTTGCCCGCGGAGTTCCCTCCGCCGGCTGCGTGGGCGGCGCCGGTCGTGACGGCCGAGGCCGCCAGTCCGGCCGCCGCCGCCGTGATCACCGTGCGTCTGCTCGTGGTCATATGCGGCTCCATAAGGCTAGATCCTTGAGGGACAGCTGATGGGTTACGACCCGACCTTGCGCTTGTTCCAGACATCGAAGCCGACCGCGGCCAGCAGCACCAGACCCTTGATCACCTGCTGGTAGTCGGTACCGATGCCGACCAGCGACATACCGTTGTTGAGCACGCCGAGCACCAGACCACCGATGATCGCGCCGAGCACCGTGCCCACACCGCCGCTGGCCGAGGCGCCGCCGATGAACGCGGCGGCGATGGCCTCGAGCTCGAAGTTGAGGCCCGCACTGGGGGTGGCGGAGCCCAGCCGGGCGGCGAAGACCAGACCGGCGAGGGCGGCGAGCACACCCATGTTGACGAAGACCAGGAAGGTGACGCGCTTGTCCCGGACGCCCGACAGCTTGGCCGCCGGCTGGTTGCCGCCGAGGGCGTACACATGGCGCCCGATGACGGTGTTGCGCATCACGAAGCTGAAGATCACGAAGAGACCGGCGAGGATCAGCAGCCCGTACGGCGCGCCGTGCCAGCTGGACAGCGTCATGGTGAAGGCCATCACGGCGGCGACGATCGCGGCGCACTTGACGAAGAACAGCCCCAGCGGCGCCACGTCAAGCTCATAGGCCGCCCGCTGCTGCCTGCCCCGCCACTCCTGCCAGACGGCGGCGGCGCAGACGATGAGGCCGATCACCATGGTGGGGTTGTGGTACTGCGTGTACGGGCCCATCTCCGGGATGAAGCCGGTGCTCAGCTTCTCGAAGCCGTCGGGGAACGGCGACAGGGACTGACCGTCCAGCAGGATCTGGGTGCCGCCGCGGAAGGCCAGCATTCCGGCCAGGGTGACGATGAAGGAGGGGATGCCGATGTACGCGATCCAGAAGCCCTGCCACGCACCCGCGGCCGCGCCGATGAGCAGGCAGAGGACGACCGCGAGGCCCCACGGCATATCGTGTTTGATCATCATCGCGCCGGCGGCCGCGCCGACGAAGGCGACGAGCGATCCGACCGAGAGATCGATATGCCCCGCGATGATCACGATCATCATGCCGATCGCGAGGATGAGGATGTAGCCATTCTGCTGCACCAGGCTGGTGACGTTGCCGGGCCGCAGCAGGATGTCGTCGGACCAGATCTGGAAGATGACGATGATCAGGGCGAGCGCGACCAGCATTCCGTACTGCCGCATATTGGACCGCAGGCCCTGGAGCAGCAACGTCCCGACGCTGGGCGAGCCCTCGGCCGGCGGTGGGGCCGGGCTCTCGGTCTTCTGGGTGGCCGTGCTCATCCTTCGTCTCCTCTGTCCCTTGTCATATGGCGCATCAGGACTTCCTGGTTCGCCTCGTCCCGGGGGACCTCCCCGGTCAGCCGCCCGGCCGCCATCGTGTAGATCCGGTCGCACATCCCCAGCAGCTCGCCCAGCTCGGAGGAGATGAAGATGACGGCCTTGCCCTGGGCCGCCAGATCGTTGATGACCGTGTAGATCTCGTACTTGGCCCCGACGTCGATGCCGCGGGTCGGCTCGTCGAGGATCAGCACCTCCGGACCTGCGAAGATCCACTTACTGAGCACGACCTTCTGCTGGTTGCCGCCGCTGAGCCGGCCGACCCGCTCGAAGACCGTGGGTGCCTTGATGTTCATCGTCTTGCGGAACCGCTCGGCGACCCGGGACTCCTCGTGCTCGTTGACCAGACCGCGGCGCGCCACCTTGGTCAGCGAGGAGAGCGAGACGTTGCGGCTGATGGTGTCCTCGAGGTTCAGCCCGTAGTGCTTGCGGTCCTCGGTGACGTACGCGATGCCGTGGTCGATGGCCTCCGGCACGGTACGGGTGCGGACCTCCTGACCGTCGCGGAAGACCCGGCCGCCCGCGTAACGGCCGTAGGTCCGGCCGAACACGCTCATCGCCAGCTCGGTGCGGCCCGCGCCCATCAGCCCGGCGATGCCCACGATCTCCCCGCGCCGGACGTTCAGCGACACCCCGTCCACAACCTTGCGCTGCTGGTCGATGGGGTGGTGGACGGTCCAGTCCTCGACGGCCAGGGCCACCTCGGAGGCGTCCTCGCCCTCGTACGGGGTGCGGTCGGGGAAGCGGTGGTCGAGGTCGCGGCCGACCATGCCGCGGATGATGCGGTCCTCGGAGACCTCCGGTTCGGACTCCGGGGTCTTCCGGACCGACAGGGTCTCGATGGTCTGGCCGTCGCGCAGGATGGTGACGGAGTCGGCGACCTTGCGGATCTCGTTCAGCTTGTGGGAGATGATGATCGAGGAGATGCCCTGGGCCTTGAACTCCAGCAGCAGATCCAGGAGTTTGCCGCTGTCCTCGTCGTTCAGCGCCGCGGTCGGCTCGTCGAGGATGAGCAGCTTCACCTCCTTGGAGAGCGCCTTGGCGATCTCCACAAGCTGCTGCTTGCCCACGCCGATGTCGGCGATCCGGGTCTGCGGGGAATCCGTCAGACCCACCCGCTTCAGCAGCGCGGTGGCGTGCTTCAGGGTCTCGTTCCAGGAGATGAGACCGTGCCTGGCGTGCTCATTGCCGAGGAAGATGTTCTCGGCGATGGACAGGTAGGGGATCAGGGCCAGTTCCTGATGGATGATGACGATGCCGCGCTGTTCGCTCGCGCGGATGTCCTTGAACGCGCACGGCCGGCCCTCGAAGAGGATCTCGCCGTCGTAGCTGCCGTGCGGATGGACGCCGCTGACCACCTTCATCAGGGTGGACTTGCCGGCGCCGTTCTCCCCGCACAGGGCATGGATCTCGCCCTGGTGTACGCGGAGGTTGACATCGGAGAGCGCCTTGACACCGGGGAAGGTCTTGGTGATGGAGCGCAGTTCGAGAATGGTGCTCATAGCCCGGACCCGCCCTACTTGAGCTGCGACGCGGTGTAGTAACCCTGGTCCACCAGCACCTGGGTGTTGGACTTGTCGATGCTGACCGGGTTGAGCAGATAGGTCGGCACGACCTTCTTGCCGTTGTCGTACGACTTGGTGTCGTTGATCGGGGCCTTGCCGCCGGTCAGCTCCGCCTTGGCTATCCGCACGGTCGCCTTCGCCAGCTTGCGCAGGTCCTTGTAGATGGTCTGCGTCTGCTGGCCCCGGATGATGGACTTCACGGAGGCCAGCTCCGCGTCCTGGCCGGTCACCACCGGGAACGGCTTGGCCTTCGTGCCGTAGCCGGCGCTCTTGAGCGCCGAGAGGATGCCGATGGACATGCCGTCGTACGGCGAGAGGACGGCGTCGACGTCCTCGGTGCTGTACGACTTGTTGAGCAGGTCCTCCATGCGGTCCTGCGCCGCGCTTCCGCTCCACTTCTCGGTGTAGAGCTGGTTGAGGCTCTTCTGCTTGGAGCGGACGATCAGCTCACCCTTGTCCATGTACGGCTTGAGCACGCTCATGGCGCCCTTGTAGAAGTACCCGGTGTTGTTGTCGTCCGACGAGCCGGCGAACAGCTCGATGTTGAACGGGCCCTTGCGGCCCTTGGCCAGCCCCAGCTTGTCGACGATGTACTGGCCCTGGAGCCTGCCGACCTTCTCGTTGTCGAAGGTCGCGTAGTAGTCGACGTTCGGCGTGCCCAGCAGCAGCCGGTCGTAGGAGATCACCGGAATGTTGGCGTCATGGGCCTGCTTCAGGACGTCGTTGAGCGCCCCGCCGTTGATCGGCGCGATCACCAGCAGCCGGTGGCCCTTGGTGATCATGTTTTCGAGCTGGGCCACCTGGGTGCGGACGTCGTCCTCGCCGAACTGCAAGTCCGTCTTGTAGCCCGCCGCCTGGAACTGCTTGGCCACATTGCGGCCGTCGGTGATCCACCGCTCGGAGGACTTCGTCGGCATCGCGATGCCGATCGTGCCTCCCTTTTCCTTGGGCTTGTACCGGCTGCCGCCGACCGCCTCCTGGCCACAGGCCGTGGCGGTCAGCGAGAGCGCGAGGAGGCCGGCGCCTATCGCCGCGGCTCGTGCTCCTCTTACCGTGCGCATGGTGTTGGGGTCCTTCCCTGGGGCGTCATTGCTTCAGGAACTGGGGAGGTCCGCGTCGGCGGTGAAACGCCGCAGCGGACCCGGCAGCCGGGAGCCGAGCGGGGACATCCCGCCGTCCGCGCCCAGCCGGGTGAGCAGGTCGAGCACGAGCCGTCCACGGCGCACCCGCTCACGGGCGCTGCCCAGCGCCACGTCGCGCAGCTGGGCGCCGTACGGGTAGATCCCCGGGGATTTGCTGAGCCCGAACTTCAGATAGATGGGGGCGCCGCGCCGGATCAGCTCCGCCGCGTCGTAGATCCGTACATAGCCGCCGAGGTCGTCCGGGGCCTCGACGTAGAAGTCCATCGGGGCGCGGGAGACCCGGCGGATCTCGGTGAGGTGCTCCAGCGTCAGGTCCGAGGGGATGTTGATGGAGTCGGCCCCGAGCTGCTCGTACACCGCGAAGGAGGCCGGGTTGACCGGGCCGACCAGCGCGGACAGCTTGAAGGTGGTGTCCGCGGGCAGCTCGCCGCGCGCCCGCAGCCGGTTGAGCAGCCACAGCACGCCCTCGTCGGCCACCAGCAGGCACTTCACGCCCAGCGAGACCGCGCGCAGCGCGTCCTCCACACAACCGGCCACCGCGTCATGGCCACGGGCGCGCAGCCCCCCGCCGCCGGAGTCGGAGCGGGTGGCGGCGCCGATGTCCCAGGTGCCGCGGGGGCCGGTGAACAGGCACAGCTCGGCGTTCCGCTCGGCGCAGGACTCCACCATCTCGGTGATCTCGGCATCGGTGAGCATCCAGACGCCGCTGCCCTGGCTGATCCGGTGGATCGGCACATCCAGCCGCCCGGCCTCCTTGAACACGGTGGCCAGCGCCTCCGGGCCCTCGACGGAGGGGATCTCGGTGCGCCAGGTGCCGCCGTCGGGGAAGGTGTGCGCGGAGGTGTCGGCGGGGTCGGGGGCGGGCGCGGCGTGGCCGAGCGACGCGAGGGCCGCGTCGGCGGGGCGGCGGGGGCCGGAAGAGGCGGGTGAGGCGGCGGTCACGGTGCTCCCTGTGGAGTGATGGCCGGTGGTTCGGCGTCCGGCTGGTGCTGCCCAGGACATCGTTGTCCGGGTGGGGCTGGGGTGATGACTAGAGACGGTCGGGAGGACTGGTGGGACGACTGGAGTCGGGCCCCGAAGGCTGGTGGGACGACTGGAGTCGGGGGCGGGAGGCTTGACACGGCGCGGTTTTGCACAGCGAGGTCTCACTTACGCTCTAGTCGAGGCCCTGCGGACGCAGCAGCACCTTGCCGACGGCCGGATCACCGCTGCCGACCAGCTCGATCGCCGAGGCGAAGTCGGTCAGCGGCAGCTCATGGGTGATCAGCGGCCGCAGGCTCAGCAGCCCCGCGTCGAAGACCCGTACGGCGTGCGACCAGGCGGCGGGCGGGGCCCCGAAGACGGTCTGCACCTCGATCTGGCGGACCACCAGATCGGTGGGGTCAAGACCCTCCGCGCCCACCGCCGGGATGCCGGTGAGTACCAGCCGGCCGCCCCGGCGCAGCAGGGAGGCGGAGGTGCGGGCGGCGGAGGCGGAGCCGGCGGTCTCGATCACCACGTCATAGCCCGAGAGCTGGTCGGACAGCTGGTCCCGGGTGCGGAACTCGGTGCCGCCGAACGACAGCGACAGCTGCTCCCGGTCCCGGCGGGTGCCCACCACCAGCAGCCGCGCGGGGGAGACGGCGGCGAGGAACTGCACGGCGATCATGCCGAGCGTGCCGGTGCCGACCACCGCGACCCGCTCACCGGGCCGGGCCCCGGCCTTGAGCGCGGCGGCTGCGATGCACGCGGCGGGCTCCAGCAGGGCGGCCGCGCCCAGGTCGGCGTCGTCGGACAGCGGGTGCAGCAGCCGGGCCGGCAGGGCCAGGGTGTCGGCCATCGCCCCGGGCTGGGTGAAGCCGGTCTCCTCGTACCCGGCCGTGCACAAGGTGGTGTCCCCGGTGTGGCAGCGGTCGCACACCTGGCAGTTGCGGAACCCCTCGCCGACGACCTTACGGCCGACGAGCGCCTCCGGGACGCCCGCGCCGACCGCCTCGACCGTCCCGGACCACTCATGGCCGGGGACGACGGGGTAGCGGACGTATCCCTCGGGCCGGTTGCCCTGGTACAGCTCGCGGTCGCTGCCGCAGATCCCGGAGGCGTGCACCCGCACCCGCGCGTCACCGGGGGCGGGCGCGGCCGCTTCGGCGGCGGTGCCGGTCTCGACGAGACGGAACGCGCCGGGGGCGTCGAGGACGAGCGCGGTCACTGCCGTCCGCCCTTCGGGTCCCGCTTCTCCCAGCCCTCGGCCCACAGGTCGAAGTGGGCCTGCTGCTGGGGGAATTCGGCCGCCGCGTCGGTGTCAAGCTCCACGCCGAGACCGGGCTCGTGGGAGAGCTGGAAGTAGCCGTCCACGACCTGCGGGGCGCCCTTGACCACCTTCTTGATCTCCGCGTCGGCGAAGTCGTTGAAGTGCTCGAGGATCTTGAAGTTCGGGGTGCAGCCGGCGACCTGGAGCGACGCGGCGGTCAGTACCGAGCCGCCCACGTTGTGCGGGGCGATCAGCACATAGTGGGTCTCGGCCGTGGCGGCCAGCTTGCGGGTCTCGCCGATGCCGCCGATGTGGCCGACGTCGGGCTGGATGATGTCGGCGGCCTGTGACTCGAAGAGCTCGCGGAACTCGATCCGGTCGTGGATGCGCTCGCCCGTGGCGATCGGCAGCCGGGTCTTCTCCGCGACCTTCGCGAGCGCCTTGAGGTTCTCCGGCGGCACCGGCTCCTCCAGCCACGACGGGTGGAAGCGCTCCAGCTCGCCCGCGATCCTTACGGCCGTCGCCGGGCTGAACCGCCCGTGCATCTCCACCAGCAGCTCGGTCTCCGGGCCGATCGCGTCCCGTACGGCCTCCACGAGGGAGAGCGAGTGCAGGGTCTCGGCGTGGTCCAGCTCGAAGTGGCCGGTGCCGAAGGGGTCCAGCTTCAGCGCCCGGTAGCCGCGCTCGACCACCGTGGAGGCCGCCTTGTGGAACGCCTCGGGCGTGCGCTCCACGGTGTACCAGCCGTTGGCGTACGCCTTGACCCGGTCCGTCACCTTTCCGCCGAGCAGCTGCCAGACGGGCACCCCGAGCGCCTTGCCCTTGATGTCCCAGCAGGCCATCTCCACGCAGGCGATGCCGGACATCACGATCTCGCCCGCCCGGCCGTAGTCGCCGTACTTCATCCGCCGGACCAGGTCCTCCACGGCGAAGGGGTCCGACCCGGCCAGGTGATTGGCCTCGGCCTCACGCAGATAGCCCAGCAGCGCATCGGTCCGCCCGAGCATGCGGGTCTCGCCGACGCCGGTGATCCCCTCGTCCGTATGGACCTGCACATAGGTGAGATTGCGCCACGGGGTGCCGACGACATGCGTACTGATACCGGTGATGCGCACAGCAATCGACCCTTCGCGATGTTCGATATTTCGTCACTCGTTCGAAATGTTGACGTGACGGTAGTAAGCGCCCGTCAGGGGTGTCAATGGTTGTGCGTCGAATGACGTTCGAACGTGACAAGCCATCATGACCGATCAAGAACCATCATGACCGATCATCTCACCGGACGACATACCTATCGGGATGTTCGTTACGACGGCCGCGCTACCCGCCGCTGTGCTGCGCCTTCACCAGGATCTCGCCCGCCGTCGTCCGGTCGTACAGAACCGAACGTCCCGCCCGGCGCCTGCGGACCAGGCGGGCCTCGCGCAGGACGCGCAGATGGCGGCCGACCGAGCCCAGGGTCTGGCCGGTGAGGGCCACCAGGTGGGTGGTGCTCTTCGGGGTGTCGAGGAGCAGCAGGACGCTCGCGCGGGCCGGGCCGAGCAGGCGGGCGAGGGGGTCGGCGGCCGGTCGCTGGTCGGACCCGGCGAGGGCGCCGGCGCACGGGTAGACCACGGCGTAGCGGTGCGGCACGTCCCAGGAGACCCATCCGGTGGCGGGCGTGACGGGGACGAAGAGCAGCTGGGCGCCGTGGACCGCGCGGGGCGGATTGTCGTGGGCGTTGATCTGGAGCCGGCTGCCGCCCAGCCAGCGCATCCCCGGCCGCATGCCGTCCAGGACGGCCGCCCAGCCGCCCTGGCTGACCTGGCCGGTGCGTGCCACCACATCGGCCTCGATGATCCGGCGGCGGCGCGGCCAGGTGGGCCGTACGGCCTCCGTCCACACCCACTCCAGCAGCTCCGCGAGGAGCCCCGGCAGATCGTCGCGGCGCAGCGCGGGCGGGAGCGGGGTGCGGCCCAGGGAGACCGTGAGGTCGGAGCGGGCGGCGGCGGGGTCCGTCGTACGGATCCGGGCCAGCTCCTCCTCGAAGGACGGCTCGCCCTCGCCGGGCGGCGCCTGGGTGAGGAAGTCCGCGAGCCAGGTCCGGCCGAGCGCGGCCCGTACGAGCAGCGCGGTCACCGGGTCGTCGGCCAACCGCGCCCGGTAGGCGGGCAGATGGGTGTCCAGCCAGGCCCGCTCGCCCGGGTGCGCGGCGGTCGCCCGCTCCAGGGTGATCAGGGCGGCGGTGGTCTCGGCCAGGGCGGAGCGGACGAACCGGCCGCCCGCGAGCGTGTCCGCGTCCACCAGCCACAGCCCCATCGGCCCTCCGTCGCCGCCCCGCCGCCACCCCGTGGTCGCGCGTCGTCGCGTGTCGTCCCGCGTCTTCCGGCGTCGTTCCGCGTCGTTTCGCGTCCGCGCGAAACATTAACGCCGCCGCGCGGCGACTCCCGAGCCTGAAGGCCATGCGCACTTATCGAGAAGTGTTCCGGGCCCCGGAGTTCACCCCGCTGTTCCTGGTCTCCGCCACCCAGGTGGCCGCCTCGACGGCGAGCGGCCTCGCCCTCGGCACCCTGGTCTACGCCGCGACCGGCTCACCGCTGCTCTCCGCGCTCAGCATGTTCGGCCCCTCGCTCGCCCAGGTGGCGGGCGCGCTGGCGCTGCTGTCGGCGGCCGACCGGCTGCCGCCGCGTGCAGCGCTGGCCGGGCTGTCGGCGCTCTTCGCCCTGGGGACCGCCGCGCTGGCCCTCCCCGGGCTGCCCGTGGCGGCCGTCCTCGCCATCGTGTTCGGGCTGGGCGCGGCGGCCTCCCTCGGCGGGGCCGTCCGCTACGGGCTGCTCACCGAGATCCTGCCCAAGGACGGCTATCTGCTGGGCCGTTCGGTGCTCAACATGTCGGGCGGCACCATGCAGATCGGCGGATACGCGGCCGGTGGCCTCCTCCTGACCGCCCTCTCGGCGCGCGGCACCCTGCTCACCGCCGCCGTGCTGTACGCGCTGGCCGGGGCCACCGCCCGGTTCGGCCTGAGCGGGCGTCCGGCGCGGGCCGCCGGCCGGCCCTCGGTCGCCGAGACATGGCGGGTCAACGCCCGGCTGTGGTCCTCGGCGCCCCGCCGCCATGTCTACTACGCGCTCTGGGTGCCCAATGGGCTGATCGTCGGCTGTGAGTCCCTCTTCGTGCCCTACGCGCCCCGGCACGCCGGGCTGCTCTTCGCCGTGGGCTCCCTCGGCATGCTGACCGGGGACCTCCTCACCGGGCGGCTGCTGCCGCCGCACCGGCGGGAGCGGCTCGCGGCGCCCCTGCGGCTGCTGCTCGCCGCGCCGTATCTGGTCTTCGCGCTGCGTCCGCCGCTGCCGCTCGCGCTGGCCGCCGTCGCCTTCGCCTCGATCGGCTTCTCGGCCACGCTGGCGCTCCAGCAGCGGCTGATGGCGCTGACGCCGGACGAGATGAGCGGCCAGGCCCTGGGGCTGCACTCCTCCGGCATGCTCACCATGCAGGGCGTGTCCGCCGCCCTCGCGGGCGCGCTGGCCCAGCGCACCTCACCGGCGGTGGCGATGGCCACGCTGGCGGCGGTCTCCGTGGCCGTCACCCTGGCCCTGGCCCCGGGTTTGCGGGGCGATCCGACGGCGGCACGCCCGCGCCGAGTGGCCTCGTCCGAGGGGACGGCCGGGGAGGCGGTCCGGGAGTGAGCACCGTAAGGGCGCGGTGAGCACCGTAAGGGTGCGGGCGAGCACCATAAGGGCGTTGGCGAGCACCGTAAGGGCGCCACCGGGGCCACCGGTCGCGGGGCCGTGGGGTCAACCGGGCGCCCGGCGGCCACCCGTTGAGCGGTGCCGGACACGCCGCGCGGGGGTGAGGTTCCCCCGGACGGGTTCGGGCGCCCGGTAGCTGTACGGGCAACTGAACTCCCGCCCCTGGAGGTACGTACGTCCATGCGCAACCGCCGCCGCGCCCTCGGCGCCCTTACCGTTCTTCTCTTGGCGGCACCGGCCGCCCACGCCGCACCCTCCGCGCCCGCCGGGCACGACTGGCCCGACCGGCCGCGTCTGCCCCTGCCCTGGACCGACGATCTGACCATCGACCGCACCGGGGACGTCACCCCGGACGGATCCGTCACGCTGTACGGCAGCTACCGCTGCGTCCGGGAAGGGGCGGAGTACACGCGGGCGAGCGTGCTCGTCACCCTCACCCAGGGCCGGGAGCGCCACGGCCTCGGCGGCTATGACGCGGTCTGCGACGGACTGCGGCACCGCTGGCTGATCGACGCGGTGGACGTGGGGCGGTACGAACCGGGACCGGCGGACGCCGAGGTGACGTTGTTGAGGTTCGACGCCGGTGACTCCTTCGTGCCGCTGCCGAGGAACGTGGCCGGGATCGAGCGGGGGGTCAGGCTGGTGGGCGGCGACCACTGAGCCACCGTCACGAGACGGTCCGCCCGTACGGCCGTCACCCCTTGGCCGCTTCGTCTCCCTGCCCCAGCAGGGAGACGAAGGCCCGGAAGAGCGCGGGCATGTCCACCGCGTCCCGGTCGTGCAGCCACTGGAACTGGAGCCCGTCCATCACCGCCACCAGCAGCGGCGCGGCGGCCTCCGGGGTGAGCCCGCCGGGGAGCCGGTCGCCGAACTCGCCGCGCAGGATGGCCGCCATGTCGGCGCGCACCTTGTCATAGCGCTGGGTGAAGAAGCCGCGCGCGGGGTGGTCGTCGGTGACGCTCTCGCCGAGGAGCGCGGAGAAGGTCTGGACGACCCCGGGGCGCATCGCGTTGTAGTCCACCAGCGAGGCCAGCAGGTCCAGCGGCCATATGTGCCCTCCGTCGCGCCGCGCGGAGCCGGTGTCCCACTGGTCGCGCTCCTCGAGCACGGCGATGAGGAGCGAGTCCTTGGTGGGGAAGTAGTGGAGCAGCCCCTGTTGGGTGAGGCCCACCCGCTCGGCGACCGCGCCGAGGGTCGCGCCCCGGTAACCGCGCTCGGCGATCACTTCGAGCGCGCGGCGGACGATCTCCGCCCGTCGTTCCTCACCACGTCTGGTACCGCGCTCGGTCGCCCTCTCCATGCTCGTACCGTAGAGCATGTTTGATAACGAGTCGATAACGGTACCTACCTGCTGACAGGTTCTCGGGTCCACGATGGCCCCGGACGAGGACCGGACGGGACCCGCACCGGGAGGGGCGAGCGATGGCGGACGCGATCGGCGAGGGCGGCGAGCCCGATGAGGGCGGCGAGGGC
Organism: Streptomyces sp. NEAU-174; assembly: GCF_052665095.1. Classification (NCBI taxonomy): domain Bacteria; kingdom Bacillati; phylum Actinomycetota; class Actinomycetes; order Kitasatosporales; family Streptomycetaceae; genus Streptomyces; species Streptomyces sp. NEAU-174. The sequence continues at coordinate 171,640 of NZ_JBQTCE010000019.1, read as the reverse complement.
AACGGGGGCGGCACGGCCGAGGCCGTGGAGAAGGCCCTCGGCCTGCTGGATCTGGACACCAAGGCGCGGCTGCTGTCCGGGCAGGACATGTGGAGCCTGCCCGCCGTGCCGGAGATCGGGCTGCGCTCCCTGGTGATGTCGGACGGCCCGATCGGCGTCCGCGGCGTCCACTGGACCGCGGACGACCCCTCCATCGCCCTGCCCAGCCCCACCGCGCTCGCCGCGACCTGGGACCCGGGGCTCGCCCGGCGGGCGGGGCGGCTGCTCGCGCAGGAGGCGCGGCGCAAGGGCGTCCATGTGCTGCTCGCGCCCACGGTCAATCTGCACCGCTCCCCGCTGGGCGGCCGCCACTTCGAGGCGTACAGCGAGGATCCGTATCTCACCGGCGAGATCGGCACCGGCTATGTGACGGGTGTGCAGGACGGCGGGGTGGGCACCACCGTCAAGCACTTCGTGGCCAACGACGCCGAGACCGAGCGCTTCACCGTCGACAACCGGATCGCCGCGCGGGCGCTGCGCGAGCTGTATCTCGCGCCCTTCGAGGCCATCGTCAAGAACGCCCGCCCCTGGGGCGTCATGGCCGCCTACAACGGGGTCAACGGCTCGACCATGACCGAGCACCGCGAGCTCCAGCAGGGCGTGCTGCGCGGCGAATGGGGCTTCGACGGCTTCATCGTCTCCGACTGGCTGGCGGCCCGTGACACCGTGCGGGGGCTCAAGGGCGGGCTCGATGTCGCGATGCCCGGCCCGCGGACCGTCTACGGCGAGGCGCTGGCCGCCGCGGTGCGCGACGGCCGGGTGAGCGAGGCGGAGCTGGACGAGGCGGTGCGGCGGCTGCTCACCCTGGCCGCCCGGGTCGGCGTCCTGGATGGCGCGGCCCCCGCCGTCGCCCCCGCCGGCCGGCCCGGCCCGATCGACGGGGACGCGCTGGCCCGCGAGATCGCCCGGCGGTCCTTCGTGCTGCTGCGGAACGAGGGCGCGGGCGGCCGGGAAGCCGTGCTGCCGCTCGACCCCGGCGCCCCCGGCGGGGTGCGGTCGCTGGCCCTGATCGGCGCCGCGGCGCGCGACGCCCGGGTGCTGGGCGGTGGCTCGGCGGTGGTCTTCCCCGACCATGTGGTCTCACCGCTCGACGGGCTGCGGGCCGCCCTCCCGCCGGGCGTCGAGCTCAGCTACGCCGTGGGGGCCGACCCCACCGATGAACTCACCCCCGCCGCCCAGGGGTTCGAGCTGCGCGCCGTGGTCCGGGCCGCCGATGGGCGGGTGCTCGGCGAGTCCCGGCTGGCCAGTGGGCAGGTGCAGTGGATCAGCGACTTCCCCGACGGGGTGAGCTTCGAGGAGCTGCACAGCGTCGAGACCGTCGGCACCTTCACCCCGCGCGAGAGCGGCGCCCACTCCTTCGGCACCAGGGGGCTGGGCGGCCTCCGGCTGGCCGTGGGCGGCAAGGTGCTCTTCGAGGGGGACGAGCACCCGGCGGACGTCGGCGACCCCTTCGAGGCGTTCATGGGCTCGCCGGTGTCCCGGGGCCAGGTGGAGCTCACGGCGGGCGAACCGGTGGAGGTCAGCCTCGTCTGCGCGGTGGCCCGGCCCGAGGACGCCCTTCTGGACGCCGTCTGCTTCAGCCTGCTGCACCGGGCCCCGGAGCGGGACGCCGAGGAGCTGATCCAGGAGGCCGTCGCCGCGGCCTCGGCGGCCGAGGCGGCCGTGGTGGTGGTCGCCACCACCGAGCGGGTCGAGAGCGAGGGGTTCGACCGCGGGCATCTGCGGCTGCCGGGCCGTCAGGACGAGCTGGTGCGCCGGGTCGCCGCCACCGGCACCCCCACCGTGGTGGTGGTCAACGCGGGCTCACCGGTCGAGATGGCCTGGCGGGACGAGGTCGCCGCGGTGCTGCTGAGCTGGTTCCCGGGCCAGGAGGCGGGGGCCGCGCTCGCCGACGTCCTGCTGGGCGCGGAGGAGCCCGGCGGCCGCCTGCCCACGACCTGGCCCCAGCGGCTCGAGGACGCCCCGGTCAGTACGGTCACGCCCAGCGAGGGCCGGCTGGTCTACGACGAGGGTGTGTTCATCGGCTACCGCGCGTGGGAGCGGCGGGAGGGGATCGCTCCGGCGTACTGGTTCGGGCATGGCCTCGGCTACACGGACTGGGCGTACGAGGCGCTGGACTTCACGCCCGCGGGGCGGGACGGCGAGGCGCTGGGCACGGTGACCGTGCGGGTCCGCAATACGGGTGCCAGGGCGGGGCGTGAGGTCGTGCAGCTCTACCTCACCGTGCCGGAGAACGACGGGGTGGACCGCCCGGTCCGGCGCCTGGCGGGCTTCGCCTCGGTGGGCGCGGCCCCGGGGGAGACGGCCGAGGCGGCCATCCCCGTGCCCCGCCGGGCGGCGGAGATCTGGGACGAGACGAAGGGCGCCTGGCGCCTGATCCCGGGCACTTACGCGGCGGAGGCGGGCCGCAGCGTAGCCGACCGCCGCCTGTCGGCCCCGGTGCCCGTGCAGCCGACACCCTGAGCCACGCCGCCCGACACGCGCCGAGGCCGCTCGCGTCCACCAGCCAGAGTGCGCCCGACGATCCGCGCCGCCTGCGGCGGGCTGTCCCCCTCCCCGCCCCTTCCCGAACCTGGGGCTCCGCCCCGCCCCCCAGAGCACCGGGGCTGCGCCCCAGGCCCCGGGGGGCGGGGCTGTACCCCAGATCCTGGGGGCCGGGCTGCGCCCCAGGCCCCGGGGGTCGGGGCTGTACCCCAGATCCTGGGGGCCAGGGCTGCGCGCCAGACCTCGGAGGGCAGAGGCTGCACCCAGACCCCGGGGGCAAGGGCTGTACCCCAGATCCCGGGGGGCAGGGGCTGCACCCCAGACGCCGGGGGCGGGGGCTGCACTCCAGGCCCCTGGGGGCCGGGGCTGTGCCCCAGGCCTCGGACCTCGGAGGGTCGGGGCTGGACCTCAGACGCCGGAGGACCGTGGTGCGCCCCAGCGGGCCTGCGCCCCTGCGCCCGGGGGCCAGGGGTGCAGGCCCTGCCGGGCGGCGGAGCCGCATGAAGGGAGGGGGCCCGCGTCCCGCGCCCGGCTTCCGGGCCTTGGTCGGGAGCCGGGGGCGGCCAGGGGCAGGGTCAGGGCGCGGTGATGCGGCGGTAGGCCATGTTGGCCAGTTGTGCCTGGCCCGCCTTGCTGGGGTGGAACCAGTCCCACTTGCTCAGCTCATGCGTGGTGAAGCGGTATTCGTGCACCGCCGGGTCGAACCGGCACAGCACATCCCGCCCGCACACGTCCTTCAGCACCTTGTTGTACTCGGTCACCCGGTCCGCCACCCGCTGTCGGCGGTCGTTGGAGGCCGCGTCCAGGTCCTGGGAGTCCTTCAGCATCGACGGGCAGATGCCCAGCTTCCAGATCTGCCGGCCGAAGACGTTCTTCCGCCCCTCCGACCACAGCCGCTTCAGGTCCGGCACGCTGGCCACGTACACCTGAGTCTTCGGCAGATCGCGGCGCAGCCGGGTGAGCGCCGAGGTGAAGGTGGTGCGGAACTGCTCGGCGGAGGTCATGTCGTCCACCGAGTCCCGGCACGCGTCATTGGCGCCGATCATCACGGTGATCAGCTTCGGCTTGCGGGCCGCGGCCGCCTCGATCTGGCCGGGGAGGTCGGCCACGACCGCGCCGGTCTTGGCGAAGTTCCAGGCGTGGGTCCCCGCGTCGGCGGTGGCGGAGGGCAGCAGCCGCTGGGCGAGGCTCCGCACATCGGTGCCGGTGGACCACGACACCTCGGGGCAGTCGGAGAGCACCGAACAGGCGTCGAAGCCGCGGGTGATGGAGTCGCCCAGGGAGGCGATCGAGGTCGGCCGGGTGTTCCAGACGATGGACCGCTTGGCGCCGGGCGTCTTCCCCGCGCGGGTCGGCCCGTGCCGGGAGGGGTCGTCCGAGCTGCCGAAACAGCCCGCGGAGCTCAGCACGGCGGCGGTGGTGAACAGCACCATGCCCGTGCGTCCAGCGGTGCGCCCGGCGGTGCGCGGTGACGGGCGCACGATCGTACGCGTGGTCGAGGAAGCGGCCGCCGATCGCTTCCGGCGTGTCGCGCTGACCCGCATGGCTGTTCCCCCTCCGGCTGTTGGGTGATATCTGTCCGGACCGACGGTACGTCACTCCTCCGACTGGCTCGCACGGTACGTTTTTCTTGTGCCAGATGAGCGTCGTCCCGGCGACATGGCGCGCTATGCGGTACCAACACATTACGCCCCGTCACATCCTGTCCACTTTCTAGAGAATTCTGCACGATAAATTTCACTGAAGGTGACGTCGAGACTGGTGTGGGGCTGATCACTAGGGCAGAATGTGATCCGATGTCCCGGGCGGGACCGGTACGGGCGCGAGGCCGCTGGGGAAGGCGCACCTCGAACCGCACAGGAGGCACCGGTGACGACCCGTGGAGTTCTGTATGTGCACTCCGCTCCGCGCGCGCTGTGCCCGCACGTCGAATGGGCCATCGCGGGCGTCCTCGGCGTGCGGGTCACTCTCGACTGGATCAAGCAGCCTGCGGCGAACGGCACCTGGCGTGCCGAGTTCTCCTGGCAGGGCGAGGTCGGCACGGCCTCCAAACTGGCCTCCGCGCTCCGCGGCTGGCATCTGCTGCGCTTCGAGGTGACCGCCGAGCCCTGCGCCACCGCCGAGGGCGAGCGCTACAGCTCCACCCCCGAGCTCGGCATCTTCCACGCCGTCACCGGAATGCACGGCGACATCCTGATCCCCGAGGACCGGCTGCGCGCCGCCCTCGCCCGCTCCGCCCGCGGCGAGAGCGACCTCGAGGCGGAGATCGCCAAGCTGCTCGGCAAGCCCTGGGACGACGAGCTGGAGCCGTTCCGCTACGCGGGTGAGGGCGCCCCGGTCCGCTGGCTGCACCAGGTCGTCTGAGCGCCTGACGCGCCGCCATCCCTTTGGCCGGGAGCCCGCTTCGGGTTTTAGCGTGGCGGCATGACCGAACAACACCCGGCAACGTCCGTCGCGGTCCTCGGCACCGGCATCATGGGCTCCGGAATGGCCCGTAACCTCGCCCGCTCCGGGCTCGAGGTCCGTGCGTGGAACCGCACCCGATCCAAGGCCGAGCCGCTCGGCGAAGACGGCGTACGCGTCACCGACACCCCGGCCGAGGCCGTGGACGGCGCCGATGTCGTCCTGACCATCCTCTACGACGGCGCCGCGGCGCTCGAGACGATGCGGCAGGCCGCCCCCGCGCTGCGCCCCGGAACCGCGTGGGTCCAGGCCACCACGGCGGGTCTCGAGGCGCTGGAATCGCTCGCCGCGTTCGCCCGCGAAAAGGACCTCGTCCTCATCGACTCGCCCGTGCTCGGCACCAAGCAGCCCGCGGAGAGCGGACAACTGCTGGTGCTGGCCGCCGGACCCAACCCCGTCCGCCCGGTGGTCTGGCCGGTTTTCGACGCCATCGGCAGCCGTACGGTGTGGGTCGGCGACACCGCGGAGAGCGCCGCCGCCACCCGGCTCAAGCTGGTGCTCAACAGCTGGGTCCTCAACGTCACCCACGCCACCGCGGAGGCTGCCGCCCTCGCCAAGGGGCTGGGCGTGGAGTGGCAGGGCTTCCTGGACGCGGTCGAGGGCGGCCCGCTGGACAACGGCTATATGCGGGCCAAGTCGGCCCAGCTGCTCCGGGGCGACCTCGAGCCCAGCTTCGCCACCAAGACCGCGGAGAAGGACGCCCGGCTGATCGTGCAAGCCGGGGAGCGCGCCGGAGTGCGGTTGGACCTGGCGGCCGCCGGCGCGGAGCGGTTCCGCCGCGCGATCGAGGCGGGCCACGGCGACGAGGACATGGTGGCCTCGTACTTCGCCAGCTTCGACAGCGAAGCCCCCTGAAGCGACGGCGAAGCCCCTGAAGCGGAAGCGGCCCTGACACACCGGTGGCCCGCCCCCGGCCGGAGCCGGAGGCGGGCCGCGCCCGCGTATCAGAGCGTCAGACCACCGAGGTGGTCAGACCGTACGGAAGGCGAGCACCACATTGTGGCCGCCGAAGCCGAACGAGTCGTTCAGCGCCACGATCGGGCCCTCGGCCGGGAGCGCCCGCGCCTCGCCGGTCACGACGTCCGCGTCCGCCTCCGGGTCCAGCGAGCCGATGTTGATCGTCGGCGGGGCCAGCCGGTGGTACAGCGCGAGCACGCTGGCCACCGTCTCCACACCGCCCGCGCCGCCGAGCAGATGGCCCGTCATGGACTTGGTGCCGGAGACCGCCATGTGGTCCACGTCGTTGCCGAACACCTTGCGCAGCGCCTTGATCTCCGCCAGGTCGCCCTGCGGGGTCGAGGTCGCGTGCGCGTTGACGTGCGCGATCTCGGCACCGCTGATGCCGGTGTTCTCCACCAGGTTTTGCAGCGCGTTCCCGATGCCGTTGCCGGACGGCTCCGGCTGGGTGATGTGGTGGGCGTCGGCCGAGATGCCCTGGCCGATGGCCTGCGCGTACACCCGGGCGCCACGCGCCGCGGCGTGCTCCGCCGACTCCAGGACGATGGCGCCCGAGCCCTCGCCCATCACGAAGCCGTTGCGGTCGACGTCGAACGGGCGCGAGGCGCCCTGCGGGTCGTCGTTGTTCTTGGACATCGCCATCATGTTGCCGAAGGCGACCATGGGCAGCGGGTGGATGGACGCCTCGGTACCGCCCGCGACGACCACATCGGCGCGGCCGGTGCGGATCATCTCGATGGCGTAGCCGATGGCCTCGGCGCCGGAGGCGCACGCGCTCACCGGGGTGTGCGCGCCCGCACGGGCGTTGAGGTCGATGCTGACATTCGCCGCCGGGCTGTTGGGCATCAGCATCGGCACGGTGTGCGGGGAGACCTTGCGGACGCCCTTCTCGCGCAGCACGTCGTACTGGTCGAGCAGGGTGGTGACCCCGCCGATACCGGAGGCCACGACCGCGCCCAGCCGGTCGGGGTCGATCGAGGAGTCCTCGCCCGCCTTGGCGGTGAAGCCCGCGTCCGCCCATGCCTCACGAGCCGCGAGCAGCGCGAACTGCGCGGACCGGTCGAGCTTGCGGGCCTGCGGACGCGGAATGATCGTGCCCGGCTCCACCGCGATCTTCGCGGCGATGCGGACCGGCAACTCGGCCGCCCATTCCTCCTCCAGGAGGCGGACGCCGGACCGGCCGGCCAGCATGGCCTCCCAGGTCGACGGGGCGTCGCCACCCAGCGGCGTCGTGGCACCAACACCGGTGACGACCACGGTGCGATTGGTCGAGTTCACAGGAATTCCTACTCCACGTGTAGAAGGTGCTGGACCTGCCACCGCACGGGCGGCGACGACCGGTCTTGATACGGGCTCAGCCCTGGTGCTTGAGGATGTAGTCGACGGCGTCGCCGACGGTCTTGAGGTTCTTGACGTCGTCGTCCGGGATCTTCACGTCGAAGCGCTCCTCGGCGGCGACGACCACCTCGACCATGGACAGCGAGTCGACGTCCAGGTCGTCGGTGAAGGACTTGTCCAGCAGGACGTCCTCGGTCGGGATACCGGCGATCTCGTTGACGATCTCGGCGAGACCCTCGAGGATCTCTTCCTGAGTGGCGGCCATTGCGGCGCTCCTTCTTCGGTGTGTTGCGGTGGTGGCGCAGCGTCCGACTTCTGTGGAGCTGCGTGGATATGGACTATGGAGCCTAAGGGAGGGTAACGACCGTCGCTGCGTAGACGAGACCCGCTCCGAATCCGATGACGAGCGCGGTGTCGCCGCTCTTCGCCTGCCCCGTCGCCAACAGCCGCTCCATGGCGAGCGGAATGGAGGCGGCCGAGGTGTTGCCGGTGGTCTCCACATCACGGGCGACCGTGACGTGCTCCGGCAGCTTGAGGGTTTTGATCATCGAGTCGATGATCCGCATGTTGGCCTGGTGGGGGATGAACGCGTCGAGCTCGTCCGCGCCGACCCCGGCCTCGTCCAGGGCCTGCTGGGCGACCTTCGCCATCTCGTAGACGGCCCAGCGGAAGACCGCCTGGCCCTCCTGGCGCAGCGCCGGGTAGCGGACGTCGGCGGCGTTCTGCTCGCGGTAGACGTCCCAGGGCAGCGTCTGGGTGATGGTGTCGGACTTGTCGCCCTCCGAGCCCCACACGGTCGGGCCGATCGCGGGCTCCTTGGAGGGGCCGACGACCACGGCGCCGGCGCCGTCGCCGAACAGGAAGGCCGTCGCCCGGTCCTCCAGATCGGTCAGGTCCGAAAGCCGCTCGACCCCGATGACCAGCACATGCTCCGCGGTGCCGTCGGTGATCATGCCCTTGGCGAGGGTCAGCCCGTAGCCGAAGCCCGCGCAGCCCGCCGAGATGTCGAACGCGGCAGGCTTGCCGGCGCCCAGCAGATGCGCGATCTCGGTGGCGACCGCCGGGGTCTGCTTCAGGTGCGAGACCGTGGAGACGATCACGGCGCCGATCTGCTCCGGCGTCAGACCGGCGTCGGCGATCGCTTTGCCTCCGGCCTCCACGGACATGGCGGCGACCGTCTCGTCCGGACCGGCCCAGTGCCGGGTGGCGATGCCCGAACGGGAGCGGATCCACTCGTCGGAGGAGTCGATGTGCTTGAGGATCTCCTCGTTCGGCACCACCCGGGTGGGACGGTAGCCACCGACGCCGAGAATGCGCGCGTACGGGGCGCCCTTGCTGGGCTTGATCTTCGCGGTCATCCTTCTCGGAGCTCCTCTTCGGCCGGGGTGTCGACGGGAACGGCGTGCTCCGCGATCAGCGCACGGGCCGTGTCGAGATCGTCCGGAGTCTTCAGCGCCACATTGGTGACGCCCGGCAGCGCGCGCTTGGCGATGCCGGTGAGCGTGCCGCCCGGGGCCACCTCGATCAGCCCGGTGACGCCCAGCTCCTGGAAGGTCTCCATGCACAGATCCCAGCGCACCGGGTTGGACACCTGGGCGACCAGCCGCTCGATCACCCCGGCCCCGGTCGTCACGACCCCGCCGTCCCGGTTGGAGACGTATCGGGTGCGCGGATCGGCCACCGGGACGCCCGCGACCAGGGCCTCGAGGGCGGCGACCGCCGGGGCCATGTGGTCGGTGTGGAACGCGCCGGCCACCTTGAGCGGTACGACCCGGCGCACCCCCTCCGGCTTGTCCTCGGCCAGCGCCGCCAGCTGCTCGGCGGTGCCCGCGGCCACGATCTGCCCGGCGCCGTTGACGTTCGCCGGGGTCAGTCCGTGCTTGTCGAGGTGGGCGACGACATCGTCCTGCTCACCACCCAGTATGGCGGCCATTCCGGTTTCGGTGCGGCTCGCGGCCTCCGCCATGGCGAGTCCGCGGCGGCGGACCAGCACCATGGCCGCTTCGTCGGTGAGCACACCGGAGGCCGCGGCCGCGGTGATCTCGCCGACGCTGTGGCCCGCGACCGCGCCGATACGGTTCGGCAGCTCCGCGAGACCGGTCGCGCCCTCGACGCCTTCGCCGCCCTCGCCGAACAGCGCGTGGGCGGCGACCAGACCGGCGGCCACCAGCAGCGGCTGGGCCACCGCGGTGTCGCGGATCTCCTCCTCATCGGCCTTGGTGCCGTAGTGGATGAGGTCCAGGCCGGAGACGGCCGACCACCAGGCCAGACGTTCGGTGACGCCGGGGAGGTCGAGCCAGGGGGTCAGGAAGCCGGGCTTTTGAGCACCCTGGCCGGGAGCGACGAGTACGAGCACTCTCACACTCTCTCTTGTGGACGGTCCGGCTCGCCCGTGAGGACAAGGACGAAGAACCGACAGGGGAATTGTGGGGGTCCGACAAATGGTCAGGGCAATATGTTCGCGTCGGCGAGACGTCCCAGGATCAGGGCTATGCGCAGAGTAAACGCCGACCTGACGTCGGAAGGTGACCATCCGGTGACGTCCGTCACACGTCGTAGCCGGTAGCGGACGGTGTTCGGGTGAACGAAGAGCATTCGGGCCGCACCCTCCAGGCTGCTCGCCTGTTCGAGGTACACACTCAGTGTCTCGAGCAGCGCGGAACCGGCTTCCTCCAGCGGTCTGTAGATCTCCTCCACCAACTGCTCACGGGCGGCCGGATCCCCGGCCATCGCGCGCTCGGGCAGCAGGTCGTCGGCGAGCACCGGGCGGGGCGCGTCCGGCCATGCGGTGCACGCCTTCAGCCCGGCCGCCGCGGCCCCCGCCGAGCGGGTCGCTGCCAGCAGGTCGGAGACCACGGGGCCGGCCACCACCGGACCCGGGGCATACGGCCCGATCAGCGCCTTCGCCGCCTGGAGCGGATTGTCCGAGCCGCCCGCGACCACCACAAGACGGTCGCCCAGCACCCCGGTGAGCACCTGAAGCTTGGCGTGCCGGGCGGCCCGCCGGATCGCCTCGACGGTCAGCTCGCTGTCCCCGTCCGGGGCGGTGCCCAGCACCACGCACACATGTTCGGGTGAGTTCCAGCCCAGGGCGGCGGCGCGGGACAGCGCGCCCTCGTCCGCCTCGCCGGACAGCACCGCGTTGACCACCAGCGACTCCAGCCGGGCGTCCCAGGCGCCGCGCGCCTCGGCGGCCTGCGCGTACACCTGGGCGGTGGCGAAGGCGATCTCCCGCGCGTACACCAGCAGTGCCTCGCGCAGCACCGACTCATCGCCCGGGGCCGCCACGTCGTCGATCGCCGACTCCATGACCTCGATGGTCGTGCGGACCATCTCCACGGTCTGCCGCAGGGTGATCGCCCGGGTCAGCTCGCGCGGGGCGGTGCCGAACACATCGGTGCTGATCGCCTGGGGTGCCTCGGGGTGGCGAAACCATTCGGTGAAGGCCGCGATGCCCGCCTGCGCCACCAGCCCGATCCAGGAGCGGTTCTCGGGCGGCATCGCCCGGTACCACGGCAGCTGCTCGTCCATGCGCGCGATGGCGTTGGCGGCGAGCTTCCCGGAGGACTTCTCCAGGCGGCGCAGGGTGGCACTGTGCGGATGCGGGGTGTTCGAGGCTGGTTCAGGCACGAGGACAAGACTGCCTTATCGGGTGGTGAGCGCTGGGGGCGGGAGGCTACGCGGGGGTATACGCGGGGGTAGGGACGGGGCGGGGGCGGGCGGTCAGGGGACGGTCAGGGGACGGTCAGGGGCGCACTACCGTGGACCGGGTGATGTGGATACAGCGGTCCGGTGCACGGTATCCGGGTGGGGAGGGCGTGGGCATCGAGACGCGCCACGCCTTTTCCTTCTCTGGGTACTACGACCCCGGCAATGTGCGGTTCGGCTCGCTCGTGGCCTGCAACGAGGAGCGGCTCGCGCCCGGCGCGGGCTTCGCCGAACATCCCCACCGCGATATGGAGATCGTCACCTGGGTCGTCGAGGGCGAGCTCACCCACGAGGACTCCACCGGCGCGGGGACCGGCGCGCGGACCGTCGTGCGCCCCGGTGACGTCCAGCGGCTCAGCGCCGGAAGCGGAGTGCGTCACACCGAGCGCAACGCGGGTGCCGAACCCCTCACCTTCGTCCAGATGTGGCTGATGCCGGGCCCCGGTGCCGCCACGGACCCGGCGTACGAGGTGGTGCGCGGCATCGCCGACGGCACCCCGTACGCACTGGAGCGGACCGAGGCGGTGCTGCATGTGCGGCGGCTGGTGGACGGCGAGCGCACCGCGCTGCCGGACGCGCCCTGGGTGTACGCGCACGCGGTGCGCGGCGCGGTGCGGATCGGCGGCGAGACCCTCACGCCGGGCGACGCGGCCCGGATCTCCGCAGCGGAGGGCCTGGAGGTGCGCGCGGAGGGGTCCGCCGAGCTGCTGATCTGGGAGATGCACGCGGAGCCGGGCTACGGCTGAGGGGCCTCGAGGGCCCCCGGGGGCTTTCCGGGGGGCTCCCGAGTGTTCCCGGGGGTTCCCGAGGGCTACAGCTCCGCCAGGACCGCGTCGGTGAACGTGGGCCAGGCCTCGATCGCCCACGGGCCGAAGGCCCGGTCGGTCAGGGCCACACAGGCGGCGCCCGCGTCCGGGTCCACCCAGAGGAACGTCCCCGACTGGCCGAAGTGTCCGAAAGTGCGGGGCGAGGAGGAGGCACCGGTCCAGTGCGGCGACTTGCCGTCGCGTATCTCGAAGCCGAGCCCCCAGTCGTTGGGCCGCTGATGTCCGTAGCCGGGCAGCACACCCGTGAGCCCCGGGTGCACCACGGAGGTGGCCACGGCCAGCGTCTCGGCCGCCAGCAGCCGCGGGGCCTGCAACTCCGCCGCGAAACGGACCAGGTCGTCCACGGTCGAGACGCCGTCCTTGGCGGGCGAGCCGGGCAGGTCGGTGGTGACCATGCCGAGCGGCTGGAGCACCGCCTGGCGCAGATACTCCGGGAACGGGATGTCCGTGGCCTTGGCGATGTGGTCGCCCAGCACCTCGAACCCGGCGTTGGAGTAGAGCCGGCGGTTGCCGGGCGCGGCGACCGCGCGGTGCTCGTCGAAGGCGAGCCCGGAGGTGTGCGCCAGCAGATGGCGCACCGTGGAGCCCTCGGGCCCCGCCGGCTCGTCCAGCTCCACCGCGCCCTCCTCGACGGCGACCAGCGCGGCGTAGGCGGCGAGCGGCTTGGTGACCGAGGCGAGCGGGAACCGATGCCCGGTCGGGCCGTACGATCCCGCCAGGGTCCCGTCCTCCCGCACAACGGCGGCCGCCGCCGTCGGAACCGGCCAGTTCTCGATCATCCGCAGGCTCTCCATGCCCAAGAGCCTACGGGGTGCCCGGCGGGGGCTCTTTCCCCTCCCCGCCCCTTCCCGCGGCATCGATATGCGGCTCCGCCGCGTGGCAGGGGCTCCGCCCCTGGACCCCGGGGCCGTGATCAGCTCACCGGCCGGGGCGCCGATCGCGCGGCCTGCGACGCGGTGGCCGGCGGGCAGGGGCCCAGGGGCGCGCGCGGGGCGGATGGTCGGGCGGAGGCCCCGCGCATCCGGGTTGTCCGGGCGGGGGCTGGAGCCCTGGGCGACGGGGCGACCGTCGCGCCGGGAACGCCTGCGGCGGCGGACCGAGCGCGGTTGGTGCGTCGGCGCGGCGGGTGGCCGGGCGTGGCCGGGGCGTCCGGCGGGGGCTGGGGCGGAGCCCCTGCCACGCGGCGGAGGCGCATATCGATGCCGCGGGGAGGGGCGGGGAGGGGGAACGGCATGCGGGTGCGGCCGATGACCGGGCGGGCGTCCGGGCGCATCCGGGCTGCCGCCCGGCCGGGGTCTGGGGCGGAGCCCCGGTTTCGGGAAGGGGCGGGGAGGGGAACAGCCCGCCCTTCCCGCGGCACGTCGGCGCAGCCTGATGACCGGGGGCGCCCGTGCGCATCCGGGTCGTCCGGCCGGAGGCCGGGGCGGGGCCCCGCCGCGCGGCGGAGGCGCATATCGATGCCGCGGGGAGGGGCGGGGAGGGGGAACGGCATGCGGGTGCGGGCGATGACCGGGCGGGCGTCCGGGCGTATCCGGGCTGCCGCCCGGCCGGGGTCTGGGGCGGAGCCCCGGTTTCGGGAAGGGGCGGGGAGGGGAACAGCCCGCCGCAGGCGCCAAGGTTCTCCCAAATCTCCGCTTGCTTGGAGTGCACTCGAAGCCAATAGCGTTGAAGACGTCGACGAGGTGTGCGGATCCGCGACCTGCGAGAGGTGAACCGGCATGACCGTGATGGAGAGCGCCCCCGTAAAGGCGCGGAAGAACTGCGCGGGGAGAGTCGGCCACCCCCGGCCCACCGGGCAGGACCGGTACTCGATCAGTGAGGTCGTCGCCCACACCGGGCTGACGGCGCACACCCTGCGCTGGTACGAGCGGATCGGGCTGATGCCGCATGTGGACCGTACGCACACCGGCCAGCGCCGCTTCACCAACCGCGACCTGGACTGGCTCGACCTCGTCGGCAAGCTGCGGCTGACCGGGATGCCGGTCGCGGACATGGTCCGCTACGCCGAGCTGGTGCGAGAGGGCGAGCACACCTTCGCCGAGCGCGAGGAGCTGCTGACCGCGCACCGCGAGAACGTGCGGGAGCGGATCGCCGAGCTCCAGAGCACGCTCGAAGTCCTCGACTTCAAGATCGATGTCTACGCTGACGCCCGGAGGGCGTCGGAGAGGTTCGACCCCGTATGAGCGACAGCACCAACGAGACCATCGCGACCGTCGGCCTGGGGACCGGCGGACCCGAGGTCGGCGTCCAGGGCCTGGGCTGCATGGGCATGAGCTGGGCCTACGGACCGACCCACGACGAGGCGGAGGCCCGCGCCACGCTGGAGCGGGCCCTGGAGCTGGGCGTCACGCTCTTCGACACCGCCGATGTCTACGGCTTCGGGCGGAACGAGGAGTTCATCTCCCCCTTCGTCCGGGCCAACCGGGACCGGATCACCCTGGCCACCAAGTTCGCCATCGAGCGCGACGAGAGCGACCCGTACGGCCGCCAGCGGATACGCAACGACCGCCCGTACATCCGCCAGGCCGTCGAGGGCAGCCTGCGCCGCCTCGGGGTGGACCACATCGACCTGTACTACATGCACCGGCGCAACCCCGAGGTGCCGCTGGAGGAGAGCATTGGCGCCATGGCCGAGCTGGTGGCCGAGGGCAAGGTCAAGCACCTCGGGCTGAGCGAGGTCACGGCGAACGAGCTGCGCGCGGCGCACGCGGTGCACCCCATCGCGGCGGTGCAGTCGGAGTGGTCGCTGTTCAGCCGCGACATCGAGGAGAGCGTGGTGGGGGCCGCCCGCGAGCTCGGCGTCGGCCTCGTCCCGTACTCGCCGCTCGGCCGCGGCTTCCTCACCGGCTCCTTCGTCCAGGCCGAGCAGGAGCTGGGCGAGGACGACTTCCGCCGCCGTCAGCCCCGCTTCACCGGCGACAACGCGGCCGCCAACGCCGCGCTGCTGGAGCCGCTCCGGAAGATCGCCGAGGCGCGCGGGGCCACTCTCGCCCAGATCGCGCTGGCCTGGGTGCAGCAGCGGGCCCAGGTGCACGGGCTCGCCGTGGTGCCGATCCCCGGCACCCGCACCCGCGCCCGGATCGAGCAGAACACCGGCGCGACCCGGATCGAGCTGACCGCGGACGAGCTGGCCGCGCTGGAGCCGATCGCGGGCCAGGTGGCGGGCGCCCGCTACGCCGATATGAGCGCGACCAGCGCGGGCCGGGAGTAACGAGCGGCACCGGGACGCTGTGCGGGGCCGCCCGCGCGGCCGGGGGCGGTCGTCAGCCGAGGCCCTGGCGGCAGTCCGGCCCCGTGTCCGGACCGCCGCCGTCCTCCTCCGCGCACCGCACCCCGTCGAAGTCCCCCAGCGCGATCCGCGAGAAGTTGCGCAGTGAGTCCGTCCCCGGCGCGAAGTAGCCGGTGTGCCCGTGGGCGCTCTCGGAGGAGACCACCCGGGCGCCGAAGGACGGATCGGTTGGGTCGTCGCCATGGCCCAGGCCCAGGAAGTCATAGCCGGTCACCCGGCGGATCCAGTCGGTGCGGTCGCGCGCCGCCCAGACCCGGGCCCCGGTGCGCAAAGCATCGGCGCTGTCCGCGCGCATCCCCGGGCTGCCCAGCACCACCAGGTCGGAGACGCGGGCGCGGTCCATCGCGGAGGCGGCGAGACCGCAGACCACCGAGCCGTAGCTGTGGCAGAAGACGGCGGGCGGGGCGTCGGCGGTGGCCGCGGTGGTCACGGCGAGCCCGGCCAGGAACCGGTCCAGACGGGGCGCGCCCGCCTCGGCCAACCGGCTGGTGGCGGCGTCCGGGCCCAGCCCGACCGGGGTGGTGTAGCCGACCCAGGCGATGACGGCGGTCGGGGTCGCGGGCGCGTCCTCGGCCATCTGGGCCCGCAGCGACCGGGCCATCCCGGCCGGGGCGCCGTACGGGTCGCCCGTGCGGTCGAAGTCTTCCAGGTCGATGTCCGAGCCGGGCACGATCACGGCCGTGCGCCGGGCCGCCGCCAAGTCCCCGTACACCTCGGCCACCTGGCCGCGCCCGCGCGGATCGAAGGCGAGGATCTGGCGGCCGGGCCTCAGCAGCGCCGCGTACCGCTCGGCGAGCGGGCTCTCCGGGTCGGCCTTCCGCTCCTTGTGCCAGGCGGCCCGGATCGCCCGGGCGTTGGCCTCGTACCGCAGGCTCAGCGGCGCCCCGTCCAGATTGCCCACCACCTCGGGGTGCCGGATGACCAGCGCCTTCCGCTGGACCTCGGTGAGCCGGTCGAAGAACCGGGCGATCCCGGCGGGCGAGACGGTGGCCGGATCGGGCAGCTCGCGCCCGGCCCCGCCCAGCGAGTGGTCCGCCAGCCACGCGGCGGTCCCCGGCGGCGGCCCGGTGATGGCCTGCTCCTCGTGGGCCACGGTCCAGCCGGCCGTCCCCGCCATGACGGTGATGGTGAGCGCCGCGGTGATCAGGCGTCGTGCGTAGTGCCTGGTGCGTAGCGTCTGGGACATGGCGGCGGCTTTCCCTTTTCCGTCGGTGGACCTGCCCGTCGGCGGATCCGTCGGTGGCGGAGGGAAAGGTAGAGAGGTGTCGGGTGGCGGTACGTCACCCCCCGGTGCCAAGTGGGATGTCATACCCCAGTAGGGGGTGGCCGCCCGGCCCAGGTCACTGACCGGGTGTCACCAGGCCCGACTCATAGGCGAAGATCACCGCCTGGGCGCGGTCGCGAAGACCCAGCTTGGCCAGCACCCGGCCGATGTGCGTCTTCACCGTCTGTTCCGCGAGCACCAGCGACTCGGCGATCTCCTGGTTGGACAGGCCGCGGGCGATCAGCTCGAGCACCTCGGTCTCCCGCGGCGTCAGCCCGCTGCGCCGCAGGGCCGGGCCGTCGCGGCGCGGGGCGGGGCGCTGGCGGGCGAAGTCGGCGATCAGCCGGCGGGTGACGGAGGGGGCGAGCAGCGCCTCGCCCGCCGCCACCACCCGGACCGCGGAGATCAGATCGGCCGGTGGGGCGTCCTTCAGCAGAAAGCCGCTGGCCCCGGCGCGCAGCGCCTCGTAGACGTAATCGTCCACGTCGAAGGTGGTGAGCATCAGGACCTTGGGCCGGTGGGTGACCCCGCGCGGCGGGTCCAGCAGCTGCCGGGCCGCCTCGAGCCCGTCCATCTCGGGCATCCGCACGTCCATCAGCACCACATCGGGGTGGCTGCGGCGGCTGACCGCCACGCCCTCCCGCCCGTCCGGCGCCTCGCCGACGACGTCGATATCGCTCTGCGCGGCCAGCAGGGCGGCGAACCCCGCCCGCACCATCGCCTGGTCGTCGACGATGATCACCTTGATGGTCATGACGCGTCCGTCTCTTCGAGGTCTACCAGGGGGAGGCGGGCCGCGACGCGGAAGCCGCCGTCGGGCAGCGGGCCGGTGTCGAGCATGCCGCCGACGAGCCGTACCCGCTCGACCATGCCGACGAGGCCGTGGCCGGTGCCGCTGGTCTCCAGGGGCTTGGTGGGCGCGCTGTCGGCAGGGCCGTTGACCACCAGCAGGGTCAGCGCCGAGCCGCCCTCCGCCGAGATGGCCACCCGGGTGGCGGCGCCCGGCGCGTGGCGCACCACATTGGCCAGCGCCTCCTGCACGATGCGGTACGCGGACAGCCCCACCGCCTGCGGCAGCGGTTCGAGCTCGGCCACGTCGTCCGCGATGGTCAGCGTGGTCGGTATGCCGGCCCGTACGGTCGCCTCGACCAGCTGGGGCACCTGTCGCAGCCCCGGCTGCGGCGCCCGCTCCCCGCGGGTCTCCTCGCTGCGCAACACGCCCAGCAGCCGGCGCATTTCGGCGAGCGACTCGCGGGCGGTGGCGGCGATGGTGGAGAACTCCCGCTCCGCCTCGGACGGCAGCCCGCCGATCCGGTACGGGGCGCTGTCCGCCTGGACGGTGATCACCGACATGTGGTGGGCCACCACGTCGTGCAGCTCACGGGCGATCCGGGTGCGCTCCTCCAGCAGGGTGCGATGGGCCCGCTCGGCCTCGCTGATCGTCTCCTGCTCGGCCAGCCGCCGCTGGGCGTCCCCGCGCTCGCGCAGCGCCCCGGCGACGAGCAGCACCACGCCGCTGAGCACGAACAGCACCACATTGCTGCCGTTGCTCTTGTCCGGGAAGGCCATGCCGAGCGCCAGTCCGGCGGTGCCGGTGACCAGCCACACCGCCACCAGGGTGCGGCGCGGTTCGCGCAGCGCGAGGGCGAGCAGCAGGAAGAGATAGCCGATGATGGCGCCCGGCAGCCAGGGCCACACCCGGTTCTCCAGGTGGTCCGCGGTGCCGAGCACCACCAGGGCGCAGACCAGGTCGGCGAGGAAGACGATCCACCACGCCTGGAGGGGGCGGGTGACGGACAGCAGCAGCGGGGTGCCCTGGACGATCCCGAGCAGCGTGGCGACGCCGCCGCCCACCCCGTAGTCGTTGGAGAGCAGCTGGGCGGTGGTGGGGACCAGGATCGTGGTGAGGATCATCGCCACGCCGTACGGCACCCTGCGCAGCCAGCTCCTGGGCGACTGGGCGAACAGCGGCGTCGCCGGATAGCTGGGGGTCACCAGGGCCCGGGCCAGGCCGCCCGCCTGCCGCCGGGCGGCCTTGGGCAGGCTCTCGTGCGCGGTGGAGGAGGCGGTGGAAGACGTAGTGGAGGACGCGGTGGTCGATGAGGCGTCGGCGGCCTCGCCGGCCGCTGCGGAGGAGGGACCGGACACTTACAGCTCCGCCAGCAGCTCGGCCTTCTTCGCGCTGAACTCGTCGTCGGTCAGCAGCCCCGCCGTGTGCAGCTCGCCCAGATGACGGATGCGCTCGGCGATGTCGGCGGGGTCGCGGCGCGGGGCGGTGGCCCGGTTCGGGGCCGGGGCGCCCTCGGCGCACGGCACGGGGGAGGAGGCCCGTATGGCCTCCAGGACGGCAGCGGCGAACGGCAGCGACTGGTGGACGAGGCCGTAGCCCATCCCGAAGACGACGGCCGCCGGGTCCCGGTCGGGGCGGTCGGCGGGCTGGTCCTCGGTGGCGCGCCGCAGCAGCCGCAGATAGCCGTGGCCACCGCCCTTGGGGGTGACCTTGCCGGTGCCGTTCCTGGCCGTGCCGTCCTTGGCGGAACCCGCTTTGGCGGCACCGGCCTTGGCGGAGTCCTCCTTGGGGGCGGTGCCCGCCGAGCCGCGGCTCTCCGGCGAACGCCACTCCACACCGGTGAGTTCGTCGATCCGGAAGCGCTGGTCCCCGACCTTCCACTTCTCCGAAGAGGCGCCGGTCCAGAACCAGCGGAAGGAGATGGCCTTCCCGTCGAAGGACGCCTTGCCGTCGTACGCCTTGAAGGACAGCGGCGCCGGGGGCACGGTCACCAGATGCGTCTCGGCCGCGGTGTCCGCGTGGGGGCCGAGGGATTCGCGTATCCGCTCGGCGTAGTAGTCGGCGAGGGTCTCCCGCTCGGCCGGCAGCACCAGGCGGTACGGGTCGTACGCCTCCTTGAGCTGGCCGTCGGCGGCGTCCATCAATGGGTCGGCGCCGGGTCTTGGCACGGCGCGCAGCACCACCGTGCCCCGTTTGCCCACAGCGAGCTCCACCCCGGACAGCGCCTCGAAGGGGATGCGGCGTTCGCCGAGCGCCTGGAGCAGCTTCGGCGTGCGGATCCCCCGTTCGAAGCGGATGAGCATGGAGTCGGCGTCGAACTCCCAGACGGTCTGAAAACCGGCCAGCACATCACCCATGCGGCTCATCGTATGCGGCGGTGGCCCGCCCGTCCCCCTTTGAGGCTACGCGCGTCACTAGAGTTTCCGGTGTTTATGCCGGGCGTCAGCGTAGCCCCGCGGTGCAGTCGTCGCCGTCGCCGCAGCTCACGGACTGGACAGCACCGATTCCCACCCGCGCGAAGTTGTCCAGGCTGGTCGTGCCCGGTTCGAAGTATCCGGCGTGTCCATCCGCCCCGTCCGCGGCCAGCACCCGGGCGCCGAAGCCGGAGGAGACCGGGTCCGCGCCGTGGCCGAGCCCGCCGAACTCCAGATGCGGAATGTCCTCGATCCAGTCGCCCGAGTCGCGCATCGCCCACACCCGGGCGCCGGTGCCCAGGTCGGAGACATGACCGGCGCGCATCCCCGGGCTGCCGGCCACCGCGATATCGGTGACCTTGGGCGGCAGATCGCGGGCGGCGACCCCGCACACCACCGAGCCGTAGCTGTGGCACATCAGCGAGACCCGGGAGAGCGCGGGCAGCGCGTTGACCAGCGCGCGCAGCCGCACCGCGCCCTGGGCGGCGAGCTTGCCGGTGGCCGCGTCCATGCCGATCCCGGCCGGGGTGGTGTAGTCGGCCCAGGCGATGACGGCGGTCTTGGTGTCCGGGGCGTCGGCCCGCTCGTTGTCGTAGAGCGCACGGGCCATTCCGACCGTGGCGGTGTACGGGCGCTCGGTCTTCTGGAACGTCAGGATGTCGGTGTCCACGCCCGGCACCACGATGGAGACCCGGTTGGCGTGGGCGAGGTCGCCGAAGACCTCGGCGGCCCGCCCGGCGCCCGAGGGGTCGAAGGAGAGGATCTGCCGCCCGGCGCCCAGCAGGTCCTCGTAGCGGTGCATCCGGCGGGTCGCGTCCGAGCGGCCCATCGGGGTGAGCCGTGGGTCGTGGATCCGCTTGCGCTCCTCGGCGCGCGCCTTGAACAGGGCGAGGCGGTTGGCGCGGTAGCGCAGGGCCACCGGCGCGCCGTTGAGATTGCCCACGGCCAGCGGATAGCGCCGCACCACCCGGTCCGTCTGGACCTTGGTGAGCGAGTCGAACCAGCGGCCGAGGGTGCGCGGCGAGCCGTACGGATCGGGCAGCGCGCGGCCGCCGAGCGTTCCGTGGCGCCAGGCGTCCATGGACGCGGAGAGCGCGTCCGGGGCTCCTCTGTGGCTCCGTACGGCCGTCCACCCGGTGGTGGCGAGGAGGACGAAGACCACCGCCAGCGCGAGCAGGGCGCGCCAGGCGGTGGAACCGGGGGAGGGGGAGCCGAGCTCCGAAAAGGAAGTCACCGCGGGACACCCTAGGAGAAGCGCGGCGCCGCATGCCAAACCCCGTGATTCATCTCACGTTTGAAAGCGGGAATGCTTGGGAGCTATGCCGGAATTGATGCTATTTATCCCATTTCTCGGCGAGGGTGGGACCCACGTAATCAAGATGGAACGCGGTGAGGTCTCGCAATGTGACGACGCTGTCCTCCTCGCCCTCGGTCCACAGCTTCCCGGCCACCCGGATCACCCCGCCGAACATCGCGACCACCAGCCGCGGCCGCGGATCGGCGTCGATGTCCAGCCCCTCGCGGCGGGCGATCTCGCGCGCCAGCCGCTCCTCCATCTCCGCGGTGCGGCGCAGATGGACCGCGAGCAGGCTCGGCGTGGACTCGATCACCCGGTACATCCGCATATGGAGCTCGGGCGGCACCAGCTGCTCGATGGCCTCGCCGATGTTCCCCCAGGCGTCGAGGATCGCGCCGCGCAGCGCGGCCAGCGGCGCCTCGCCCGCGGGGCGTCCGCATAGGGCGGCGAAGAAGTGGCACTCGGCCGACTCCTGGCTCGCGAAGGCGACCTCCTCCTTGTTGGCGAAGTACCGGAAGAAGGTGCGCTGGGAGACCTCGACCGCCTCGGCGATCTCGTCGACCGTCGTCCGCTCGTATCCCTGACGGGTGAACAACTCCAGCGCGGAGCGCACCAGGGCGCTTCGCGTCCGCCGCTTCTTGCGCTCGCGCAGCCCGGCGGGTGGCGGCGTCGTCGTGCCCGCCACTGCCTCGTCCGTCGTCACCTATCGGCTCGCTTTCTACCGGTGTGGGGCCGCGTCGCGGCTGCTCAGGATACCTGTGACAAAAACGTCAGTTACCGGCGGATGAATCGGTTTGTCAATTGTCAGACGCTGACATTAGCCTCCGGTCATGACCTCTTCGACCACCGTCGCCGAACCGGCGCCGGAACCTCCCATAGCCGTTCCCCCGAAGGGGCTTCGGGGTCATCCATGGCTGACGCTTCTCACCGTCGCCCTCGGCGTGACGATGGTCGCCCTCGACGGCACCATCGTCGCCATCGCCAACCCGGCCATCCAGAAGGACCTCGGTGCCTCGCTCGCCGATGTGCAGTGGATCACCAATGGCTATCTGCTGGCCCTCGCCGTCGCGCTGATCACGGCGGGCAAGCTGGGCGACCGCTTCGGCCACCGGCAGACCTTCCTCATCGGCGTCATCGGCTTCGCCCTCTCCTCGGCGGCCATCGGCTTCTCCGGCGAGGTGTCGCTCGTCGTGGCGTTCCGGGTGCTCCAGGGCCTGTGCGGCGCGCTGTTGATGCCCGCGGCGCTCGGGCTGCTGCGCGCCACCTTCCCCGCCGAGAAGCTCAACATGGCCATCGGCATCTGGGGCGCGGTGATCGGCGCCTCCACCGCCGCCGGGCCCATCGTCGGCGGGCTGCTCGTCGAGCACGTCAACTGGCAGTCGGTCTTCTTCATCAACGCGCCCGTCGGCGTGCTGGCCGTGGTCCTCGGACTGCTGCTCCTGGTGGACCACCGCGCCGAGAAGGCCCCGCGGTCCTTCGACCTCCCCGGCATCGTGCTGCTGTCCGGCGCGATGTTCTGCCTCATCTGGGCGCTGATCAACGCCGCCGACTGGCACTGGGGCGACCAGCGCACGCTGCTCTTCCTGGGCCTGTCGGCGGTCTGCTTCGCCGTCTTCGTCTTCTGGGAGAACCGGACCGCGGAGCCGCTGCTGCCGCTGAGCATGTTCCGCTCGGTGCCGCTGAGTGCGGGCACCGTGCTGATGGTGCTGATGGCCTTCGGCTTCATGGGCGGGCTGTTCTTCGTCACCTTCTATCTCCAGAACGTGCACGGGATGAGCCCCGTCGACAGCGGGCTGCGGCTGCTGCCGCTCACCGCGATGATGATCGTCGCCTCGCCGCTGGCCGGTGCGCTGATCACCAAGTTCGGGCCGCGGACGCCGCTGGTCGGCGCCATGACGATCACCGCCGTCTCGATGTTCGGCCTCTCCCGGCTGGACGCGGACAGCGGCGGCCTCGAGATGGCCGTGTGGTTCGCCCTGCTGGGCCTCGGCCTCGGCCCGGTCATGGTCGGCGCCACCGAGGTCATCGTCGGCAACGCCCCGATCGAGCACGCCGGTGTCGCCGGCGGCCTCCAGCAGGCCGCGATGCAGGTCGGCGGCAGCCTCGGTACGGCCGTCCTGGGCGCGGTCATGGCGGGCCGGGTGGACAGCGCGCTGCCGGAGAAGTGGGCGGACGCCGGGCTGCCGCCGATGCCCGAGGGCGCGGAGTCCAAGGCGTCCGACGCCGTCGAGGTCGGCATCGCCCCCGTTCCCAAGGGCACTCCGCCGGAGGTCGCGGGCAGGATCACGGCCGTCGCGCATGACACCTTCGTGTCAGGGATGGGGCTCGCCTTCACGGTGGCCGCCGTGGTCTCGGTGGTCGCGGCGCTGGTCGCGGCCTTCACCAAGCGCGGTGAGAACGCGGACGCGTCCGGGGGCGCCGTCCACATCTGACCCCTCGCGGTCAACCCCCTATCAGGGTGGACCTTGATCGACCCCATGGTGGCGAACGGGAGCCGGCGGACAGGCTGGCTCCCGTTCTGTTCTTTCCACACGGGGAGCGAAAGCGTTATGCGCAAGATCCTTACGGCCGCCGTCTCGGCGCTGGCCCTCACCGCCACCCTCGCCCCGGCCGCGGCGGCGGCCCGCCCCGCCGCCCCGCCACGGCTGGGGAACTGCGCCGCCGGACAGCTGTGCCTGTGGCGGAGCGGCGGCTTCACGGGGGCGCGCCAGACCCATGAACTGGCCGACGTGGACATCGAAAGCTGCGTCCCCCTGCCGCCCGGCACCACCGCCGCGTCCCTGGCGAACCGCACGGGCCGCCCGGTGACGGCCTATCAGAGCCGCGAATGCGCCGAGACGGCGGAGTACCACACCTACCCCACCGGCACCTGGTCCCCCGAAACCCCGTACCAGGTCCGCGCCTTCAAAATCTGGGAACGCTGACCGCTCTGGGAACGCTGACCGGCGGCCCGGGCCCCGCGTCGGACCCCGCCGCTTGGGTGTGGCGCCGGGATGTTCCCCGACCCGCCCCTTCCCGAACCAGGGGCCCCGCCCCTGGACCCGGACGCCCTCCGGGCCTGTCCTCAAGCGTCCCGCCGGATGGCGGCGGTGGTCCCGCCGCCGTCCGTGTGGCGCCGGGTTCCGGGGGCCGGGGCGGAGCCCCTGGGCCTGGTGGGGGAGGGCGGGGGCGCCGCGCCCCCGCCCTCGATCAACCTCTGGCATCGGGGCACACGACGACGCGGGGCGGGCTGGACACCTCCAGCCCGCCCCGCGTTACGGCTGACCGCCGTCGCAGACGGCTACGCGTCGCCGCCTGCCGGGCCCGGGTCGGCGGCGGAGACGTCCAGGAGCTGGTAGCGGTCGATCGCCTGCTTGAGGGCGGAGCGGTCGATCTTGCCGTCGCGGGCGAGCTCCGTCAGGACGCCGAGCACGATCGACTCGGCGTCGATGTGGAAGAAGCGCCGCGCCGCGCCGCGGGTGTCGGCGAAGCCGAAGCCGTCCGCGCCCAGCGACTGGTACGTGCCGGGGACCCAGCGCGCGATCTGGTCGGGAACCGCGCGCATCCAGTCGGAGACGGCCACCTTCGGGCCCTCCACGTCGGCGAGCTTGCGGGTGACGTACGGGACGCGCTGCTCCTCCTCCGGGTGGAGCAGGTTGTGCTCCTCCACCTCGATGGCGTCCCGGCGCAGCTCGTTCCAGGACGTGGCCGACCAGACGTCCGCCTTGACGTTCCAGTCCTCGGCCAGGATGCGCTGGGCCTCCACGGCCCACGGCACCGCCACACCGGAGGCGAGGATCTGCGCCGGTACGGAGCCCTTCTCGCCCTGCCGGTAGCGGTAGAGGCCCTTGAGGATGCCCTCGCGGTCGACGTTCTCCGGCTCGGCCGGGTGCTGGATCGGCTCGTTGTAGACGGTGAGGTAGTAGAAGACGTCCTCACTGTTCTCGCCGTACATCCGGCGCAGACCGTCCTGGACGATATGCGCGATCTCGAAGCCGAACGCCGGGTCGTACGCGACGACCGCCGGGTTGGTCGAGGCCAGCAGCTGGGAGTGGCCGTCCGCGTGCTGGAGGCCCTCACCGGTCAGGGTCGTACGACCGGCGGTCGCGCCCAGCACGAAGCCGCGCGCCAGCTGGTCGGCCATCTGCCAGAACTGGTCACCGGTGCGCTGGAACCCGAACATCGAGTAGAAGACGTAGACCGGGATCAGCGGCTCGCCGTGCGTGGCGTACGCGGAGCCCGCCGCGATCAGCGAGGCCGTACAGCCCGCCTCGGAGATACCGTCGTGCAGCATCTGCCCGGTCGGCGACTCCTTGTAGGCCAGCAGCAGCTCACGGTCGACCGACTCATACATCTGGCCCAGCGGCGAGTAGATCTTCGCCGAGGGGAAGAGCGAGTCCATACCGAAGGTGCGGTACTCGTCGGGCGCGATCGGCACGAACCGCTTGCCGATCTCCTTGTCCCGCATCAGGTCCTTCAGCAGCCGCACGAACGCCATGGTGGTGGCGATCTGCTGCTGACCGGTCCCCTTCTTCAGCGTGGCGTAGGTCTTGTCGCCCGGCAGCTGAAGCGGCTTCGCGCGCACGACACGGGTCGGCGCGTAGCCACCCAGCGCCTTGCGGCGGTCGTGCATGTACTGGATCTCCTCCGAGTCCCGGCCCGGGTGGTAGTACGGCGGGAGGCCGGACTCCAGCTCCTTGTCCGGGATCGGCAGGTGCAGCCGGTCGCGGAAGCGCTTGAGGTCGTCGACCGTCAGCTTCTTCATCTGGTGGGTCGCGTTGCGGCCCTCGAAGTTCGGGCCGAGCGTCCAGCCCTTGACGGTCTGCGCGAGGATCACCGTCGGCTGGCCCTTGTGCGCCTTGGCCGCCGAGTACGCCGCGTAGATCTTCTTGTGGTCGTGACCGCCGCGGCCCAGGTGCAGGATCTGGTCGTCGGTCATGCCCTCGACCATCTTGCGCAGCCGCTGGTCATCACCGAAGAAGTGGTCGCGGATATAGGCGCCGGTCTCGGTCGCGTACGTCTGGAACTGACCGTCCGGCGTCGTGTTCAGCCGGTTGACCAGGATGCCGTCGCGGTCCTGCGCCAGCAGCGGGTCCCAGGTGCGGTCCCAGACCAGCTTGATCACGTTCCAGCCGGCGCCGCGGAACTGCGACTCCAGCTCCTGGATGATCTTGCCGTTGCCGCGCACCGGGCCGTCGAGCCGCTGGAGGTTGCAGTTGACCACGAAGGTCAGGTTGTCCAGGCCCTCGCGGGCGGCCAGGGAGAGCTGGCCGAGCGACTCCGGCTCGTCCATCTCGCCGTCGCCCAGGAACGCCCAGACGTGGGAGTTGGAGGTGTCGGCGATGCCGCGTGCCTCCATATAGCGGTTCATCCGCGCCTGGAAGATCGCGCCGAGCGGGCCCAGGCCCATGGAGACCGTCGGGAACTCCCAGAAGTCCGGCATCGACCGCGGGTGCGGGTAGCTGGACAGCGCGTGACCGAGCTTGGACTTCTCCTGACGGAATCCGTCCAGGTGGTCCTCGCTGAGCCGGTCGAGCAGGAAGGCGCGGGCGTAGATGCCGGGCGAGGCATGGCCCTGGAAGAAGATCTGGTCGCCGCTGTCGTGGTCCTTGCCACGGAAGAAGTGGTTGAAGCCCACGTCGTACAGCGAGGCGGACGAGGCGAAGGTGGCGATGTGGCCACCGACCCCGATGCCCGGGCGCTGCGCCCGGGAGACCATCACCGCCGCGTTCCAGCGGGTCGCGTTGAGGACCTTGCGCTCGATCTCCTCGTTGCCGGGGAAGAACGGCTCGTCCTTGGTGGCGATGGTGTTGACGTAGTCCGTGCTGCGCATCTCGGGCACGGCGACGCGCTTCGCGCGGGCGCGCTCGATCAGGCGAAGCATCAGGTAGCGGGCACGTTCCCGGCCTCGCTCATCGACGGCTGCGTCGAGCGAGTCGAGCCATTCCTGGGTCTCTTCGGGATCGAAGTCCGGGACCTGGCTGGGAAGGCCGCCAATGATGATCGGGTTGCGATCGGATCCGGAAGCCACGCTATTCCTTCGCTTTTCGGTCGTGCGGTGCACGGACATGGATACGTGCTCTGCTGCTGTCGCGCCGCTCTCCATCGTGTACCTCGGGTACGGGATACGTCACCTCTACCGAGTGGTAACCATCACCAGGCGAGCCGGGGCGCTCCGGCGGCCGTCTCACCTGCGACGGCCGAATCGCAACCTTACGCCCACGACCGGGGTCGTCTGCGTACGACCGTTCGGCACGGGAGCGGCGTAGGGTGGCTAGACACACACGTAAGCCGGACATCCTCGGGCAATCCGGTCGACCGCGCGCCGTTGCGTGTCGTTCCTCCATGATGGGAGTTGCGGCGACACGTCAACGTTTGGGCGGGATCGCTGGCCGGGTACTTGCGCGATCCGCCCGGCCCGTGTGGACTACGCCCAAGCCCTCGCGTACGCGCGCGGGACGCACAGACTCGAAGAGTGAATGAAAGATGACAGGAGGCAATCCGTGAGCGCGACCGCGGACCACGCGGAGGAGCGGACCAACCCTGCCGCGAGGCTGGGTTTTCAGCCCGAACAGGTGGTCCAGGAGATCGGCTACGACGACGATGTCGACCAGGAGCTCCGCGAGGCCATCGAGGAGATCACCGGCCAGGAGCTCGTCGACGAGGAGTACGACGATGTGGCCGACGCCGTTGTGCTGTGGTTCCGGGAGGACGACGGCGATCTGACGGACGCGCTGGTGGACGCCATCCAGATGATCGACGACGGCGCACCGGTCTGGCTGCTGACGCCCAAGACCGGCCGTGACGGCTATGTCGAGCCGAGCGACATCAATGAGGCGGCGACCACCGCCGGCCTGTCCCAGACCAAGAGCTTCAACGCGGGCAAGGACTGGACGGGCAGCCGCCTGGTCACGCCCAAAGCCGCACGCAGCGGCAAGCGCTGAGGCCGGCGAATCCACACCCCAGAGCCCCCCTCCGTATCCCTACGGAGGGGGGCTCTGAGCGTAGGCTGGGCCGCGCGGTACATGATCAATTCAAACCTTGATCAATTCAACGTCTGATCATGTCGAACATGATCTTCCGAATGTGAACGAAGGGATGGCTCCCATGGCGATAGAGGTCGGCGCGAAGGCCCCTGACTTCCAGCTGAAGAACCAGCACGGCGAGTCGGTCAGGCTCTCCGACTTCCGGGGCGAGAAGAGCGTCGTGCTCCTCTTCTACCCGTTCGCCTTCACCGGCGTGTGCACCGGCGAGCTGTGCGCGCTCCGCGACGAGCTGCCGAAGTTCGTCAACGACGACGTCCAGCTGCTGGCGGTCTCCAATGACTCGCCCTTCAGCCTGCGCGTCTTCGCCGAGCAGGAGGGTCTGGAGTACCCCCTGCTGTCGGACTTCTGGCCGCACGGCGAGACCAGCCGCGCCTACGGCGTCTTCGACGAGGACAAGGGCTGCGCGGTGCGCGGCACCTTCGTGATCGACAAGGAGGGCGTGGTGCGCTGGACGGTCGTCAACGGCCTGCCCGACGCCCGGGACCTCAACGACTACGTCAAGGCCCTGGAAGCCCTCTAGCCAAGGCCCGGCGAAACGCTGTGGCCCTGGCTCGGCGAAACGCTGTAGCCAGGGCTGGCGAAACCCTGTAGCGGCCGGGAACCGCTCACTAGGATCGACGCGTTGATCCTGATGGGAAACCTTTGATGAAGGGGCACGCAGTGCTCCTGACGAACCTTTTTGGGAGGACTCGTGGGAGTCAGCCTCAGCAAGGGCGGCAACGTCTCGCTGACCAAGGAAGCCCCGAACCTGACCGCGGTCGTCGTGGGTCTCGGCTGGGACGCCCGTACCACCACGGGCACGGACTTCGACCTCGACGCCAGCGCCCTGCTGACCAACGCCGAGGGCAAGGTCGGCAACGACCAGAACTTCGTCTTCTTCAACAACCTCAAGAGCCCCGACGGCTCCGTGGAGCACACCGGTGACAACCTCACCGGTGAGGGCGAGGGCGACGACGAGCAGATCAAGGTGAACCTGGCGGGTGTCCCCGCCGATGTCGCCAAGATCGTCTTCCCGGTGTCGATCTACGACGCCGAGACCCGTCAGCAGAGCTTCGGCCAGGTGCGCAACGCGTTCATCCGCGTGGTGAACCAGGCCGACGGCAATGAGCTCGCCCGCTACGACCTCTCCGAGGACGCCTCGACCGAGACCGCCATGGTCTTCGGCGAGCTGTACCGGAACGGCGCGGAGTGGAAGTTCCGCGCCATCGGCCAGGGGTACGCCTCGGGCCTGCGCGGTATCGCGCAGGACTTCGGCGTCAACGTCTGAGCGACGTCCGAGCGCCGTCGAAGGCCGCCGAGGCCGTCGACAGGGCAGTCATTCCGGCGCCGCACCCCCCGCGCCCCAGAGGCAGGGGTGCGGCGCCGGACGCGTATCACCCATGCAACACCCGGGGAGGAAACAGCATCATGGGCGTCACACTCGCCAAGGGGGGCAATGTCTCCCTCTCCAAAGCCGCTCCGAACCTCACACAGGTGCTCATCGGCCTGGGCTGGGACGCGCGCTCCACCACCGGAGCGCCGTTCGACCTCGACGCCAGCGCCCTGCTGTGCCAGTCGGGGCGGGTGCTCGGCGATGAGTACTTCATCTTCTACAACAACCTCAAGAGCCCCGAGGGCTCCGTCGAGCACACCGGCGACAACCTCACCGGCGAGGGCGAGGGTGACGACGAGTCCCTGCTGATCGACCTGGGCAAGGTCCCGGCCGAGGTCGACAAGATCGTCTTCCCGGTCTCCATCCATGAGGCCGAGGCCAGGCGCCAGACGTTCGGGCAGGTCAGCAACGCGTTCATCCGGGTGGTGAACCAGGCGGACGGCCAGGAACTGGCCCGCTACGACCTCTCCGAGGACGCCTCGGGCGAGACCGCGATGATCTTCGGCGAGGTCTATCGCTACGGCGGCGAATGGAAGTTCAGGGCCGTGGGGCAGGGGTACGCGTCGGGTCTGCGCGGCATCGCTCTAGACTTCGGAGTCAACGTTTCGTAAAGCCGCGTAAAGCGCGCGGGGGAGACCTTACGACGAAGGATTGGGTAGGCAGTGCTCCTCAAAACCTTTGGTTGGTCGTTCGCCATCACGGCGATCGGTCTGGCCCTGGCCGGCGTCCTCTGGGGGTGGCAGGGGCTCGCCATCGTCGGGATCCTCTCGATCCTGGAGATCTCGCTCTCATTCGACAACGCGGTCATCAACGCGGGCATTCTGCGCAAGATGAACGCCTTCTGGCAGAAGATCTTCCTGACCGTCGGCATCCTGATCGCCGTCTTCGGCATGCGGCTGGTCTTCCCGGTGATCATCGTCGCCGTCACGGCCAAGATGAGCCCCATCGAGGCCGTCGATCTGGCGATCAACGACAAGAACCAGTACGAACACCTGGTCACGGCGGCGCACCCGGCGATCGCGGCCTTCGGCGGGATCTTCCTGCTGATGATCTTCCTCGACTTCATCTTCGAGGAGCGGGACATCAGGTGGCTGGGGTGGCTGGAGAAGCCGCTCGCCAAGCTGGGCAAGCTGGACACGTTCTCGATCGTGGTCGCCCTGGTCGGGCTGCTGATCGCCGCCACCACCGTGGCCACCGACGTGGCCCACGGCGGTGGTGACAAGAGCGCCACCGTCCTGCTGTCCGGCGTCGCCGGGCTGCTCACCTATCTGATCGTCGGCGGTATCTCCGGCTACTTCGAGGACAAGCTCGAAGAGGAGGAGGACGAAGACGAGGACGACGAGGCCGGTGCGGCCGGGGACGAGGGCGACGAGGGCGCGAAGGCGGCCACGAACGCCCAGCTCAACGGCAGCGGCGGCCGTGGCTCCAGCGGCGCCTCCGTGGTCGGCCTGGCCGGCAAGGCCGCGTTCTTCCTCTTCCTCTACCTCGAGGTCATCGACGCGTCCTTCTCCTTCGACGGGGTCATCGGTGCCTTCGCCATCACCAACGACATCTTCGAGATGGCGCTGGGTCTGGGCATCGGCGCCATGTACATCCGGTCGCTGACCGTCTTCCTGGTCCGCAGGGGCACCCTGGACGACTACGTCTACCTGGAGCACGGCGCGCACTACGCGATCGGCGCGCTGGCCGTGATCCTGCTGGTCACGATCAAGTACGAGATCAACGAGGTCATCACCGGCCTGGTGGGCGTGGTGCTGATCGCCGCCTCGTACTGGTCCTCGGTCCGGCGCAACCGTAAGGAGGCGGCCGCCGGGGAGGACGCGGAGGCCAAGACGGAAGTCACCTCCGGAGTCTGACCGCCGGGAGTGTGACACGGCGGCGTTTGAGGAACGCTCTGAGCGGGGCGGCCGAGGTCTTCCGACCTCCCGGCCGCCCCGTGGCGGTTGAGCGGCCGGACGGGCGGCTTGTGGGGCTGTTTCCCGGGCAGCCTTCTGCCAGCGGCGAGGCAGCGAGCGACGAAGGGTGGGGGTGCGCACCATGGCGTTCTGGAACAACTGGGGACGGTCCGCATGGCGTCAGTTCGACAGCGGTGACGCGTCCGGCGTGGTCGAGCTGACCAGGCGGAACGCGTCGATCTCGCTGACCAAGCAGGGGGCCGCCACCGGCAATCTGCGCATCAACCTCTCCTGGCAGATGCGCACCTCGGACTTCAACAGCAGGGCGCGGCGCGGCTCGCTGCGCCATCCGCTTCAGATGTTCAAGCCCGAGCCGGTGCAGGCCCAGGGGCCCGCGTTGGTCAATGTCGACCTCGACCTCGCGGTGATGTACGAGCTGAAGACCGGCTCCAAGGGCGTGGTGCAGCCGCTGGGCGAGTTCTTCGGCAATCTCAACGAGCCGCCGTACATCAAGCTCAGCGGCGACGACCGGTTCGGCTCCGGGTCCGGTGAGACGGTCTACGTCAACATGGACCACAAGGACGACATCAAGCGACTGCTCGTCTTCGTCTACATCTACGACGGCACCCCCGCCTTCGACCGCACCCACGGCCTGGTCACGCTCTATCCGAGCAATGGCCCGCGGGTGGAGATCGCACTCGACGAGCGCGCCCCGCAGGCCCGCTCCTGCGCCGTCGTGCTGATCGAGAACGTCAAGGGCGAGATGGTGGTCCGCCGCGAGGTGAAGTACGTCTACGGCTTCCAGGCGGAGCTGGACCGGCTGTACGGCTGGGGCCTCCAGTGGGGCCGGGGCTACAAGTCCAAGGTGTGACCCCGGCTCGCCCTCCGGCCCCCGACCCCGGCTGTCCCTACCTGTTCTGTCCCTACCTGTTCTGGAACTGCGGGCCCTGCGGCGGCAGGACGAAATGGGGGTCCGGCACCTGGGCGGGGATCGGCGGCGGGGGCGGGCCCACCGGCCCCGTCGGCTGCACCTGCTGCGGATAGCCGTACGTGGCGGGCTGCGGATAGCCGTATCCCGGCTGTGGCTGCGCTTGCGGATAGCCGTAGCCGGGCTGTGCCGGGGCCTGGGGCGGCTGCGGATACCCCGTGCCCGGGGCCGGGGCCTGCGGGGGCGGGGGCGGCACCTGCGACGGCACATAGGCGTAGCCGCTGTCGCCCTGCGCGGCGGCGGGGTGCATGGGCTGGGTGCGCTGCGGATCCCAGGGGTCGGGCGACACCGGGTGCGGATAGCCGTACGCCGGGGGGTGGGCCTGGGTCGTCGCGTCGGACGGCGGCGGCGGGGGCGCAGTGCCGGGGGCCGAAGCGGGCGCGGGGGGCGCGGCGGCCGAGGGCTCAGGGGCGGGGGCCGGGGGTTCGGGAGCGGCGGCGGGCTCGGGAGCGGCGGTGGCCTCCGGCTCGGCCGTGGTGCCGTCGTCCTCCGGGCCGCCCTCGCCGCCCTCGCCGTCCTCCACCGAGATCCCGTACTGCGTGGCCAGCCCGACCAGCCCCGACTCATAGCCCTGCCCCAGGGCCCGGAACTTCCAGCCGTCGCCGCGCCGGTAGACCTCACCGCAGATCAGCGCGGTCTCCTTGCCGGTGTCCGGCAGCACCGCGAAGATCGCGACCGGCTCGGCGTCCGCCGGGTCCGGCGCACCGGGCGAGGCGTCGTACAGCAGCAGGCTCAGATCCCTCACCTGCCCGAAGGTGCCGCCGTCGGCGGACGCGGCGATCACCACCCGGCGGACCTCCGGCTCCAGCCCGATCAGCTCGGCCTCGATGGTGTCCGTCAGCGCGTCCTGGTTCGGCGTCTTGGGCAGATGCCGGACCAGACCCGAGGGGTGCTGCGGCTGGTTGTAGAAGACGAAGTCCTCGTCCGTGCGCACCCGGTCGTCCGGCCCCAGCAGCAGCGCCGAGGCGTCCACGTCGGGTACGTCCGTGCCGGGGGTCCAGCGCAGCACCGCGCGTATGGCCGTGGCCTCCAGCGGGATGTTCGATCCCTTCAGCATCGCCTGCGTCATGGCGGCAATCCTGCCCTCCCGGTGGGTGCGGGGACAACGCAGGGTACGCGGCGGGCGGCGGTACGGGGGTGGTACGGGGCGGCAGGGCGGGCATGCCGGACACCACGCGGACGCACATGGGTTACGTGATTTTCACGCCCTTGGGGAACTTTTGACCCATGGCCGCACGTACGATTATCGGCCAACCGTGGGTCAGCGTGACCGAGGCGGCGTACCGGCAGTGCGGGGAGTTGTATGCGGCATTTCGAACATCTGCCCGTCGAGGTGCGCGCCAGCCTCTTCCACCGGGAGCCCGGTGAATTCAGCGTGGACTCGCCCGCCCGGACGCTGGCCGTCGCCCTCGGCGCCACCCTGTACTGCCCGGCGACCCGGCCCCGGCTGGCCGACGACATCGTCAAACAGGCAGGTCGTGGCGTGGTCTCCATGGTGCTGTGCCTGGAGGACTCCATCGACGACGCCGAGGTGGCGGGCGCGGAGGAGAACCTCGTACGGCAGCTCGCGGAGCTGTCCGGGCGCGGCCCGGGAATCTCGCTGCCGCTGCTCTTCATCCGGGTCCGCACCCCCGAGCAGATCGTCGATCTCGTCTCCCGGCTCGGTGCGGGCGTGCGGCTGCTGTCCGGATTCGTACTGCCGAAATTCACCGAGGAGCGTGGCCGGGCCTTCCTCGAGGCGCTGATGTCGGCCGAAACCGCCCAGGTGGCCGAGGAGTTGGGCGGACGGCGGCTGTTCGCGATGCCGGTCCTCGAATCGCCCGAGCTGATGCACCGCGAAACGCGCACCGACAGCCTCAGCGGCATCAGCCGGATTGTCGACAAGTACCGGGAGCGGGTGCTGGCGCTGCGCCTCGGGGTCACCGATCTGTGCTCGGCGTACGGGCTGCGCAGGGCGCCGGACATGACCGCCTACGACGTCCAACTGGTCGCGTCCGTGATCGCGGACGTGGTGAACATGCTGGGCCGGGCGGATGGCACGGGCTTCACGATCACCGGGCCGGTGTGGGAGTACTTCAAACCGCATGAGCGGATGTTCAAGCCGCAGCTGCGGATCAGCCCCTTCAGCAGCGGCCGCGCCGAGTCGCTGCGCACCGCGCTGATCGAGCACCACATGGACGGGCTGCTGCGCGAGATCGAGCTGGACCGGGCCAACGGCCTCCAGGGCAAGACCTGCATCCACCCCAGCCATGTGGCCCCGGTGCACGCGCTCTCCGTGGTCAGCCACGAGGAGTTCAGCGACGCGGTGGACATCCTCGAGCCGCAGCGCTGCGGGGGCGGTGTGCTGCGCTCCTCGTACACCAACAAAATGAACGAGGTGAAGCCGCACCGGGCCTGGGCCGAGCGGACCCTGCGACGCGCGGAGGTCTTCGGGGTGGCCCGGGAGGATGTGAGCTTCGTGGAGCTGCTGGCGGCGAGCCTACGGCCGTAGAGCGAACCGGGCCGGCGAGGGCCGACGAGGGCCGGCGCGGGCCGGGCCGGGTCGGGTCGGCCCGGGTCAGCCCGGGCCGGGGACGAGGGACGAGGGACGATGGAAACGAGGCGCAGGGCGGCGTGAGCGTGGACAACGTGTGGTCGGGACAGTGGGTCGCGGACCGGCTGGGAGTACGGCTGGCCGGGGGTGGGGCCGGGGACGGGGCCGGGGCAGCCGGGACCGGGGGCGGGGACGGCGATGGCCTTGGCGCCGTGGGCGGCCGGGGCCGCCAGGGCGCGGACGGTGGCCGGAACGGTGACAGTGGCCTGTACGGCGACGGCGGCGGGAATGCCCACGGCGGTCGGGACGGCGACGGCGGTCGGGACGGCGGCGGCGGACCGTACGCCGATGGTGGGCGGGACGACGACAGCGGCCGGAGCGGCGGCGGACCGAACGGCGACGGCGGCCGGAATGCCCACGGCGGCGGGGACGGCGACGGCGGTCGGAGCGGCGATGGCGGTCGGAGCGGCGACGGCGGACCGAACGGCGACGGCGGTGGGAACGCTCACGGTGGCGCGGAGCTGCGTGAGCTGCTGGGGCTGGCCCTGCGGCGCAACCCCAAGCGGGCGCATCTGCTGGTCTCCAACGTGCTCGGCAAGCACGTTCCGCAGCGCCCCGCCACCGTCCACGGCGCGGGCGTACGGCTCGGCCGCCGGGTACGCGAGCTGCTGGGCGACGAGGCGGCGGCGCGCGCGGTGGTGCTCGGGTACGCGGAGACCGCCACCGGCCTTGGCCACAGCGTGGCCGACGGGCTCGCCCTCGCCCCCTACCTCCACTCCACCCGCCGCCCGGTCCCGGGCGTCGCCACGGTGGGCGGCTTCGAGGAGGAGCACAGCCACGCCACCTCCCATCTGCTGCTCCCCGAGGACCCCGGGTTCCTGGCTTCGACGGGCCCGCTGGTCCTCGTGGACGACGAGTTCTCCACCGGCCGTACGGTCCTCAACACCATCGCCGCCCTCCACCGCCGCTTCCCCCGCGACCACTATGTGGTGGTGGCCCTGGTGGACATGCGCTCGCCGGAGGACCGCGCCCGCCTGGACGCCTTCGCGGCGGACCTCGGCGCCCGCGTCGACCTGGTCGCCGCCGCGGCCGGAGCGGTGCACCTGCCCGACGACGTCCTGGAGCGCGGCGCGGCGCTGGTGGCCGCGCACGAGGCGGCCGCCGGGACCCGTGAGGGCGCGACCGCCCCTGCGGGGCCCCCGGCGGGCCCGGCGCCCACCCGCGTGGACCTCGGCTGGCCCGAAGGGCTCCCGGACGGCGGCCGCCACGGCTTCACCCCCACCCACCGCGCCTGCCTGGAAGCGGCCCTCCCCGCCATGGCAACCCGCCTCGCGGCGGCGCTGAGGGAAACA
Source organism: Streptomyces sp. NEAU-174 (assembly GCF_052665095.1). Classification (NCBI taxonomy): domain Bacteria; kingdom Bacillati; phylum Actinomycetota; class Actinomycetes; order Kitasatosporales; family Streptomycetaceae; genus Streptomyces; species Streptomyces sp. NEAU-174. Next base: position 135,605 of record NZ_JBQTCE010000019.1, on the reverse strand, counting down.
CCGGACACCTCTGCGGCACCGACCGATACCGTGCTGGCCGATGCCGCGTCGGCTGGTACCGCACCCGCCGGTACCGCATCCGCCGGTACCGCGCCGACCGGTACCGCACCGGACGATGCCGCGACGGCGGCGCCCGCGGGACACACCGCGCCGGACCCGGACCACCTGGCCGCAGCAGCTGCACCAGCCGCGCCAGACGTACCGGCCTCGCCGGACGCCCCGGCCGCGCCTGCCGACGACCCGGCGGCGACCCCGCGCCGGGCCGCGCCCACCCCGGGCGGGCCGGGCGGTGCCCCGGGGGCGCCAGGCGACGCCCCGGACGGGCCGGGCGGCGCCCTGGGCGGGCCAGACGCACCGGCCTCGCCGGACGTACCGGCCGCGCCTGCTGACGACCTGGCGGCAGCCCAATGCCGGGCCGCTTCTGCCCGGGGGGGGTAGGGGGGCGACGCGGCCGGGCCCGGCCGCGCCCCAGGCGGTCCCCGCGTCGGTGGCGCCCCCACCCCACCCCGCCCCCTCCGTCGCGTCCTCGTCCTCGGGTTCGAGGAGCTGATGTACGCGCCGCTGCGGATCGCGGAGGCGCTGGACGAGGCCCTCGACGGCGTCGAGGTGCGGTATTCGACGACCACCCGCTCGCCCGTGCTGGCCGTCGACGACCCCGGGTACGCCATCAGGACCCGGCTGACCTTCCCCGCGCACGACGACCCCGCCGACGGCCCCGGCCCCCGCTACGCGTACAACGTGGCGCCCGGCGCCGACCCCGCCCGCCGCTTCGACGCCATCCTCGCCGTCGTCGACTCGGCCGCCGACACGCCCGCGCTGCATGCCCCCGACGGGCTGCTCGCCGGTTTGAGCGCGCACACGGACCGGCTGGTGCTGGCCGTGGTGCCGTCCTACCGCCCCCAGACCCCACCCACCCCCCGCACCACCCGCACCGTCCCCGAACGACAGGCACCGCCCATGCACCAACCGTCCTACGAGCCCCTGCGCGGGCCGGACTTCTCGTCCTACGCCCCCGAAGAGGTGGGCTGGCTGCTCCAGGACTTCTCCCACGTCACCCTTGAGGCGCCCACCGAGGAGCGGGAGGAGGCGATCCAGAGCGGGGGCGCGCACTACGCCGAGTCGCTGCCCGTGGAGTACCAGCCGAACGAGCGCTACCAGGAGCTGTTCCGGGCCGCCCTCGACACCTCCGCCGCCCGGATCGCCCGCGCGGTCGGCGCGGTCACCGAGACCGTGCTGGCCGAGCGCTCCCCGCGCCCCGTCCTCGTCTCGCTCGCCCGTGCCGGCACCCCCGTCGGCGTGCTGATGCGCCGCTGGGCGCGCCACACCCACGGGCTGGACCTCCCGCACTACGCGATCTCCATCGTGCGCGGCCGCGGCATCGACACCGCCGCGCTGCGCTGGCTGGCGGACCACCACGACCCCTCCGACGTCGTCTTCGTCGACGGCTGGACCGGTAAGGGCGCCATCACCCGCGAGCTGTCGGACGCCCTCGCCCCGTACCCGGACTTCGACCCGCGGATCGCGGTCCTCGCCGACCCCGGCCGCTGTGTGGACACCTACGGCACCCGGGACGACTTCCTCGTCCCCTCCGCGTGCCTCAACTCGACCGTCTCCGGGCTGATATCGCGCACCGTGCTCCGCGCCGACCTCGTCGGCCCGAACGACTTCCACGGCGCGAAGTACTACCGCGAACTCGCCGGCGCGGACGTCTCCGAGCACTTCCTGGACACCGTCTCGGCCCGCTTCGCCGAGGTCGCCGAGGACGCCCTGGCCGACGCCGGGCGGCTCGCGGCCACCGACCGCACCCCCACCTGGGAGGGCTGGGCCGCGGTCGAGCGGATCAGCCAGGAGTACGGCATCCACGACGTCAACCTGGTCAAGCCGGGCGTCGGCGAGACCACCCGGGTGCTGCTGCGTCGCGTCCCGTGGAAGATCCTCGCCCAGCGCGGCGCGGGCGCTGACCTGGACCATGTGCGGCTGCTCGCCGAGCAGCGCGGAGTGCCGGTCGAGGAGGCCGACGACCTCCCGTACACCTGCGTCGGGCTGATCCACCCGCGCTACACCCGGGGCGCCACCGGGGCCGACGGAAGGACGGTCGGCACGGCTGCCGGCACGACGGCCGACGAGACGGCCGACAAGGCGAACACCGCGAACACGGCGAACACGGCGGGCAAGGCCGCCGGCAGACACGAGAGAACGGTGGCGGCACGATGAGCGTTCTGGTGGCAAGCGACCTCGACCGCACCCTGATCTACTCCGCGGCCGCGCTCGGCCTCGAGATGCCGGACGCCGAGGCCCCGCGGCTGCTGTGCGTAGAGACGTACGAGGGCAAGCCGCTGTCGTACCTGACCGAGACCGCCGCCGGGCTGCTCGCCGAGCTGGTCCGCACCTCCGTCTTCGTCCCCACGACCACCCGTACCGTCGAGCAGTACCGCCGCATCCGCCTCCCCGGCCCCGCCTCCCGCTTCGCGATCTGCGCCAACGGCGGCCAGCTGCTGGTCAACGGCGAGCCCGACGCCGACTGGCACCAGCGGGTGCGCGGCGCTCTCGACGACGGATGCGCCCCCCTTGAAGAGGTGCGCGCCCACCTCAGCGCCACCGCCGACCCCGCCTGGCTGCTCAAGGAGCGGGTGGCCGAGGAGCTGTTCGCCTATCTCGTGGTGAGGCGGGAACTGCTGCCCGAGGGGTACGTCAAGGAGCTCACCCAGTGGGCCGACCCGCGCGGCTGGACGGTCTCCCTCCAGGGCCGCAAGATCTACGCCGTGCCCAAGCCGCTCACCAAGAGCGCGGCCGTGGCCGAGATCAAGAGCCGCACCGGAGCCGACGAGGTGCTCGCCGCGGGCGATTCGCTGCTCGACACCGATCTGCTGCTCGCGGCCGACCGTGCCTGGCGTCCCGGCCATGGCGAACTGGCCGACATCGGCTGGTCGGCACCCCAGCTGACCGTGGTCGAGGAGAAGGGCGTCGCGGCGGGCGAGGCCATCGTCCGCGCCCTGGGCGAGCGCTCCTCCGTTACCTGGGCGCGTGCCCGCAGCCAGATCATCCGCGCTGTCTCCCGCGGCCGGGACTGATCGGTCGGCCGGGACTGATCAGCTGGCCGGGACTGACCAGTCGGCCCGATACCGGCCGGAACCGAGATCATGCCGCGGAAGATCGGCGCCGGGCGGCCGAAGCAGACCGCCTCGGTGCCGTGACGCCCGGACCAGCGCTCGGTCCGGCCGATATCGGCGGGCCCCGACCAGCGGCAGCCACTCCGCGATCGCGACGGTCGTACGCCGTCTGGAAAGCTGAAGCCGAACGGAATGCGACGGACCAGACCGGACCGGACCGGAACCGGTCGGGGAGCCGAAGAGCTGAAGAGCCGAAGAGCCGAGGAGCCGAAAGGGAGGCCGCGATGGCCGAGAGCAAGAGCACACCGATCACGGCCGAGCTGTACGACTACGTCCTGCGGCACAACCCGCCGCTCGACCCGGTCCTGCGCGAGCTCGTCGAGGTCACCCACCGCAACCTCCCCGGCCACGCCGGGATGCAGTCCGCCGAGGAGCAGGCCCCGCTGCTGGCCTTCCTGGTCCGGCTGATCGGCGCCCGCCACATCGTGGAGGTCGGCACCTTCACCGGCTTCTCCGCGCTGGCCATGGCCCAGGCGCTGCCCGCCGACGGCCGGCTGATCGCCTGCGATGTGTCGGAGGAGTGGACGGCGTACGGGCGGAAGGCGTGGGCCAAGGCGGGCGTCGAGGACCGTATCGACCTGCGGATCGCGCCCGCGCTGGACACGCTGCGCGCGATGCCCGCCGAGCCCCATATCGATCTCGCCTACCTCGACGCGGACAAGCAGAACTACATCCCGTACTGGGAGGAGCTGGTCCCGCGGATGAACCCGGGCGGTCTGATCGTCGCGGACAACGTCTTCTACCACGCGCAGGTCATGGAGGCGGCGCCGTCGCCCGGGGGCGCCGCGATCCAGGCGTTCAACGACCATGTGGCGGCGGACGCCCGGATGGAGGCGGTCATGCTCACCGTCGCCGACGGTCTGACGCTCGCGCGCCGGGTCAGCTGAGCCGCCGGTCGCGCCGGTCGCGGATCCGCCGCCGGACCCGGGCCCAGCGCCCAGTGGGCTTGGGGCGACCGGCGGGCGTGGCCCGCTCGGCGGGCCGGGCTTGCTCCCCGCCCCCGGGCTGATCCAGCTTGCCCCACTTGCCGGGCGGCTGACCGGACCGTTCAAGCGGCCCACCGCCGGCCCCACCCGGCCCACCGCCGGCCCCACCCGGCCCACCGCCGGCCCCACCCGGCCCACCGCCGGCCCCACCCGGCCCACCGGGGGCTCCCGGCCCACCCGGGGTGCCCGGGGCCGCCGGGACCTCGGGCGTGAGCGGGGCGCCGGGCGGGACGGCCGTACCGCCCCGTTCGGCGGCGCGCTCCCGCGCCGCGACCAGCTCCCGCGCGTGGGCGGCCTCGCGCTCGGCCTGCTCGGGATGGCGGGTCACCCAGTACGGATTGTCGTGCGGCAGCCCGCCGCTGACCCGTCCGTACATCCCGAACCACATCAGCAGCAGCCCCACCACAAAGCTGAACAGCACGTTCTGCATCCGGAACGCCAGGAAGTTGTACGGGGTCTCCAGCAGCGCCAGATTGACGAACCCGCTCAGCAGGAAGAGCAGCCCGAGCACCATGTTGAGCGACGAGGCGAAGTTGCCGCCGATGAGCATGCCGAAGAACAGCAGCAGCCCGATGACGATGGAGAGCACGCTCAGCGTGCCGTTGGTGTTGAGCCCGGCGACCGTGTTGCTGCCGGTGTCGAAGAAGCCGACCCGGTGGATCAGGCCCAGGATGCCGAAGGCCACGAGCACCAGCCCCATGAGCCCGGCGCCGACGCGATAGACCTTGCTGAGCCGGTGATCGACGGGCAGAGCCTCATCGAGCGTGGTGTGCGCGCCGATCCGCTCCGGGAAGTGCCGTGCGACTCCGGCGGGATGAGGACCGATGGGGGAGGGGCGGCCCGTAGCCATCTCCGGCCTCCTTGCTGCTGGCGCCGGACCTCGGCCGCGCGCTCTTGGCGGTCGGGGCCGTACCCGTGGACCGCCACGTCACCGGCGCGCGGCGGCGTGCACGACGTGCATGCGCACAACCGGAGGCGCGGCACGGGTACGCATCTCCAGGATCCGCCCCGGCCCCCCAGGGCTCAACCGCAGCAGCCGCCCCCGCAGCAGCCGCCACCGCCACCGCCGGACGGGGGCCGGGCCGGGGAAGCGGAGGACGACGAGGACGCGGCACCGGTGACGGCCACGGTGGACAGCAGCTTCACCGTGTCGCCGTGCCCGTCCGGGCAGGCCGCGGGAGCGGAGGACTCGGCCATGGGCCGGTTCAGCTCGAAGGTGGTGCCGCAGGCGCGGCAGCGGTACTCATAGCGAGGCATGGCAGGAGCATAACCACCGAACCGCAGGTCAGCCCCCCGAACGAACCCGGAACCCCTGAACCCTGCGAACGAACCCCGGAACCCCGGAACCCTGCGAACGAACCCGGAACCCCAGTACCCCAGTACTCCTGAACCCCGGAACCCCGGAACCCCGGAACCCCTGAACCCTGGGCGGGCTCAATGCCCCCCGCCCCGCTCGTCCCGGATCTCCTGGACGACCCGGCCGACGGTCTGCCGTACGGCCTCGGTCTCGGAGAGGAAGTGCCACCAGTCCGGATGCCGCCCCTCGAGACCCGCGATGGCCCGGTCGAGGCGCTCCACGGCGTCGTCCAGCGGGCGCGCGTGGCGCGGATCGGGGGTGCTGCGCCCGGCCATGGCCAGCCGCTGCGCGTCGCGGATCGCGAACCGGGTGCGCTCGATCTCCTTCTGCTGGTCGTACGACACCTCGTCCAGCCGCCGCAGCCGGTCCCCGGCCGCCGAGACGGCCTCGTCCGTACTGTTCAGCAGCGCCCGTACGGTGGCCAGCAGCGCGGTGGCATCCGGCCAGCGCTGCTCCTCGCGCGCCGACTGCGCCTCCTTGAGCTTCTCCTCGGCCTGCGCCACATCCCGCGCCGCCTGCGCGGGGACGGGCTGGAGATCCTGCCAGCAGGCCGCGGTGTAGCGGCGGCGCAGTTCGCTGAGGACGGGCTCGACCCCGGCGGCCCGGGTGGTGATCGCCTGGGCGCGGGTGCGCAGCGACACCAGCCGCTTGTCGATCTCCGCGGCCCGCTCCGGCAGCCGCTCGGCCTCCCCGCGCACCGCCTCGGCCCTGCGCAGCACATCGTCGGCGCGCCGCAGGGTCTCCTGCACACCGTGCTGTCCGGCCCCCTGGTTGAGCTTGGTCAGCTCGGGCGACAGCGCCGCCAGCCGGGCCGCCAGATCGTCCGCCCGCAGCCCCGACGCACGCACCGCGTCCAGCGCGTTACTCGCCGCGAGCAGCGCCTGCCGCGCCCGCTCCACCGCCGGCGCGAGCCGCGCCAGCCGGGTCTCGGCCTGCTCGAGCAGCGCCCCCAGCCCCTGCCCGAACCGGTCCAGATCCGCCTTCGTGCGCTCCAGCGCGTCCTTCGCCCTGGTCAGCTCGGCGCGGGCCCGGGAGGCCGCCGCCGCGTCCAGATCGTCCCGGTCCAGATCATGGGCGTCCACCGCCGTGATGTAGTCCTGGCTGACCTGGTCGATCCGCCCCGCCAGCGCCGAGAAGTCGGCCGCCGTCCGGCGCGCGGCGGGCGAATCGTCCACGGCGGTGATCGTCTCGATGGAGATCCGCAGATCCCGCTGCGCGGTGTCCAGCTCATAGAACGCCGCCGCCGCGGCATCCTTCGCCGCCTGCGCCTCCGCCCGCTGACTCTCCCCCCGCCCCCCGAACCACCGCCGCCCCCCACCCCCACCGGCGAACGACAACGACCCCACCGCGACCAGCAACGGCACGGGCAGCAACACCAGCCCGAGCACGGAGGGACCACGCGACGGCCGCGACGGCCGCGACCGACGCACACTGACGAGCCGGGCAAAAGCGACGACCGGGGCAACACGGTCGGCCGGACGACGCGGACGGCGCGCTGGACGCGCAGACTCTGCTGATGACGCCGCCACTGCCCGCTCCCGATGGATCGCCCGGTCCGAATGTCATTCTCCCACCCGACACTGACGAGCACAGCGCTCGGTTCGGTTCGCGATCTGCGGACTTCTCCACCCGAGCCCACCCCCTCCGCGGCCCCTTCCCCACAATTGCGGCACCACCCCGGAAACCCTGTAGGCTGACAGCTCCCCTGGGGCGCATAGCTCAGCGGTAGAGCGCTGCCCTTACAAGGCAGATGTCGGCGGTTCGAACCCGTCTGCGCCCACCAGCGAAAAGACCCCCAGCCGATCCCGGTTGGGGGTCTTTGACATCCGCAGATGACATCAACGTCGGCGGCGGCCGAGCATCCGATCCATGTGGGCGATCGCTTCCCGCTTCAGCGCGTCCGGCACGTGGGTGTAGACATCCATCGTGACACTGATCTTGCTGTGGCCCAGGATCTCCATGGCGACGCGGGGATGCACGTTGCCCGTCGCGAGCAGGGTAGCGGCACCGTGGCGAGCGTCGTGCACCCGGATGCGGGGCACACCCGCCTTGGCACTCAGCCGGTGGAACGACCGAAGAACGTTGCTGCCCTCGATGGAGCGTCCCGTCCGGGTGGTGAACACGAGGTCCGTCCCGTGCCAGTCGGCCCCTGCCTTGACCCGCATGGCGTGCTGCCGCATGCGCTGCCACCGAAGCGGCGCGATGCACAGCACGGGCAGGGGGAGCGTCCTCTTGCGGCGGTTCTTGGTGTCGGCCTCGTAGTTCTCGCCCCGGACCCGCTGACGCTGCTTGCGCACGGTGAGTGTCCGGCCGTCGAAGTCGATGTCCTGCCACCGCAGGCCGACGAGTTCCCCGCGCCGTAGCCCGAGTCCGATGGCCAGCATGAAGGCCGCGTAGAGCGGGTCACGGCGTGCGGTGAGGATGAACGCAAGCGTCTCTTCCAGCGTCCACAACTGACCCTCGTAGGGGTCCACCTTCGGCGCCTCAACTAGCGTCACCACGTTGCGCGTGATCAGCTCTTCGCGACACGCTGCCGACAACGCCGACCGCAGCACCTTGTGCGACTCCTTGGCGGTGGCCGACGAGGACGCGGCAGCGATCGTCTTCAGGGCTGTCCGTACGTCCCGCACGCTCAGCCGCTCCAGGCTCTTCTTCCCGAGCTGGGGCACCAAGTAGCGCCGCACGTGGGTCTCATACTTCGCCCAAGTGGTCCGAGAGCGGCGAGGCTTGATGATGTGCTCCAGCCAGTACGGCAACCACTCACTCAGCTTGGCTGACCGTGTCGGCACGGCGATGCCGCCGTCTACCTTGGCCAGCAACACACGGCGCTTGGCGTCGCATTCGGCCCAGGTCTTGCCGTACGCGAACTTGCGTGCCCGGGTGCCGTCCGGTTGGAGCACGTACACAGCGGCCTGGTAGCGGCCGTCTTTGCGCTTGGTGATGGTTCCGGCCCCGTTGGGGTTGCGCTTGCGCTGAGCGGCCATCAGGCAGCCTCCTCGAGCCTGTTGGCGATGAAGCCGCGTACGGCGCTGGCGGGGATGCGCCGGGCCCGGTCGATGGTGATCGAGGGGAGTCGGCGGGAGCGGATCAGGTCGTAGACCTTGGAGCGGCCGAGCCGGAGGCGGATCATCACTTCGGGCACGGTGAGCAGGTCTTCGGTGTCGGCGGTCATGCGGTGTCCCCCTCCTGGGCTTGTAGGTCTGACAGGGCTTGGCGGGCGGTTTCGCGGGCGTCGGCGATGTCGCGGCGGATGTTGGCGGCGAGCCAGGTTTCGCCGGGGGTGTGGCCGTGGCCGGCGTAGGTCCAGTGGGCGACGACGAGGGTGGTTGCCTCGGGGTGGTCGTCGAGGTCGGGCAAGCCGCGTTCGCGGCGCTCTTGGGCAGCGCGGTAGTCGGCGCGGGCCTGTCGGAGTGCGCCGAGGGTGGTGGAGTAGCGGCGGGATTTGGTGGAGAAGTGGCCCCGGAAGCCGAGCATGTGGGCCCAGTCGAGGAGCTTGCGGTCCGGGTAGACCTTGTGCAGGTCCATGCATGCCTCGATCAGCCGGCGGGGGTGGTCGGGCACCTCGAGCAGGATGAGGGCTTCCTTGTTGCCGACGCGGCGGTCCACGGTTCCGGTGGTCTCGGCTGCTTTTGTGGCGTACTTGGCCACGTACGAGGCCACGGCCTGTTCGGTGATCTCTTCACCGTTGCCGAAGGCGCCGATGGGCTGGACGTCGAGTTGGGTTCCCCAGCGCAGGATGCGGGCGGGATGCTCGCCGGCCGGGGGCACCTCGACGACGACGCGGGCGGCGGCTGCGTGGATGGCGTCGGTGAGCAGGCCGATGCCGGCCCAGTGCGGGGGCGGAGTGTCGGGCCCGTCCGGTCCGTCGAATCGGATCACGGCGTGGAAGTGGACGGCGCCGCGTTTTTGGTATTCGGCAACCTTGCCGAAGGAGAGCCGGGATTGCTCACGGGCGGCTTTCTGGGTGAGCCCGGCTCGCTTGGCGATCTCGCGGCGCAGGTAGATGGTGAAGTAGCGCCACAGGTCGGAGGCGTGGTTGTTCCACAGCACGGCGCCTGTGTAGTCGTAGGTGCCGGGGTCGATGGCGGTGCCGAGTTCGGGGGCGTCTTCGGGGTGGTGGGTGCCGCATCGGCAGGGCCGGTTGCCGGGGCGGTTGTGGACGGGGCCGAAGCTGGGTGCGGTGAGGGTGGCGAAGACCCGCGGGTGGTCGCGGATGGTGTCGGGGGTGCCTTTGGTGGGGTCGCCGACGAGTCCGGCGCGGATGAGGTGGTAGGTGTCGCCGGCGTAGGTCCAGGCGCAGGCCGGGCAGCGGGATGCGCGGCGGTTGCCGCAAGCGATGCGCAGTCGTCCCCCCGGTTCGGTGTCGGTGCTGTAGTGGTGTAGGACCGTGCCGGTGGTGGAGTCGAGGGTCTTGGTGGAGCCGGCGAGGTGGATCGGGTCGGAGCAACCCCCGGTACGACGGATCTGGTCTTGGATGCGGTCGAGGTCCGGGGACCCGGCCAGCCTCAGCAGATCGTTGAGGGTGGCCGGGTCCAGACCCGCCATGGTGGCGGCATCGGTCACACGAACACCTCCTGCCGAGCGGTCAGGAAGGCGGTGCCGCCGGAGCAGGAGAACAGATCCAGGACCCGCGAGCCGGCGGGGGCAGTGACGTTCACTGGTTGCCCCCCTTGTTGTGGGCGGGGCCGTGGTTGGCCTCCCAGCCCTGGACCAGACGGAGCACCTGGGCATCGCCGGTGGCGGTGGCGGTGGCGCCGCAATGGCAGACGGCTGACCCTTGGGCGGGGGCGGACGGTGAGGGCTTGCTGACGTGCAGGCCCGGGGTGCTCGGGGTGGGGGTCAGGTCAGTCACGGCGATCACTTCCCGGCCCGGGTGAGGGTGGTGCGGGCGGGGGTGGCGGTGCCGGTGCCCTTGCAGCCGGGGCAGGTGACGCGGATGGTGACGCGGGAGCCGTCGAGGTGCCGACCACCGGCGGTGACGGCGACGACGGGGAAGCCGCCACAGGCCGGGCAGGGGCGCGTGTGGGCATGGGTGTGCTGCATGATGGTGATTCCCTTTCGGGTCCGGTGGATCTGGAAGGTGGCGAGGCGCCCGGGACGGGACTGTTTGGCGACGGAGCCGTCCCGGGGGCCGGTTAGCGGCGGCGGCCGCGCCGGGGCTTGGAGTAGCCCGGCGGGATGGCCTCATACGTGGTCTTGCCGTGCTCGAAGGACGCGGCGTCGGTGTCGCCGTTGGACTGCTCGGCGAACTGCCGGGCGATCCGGCGCACGGTCTTGCGGTCGCCGTGCCGTTTGGCGTTGGCGTACTCCCGGCCCAGCTCGGCCATGGCGGGGTTGGCCGGGGCCTCTTCCTTCTTGCTGGAGAGCAGATCGCGGAGTCCCATGGCTTATCGGCCCTTCTTGGCGAGGCGGATCGTGACGCCGGCGCCGCCCACGGTGGGGACGGCGGCAGCGGCGGCGGCCATGGCCATCTGGAAGGTGATGGCGGCGACGATGATGACGACGACGATGCCGCTGGTGATCGTGATGGTGAGCAGGATCGGCCCGGCGTAGGAGCGGGCGGGGGCCTGGACGACAACCACGTTGCGCGGGTCGACACCGGGCGGGATCAGGTGCGCGGGGCGGTGCCCGGCCCTGAGCTGTGCGTCGGGGTGCCGCATCGGGGGTCACCTCCTTTCTGTGGTCAGGTGCAGCGGTGGGTGCGGGCGGCGAGTTCGGCGGCGGTGCGGTCGGGGTAGTCGGCCGAGAAGCCGCAGCCGGGAGCGGTGCAGGCGGCGGTGTGCTTGACCTGGCCCCGGTAGGTGTTGTGGGTGCCGACCTGGACAGGACCGACGCGGATCACGTCGCGGAAGCGGTGCGGACGCACGGATGGGTTTTCCTTTCAGGTGAGTTGGGCGGCGATGACCTCGGCCATCTGGGCCGGGACGTTCAGTCGGGTGCGCAAGGTGTCGGTGTCGATCGGGGCGCCAGTGGTGGCGCGGTGGGTGTCGGCGATCTTGCGTGCGAGCTCGATCAGGGCCGGGGGCACCTGCACGGCGGGCGCCTTGGGGGCCGGTGCGGGCAGTTCGGGGGCGGGCTCCGGAGTGCGATCCACGGTGATGTCAGGGGCCGGTTCCGGATCGGACGACACCGCCGGGACGGGATCGGGAGCCGGGGTGCCGGCGGGTGCGGGGGTGTGGGCCAGGAGGGTGCCCCCGAGGAAGGCCAGCGCGGGCCAGCCGGCGACGATGATGCGCAGCACGGCCGGGATGTGGTTCATGTCCAGCAGTCCGGCGGTGGCGATGTTCGCCCCCAGCGACGCGGCGAGCGCGATGATGAACCAGCACCAGGCAGCACGGGCAGAGTCGGCACCAGCAGCCCGCAGGGCGCGCATCCGGCGCCATGCCGCGACGAGCAGCAGGTCAACCGAGACGGGGTAGGCCCAGGCTTTCCAGCCGTGCTGTCCGGCCGCTTCGGCCAAGTCATGCAGGTGAGCGAAGGACAGCGCGCCCGCGATGAGGGCTTGAATCAGTACCGGGTCGAGTCGGAGCGAGCGGAACATGGTGGTCACCTCCTTTCGGGTGTCGGGCCGAGGGCCGGGCGGAATGCGGTGGGCAGCCGCCCGGCGCCGGCGCGGTGTTCAGGACGAAGAGGCGAGGCCGGAGCCGAAGCAGTCGGGGCAGAGCCCGGTCTGGTACTGGCCGGTCTTCCGGCGACCACGGCCGACGCGGACCTCAGTGGCGACCTCGCCGGACCCCTTACAGGTGGAGCACTTGGCCGGGGCCGTGGTCTTCTTGGTGGTGCGGCGGGCGGTGGTGGTCTTCCGTGCGGCCATGACGATCACTCCCGTGTTTCAGGCATGGCGGTGGTAGGGACCTGACGCGATGCGGTCGCGCCGACCGTGGTGCGAGGGGGTATTACTCGGTGACCGGCTTGGGCTTGACCAGCGACGGAGTATCCGTCGAGCCGGAGATGGCCGGTGCTACCGGGCGCCAGGCGGCGATCGCGGGGATATCCGGGGTCAGGTGCGCGAACTGGCGGCAGACGGCAGCGACTTCACTGATGCTGATCTCGGGGGTGCGGATGCGGGACCAGCCGCCGGAGGTGTCGCCGGCCACGGCCACGCCGGGGCGGTCCGGCGGAATCGTGGTCGCGACCGACACCGCTTCCGGTGCGATGTCGCCCAGGCCCATCTCTGCTGTCTGCTTGTCGTTGACACGGTGGACCACACGGCCGGTGAGCTGCGCGCGGAGCATGGTGGCGCCCCTGCCCAGCTCGGAACCGAAGCGCTGCCCGCAGATCTCCAGGTAGATGCCGACCGCCCGGCAGAGCTGAGCGATGCGAATCAACTGAGTGACCATACGATCCCGGCGCTCTTCGTCCTTCCTCGTGGCGACCATGAACAGCTCGGCCACCTCATCAATCAGGACCACGATCGGGACCGGGCGCTTGTCCGCGGGGAGTCCCCAGATGTCGGAGGTGATCTCCGCGTCCGGGGTGCCAGCGGTGATGCCCTGGTGTTCCTTGAGCAGGTCGAAGCGGTCTTCCATCTCGCCCACGAGGGCATCAACCAGGCCCGATGCTTCCTCCGGGTTCGTGGCCAGCGCCGACAGACGCGGGGCGTACGGGGCTTGCTCGACACCGCGTTTGCAGTCGATCCCCACCAGCGCGACCGGGCGTTCGGCGAGTCCCTTGATCAGGTTGCGCTGGTGCATGGACTTGCCCGACTGGTTCGCTCCGAGGATGAGCCCGTTCGGTATCGCCCGGTAGTCCCGGAAGAACACCGCCCCATCCTCCCGACGCGCCACCGGGATCACCATCGGACGACGCGGTACCCGGCGCGGCATCTTCACCCGACGCAGTACGTCGTAGCCGGTCATGCGCAGCTCCACCGTGCCGGGCTTGCCCTCCACCACGTGCACGGCGTGGACACCCCAGGCGTGGCGCAGCCGGTTGGAGGCGGCGGCGATGTCGGCCGGTTCCATGCCGGCGGGCAGTCGCAGCGTCACCCGCAACCCGGTCGAGGTCGAGCGGACCCGGCGGACCTTCGGCGGCACCGGCTGAGCCTCACGGCTACAAGTGACCGTGCGGGAGAGGAAGGCGCGGAGCCGGGACGGGGCGACCGTCAGGCCGCACACGTCCATCGTGGTGCGGTAGGTGAACGCGAACCGCGTGCGGACGATCGGCATCCCCACCAGCGACCAGTAGACCGCCGGCGCCTTGGCACGGGCGTACCCCAGACCCCCAGCAGCCCCGGCCAGCGGGGTGCCGATCTCCAGCAGCGTCACCAGGTCCGACACGACTCAGGCCCCCGGGGTGATCGCGACCGCGCGGAACGCGATGCCGTGACGGGTCTCACCGTTGAAGGTGTTCTCCCAGTCCCGCGCCCGCAGGTCGGTCACCGACACCGGCGTACCCGGGGTCAACCCCTCCGGGATGCCCGTCTCGGGCACGGACACCTGGTAGAGGTTCCCCTCACCCTCGTCGGAGATGAGCAGACCCACGGTCATCATCTTCGCGCCCGTCTGGTTGTCCACGGCGATCTCACCGGTCTTCTTGTTCTTCATCTTGTGCGTCGGCGCGGTCGCGACGAACACCACAGCGGTCGAAGTGTCGATCTTGAAGGACGGCATTCATACTCCCTGTCTTGCAGCATCGGAACAGCCCAAAGAAGGGCCCTCACTCAGCCGCTGTCCTAGGACTGCGGCCGAACAAGTAAGACGATGGCACGCAGTCCTAGGACTGTCAACAGTCCTGGGACTATGTTTGACTGGGTCTGTCGAGAGGAGTTCTAAATGGCACCCAAATGGCGAGAGCTGGCAGACAGGCTGGCCGAGCGAATCAGGAGCGGCGAGTACGCACCGGGCCAGCAGCTCCCGCACATCAGGGAGCTCGTTGAGGCAGGTGAAGGATCGAAGTCCACGGTCCACGCGGCCTACAAAGCCCTTGAGGCCGAAGGCTTGGTTACTTCATCGCGAGGTCACGGCACCGTCGTACGCCAGCAAACCCCGCTCAAGCGACTCGGCATCGCTCGATACGACAAGGCCAAGTGGCGCGATGGCGACGAGGTGGCATTTATCGCGGACCGCGTGGCCACTGGGCGCGCCTACCGCCGTGGCGAGCAGACCCAGACCGTCAGCCGCGTTGAGGCATCACCAGCAGTGGCGGCCGCGCACGGCTTGCCCATCGGGGCGCCAGTGTACGCGCGGGCGCGGCTCGTGAAGGAAGGCGAGCAGCCGACGCACACGCTGACCAGCTATTACCGGCCGGAGCACGTCGAGGGCACCCGATTGGTGGACCCGAGTCCAGGCCCGGCCGGACGGGGCGGCGGCTTCCGGGTGCTGTATGACGCGGGGTACGAGATCGACCACATGAAGGAAGAGATCTTTGCCCGCGTCCCCACGTCGGATGAGGTGAAGCTGCTCCAGTTGCCACCGGGGGAACCCGTTGTCGAGCTGCATCGAACGACCTATACGGCTGACGGTACCGTGGTCGAATTCGCCATTGGCGTGCATTCCGCGTCGCGGTTCGCCTGGGAGTACGACTTCAAGGTGCCTGACTCCACAGCCCAGAAGACCGATGAAGGAGCCCCCGGTGCCAAGTGAAGGAAACGACGAGTGATCTCGGCCCAGGCATGGAAAGACACGCGGCTCGTCTGGGACTACCACCAGATGCATCACGCTCCGAAGCCCTGTTCGGTCGCGATCGGCCTAGGTAGCCATGACCTTGGCGTAGCCGATACCGCCGTGAGCCTGTACGAGCGCGGCATGGCTCCGCTCCTCGTGTTCACGGGGGCCACCAGTCCGACCACTCGGGAGCGCATGCCGCGAGGGGAGGCAGTCCACTACCGAGAGCGAGCGCTTGCGCTTGGGGTCCCCAGCTCGGCCGTGCTTCTGGAGCCTCACGCAAGGAACACCGGTGAGAACATCCGGTTCTCGAAGGCGCTGCTTGAAGAATCCAGCGCCGACGTCTCTTCCATACTGCTGATCAGCAAGCCGTATGAGGAACGACGGTCGTACGCCACAGCGCGCAAACTCTGGCCCGAAGTCGAGATCGTCAGTGCGTCCAGTCCGATGACGCTGGACGAGTACGTTGACTCCATCGGTGACGCCCGTTTGGTGATCGACATGTTGGTGGGGGCGCTACAGCGACTGCTGATCTATCCAGGGCAGGGCCTCATGATCAGCCAGCAGGTGCCAGACGATGTGATCGAGGCGTACGAGCGGCTGTGCCGACATGGATTCACGAGTCGCCTTCTGCTCGATGACCAAGGTCAGGCTTTGAGCCAGACACGGCGGTGACGGGCCACGGCGTACACCTGTTCCACCTGTTCGGGGGTGAGCTTGCCGGTGAGAGGACCAAGGGCCGACACCTCTCGCTCTTGATAGATCCGCACGGTGAACTGCGTGGCGGCACGGCGCAAGGACTCGACACCGACGAAGACTAGAACCGGCTCCACAGCCACGGCGAAGTCGCAATACCGCCCCAGCACCCCTCGTACGTACTGGGCTTCCGCCTTGCTTGCAGCGGCATAGGGCTGTGGCTGTCCACCATTGACTCTGGCCATGGTGTCGCCAACCCAGACCGAGGCGCCCCGGTGAGCCTTGGTGTTGATGTTGAACACACCTCCGGGGCCGATCAGTAAGTGATCGATGTCGCCGCCGTTGCTCTTTTCGATGCCGTGAAGAACTCGCCAGCCGAGCGGGGACAGGCGTGCCAACTCTCGACCGACCCGACGCTCTCCCTCAAGCCCGGTGTACCAGCTGTCCCACTCCGAGGACTGCCGCAGGACCTTCGCCCATAGCCGCTGGGCTGTGGATGGGCCCCGCTCAGCAATCATCCCAAGGAGGCTGGCGCCGGGACGGTTCCTCGCCAGATCCTCACCTGGGGAGAGGGGCGGCAGGGAGACTGGCCGTTCCACGCGGCGTCTCGGAGCCGAATGATCGGGTTGTCGAACGGGTAGCGCAGGACTCGCTATTGGGGCACTGGAAGGTATGGAGTCAACCGTGATCCCGTCACCAAGGTGTCGCCGGAGCAGGGCTAACGCCTCATCCCGATACTTCTGTACCTTGATCGTCACAACCTTCGTCGCTCGGTCTGCCCATGCGACTGCTGTGCCGTCCGGGAGGTTGACGTAGAGCCGATCTTTGCCGTGTCGCTTCCACGGATTCACCGTGAGATCGCTCATTGATCGCTCCGCCCCCTATGCGCGCTGTCCCACAGATATGCCAGCAGCCGAAGGCTAGATCGACAAGACCGCATCACCAGGGCGAGCTGTTACAGGTTTCTCTACCTCATCAAGGCCCCCGGCTGCGCTCCGCTTCGCCGGGCGCGCTCCCGGCTCCCGGTCGCGCTCTGCTCCTGCCTCCGGCCCGCGCCGCGCACCGTCCGCCGACGCGCGCCCACGGGCGGGGAGGCCGGGGGCCGAGTGTTGAGACCTGATCGGCCAGCCTCAGGCCAGAGACGATGCCTCCGGCGGGGGCGCTCGGGGTCCGGGATGGCGGGGGCTCCGTCTGCGCCCGCAGGTCCATCGTGGCGTACGCGGGAGCTCCCATCCCGTCACCGTCGTCCCAGGCAGAGCCGAGCAGACGTGGCCCAGGGGCGTCAAGGTCGTTCGTACAGTGGCGCGCTCCACCTTGACGCCCCTGAACCACGCCCGCTCCACGGTGTGTGGGACGACGGCGACGGGATGGGAGCTGGGGAGGGTGGTGGGTTGAGGTGGGGAGTGCGGGAAGGCTGACATCCACACCTGACATCAACAAGCACGGATGTCAGCGGACAACGACGACTCAGCACAGCCATGGCGACCGCAGGCAGTAGCCGCCAAACAGGCGCCGGATGGACCGCGAGCCGAACTTACAAGGCAGATGTCGGCGGTTCGAACCCGTCTGCGCCCACCGTGATTGACCGCAGGTGAGAGGCGGTATCGCCGCCCCCTGATTCAGTCGAATCGGGGGGCAGGCTCATGCCCGGAGTCCACATGGAGTCCGGACGGTCCCAGAGAGGCAGTAGCCGAGTTACCGGCGCGCATTCCGGAGGCGCCGATGAGCCGTAGGTCCCAGCCAGTCGGACCTTGCCCGTCGTCACGTCTGACCAGGATCGGGGTGTGGGCCTCGGGGGCTGGGCGCCCTGCTGATTCCCATTCGGAGAGCCAGTCGCGCAGCACTGTCAGAGATGGGGAGTCACGGCAGTCAGCAAAGATCACGCCGTTCTGCTGAATGACAGCTGCCGTGGCCGGCGTCGAGTGTCCCAGTGCCCACAGGTCCGGGCTCAAGCCAGCCATGGTCACGTACGGGTTGCCCTTGGCCGCGACGAAGGTGCGCCAGGACGGCCAGTCCACTTCAGGTCCGTCGTACGGCTCGGTGTGCGCGTCCTTCAGCAGCCGATGCAGGGTGGTGCGGGCACCGTTGTTCCGCCAGTTGTCCTTCTCTCGCCAGGCGATGGAGATCCAGGACGGTGCGGGTACGCGGTTCTCCCAGTCCACCCACCGTCCCGGCAGGTCGAGATCCCCCTTTGGAGAGGCGGTCGCCTCGATGTATCCGCCCGTGAAGATGGCCTCAACGTCCGGCCGGCCGTTACGGATACGGACCTTGGCGACGACCGTCATGTTCGGCACCGTTGCGATCGGTAGCGGGGCCACCATCAACCCGCAGTCGACCATCTGGTTCACCCATGTCTCGGGCAGCAGCGGCGGCGTGCACCAGGCCACCATTCGGTCGTAGGGAGCTCGGGCCGGGAAGCCGGCCGTACCGTCGGCGGTGTAGCAGCGGACGTTGCGCAGGCCCCGCTCGTGGTGGATGAGGTTGGCCCAACGGGTCAGGTAGTGATCGATGTCGAGGCTGGTCACCTGACCGGTGGGCCCGACGAGCTGGGCGAGTAGGGCGCCGGAGTAGCCGGAGCCGGTGCCGAACTCGGCGACGTTCATGCCGGGGTGGACATCAAGTGTGGTCAGCTCGCGGTGGATGACGACCGGGTTGGAGCGGTGCGGGGTGGCGCCGCGCCCTTCGTGGTGGGTGTAGTGGCGTTCGGGAACGGTTTCAGCGATGTCGGCGATGGTGGCCACTGTTCACTCCTTCGAGGAGATGGGGGACTCGTTTGCGAGAACCGGTCCGGGCGGGTGTAGGACACGCCCAGCGGCCGGTGCCGGGATCAGATCGTCAGGGCGGTGTGGTGGTGCCAGCCCGCCTCGGTGTACTCGCCGACCGGCCCATGGCCGGGCAGCTCGGCCCAGGCGTGGTACTCGACCGGTGGCGGGGAGAACCGCACGCCCAGGCACCAGTTGAGTCGGCGGCCAAGTAGCGCGGCGGCCAGGACCGCGCCGAGCGATGTCTCCATGCATGCCGCCCGCCCCGGCCACAAGCGGCCGGCGTGCCTGACCGCCGTGATCAGGGCGTCGGCCTGTGCGGCCGTCAGCCGTCGGCAGCCGACCCGACGTGCCAAGCGGACCGCGCGGACGGTGAAGCAGAAGGGCAGCCGCAGCAGCACCAGAGCAAGCGCGAGGCCCGCGGCCGCGGCGCATCTTTCGGGGAAGGTTCCGGCCCGGGTGGTGGAGTACGCCTCCATGCTCGTCATCGCAGCCACCCCCACCAGCGGCGATGGTGTGCGTGCTCGGTGATGGCGAGTCCCCGCGCGGTGAGGGCGTGAGCGACGGCGTGGACGTCGGTGGTTGCCCGAGCGGCGTCGATGCCGTAGCGGGTGGCGTACTGCCCGGCGGCCTGGTCCTCGGTGGTGGAGGCCAGCAAGACCATGACTGCGGCGGATGCTGTGGCGGTCAGAAGGGTCCATCGGCCGGTGCGCTCGTCGAGGATTGCGCCGCCTTCGTCGGCGAGTACCGCATGGGCTCCTTCACGCAGCTGCCACATGGTCGACCACCTCCCACCATGAGGCGGCGGTCGTGGTCTCCATCTGCCGCAGCCAGACCTCGGCGCTGACGGCCAGGTGCAGGGCGCCCTGGGCGGTCGGCTGCCCGGCTGCGGCGCGCCGCAGCACGCGTTCCACGGGAGGCTGGCTGATCAGTCCGGCGGCAGAGAGGCGGGAGGAGGGCCCGAGCAGGTGGGAGAGGACCGACGCGTGTTGGGTGAGTCCTGCATAGGCGAGCGCGTTGAAGCCACCCTTGGTCGCACGGAACAGGACGAAGTCCGGTAGCAGACCGGTGCGGGCGAATGCCTCGCCCAGCAGCGGCTTGTACCGGCCAGGTGCGCCACGCTGATCGGCGGGAACAGCAAGGCAGGCCCGGATGACTTCGTTGTCCAGAAAGGGGGCGGCGATCTCCGCACCGAGGTCAGCGCGGGCGAGTTCACGCAAACCGACCGTATCTGCTCCTAGCCGTGCCAGGTCTTGCCGGTCCGTCCACGCCGCCAGATGCCGGGGTTCCTCCAGCAGCTCACCGGCGGCGATGTCGAGGGCCTCGGCGAGCTGGTGGCGCACCTCGCGGCTCATCCAGTCAGCGGTGGCCAGCAGAGGTGTCCAGGCGACGGGGCGTTCTGCCTGCGGTATCCATTCACGGGGATTGTTGCGCAGTTCGGTGGCAGTCTGCAGCCAGGCGCCGGCCAGGCCGACGTGCGCGGCCGGGCGGGCGCGCCGCAGCACGGTCAGTGGGGAGACGTGCCGCAGTCGGGCGTGGGCGTGCGCGTGCACGAGAGCCCGTCGGTGCTGTCGGTCTCGAAGCAGATCGGACAGGTAGGAGGAGGGCGCGGACAGCACGGCGTCTCCGGCCGCTCCGGTGAAGTGCACCGTCGTCGACTGGCGTTCGACCACCGCCTCCAGCACGGCCCGCTTGATGCTGGCCGTGACCGCATACGCGTTGGGCGTGTCAGTCAGGGGCAGCGCGGACAGGTCGTCCAGACCGCTGTAATACACGGTCTCGTCGCGGCCGGGCACTGCGTGGTGGGTGAGCTCTGGTACCGCGGCAGCGGTGCGCACCGCGTAAGAGAGATCGTCATCTCTCAGCCGGGCATCGGCGAAGGTCACTGCGGTGACGGGCCCGCGCCGGGCAGCGAGGCATGCCAGCGTTGTGGAGTCCAGCCCGGCCAGGTCCGCGCTCACCGCTCGCATGCCATCCAGGCGCGTATCGACCGCTTCGCTCAGGGCTGCCCGTACCCGTGGCGCGGCGTCTGGAAGGCTGATCGGCTGGTAGTCGACCGGCTCATAGCGAATGGTGTTCGCCCCGTCGGGAGTGATCAGCAACAGGTGTCCGGTCGGCACGTGGCTCACTGCGCGGAACAGGCTCCGACGCCCCAAGACATCCGGCTGTGCCAGAGCCAGGTGAGCGGCGAGAGCGGTCGGATCGAACGGCGCCCCGTCCAGGGCGGCCAGCGCCCCGGCTGACGTCGACCACCACGTTCCTGTGCCTTCACTCCGCCAATACACCGAGTGTTGGCAGGCCAGGTCACCGAATACCGCCAGGGATTCGCCGCTGCGTGCGATCGTCAGATACGAGCCGGGCCAGCGGGTCAGCGCCGCCCAGTTTCTTGCCCGCACGGTTGTCAGTGCCTGGTGCAACTGCTGGTCGTCGGCGCCGCAGTCACCGATGACTGCCAGTGCCAGCGGGCCGGAGCCTGCCGACCGTACTTGGCCGGTGGCCCAGCCCACGGTCCATGCCGCGTCCAGGCCCGGTACGGGCTTTCTGTTCCTCGGCAGCCAATCGTGTCGGCTCGCTCCGTACCATCCTGTGCTCCACCGCATCAGCAGCCCGCTCTCGTCGCTATCGCTCTTGGTGGTCGAAACGTCGAAACGGAACGGGCGCCGGGCTGCTGGCGGCCGTGCCCCAACACGGTCCTACCGAAGCCCCGACACCCGTTCAAGTCCGCCTGGGGCCGGGCTGCGGCGCACCTTCGCCCGACCCCAGGCAGCCGATGGATCAGGCGTTCTTGTACTGGGTGTCGTCGGCGGTGTCGAAGTTGTTCGTGCCCAGCGTCACCTTGACGACGTCACCGGCGTCCAGGACGACCGGAGCGGTGTACACGGGGGCGGTGGTCTGCGTGTTCATGATTCCTACCTTCATGTGTTCCGTCCCTCGCACCCGGGAATGGGCGCGCTGTGGACGTCGTACCTGGCCACGCGGCCGGGGCCGGGGAGCCGTAACTTCCCGACCTCCCGACCCTGACAACCAGTCAACTCAGGCCGGGGCGTCGGCGGTACGGTGTCCAGCAGGCAAAGCGGTATATCGGGTATACGGGGCAGGTACTCATGACCAAGCGCACGCCGAATCACCAGCTGAGGGACCTGGTCGCCGAGTCCGGGCTGACGTACGAGGCCCTGGCCAAGCAGGTGCGCGCCGTAGCCGCCGAGTGTGGGGCGGCGTTACGGACCAACAAGTCCACCATCGAGCATTGGATCAGCGGTGTCGTCCCCGCGGGCGATACCGGCCGCTATCTCGCTGTGGCACTCTCCCGCCGGCTCGGCCGTCTGCTGACCCTTCACGATCTGGGGCTCGTGCCACATGAAGAGGGGGATGAAAGCCTCGGACTATCCCTCGGCGAGGATCCGCTGGACGCCCTGCTACCGATGTGGAGCCACGAATTGAACCGGCGCCGTTTCCTCAGCACCTCCGCTTACTCGGTCGCCGCCGCCGGCCTGCCCCTGTCGTACGTCCAAGAGATCGCCGACCGCACTGCCGCCGCCCGCGCCGGTCAGACCATCGGCATGGTCGAAGTTGCTGCGGTCCGCGACATGGTCCGGCTCTTCTCCGAGATGGACGAACGCCACGGCGGACAGCACGGTCGCAGCGCCCTGGTGCAGTACCTGCGCGATGACGTCGCCCACCTGTGCAGAAGCCGCTTTCGAACCGACGAGATCCGCCAGCAGATGCTCTCCGCCGCCAGTCGCGGTGTGCACCTGCTCGGCTGGAAGTCCTACGACGCAGGACAGCAGGGCCTCGCCCAGCGCTATTACCTCCAGTCCTACGCGCTCGCCGTCGAGTCCGGTGTTCCCGGGCACGATGGGTTCGTGATGCGCACGATGGCCATGCAAGGGCTCAAGCTGCACCGGCCCGAGCACTGCCAGGCCCTTGCTGAGACCGGGCTGAACCGCGCCAAGGGCAAGGTAGACGTGCAGACCGAATCTCTCTTCCGGGTCGTGCACGCCCACACCCTGGCCAAGTCCCGGCAGAGGCAGGCGGCCGTGGTTGAGGCCGAGCGGGCGCGTACTCTCCTTGCCGCCGACTGTGGAGATGAGGTGCCGTTCTGGGCTCTCGCCTGGGGCCCGCCTGCCGCGTCGGTCTACTCGCGCAACGCGAAGGTCTACGAGACGCTGGGCGATCGACGGAACGCAGCGGAGCAGTACGCGCGGGCCGCCGCATCCCGCCCGGCGGGCTATGCGCGAATCGTCGCCCTCGACCTGGTGGCGAGCGCGGAGATGCAGCTCAAGAACGGCAGCATCGAGCAGGCGTGTGCCACCTGGAACCGGGCGATGGACCACATGGACGGTGTGCGGTCCGTCCGCACCCGCAAGGCTGTGAGTCGGATGCGCAGTGGGCTCGCTCGGTTCCGCGCCCGCGGTGTGCGCTGTGCGGCCGATCTGGATGAGCGGGCCATGGAGTTCCTTGCCACAACCTGATCGCTACTCATTGGAAGCGCTGGCGCGACGCAGCGGTAAAGAGCCAGGCCGCCGTCATCGAGCACGCCGCAATCAGCCCCTGACCAGGCAGAAGGGGTGCCCAGCCGGGTCCGTGAGGACCCGCCACCTGTCATTTGGCTGGTGATCCGGCTTGCTCGCGCCCAGCTCCAGCAGTCGCGCCTCGGCCTCATCCAGGTCGTCAACGGCGAAGTCGAGGTGGAACTGCTGGGGAACGCTCTGTTCGGGCCAGCGGGGAGCGCGATAGTCGTCGACCCGTTGGAAGCCGATGAAGAGGCCGTCCTCACAGGTGAGACCGGCGAAGTCGGCATCGGATTTCGGGTGCGGTTCGAGGCCCGTGGCCTGCTGGTAGAACGCCGCCAAAGCCAGCGGGTCAGGGCAATCGAGCGTTATCGCACGCAACTTCATCTGCGGGGGCATGGCACCTCCGGGGCCGATCGATGGACCTTCGGGACGCACACCCTAGAGGTCCTGCCGACGCCTGCGTCGCCGCCCGCTGGGAGCGGAAGCCAGACCGCTGCCTCGGCTCACGAGGCCTGCATGCCGCCGTCGACGGGGAGGACCACTCCGGTGACGTAGGAGGCGCGGTCGCTCAGCAGCCAGGCGGCAGTCTCGGCGACTTCCTCGGGCTCGGCGGCGCGGCGCAGTGGGGTGCGGGCGTTGAGTTGGTCGATGACGCCTGGTGATTCCGTTTCCCAGCCGCGCATCATCTCGGTCAGCGTGGTACCGGGGGCGATGGCGTTGACGCGGATGCCTTCCGGGCCGTAGGCGACGGCGGCCGACTCGGTGAGGCTGTGGACACCTCGCTTCATCGCGCTGTACGCGGGCAGTACCGGGTTGCCCCTCCAGCCGCCGACGGACGAGGTGTTGACGATGGCGCCCGTGCCGGCGGTCGTCCTGATCGCGGCGACCTGAGCGGCCAGGGCCAGCCAGACGCCCTTGAGGTTGACGCTGTACTGCTCGTCGAAGTCCGGTTCCCGCACCTGGTCCATGGGGCCGATCCGACGCGTGCCGATGGCCCCGTTGTTGAAGGCGACGTCGAGCCGGCCGTACACCTCCACGGTGCGGTCGACGGCGGCGCGCACGCTTGTCGCGTCGGCCAGGTCGCACACCGCGTACTCCGCGGTGCCGCCCGCCGCGCGGATCTGGTCGGCCACCGCTTTGAGCTGGTCCTCCGTACGGGCCGCGAGCAGTACGCGAGCGCCTTCGCGGGCGAACAGCCGCGCCGCGGCGGCGCCGATGCCGCGGCCGGCGCCGCTGATGAAGGCGACCTTGCCGGTCAGCAGAGCCGTCGGGGCGGGGGTGGAGGGGGCGGTGGTCCGTGTGTTGTCCATGCCGATGAGCCTGTGTCCGGCCGCACGCCCCCAACCAGGCACCGGCGGTACCTGGATCGGCTTCGTCGGCCCCGTGCACACTCGGGGACATGGACAGGCGAGAGCTGGGCGGCTTCCTGCGCAGCAGGCGCGAGCGGATCACCCCCGCTGATGTGGGGCTGCCCGCCGGGCCGCGGCGTCGTACCCCGGGGCTGCGGCGCGAGGAGGTGGCGCAGCTGGCGTACATCTCGACCGAGTACTACACGCGGCTGGAGCAGGCCCGGGGCCCGCGCCCCTCGCGCGAGGTGCTGGCCGGTCTGACCCGTGCCCTGCGTCTGTCGGACGCCGAGCGCGCCCATCTGCACTACCTCGCCGGGGCCCCGCCCGCCCCGCCGTCGGGACCCTCCCGCGAGGTGCGCCCGAGCGTCCTGGACCTGCTGCGACGGCTGCCGCACGCTGCGGCACTCGTACTGTCCGCGGCCTATGAGGTGATCGGCCACAACGACCTGGCGGCCGCCCTGCTGGAGGACTTCTCCGCCCTGCCCCGGCACGAGCGCAACTTCCTGCGCCGTACCTTCCTCGACTCGCGAGTGGGGGAGCGGCAGTGGTACAGCCCGTCCGGCATGGAAATCTTCGGCCGTACGGCGGCCCGGCACCTGCGGGCCGCCGCCGCCCGCTACCCCGACGACCCCGAAGTGGCCACGCTGGTGAATGACCTGCTCACCGGCAGCCCGGAGTTCGCCCGGCTGTGGGCCGCCTACGAGATGTCGGTCGAACCCGCCCCGCGGAAGACCTTTCGGCACCCCCTGATCGGCCCCATCACCCTCAACTGCGATGTCCTGGACATCGCCGACCGGGACCAGCGAGTCGTGATCTACACGGCCGATCCCGGCTCCCCGGCGGAGGAGGCCCTGCGGCTGCTGTCGGTGATCGGCACCCAGCGCATGGACGTACCCGGTTGACGGCGTTGTGCAAGGGCTTGGGGTAGGGCCGTCGAGAGGGCCAGGGCTAGGCGCTCCGCGGGAAGTGTCACGAGATGCCGTCGTGCGTCTGCGGCCGCATCGTGGCTGGTCGCGCCCACGCGGCGGAGCCGCACATCGACACAGCCGCGGCGGAGCCGCACATCGACACAGCCCCGCGCCCCTTCGGGGCGCTGCCCGAACCGTAGTGGACTTCCTCCGACCTGCTTAGGGCCGTCGCGATGGCAGTGGCCGAAGCGCGGGCCACCGGGTGAGCATCGCGTCGCGCATGGCCATGGCGAGTCGGCCCAGATGCTCGAGCTCGCCGCCGTTCACGGTCATCCGGCCGACGATCCCGAGACGGTGGACGAGTCGCTGGCGGGCCGTCGCCGTGCCCCACCGCCAGTCGGCCTCCTCTCCGTCTGGTCCGGCCCCACGACAGAAGACATCGGCTCCTTCCTCGGGCTCGCCCGGGCGCTCGGCCGCACGGTGCCATCGGCGGTACGGACCGAGCTGGACGACCTCGTGAACCGCCTGACCCACGCCCCCGGGCACGCCCTTGACCACCACCGGTGTGCCGGACAGCTCGGCCCGCAGCTTCTCCCCGAACGGGGGCGGTGCGCACATGCCCCGATCCTGCCCCGATCCTCCCCTGTGCTCACCGCGACACGAGGAAGTGGACCTCGCGGGGCCTGACCTCCAGGTCGCTCAGGCCGTCGGGCGTCGCGCCCATCTCGCGGGCGAGGCCAGCCGTCGCCCGGAAGGTGTCCTCGGACTCGAACGCGCCGGTGGTGACGACGGCAACGCCGTCCGGGGTGCCCCAGACCCCGACGGACACGAAGCCCGGCTGCCGTCGCATCGCCTCGGCGACCCGGTGGCACTCGGCGACGAACTCCTCGCGGTGCTCGGGGGCCGGGTAGTGGAAGGCGACGAAACCGAATGACATGACGGTGTCCCCTCTCGGGTTCTACGACTCGAGTTTTATGATTTGGGTTATACGATGCCGTACAACGCGAGGCTAGACCTGTTGTACGGCGCCGTACAACAGGCCTGACAGGGTGAGGTGGACCACAGATGGGCGCATTGCGCACACCGCGCGAGAAGTGGGTGGAGGAGGGGCTGCGGGCGCTGGCCGCGGGCGGTGTGGACGCGGTGCGGGTCGAGGTGCTCGCCAAGGCGCTGGGGGTGACCAAGGGCGGCTTCTACGGGTACTTCGCCGACCGCGACGCACTGCTGGCCGAGATGCTGGACACCTGGGAGCGCGAGAGCGTCGACGATGTGATCGACCAGGTCGAGCGGCAGGGCGGCGACGCCCGGGACAAGGTCCGCCTGGCCGGGCGGCTCACCTTCTCCAGCGACCGCCTGCTGCCCATCGATCTGGCCATCCGCGACTGGGCCCGCCGCGACCACGCCGTCGCCGAGCGCCTGCGCCGCGTGGACAACCAACGCATTCAGCTGGCGCGCGACGCGATCGGCACCTTCTGCGACGACCCCGAGGAGGTCGAGGCCCGCGCCCTGCTCGCCTTCTGCACGGCCATCGGCAGCCACTTCCTCGCCGCCGACCACCCCGGCACCACGCGCGCTCCGGTCATCGCCCGCGCCGGCGACATCATCCTCGGCCTCCCGCACGGCAACTCCGGGGATGGCCCCCAGGACGAGCGTCGCTGATCCTCGCTGTTCGGCCGTTCCTCGCTGTTCGGCCGTTGGCGGCCCGGGATGGCTCGCGGCCCGGGATGGCTCGCGGCGCGGGATGGCTCGCGATACGGGACGGCTCGCGACGCGGATGGCCCGCGACACGCCCGTGGCAAAATCAGCGGGTGCAGATCGGGATGCTGGGGCCACTCGAAGTTCGCACGGACGACGGCGGCTCGGCCGACGTGCCGGGGGCGCGGTTGCGCGGACTGCTGGTCGCCCTCGCCCTCAGGCCGGGGCAGGTGGTCCCGAAGGCGTCGCTCATCGACTGGATCTGGGGGGAGCGGCCGCCCGCCGATGCGGCGAACGCCCTGCAACGCCTGGTCTCCCGGCTGCGGAAGGCGCTGCCGGGCGGGGTGATCGAGGGGCAGCCGGACGGCTATCGGCTGCTGGTGGAGCCCGATGCCGTGGATGCCGTGCGGTTCGAACGGCTCGTCGGCGCGGGCCGGGCCCGCGCCGAGGACGGGGCCCGGCGGGTGCGGCTGTTGCGCGAGGGCCTCGAACTGTGGCGCGGTGCGGCCATGCAGGACGTCGGTCCACAGGACAGCGCCGCGTTCGAGGCCGCGGTCGTACGGCTCGAAGGGTTGCGGCTGACCGCCACGGAGGAGCGGGCCGAGGCGGAGGTCACCCTCGGGCGCGGCGCGGAGCTGGTGGCGGAGCTGACCGACCTGGTGGCGGCGCACCCGGTGCGGGAACGGCTCGTCGCCGCGCTGATGCGCGCCCTCGTCGCGGCCGGTCGGGACAGCGAGGCGCTGCGGGTGTACCAGCGCGCGCGGGAGGCGCTGGCCGACGCGCTGGGCGTCGACCCCTCGCCGGAGCTGGCCGCGTTGCATGTCGCGCTGTTGCGGGGCGAGTTGGGGCATGGCAGACCGGGGCGGGAGGAAGCGAACCGTAAGAGCAACCTGCGCGCCGAGCTGACCAGCTTCGTCGGCCGTGGCGCCGATGTCGCCGCGGTCCGCGGGCTGATCGCCGAGCACCGGCTCACCACCGTGATCGGGCCGGGCGGCGCGGGAAAGACCCGGCTGGCCACGGAGACCGCGCGCACGCTGCTCGGCGAGGGCGAACCGCCGGACGGGGCCTGGCTGGTGGAGCTCGCCGCCATCGGCGCGGACGGCGATGTGGCGCAGCCGGCGCTCACCGGTCTCGGCCTGCGGGACGCCCTGCTCGGCGCGGCCCCGAACGCGGAGCTGACGGACCGGCTCATCGCCGCGGTCCGCGAGCGGGAGGCGCTGCTGATCCTGGACAACTGCGAGCATGTGATCGAGTCGGCGGCGGTGTTCGCCCACCGGGTGCTCGGGGAGTGCCGGCGGCTGCGGATCCTGGCGACGAGCCGGGAACCGCTCGGCATCACCGGGGAGGCGCTGTGGCCGGTCGAGCCGCTGGCCCTGCCGGAGGGGGACGCGGGCCCGGGGGAGATCGGGGCCTCGCCCGCCGTTCAGCTGCTGCGGGACCGGGCCGGGGCGGTGCGCCGGGGCCTCGCGGCCGATGCCCATACGCTGGCGACGATGGTGCGGGTCTGCCGGGCGCTGGACGGGATGCCACTGGCGATCGAACTGGCCGCGGCCCGGCTGCGTACCATGTCCATCGATCAGCTCGCCCACCGGCTCGACGACCGGTTCCGCCTGCTGACCAGCGGCAGCCGCACCGCGCTGCCGCGGCACAAGACGCTGCGCGCGTTGGTCGACTGGAGCTGGGAGCTGCTCACCGACGCCGAACGGATGGTGTTGCGGAGACTCTCGGTGTTCTCGGGCGGGGCGAGCCTGGAGGCCGCCGAACGGGTCTGCGCGGGCGACGGGGTCGAGCGGCACCAGGTGCTGGAGCTGCTCACCGCGCTGACCGAGAAGTCGCTGCTGGTCGCCGAGGGCGGCGGCACCCCGCGCTACCGCATGATCGGCACGATCAGGGAGTACGCCGGGCACCGGCTCGCGGAGGCGGGGGAGTCGGACCTGGCGCGCCAGGCGCATCTCGCCCACTTCACCGAGCTCACCGAGACCGCGGAACCGTGGCTGCGCCGGGCCGAGCAGGTGGAGTGGCTGGCCACGCTCGAGGCCGAGCACGACAACATCGGCGCGGCGATGCGCGGCGCGCTCGCGGCGGGCGAGGCGGGGGCGGCGATGCGGCTCGCGGCGGGCGCGGGCTGGTATTGGTGGCTCGGCGGGCGCAGGACCGAGGGCCTGGAGCTGCTCACCGCGGCCACCAGGACGCCGGGGGAGGTGCCCGACGACGTACGGGCCCTGGTGTACGCGCTGATCGTGCACTTCGTGACCTCCGGGCGGGGCGATGAGCGCCAGGCCGCGGAGTGGATCCACGAGGCGCACCGGCTCAGCCGGCGCGGCCACCACCACCCGGGGGTGAAGTTCATCGCGGTGCTGGAACGCATGCTGCACGCGCCCGAAGCGGCCCTGACCGCGTTCGCACCGCTGCTGGACGACGAGGACCCCTGGGTGCGCGCGCTGGCCCGGTGGCACATGGGCAAGATGCGGATCGTGTTCGGCAGGGACGGACGGGACGGGCGAGATGGCCGGGAAGTCCGGGACCGGCAGGACCAGGACGGCCGCGACAGCCAGGACCGGCAGGGCAGCCCCACCGCCGAGGCGTACCTGGAGGCGGCGCTCACCGAGTTCCGGGCGCTCGGCGAGCGGTACGGGATCTCGCTCGCCCTGACCGAGTTGGCGAACCTGCTCGCCGTACGCGGCGACTTCGCCGGTGCGTGCGAGCACTACGAGCAGGCGATCGCGGTCGTCAGCGAGGTCGGTGCCACCGAGGACGTCATCCGGATGCGGTCCCGGCAGGCGCAGCTGTACTGGCTGCTGGGCGACAAGGACGCCGGCGCGGCCGCCGTCGCCGAGGCGCGGCGCTGTGCGGAGCGGGTCACCTGGCCGGACGCGCTGGCCGAGCTGGCATTCGCGAGGGCGGAGCTCGCCCGGTGGGACGGCGACGCCGAGGAGGCGCACCGGCAACTCGGCCTCGCGACGGGCATGCTGGGCGACGACGCGGAGCGGGCGGACATCCGCGCGGTGAGGCACGACCTGCTCGGCTACCTCGCCGACGACCTCGGCGAGGTCCGGGCGCACCGCGCGGCGGCCTGCGAGGCTGCGGTCGAGGTGGGTCACGCGCTGCTGATCGCGCATGTGCTCGTCGGGGTCGCGGACCTGGCCCTGCGCCGCGGCGAGCATGAGCAGGCCGCGCGGCTGCTCGCGGCGAGCACGGGCGTACGCGGGTTGCGGGACCGCGCCCACCCGGACCTGGCCCGGATCGAGCGGGCCGCGCGGTGCCGCCTCGGCGAAGCGAAGTTCGCCGAGGCGACGCGGGACGGGACGCGCACCAACTGGGCCCGTCTGGCCGAGGTCACGCTCGCTTCCTGAACGAGGTGACACTGGCTTCCTGGACGAGGTCACGCTCGCTTCCTGAACGTGGCGATCGCCCACACGTACCCGACGACCGTGAACCCGACGGACCAGGCCACGGCCGCGAACGCGTCGCCGGTCGACGGATGGCCGCCCGACAGCAGCCCGCGCAGCGTCTCGATGATCGGGGTGAAGGGCTGGTACTCCGCGAACTGCCGCACACCGGTCCCCATCGTGTCCGCGGGTACGAACGCGCTGCTCAGGAACGGCAGCATGATCAGCGGCACGGTGGCCATGCCCGCCGACTCCACGGTCTTCGCGGCCAGGCCCATGGCGACCGTGAGCCAGCTGGTCGCGAAGGCGAGCAACAGCATGAGGCCGATCACGGCGAGCCACTGGAGGAAGCTCGCATGCGGACGGAACCCCATCGCGAAGCCGACGCCGATGATGACCGCGTCGGCGATCAGACTGCGCACCGTAGTGGAGACGACATAACCGGCCAGCACGGCGCCGTGGGAGACGTCCATGGCCTTGAACCGGTTGTTGATGCCCTTCGTCATATCGCCGTTCACGGCCGCCGCGGTCGGGCCCAACCCGTAGGTGATGGCCATGACGGTCAGGCCGGGTACGGCGTAGTCGACGTACTCGCCCGTGACCTTGAAGGCGCCGCCGAAGACGTAGACGAACATCAGCATCATCACGACGGGGAACAGGACCGCCTGGAAGACCGTGACCGGATTCCTGACCGTGTGCTTGAAGTTGCGACGCAGCATGATCGCCGCGTCGCCGAACGACGTCGATACTGTGCTCATTCCGCGATCGCCTCCGTGGTGGCGGGTGTGGGGTGTGTGGTCTGCGTGGTGTCCGCGGCCTGTGTGGCATGACCGGTCAGGGCGAAGAAGACGTCATCGAGGTCCGGTGTGTGCACCGAAAACTCTTCCGCGGTGACCGCCTGTTCATCGAGCTTGTCCAGCAGGGCGCGCAGCGACTTCGAGTCACCGTTGCTGGGCACCCGCAGGGTCAGCTCCTGGTCGTCCCGCGTGGACCCGGGCAGGGCCCCCGCCGCCGCGTCGAGTTCGCGGAGACCGGCGAACCGGAGCCGGACATGGGTGCCGGGGACCTGGCGCTTGAGCTCCTCGGAGGTGCCCTGGGCGACCAGGCGGCCCTGGTCGAGCACCGCGATCCGGTCGGCGAGCTGATCGGCTTCGTCGAGGTACTGGGTGGTGAGGAAGATGGTGGTGCCGTCGGCCACCAACTCGCGGACGATCCCCCACATCGCGCGCCTGCTGCGCGGGTCAAGACCGGTCGTCGGCTCGTCCAGGAAGATGATCCGCGGGCTGCCGACCAGCGTCATCGCCAGGTCCAGCTTCCGGCGCATACCGCCGGAGTAGGTCGCCGCCATCTTGTCCGCCGACTCCACCAGGTCGAACCGCTCGAGCAGCCGCCCGACCACCTGGTCACCGGAGCGCACGCGCTTCAGGTCCGCCATCAGCCGCAGGTTCTCCCGGCCCGACAGCAGGTCGTCCACGGCGGCGAACTGACCGGTCACGCCGATGGCCGCGCGTACGGCCTTGATCCCGGTCACCACGTCGTGCCCGGCGACGCGCACCGTCCCGGCGTCGGCCTTCATCAACGTCGTCAGGACGTTCACCGTTGTCGTCTTGCCCGCCCCGTTCGGGCCGAGCATGGAAAAAACCGATCCCGCGGCGACCTCGAAGTCGATGCCGTCGAGCACG
This sequence comes from Streptomyces sp. NEAU-174, assembly GCF_052665095.1. Lineage (NCBI taxonomy): Bacteria > Bacillati > Actinomycetota > Actinomycetes > Kitasatosporales > Streptomycetaceae > Streptomyces > Streptomyces sp. NEAU-174. The sequence continues at coordinate 103,492 of NZ_JBQTCE010000019.1, read as the reverse complement.
ACTTTGTCGCCATATGCCTTGCGCAGCCCGGAAACTGCGATCGCCGAACTCTTCATGTCCAACACGGTTCCGGCCGGGCCTGACACCCGCCTGTCACGGCCCTGACACGGCCTCTGACACGGCGCTGTGCCCTTCTTGCCCCTGGCCCGCCGCGGAGGTCACGCGGAGGTCGAACGGAGGTCAGAAGGTGTAGCGACTTACGGTCTCCGGGTGGATGACGAGCCGAAGCTGCTCCGTGGCCAGGATCTCGGCGAGGTCATTGGCGCGGGCCGGGTCGTCGAGGTCCCAGTAGCGGGCGGCCAGGCGGGCGCACAGCTCATGTGCTCCGTCGGACTCCACCGAGACGCGGCCGGCGACCGACAGCCAGCGCTCGCGTTCGCCCACGGGGGCGGCGACGACGATCGAGGCGCGGGGGTCGCGGCGCAGACGCCGCACCTTGAGCGAGTCCGGGGCCGTGAACAGCTGGATCGTGCCCTCGGCCGTGGCCTCGAACCACACCGGCCGGGGCTGTGGCGGCACCGGCCCCTCGGCCACGGACAGGAACCCGTGCAGGGGGCGGCGGAGGAACTCGAGGTCCTGGGCGGTCAGCGAACTGGCGTCGTTGCTCATGACGCCGATTGAACACGGCCGGATCGGACGACCCCATGGGTGAGGAGCCGGATCACCTGTGTATTCGTCTAAACTCACTGAGGTGGACGCGTTCAGTGACCTGATCCGCGGGGTGCGGGCCCACGGCTCGTTGTTCGGCAGCTCGACCCTGTCCCCGCCCTGGGCACTCCACTTCGTGGACGGCGCGCCGCTGACCCTGTGCACCGTGCTCACCGGGTCGGGCTGGATCGTGCCGGAGCACCGTCCGCCCGAGCGGCTCAGCGCCCGCGAGACGATCGTCGTACGCGGCCCTGGGACGTTCACCTTCGTCGACGAGGTCGGCACCCGGGCCGAGCCGATCGCCTGCGGCGAGCACTGCGCGACGCCCGAGCAGGGCGGGACGAGGCACCGGCGTGGCTGGCATGACGAGGACGGCGGAGACAGCCGCGACGGTGCGACGACCCTGATCGTCGGCGCCTATCCCGTACGCGGCGAGATCAGCCGCCGACTGCTGGACGCGCTGCCCGTCGTGCTGCGCGTGGACGCCGGGGGCACGTCGGACCCCGTACTGGACCACCTCGCCGCCGAGGTCGCCATGGACACGCCGGGCCAGCAGGTCGTCCTCGACCGGCTGCTGGACTGGATGCTGGTCTGCACGCTGCGCGAGTGGTTCGACCGGCCCGGTGGCGAGCCCCCGGCCTGGTGGGCCGCCCAGCGGGACCCGGTGGTCGGCCATGCGCTGCGGCTGCTGCACGCCGAACCGGCGGCGCCCTGGACGGTCGGCGCGCTGGCCGAGCGCACGGGGGTGTCGCGTTCGACGCTGGCCAAGCGGTTCGCCGACCTGGTCGGCGAACCCCCGCTGACCTACCTCACCCGCTGGCGCATGACGCTCGCGGCGGACCTCCTGGTCGAGCGGGAGGCCGCGACCGTGGCGGACGTCGCCCGCACCGTGGGCTACTCCGACCCGTTCGGGTTCAGCGCGGCGTTCAAACGGGTCCGAGGCGTGAACCCGAGCGACTTCCGCCGCACCGCGACCGCCCCCTGAGAGCTCAGGGCACGAACTCAGGACACGAACTCAGGGCATGAACTCAGGGCACGAATCTACGGTTCGACGGTTCGACATCACCGTGCGCACAACCGGTCCAATGCCGACTGGCTCTCGTCGTCCGCGGCGCGGTAGATCAACAACCGCTGGTCCGGATCTTCAAGCGGCACCAGCACTTCGAATTGCAGGGCGAGCACACCGACGTCAGGATGCCGTATCACCTTGCTCCCGCGGCCGTTGACCTTGACGTCCCGCTCGGCCCACAAGCGCGCGAATTCCTCGTCATGAGTGGTGAATTCGGTGATGAGGCCGGTCAACGCCTTGTCCTCCGGATGTGCGGCCCACGCGGTGCGCAGATGGGCGATTCCCTCCCGCACGACGCGTTCGCGGTCGACATAGAACTCACGTATCCGCGGATGCATCAGACACAGCCACATCGCATTGCGCCGCGCCGGCGGCAGGGTGTCGAAATCCAGGAGCAGCCTCGCCATTTCCTCGTTCCAGGCCAGGATGTCGTAGCGGTGGTTCATCAGCATGGCCGGCAGCGGTGACAGGTCGGCGACCAGCCGGGCCAGCGGCGGCACCGCGGTGGTGGCGGGGCTGTCGGCGTTGCGGGGGCGGCGCTGCTGGGCCAGGTCGAAGAGGTAGCCGCGTTCGTCGGGGCCCAGGCGCAGCGCCCGGGACAGCGCCTCCACCACGTCCGCCGAGGGCCGCAGCCCGCGGCCCTGCTCCAGCCGCACGATGTAGTCGATGCTGACCCCGGCCAGCTCGGCGACCTCCTCGCGGCGCAACCCCGGGGTCCGCCGGGACCGCCGACGCGACGGCAGGCCGAAATCGTCCGGGTTCAGGCGTTCGCGTCGGGTCCGCAGGAACGCGGCCAGCTCCTGTGTCGCGTCCACGGTGGTGGTCGTCATGTTCGATGCAACAGCCAAGGTAGGACTGGTGTTCCCAGGAACTTCCTTCCCTTATCCCCGGCTCGCGGTGGTCACAGGCTTGTTTTCGGCAACGGATCAACGGTCAACGGATCAACGGATCACAAGCACGACGGATCACAAACACAGGAGGACACGATGTCGCTCACCCTCGACACCTATCGGCTGCTGGGCCGCTCCGGGCTACGGGTCTCACCGCTGGCGCTGGGCGCGGCGACCTTCGGCACCGAGTGGGGCTGGGGCGCAGAGCAGGACGAGGCGCGCAAGCTGTTCGACCTCTACGTCGAGCGCGGCGGCAATTTCATCGACACCGCCAACACCTACACCAATGGCAGCTCCGAGCGGCTGCTGGGCGAATTCACCCGAGACAACCGCGAAAGCCTGGTGCTGGCAACGAAATACACGACACTGCGCCGGCCCGGCGATCCGAATTCCGGGGGCTCACACCGCAAGAGCCTGTTCGCGTCGGTGGAAGCGAGCCTGCGACAGCTGAATACGGACTACATCGATCTGCTCTATCTGCACGTGTGGGACTTCACGACGCCGGTCGAGGAGATCCTGCGCGGCATGGACGATCTGGTCCGGCAGGGCAAGGTCCTGTACGTGGCGATCTCCAACGCCCCGGCCTGGCAGGTGTCGCGCATGCAGGCGATCGCCGACCTGCGCGGCTGGTCACCGCTGGTCGCCCTCCAGATCGAATACAACCTGATCGAACGCACGGGGGAACGTGACCTGATCCCCATGGCGCGCGAGATGGGGCTGGGTGTGGTCCCGTATTCACCGCTGGCCGGCGGGGTGCTCACCGGCAAGTACAGCCGCGACGACCTGGCCGCGACGAACGTCGGATCCGACGACGGCACCCGTAGGAACTTCAACCTCGCCTTGGGCACGCTCACCGAACGCAACCTCGCCATCGCCGATGTCCTGAAGGAGGTCGCCACGGAACTGGGCCGCACCCCCGCCCAGGTCGGGCTGGCCTGGACCCTGCGGAACCCGAGCGTGACGGCACCGATCATCGGCGCACGTACCCCCGCGCAGCTGGAGAGCAATCTGGGTGCCCTGGAGGTCGACTTCACCGCCTCCCAACTGGCCCGCCTCGACGACGCCAGCGCGATCGAACTCGGCTTCCCGCACCGCATGCTCGCCAGTGACCACATCCGCAATGTGACCAAGGGCGACCTGAAGATCGAAACCCGCCGCTGACGGCGGGTCAGCGATCAGCGATCAGCGATCAGCGATCAGCGGTCAGTGGTCAGTGGTCATTGGTCGGCGGGCCGAGGCACGATGCTCACCGCGCGGTAGTCGTACCCGTCCTGTTTGAAGCCGGGGGCTTCCCAGGTGAGGTCCACCTGCTGTCCGGGCGACAGCGTGCGGAAGCCGGTCATCTGGATGTCGGAGTAGTGACCGAAGCAGCCGCCCGGAGTCTCGGGGGAATCGAGCACGCCCCACCCGTCGCCGTCGCTCCACTCGCGGACAGTCGCCATCACCATGGGACGAACCCTATGGGCTCGGTCCGGTCTCGTCTCATTGTTTTCGAACCGCGCCCCGAAGGGGCGCGGGGAACTGCGCGACCAGCCACGACGGCGCCGCGGACGATCGACGACAGGTCAGGGCACTTCCAGCGGAGCGCTTAGGTCCCCGGCCCTCCGCTCGGGCGGACCCGAGATCGTCCGCGGGCCCGATGCCGCGCTCCAGCGGCGGGAGCCACCATGCTGGTGGAGACCCACGAAGAGGAGCGCATCATGTCGTACCCGGAATTCCTCGAATACCCCGAGCCCCGCTACCACGGCGACAAGGGCGAGGTGAACGCGGCCTTTCGTCCGGCCGATACCCCGCCCGACATTTCCTCGCCCGGCGGCGGCGCTACGCACTACCTCGCCACCAATGAGTCGACGGGCGGCGAATTCGGCCTGTACAAGGTGGAGTTGGATGCGCGGGCCGCCGGAGCGAAGACCCACTTCCACAAGGCGATGTCGGAATCGTTCTACATCCTCTCCGGCGAGCTGGAGCTCTACAACGGCGAGAGGTGGGTCACGGGCCGCGAGGGCGATTTCCTGTATGTACCGGTCGGCGGGCTGCACGCCTTCAAGAACGTGACCGACGAGCCCATGTCCATGCTCCTGCTCTTCTCCCCGGGTGCCCCGCGTGAGGAGTACTTCGAGCGGGTCGCGGAGATGTCGCAGCGCGGTGGCGAGGAGCTCAAGCGGTTTCGGATCCGGCACGACAGCTATTTCGTGGAGGATTTCGAGCCCGAGGGGGAGTAGGGGAGCCTGCCACCCAGCCGCGCCGTCGCCAGATGGATCGTGAACGCGCAGGGGACGATCCCCTCCGGCGTCGTCATAGCGCGCACCTCGGCGACGAAGGCCTCGCGCAGCCGCTCCACCGTCCCCCCATCGAGCGGGCCGAGGTCGTACAGGCCGGAGACGGCGGCCCATACCTCCTCCACCGGGCCGCTCAGATCGATGGGTACGGTCTCCCAGCTCACCGGGCCGAAGCCCGCCGGCCCGAGCACTTCGTCGAGCCCATCGCGGCTGCGCGTCCTTCTGTCGCCCAGCGCGGGGATGCGCCGCGCGGCGGGCACCTCCTCGATCGTCCTCCGCAACAGCCCGAGGAACCGTTCGTACGACTCGCCGCCCACCGCCCCGCCCCCCACCACGCACGCCAGAACCCCTCCGGCCGACGTCGTGCCAGCGCCAGCGATTGCGGAGACAGATCCACCCCCGCCAGCCGCCTCCCGTCCTCCCGGGCCAGGAACTCCAGCAGCAGGCCATCACCGCAGCCGAGGTCCAGTACGCGACTGCTTCCGGCCACCCGATCGCACAGGAGCTCGTAGCTGGACCGGCCGTCCGGAGCGCGACCGCGGCCGAACGCTTCCGCGGTCACCGCCGGACGTTCGGCGTGGAACGCCTGGAGGAATGCCTCGTGCGATGCGGTAGTCGTCACTCACTCAACCTACGGCGGTCACGCGGCCGCGCGGTCACGCGGTCATTGGGCGTGCTCCTGTCCGATGAACTCGGTGAACATGCTGACCAGGCCGTGGGGCGCGTTGTCGCCGAACATGATCTCGTCGCTGCCGACGCCTTCGGCCGCGACCTCGGCGCTGCGGGGGAACAGGGCCTGCTCGTACTCGGCGAGCGCGGCCTCGACGTCGTCGGGGTGCGCGGCGAGGGCCTTGCCGAGTTCGGCACCGTCGAGCATGGCCAGGTTGGCGCCTTCGCCGTTCGGGGCGGCGAGGTGGGCGGCGTCGCCGACCAGGGTCACCCCCGGCACCCGCTCCCACCGGTGCTCGATCGGCAGGGCGTAGTGGGGGCGCAGGACCGGCGGGGTGTCGCCGTCACTGATCAGCGCGGTGAGCTCCGGCGCCCAGCCGTCGAACTCCCGCGCGATCCGCGCGGTGGCCGCGGCGGCATCGGTGAAGTCGATCTCGGCGAACCAGTCCAGCGGCCTGGGGAGCAATACGTAGGTGTGCAGGGTGTCGCCGCTCTCCCGGTGCGCGTGGATCGCCCGGCCCGGCGCGTGCGCCATCATCGACCCGCCGCCGACCGCTTTGGCGGCGGCGGGGTGCCGGGTGTCGGCGTCGTACAGGTACGTCTCGACGAACGACAGGCCGGTGTACTCGGGTATGTCGGTGGACAGCAGCGGCCGGACCCGTGACCACGCGCCGTCCGCGCCGACCAGCAGGCTCGTGACGACGGTGCTGCCGTCGGCGAACGTCACCTCATGGCGGCCCTCGCCGAGGGCGCGCGTACCGCTGACCTTGTGCCCCCACCGGACGGTGCCGGCCGGGAGCGAGTCGAGCAGCAGCTGCCGCAGCTCACCGCGTTGCACCTCGGGACGTCCACCCGTGCCGTCGTCGGCCTTCTCGAACAGGACGGTCCCTTCCCGGTCGAGGACCCGCATCGCCTGGCGGCCCTCCAGGACGAGGCCGCGGAACTCCTCCATCAGATCGGCCGCCCGCACGGCCAGTTGGCCGTTGTAGTCGTGGATGTCCAGCATCCCGCCCTGAGCGCGCGCCGTCGGGGAGGCCTCCGCCTCGTAGACGGTGGCCGGGATGCCGTGGACGTGCAGGACGCGGGCGAGCGTGAGGCCGCCGAGCCCGGCGCCGATGATCGTGACGGGAGTGCGCATAGTGACTGCTCCTCGCAAACCGTATGTCGTTCCCTGTACTGGAACGTCGCTCCATAGTGGAACGGCACTCCATGCTGGAACAACATTCCAGTCATGTCAAAATGGCAGCATGGCAACACGGACACGCCGGACCCAGCGGCGCACAGAGGCGCTCTCCCGCGAGCGCATCGTCGAGGCCGCCGTCGAACTGCTCGACACGGCCGGCGAGGGCGGTCTGACCTTCCGGGCCCTGACCGAGCGCCTCGCCACCGGGCCCGGGGCGATCTATTGGCATGTGGCCAACAAGGACGAACTGCTCGACGCCGCGACCGACGCGGTAGTCGCCACCGCGCTGGCCGCGGAGCGCGCCGAGTCGGCCGGGCGAGCCGGGTCGGTTGGGTCAGCCGGGGCCGCCGGGGCAGCTGAGTCGACCGGGCCCGCCGAGCCGACCGGGCCCGCCGAGCCGACCGAGCCCGCCGCGCCCCCGAACTCGCCGCAGGACAAGATCCGCGCCATCGCGTTCGGCCTGTTCGACGCGATGGAGGACCACCCGTGGCTCCCCACGCAGCTCGCTCTCCAGCTCTCCCGTAGCCCCTGGGGTTCGGTGACGCCGCAGATCTTCGAAAGCATCGGCCGTCAGGTACGCGCGCTGGGCGTGCCCGAGGGCCACTGGTTCACGGCCACCTCGGCGCTGGTGCACTACATCCTCGGCGCCGCCGGCCAGAACGCCGCGAACAGCGCGACGGCCCGCACCCGCGTGCCCGACGTGGACCGCGCCGAGTTCCTCGACGCCGCGTCAAAGGCCTGGAAAGAGCTCGACCCGGACGACTACCCGTTCACCCGCGCCGTCGCGGCCCAGATGCGCGACCACGACGACCGCGAGCAGTTCCTCGCCGGGATCGACCTCGTCCTCACCGGCATCACGGCTCTCCACCTGCCCGGCGAACGGGGAAGCACCCCATCACCTGCCCCCTGAGCGGGGTGCGGTCCAGCGTGGACTACGGGATCCGCATCCGCAGACGGGCCGCGATCACTTCACGTCGCATGAGCAACGACTGCGTCGAACGTACTCGAAACGAATCAGGGGGTCCGGGACCTTGTCGTAGAACAGCTTCAGGTCTGCTTGATCCGTCGCTAAGAACCTGCTGGCGTTGTCCCGGCAGCAGTTGTCATTCCGCGCCCACCGGATTTGGTTTCGATTGATACGGTATCGAACGAATGAATGGCTGTAATGTGGCCCCATGAGCGCCGATCTCCCTCACCACACCACCGCCCCGCGGGCGACCGGCCGGGCCGGGGATGCCTCGCCGTTCGCGCTCGGGTTGCTGCTGCGTCGGGCGCACTGGCGGGCGGCGGCGGTGATGGCGGAGGCGCTTCGGCCGCTCGGCATTGAGTTGCGGCACTTTGCGGTGCTGATCGTGCTGGTCGACTGCGGGCCCACGGTGCAGCGGGACCTGGTGGCGGCTACGGGGTCGGACAAGGCGGGGATCATGCGCGTGGTGGACGACCTGGAGCGCAAGGGGCTGGTCGTGCGCAAGGCCGTGCCGGGGGATCGGCGGGTGCGGGCGGTGGAGATCACGCCTCAGGGGCTTGAGCTCTTCGACGCGGCCCATGTGGCGGCGGAGCCGCTGGCCGAGCGGCTGGTCGGCGAGCTGGGGGCCGATGATGCCGAGCGGCTGAAGGATCTGCTGACCCGGTTCGCCCATCCTGTGGAGGGTGGGGCGTAGGGGTAGGAGCCGCCGCGGCTGGCGACGACGACGGTCGGGGGGGACTGGGCGGAGGGGGACTCCCCCGCAGTGCGGCCCAGCAGGAGCACGTTGTCCAGCCATGTCTTGAGGGTCGACGGGACCGAGAAGTTGTGCATGGGGGCGCCGATCAGGATCGCGTCCGCCTGCTCCAGCTCCTCGATGAGCCTCTCGCGCGCCGCGAACGCCGCCGACTGCTCCGGGGTGCGCTCGGCCCGGAAGTACGGACGAGTCGATGTGCAACAGCGTGACCATGGACTTTCTCCCAAGGGTGCTCGGTGATGGTTCAGAGTAAGATGGTATCGAATGATACTGTCGCGATTGCATCGAAGCCTTGGGTAAAGGGGAGATGGGCGATCTTGGACGTCTACGAGGCCGTCACGAGCCGACGGGCGGTGCGCGGGTTCACCGACCGGCAGGTCCCGCGGGAGGTGCTGGAGCGGGTGCTGTCCGCCGCGGCTTGGGCGCCGTCCGCGTCGAACCTCCAGCCGTGGCACGCCTACGTGCTGGCCGGCGGGCCGCTGGCCGAGCTCAAGAAGCGTGCCGGTGAGCGGCTGGACTCGGGTGACGCCTGGGACGAGCCGGAGTACGAGCAGTACCCGTCCACGCTGAAGTCCCCGTACCGCGAGCGCCGGGCCGCCTTCGGTGAGCAGCGCTACGGTGCGCTCGGCATTCCGCGCGAGGACCTGGAGGGGCGGCAGCGGGCCGCCTCCGCGAACTGGCGGTGTTTCGGCGCGCCCGCCGCCCTGTTCTGCTACATCGACCGCGGACCTGGGCGGACCTCAGTGGTCCGACGTCGGCATGTTTCTCCAGACCGTCATGGTGCTGCTCCGCGCCGAGGGGCTGCACAGCTGTACGCAGATGGCGTGGGCGAAGTACCACAAGACCGTCGCGGAGATCGTGTCACCGCCGGAGGGGCTCATTCTGTTCTGCGGTATGTCGATCGGGTACGAGGACGTCGACATCGCCGTGAACCACCCGCGTACGGGGCGGGCGCCGCTCGGTGAGACGGTCAGGTTCGTCGACGGCCGCTGACAAACCGGGCCTCAGGCTTGCGGTGTGGTCAGCCATGCGCCGACGCGGGCCAGCGCGGTGGGGCCCGAGGCGGAGGCGACGTCCTGGGCCAGGTCGGCGATCGTGACCGTGCGCAGCGCCTCCCGCCAGGCCGCGTCCGCGCCGCCCATCACGCGGGCGATCGGGCACGGGGTGGTGCATGCCTCGGCGGGGGTGGCCAGCGGGCCCCGCTGGCGGATCTCCGTGCAGGTGAACGCCGGGCTGGGGCCGTCGACCGCCTCGACCACGTCGAGCACGGTGATCGAGGCGGGCTCCCGGGTGAGGACGTAGCCGCCCGCCTTGCCCTGGACCGAGCGGATGAGCCCGGCCCGGGAGAGTGCCTGTAGCTGTTTGGCCAGGTAGCTCGCCGAGACGTCGTGCAGTTCCGCCAGTTTGGTCGCGGGGACGGGCTCCTCGACGGATGTGAGCACGACGCAGCAGTGCAGGGCCCACTCGACTCCGCCGGACATCTTCACCCGTCCCACTTTAATCAGCCCGCTGATCAGTCCACCGATGAGTCCACTGATGAGCCGCCGATGAGCCCCCGCTTACTCGGACAACTTGTGTCCGGGTATTTTCTCGGACAAGATGTGTCCGAGTTTGATGGACGGCGCGGCCACATGCGCACCACCCCGACGAAAGGAATGTCATGAAGTTCGCGGTCATCGGCGGTACCGGGCTGATCGGGTCCCAGGTCGTCAAGAATCTGAACGCCGCCGGGCACGAGGCGGTACCGCACGCGCTGTCCACCGGCGTCGACATCATCAGCGGGCAGGGGCTGGACGAGGCGGTCGCGGGAGCCGACGTCGTCGTCAACCTGACGAACTCCCCGACCTTCGACGAAGCCTCCCCTGCCTTCTTCAAGACCTCGATGGACAACCTGCTGGCCGCGGCCCGGAAGGGCGGCGTCGGCCACTTCGTGATCCTCTCGATCGTCGGTGTGGACCAGGTGCCGGAGCTGGACTACTACCGGGCCAAGGTGCTCCAGGAGGAGATCCTCGCGGCCGGGCCGATCCCGTACTCGATCGTCCGGGCGACGCAGTTCATGGAGTTCATGGACGCCGTACTGTCCTGGACCGCCGACGGCGACACCGTCCGGCTGCCCGCCACGCCGATCCAGCCGATCGCCGCCAAGGACGTGGCCGCCGCGGTGACGGAGGCCGCCGTGGGCGCCCCGCTGCGGGGTATTCGCAATGTCGCCGGGCCTGAGGTCTTCCCGCTGGACGAGCTGGGCCGGATCACCCTGGCCCATAAGGGCGACCCCCGCACCGTCGTCACCGACCCGGACGCCGGGATGTTCGCCGTCGTCCGGGGCGACGTCCTCACGGACACGGGTGCCCAGCCGGCCCCCACCCGCTACGTCGACTGGCTCTCCTGACGCGCGCGGCCTCGGCGGGCCGCGCGGAGAGCCGAGCCCCGGCCCGCCCCGGCGTTACGGCCCCGGCGGGCGGGGCTCGATGTTGTGGTTGAGCCGGAAGACGTTGTCCGGGTCGTACTGGGCCTTAAGGAGCGGCCCGGTCCGGGGCGCGCCGAGGACGGCGCTCAGCGCCTACGGCCCGTGTTGCCTGTGCCGTTGCCTGTGCCGTTGAGGGGGAACAGGGACTCCAGGGTGGCGCCCCGCACCCAGGCGCCGAGGAGGTTCCGGTGCAGGGCGAGGATGTCGTGTTTCATCGCGAGCTTCTCCGCCTCCCGTGTGAAGGCGCAGGTGGCGACGAACACCGCGACGTCCGCGCCGTGTTCGGCCTTCGCGGTGCCGAGGAACTTCTGCATATCGCCGCTCGGGACGGTGCGATGGGGTGCGTAGTGCTTGCACTGGATCACCAGCAGGCGCCCGTCCGGCATGCGGCCGATGACGTCCGCGCCCAGGTCGCCCGACCTCCCGGAGACGACGACCTGGGTGCAGCCGTCCCGGCGGCACAGCTCCGCGACGTAGTGTTCGAACCGCTGCCAGGTCATGGCGTCCACCTCGGCCATGGACCGCTCACGCGCCGCGTTCTCCTGCTCGGTCTGCCAGGCCCGGTGTTGTGCGACGGTGCGCAGATGCGTCGTGCGCAGCCACCAGCCGATGGCGCCGAGCAGACCGACGAGGACCACGCCGACGACGTACGGCCATACGGTCTTCCAGGCCAGGGCCAGCGCGAGGGCCGCCACCGCGCCGCCGCTCCAGGCCGTGCGGCGCAGTTGTGCCTTCGCCCGCCGTAATGCCGCTTTACGTCGCCGCGGCCGCGGCCGTGGCCGTGGCCGTCGCCCTCGCTGTCGCCCTCGCGCAGTCATTGTTTGCGCCCCCCTTGTCGGCTCGTTTTCCGCCCCTCCCCCCCGCAGTGTCGGGAGCGGCGGGACGCCCCCGCAAGACCGCCCCTCGCGCGGTGGCGGGATCTGCCGTGGGCGAATCTGCTGCGGGCCGAGATTCCTTACGCAGCAGGCGAATTGAGGCGATGGTGAAAGGACCGCGGCGGTGTGGGTCGCGGTATTCACAGGGAGGTCCGATGGGAACATTCGCCACCGGCTGGGAGCCGGCAATGAATCCGCGAGCCGCGGAGGGGGATACGGCACCCACGCGGTTCGACGATCATCTGGCCGCACAGCTGCTGACCCAGCGCATCGTCTTTCTCGGCACACAGGTGGACGAGGTGTCCGCGAACCGGGTGTGCGCGCAGATGCTGCTGCTCTCGGCCGAGGATCCGCGGTCGGACATCAGCCTCTACGTCAACAGCCCGGGCGGTTCGGTGACGGCGGGGCTGGCGATCTACGACACGATGCGGCTGATTCCGAACGACGTCTCCACGCTCGTCATGGGATTCGCCGCGAGCATGGGGCAGTTTCTGCTCACCGTCGGCACGACGGGAAAGCGCTACGCACTGCCCAATTCCCGCATCATGATGCACCAGCCGTCCGCCGGTATCGGGGGGAGCGCGGCCGATATCGCGATTCAGGCCGAGAATCTGGAATTCATGAAGCGGTCGATCGAGCGGATCACGGCGGAGCACACCGGACAGAGCGTGGAGACCATTTCGCGCGACGGTGACCGCGACCGGTGGTTCACACCGGAGCAGGCGAAGGAGTACGGAATGGTCGACCGGGTGGTGGAGTCGCTCGCGGACGTACGGCCCGCCGGTACGCGGCGCAGGATGGGGATCTGACATGGGGCAGTACACGATTCCGACGGTCGTCGAACGCACCACGCAGGGGGAGCGGGCCTACGACATCTACAGCAGGCTGCTGTCCGAGCGGATCATCTTCCTCGGTACGGAGATCGACGACGGCGTGGCCAACGTCGTCATCGCGCAGCTGCTCCACCTCGAGTCGTCGAGCCCGGAGCAGGAGGTCGCGATCTACATCAACTCACCTGGCGGCTCGTTCACCTCGCTGATGGCCATCTACGACACGATGACGTTCGTGTCCGCGCCCATCTCCACGTTCTGCGTGGGGCAGGCGGCCTCGACCGCGGCGGTGCTGCTGGCCGGGGGAGACCCCGGGCGGCGGTTCGTACTGGAGCACTCACGGGTGCTGCTGGGGCAGCCGGTGAGCGGTGGTGCGCAGGGGACGGTCTCTGACCTCAGCCTCCAGGCCAAGGAGATGCTCCGGATCCGCTCGCAGGTCGAGGAGGTGCTCGGCCGCCATACGCCCCACGACGCCGCCACGCTCCGCGCCGATATGGACCGCGACAAGGTCTTCACGGCGGAGGAGGCGGTGGCGTACGGGCTCGCCGACGAGGTGCTGAGCCGGCGGATGGCCCGGGCTTTCTGAGGGCGGGCTTTCTGAGGGCGCGCTCTTTGAGGGCTCGGGACCAGGGCTCGGGGCCAGGGGGGGCGGTGCTTCAGGCGGCCAGGCGTACGTCGCCCCGCCGCCCCGCGTTCCGGCTCCCCAGGGCCCCCCGGGCCGCGCGGTCCGCGACGGACGTGGTGGAGGTGACCGACGTGAGCGACGTGACCGACATCGCCGCGCCGTCGCGCCGCCGCGGGCCGGAGACGACCCGGATCAGCTCGCCCTGGGCCATCGCGAGGAGGTCGGCCAGGCGCAGGCCGAGCGCGCGGGCGGCGGCCGCGAGGACCTCGGACGACGCCTCCTTGCGGCCCCGTTCGAGCTCGGAGAGGTACGGCATCGAGATCCGCGCCGCCTCGGCCACGTCCTTGAGCGTGCGCTGCTGGGCGAGGCGCTCGCGCCGCAGCACGCCACCGACGACATCCCGCCACAAGGGCTCCTTCACCGGCTCCCGGCCGGGCTGCTCCGGTCCGCCGGGCCCACCCGGGGCGGCCGGAACGGCGGGGGTCGCCGGGGCGGGGGTGGTCGCGGGGGCTCCGGCCCCGGCGGTGGCTCCCGCCCGGGGTGCCGGGTCCGCGGTCGCCGGACGCAGGGGAATGACGCGGGCTCGGTTCGTCGCGTGGCTGCTCACCCCCTCAGGGTAGGAGCGTCGCGCCCGACGGGAAGGGGACAACGTTCTGCCCTTGGCGAATCGCTCAGGCGTTCGGCATGGGGCCGGATGGCGTGAACGGACCGCGCACACCCCGCGCATCCCCGGCGAGAAGCCCAGTTGTCAGCCCCGTTGTCAGTGCCGGGCCCTAGCGTATGGCTGTCCTTATTCACGCTTGCTGGGCTGCTTGCGTAACTCGGACACGGCGGGGGCCGGGCCCAACAGCGCGGGTCTGGCCCCCGGCGGAAAGACCGTTTGATGGCCAGCGTCAGGAGGTGATCCGCAGCTCCGGCGGATAGCCGGTCCAGCGCAGTGGCGCGGGCAGGTGCGCCATGTCGTTGGAGAAGAGCACCGAGGGCGGCCGACCGGGCGGGGGACAGCGGATGACGGTCAGCGCGGCGTTGCACTGGTTGAGGCCGAGCCAGCGCCACTTCGGGGCGTCGAGCACGGCCCGGACCAGCCAGCCGATGAGGAAGTTGTGCGTCACGACCAGCTCATGGCGGTCCTCGGGCCCGTCCACCGGACCCGTGAAGCGCTCCTCGGCGGCACGGGCCAGCAGCGGGCCGCGGGCGCGCTCCTCGGGGGGAAAGCGGTGGACGAATTCGAGCAGGAAGTCGGCGGAATCGGCGGGCAGTTCGTCCCGCCGGGGCGTGTACGGCACATAGTCCCCGGCCGGTTCGCAGACATGGGCCGGTACGCCGTCGAGTTGGTCGCCGATCAGCCGGGCGGTCTCGGCCGCGCGGGGCAGCGGGCCGTGGTGGATCGCCGACAGCGGAACGGCCCGGAGCCGCTCGCCGAGCAGCGTTGCCTGGCGGCGGCCGGTGGGCGTGAGCGCGCCTTCGTCCGGCGTGGCCTCGCCGTGGCGGGTCAGATAGAGATAGCGGGTGGCGGCGTGGGGTGTGTCGGTCGGGTGGGGCGTGTGGTGTGTGTGGGTCGCGGTCATGGTCCCTGTCCGTCGAGAGTCGCTGGAAGGGACGGCCGGTGAGGGCGGCAGGTTCCGGCGGCGTCCCGCCCGTTCCGGCGGTAACCCGCCCGTTCCGGAGGCGCCGCGGTACGGTCCGCTATCGCCTGTCCGGGGACCTCCGGTCGCCCTCGGGCGGGCGGGGCTCGTCCGGGGTCAGGCGGAAGACCACGTCTGCCAGCTGGGCGCAGACGCGTTCGATCTGGCGGCGGGTGGCGTTGCGTTCGGTGATGATCGCGGACAGCAGCAGGGCCGTCAGCGCCGTCGAGCCGTTGAACGCCTGGAGGGTGACCATCCGGGCCGCGAGCGAGTGATTGGAGAACGGACCGGTGCCCTCCGCCGTCGAGGCGACCGCGAGGACCGTGACGATGAGCGAGCACGGGGCGGCGCCCGCGAGCTGGAAGCGCAGGGCGGCCCAGATCAGGAACGGGAAGACGAGGAAGAGCAGGCTGACCTCCGTCCGCGTGGCCACCAGCGTGACGGCCGCCGTGCCCAGCGGCAGGGCCACCGCCTCCAGCAGGCGGTACGGGCCGACGCCGCGCGGGAACCGGGGGCGGCGGAGCACCAGCAGTACGGGGGTGATCACCAGGACGCCCATCGCGTCGCCCGTCCACCACACCGACCAGGCGGTCCAGAAGTCACCCGCCGCGAGCGCGCCCGACAGCAGCAGCGCGGCGGTGCCCACCGTGGCGCTGATCAGCATGCCCGCCAGGGCGCCGAGGAAGACCAGGACCAGCGCGTCCCGCAGCCGGTCCACGGCGGGCCTGAACCCCACGCGCCGCAGCAGCAGATACGAGCAGACCGGGGCCAGGGTGTTGCCCGCCACGATCGCGAGGACCGCCGGGGGCGACGGGCCGATGGGGGCGTTGACCGCGACGGCGCCGAGGGCGATGCCCGGCCAGGCCATCGGGCCCAGCGTCAGCAGACAGGCCAGGGCGATTCCGGTCGGCGGCCACAGCGGGGTGACCTGACCGCGTACCAGCTCCTGGAGCAGTCCGATCCTGGCGCCCGCGTAGTAGAGGGCGGCGACGGCCGCGAGCCGCAGCGCGGTGGCGCCGTGCCGCCGGAGGCCGCTGTTCCGCCGGATCCCCGTATCGCGCGCCACAGCCGCCATGAGACTACGGGCGCCTCCGGACGCCGCGGCTGACACGCGGCCACCGGGGCCGGGCTCGCCCGTACGCAGCACAGCACGCGCTCGATTTCATCAGGTTCCTCCGTGGGTACTCCGCCGTTCACGGAGGAACTTGATGAACGGAAACACCCGGGGCTACGCCGTCTACAAGGTGGGCTCGAACGTCACCAGCCATGAGGCGTGGGGCCTTGGCAGTTACTGCTACTTCAATGTGAATCCCGGTGTTGTCGCGGCCCGCTCCTTCGAGGTCCCCGACACCCCGGGCGTCCGCTTCCACCACATGGTCACCGTCTCGCTCGGCGGCACCGGCACCATCCGCCATGTCATCAACAACACGGGCGGGCCGTCCAATTCCGGAAACAACGTGGCGAACCTCGTGAACTACCCGTAGCCTCCTCCGTCACACGGACGACCCCGTGCCCGCGATACGGCCCCTTCGCGGGGCGTATCGCGGGCACGCATATGCGCATCGGGCTTGCCCACCCGAAGCGGGAGACGTCACCGTTGTCCCCCACGGGCACGCGCCGCGCGCCCGTATTCGACTGGGACCGGAGGTGCCATGGGACCGATCGTTCCACCCCTCGTTCCACCGTACGAAACCGTCGGCGACGGGCCGCACCATGTGATGGCGGTGCACGGCTGGCTCTCGGACCGGGCCGCGTACGCCGCGATGCTGCCGCATGTCGACCGGCGCGGGTTCACCTATGTGCTGCCCGATCTGCGCGGCTACGGAGAGGCGCGCGACATACCCGGCGCTTACACCACCGGCGAGGCCGGGGGCGATCTGCTCGCGCTCGCCGATCACCTCGGCTGGGAGCGGTTCTCGCTCATCGGCCACTCGATGGGCGCGGCCGTCGTCCAGCGCGTCCTGGCGGCCGCCCCGGACCGGGTCCGCCGGCTGGTCGGGGTCGCGCCGGTGCCGGCCAGCGGGGTGCCGATGGAGGGCGAGCAGTGGCAGCTGTTCGCGGCCGCCGCCGACCGCCCGGAGAACCGCCGGGAGATCATCGACCGCACCACCGGCGGCCGCCACCCCGCGGCCTGGCTGGATCTGATGGTGCGGCACTCGGTGGAGCACAGCGACCCCAAGGCAGTGCGCGCATGGCTGGACTCCTGGGCGCTGGAGGACTTCCACGAGGACATCGCCGGTGCCCAGGTGCCGGTCCGGATCGTGGTCGGCGCCCACGACCCCGCGCTCACGGCGGAGGTGATGCGGCAGACCTGGCTGCGCTGGTACGTCAACGCCGAGCTGGTGGAGCTGGAGTACGCCGGGCACTACCCCGCCGATGAGACACCGCAGGAACTCGTACGGGCCGTGGAGGACTTCATCACGGCCGACGCGTAGCCGCCGGTGAGGAGCCGGAGGCGGGCCCGGACGGATCGCCGGAGGGCGAGGGGGAGGCCGGTGTGGAGGGTGAGGCGGAGGCACTGCTGGTGTGCTTCGCCTCGCTCTCCTGGTACCTCTTCTCGCTCTTCCGGTACTTGGGCAGCAGCTCGTTCAAGATCTTGTCGACGTACTCCCGAGTCTCGAGGATCTTCGGGATGCCGCGCGCCCGGAGCACCGCGTTGGGCCCCGCGTTGTACGCCGCGAGCGCGAGCCGGGTCGCGCCGAGCCCGGCCTTGCCGCCCGGGACCACCTTGACCACGTCGTACAGATGGCACATGTAGCGGGCCTGTGAGGGGATGGCGTCGCGCGGCTCCCAGACATCGGCCTTGCCGTCGCCGTCGCCGTCCTGGCCCCACTCCTTCCAGGTGACCGGGGAGAACTGCGAAATGCCCTGGGCGTGCCCGGAGTCCGCGTCCCGGCGCCAGCCGCTCTCCGCGTCGATCTGGGCGGCCAGCAGCGGCACGCTCAGCGGGGAGCAGGTGCGGACCGCGGCCTCCACGACGGGGCGCCTGGCATCGGGGATCACCGGCAGCTCGGGCTCCGAGGGCTCGGTGAGATGCCGTACGACCAGGACCGCGGCGACGACCAGGGCGAGGCCGGCGAGGAACGCGGCGGCCATCCCGGCGGCGCGGGTCAGCATGCCGGAACCGGCACGATGGGGGTACGCATGCAGGGACCGTAGCGGCAATCGCGGGCCGATCCGTAATCGGTCGCCGACACGGCCCTACCGCGCCTGGTGGACGCCGGGCAGCGGCTGTCCCGCCGGACCCGCGGGGAGCGGACCCGTCTCCCGCTCACCCGGGCGCTTCATCACATACGCCGCACCGGCGCCCGCCGCGAACAGCGCGAGCACCGAGACCGCCGTGCCGAGCCAGGTGGCGCCGAGCCACTGGCCGCCGACATAGCCGAGGGCCACGCCGTACGCCGCCCAGGCGAGCCCGGCCACCGCCGACCACGGCAGGAATTCCTTCACCCTGCGGTGGGCCGCGCCCGCGCTCAGGCTGACGACCGAGCGTCCCGCGGGCGCGAAGCGGGCTATCACCACGAGCGGGCCGCCGCCGCGCACCAGCGCGGTGCCCAACTTCTCCTGGGCGGAGGTGAGTCGGCGGGAGCGGGCGATGGCGCGGTCGAGCCGGTCGCTGCCGCGCCAGGCCAGCCGGTAGGCCACCATGTCCCCGAGGACGGAGGCGGTCGCGGCGCACAGCACCAGCCCGAACATGGCGGGGAAGTCGGCCGCGCCGGCCTGGCGCACCACACCGACGGCGTCAACGGTGGTGCCGGCGGCCGCGGTGGCGGCGGTGATGACCAGAACTCCGCTGGGCAGAACGGGCAGAAAGACGTCGAGCAGTACGGATGCCCCGATCACCGCGTAGATCCATGGGGTGTTGGTCAGCGACCCCAAATGTTCCAACAACGTTCTACTCCCGATCCCGGTCCCCCCGCTGCGCATGTCGCCGGGAAGCGGCAGGCGTCAGCCTGTAACAGCCATACAGCGTACGCCTGTGCATGAAGAGGATAACGGTAAGGGGTGTGATGATGTTGTTCGAATCACGCCATGCGGGGCGTTCGACCCCGCATGGCGTGATGGGTGACGTGATGTCGAATGCGTGGAACCGGCGGCCGGACGAGATGACGTCCGGCCGCCGTTCCATCAGACCCGGGACGGCTCGCGCCGCGCTTCCGGCGCCGACTCGCTCGCGCGGGTCGAGCCGAATATCCGGTCCAGCGCCCAGGGTCCGGGGCCGGTGAAGACGATCAGCAGCAGGGCCCAGCAGAACATCGCGGCGGGTTCGCCGCCGTTCTGAATGGGCCACAGCTTCTCGGGCTGGTGCTCGTGGAAGTACGCGTAGGCCATCGAGCCGGAGGAGATGAAGGCCGCGCTGCGGCTGCCGACGCCGAGCATCACCAGTGCGCCGCCGACGAGCTGGATGACGGCCGCGTACCAGCCGGGCCAGGTGCCGGCCTCGACGGTCTTGCCGGTGCCCATCATGCCGCCGAACCAGCCGAGCAGCGACGAGGCGCCGTGGCAGAAGAACAGCAGCCCGACCACGATGCGGAAGAGGGAGAGGACATACGGCTTGGCGCTGTCGAGCGCCTCGCCGAGGGCGCGGGGGGTGGGGGAAGAAGACATGAGAGGGGAGCTCCTTGCTCCTGGGGACGGGGAACAGCGGAAACGCCAGGTTAGGTTCCCCTCACCTTTTGTTGCAAGTTCAAGTTCCTGCCAATGTGGGTGCCCCGGAAGCCCTTTCCCTTACGGTCCGAACCCGCTCCTCAGAGCCCCACGGCGCACATCGGGGCACCTTCCTGACGGGGTTCGGGCGCGGTCGCCACGCGCAGCGCCGCTCGTGCTACCGCGTCCGTGTCGCAGAGGGTGACGGAGTTCACGCCCGGCCGCGCGCCCGCGGCCGTCACCCAGTGGACCCCCTCGGTCGGCACCCCGAGGGCGAACCGCCGTGGATGAGGGCGGCCCTGGGCGTCCACCAGCCGGTAGGGGGCGGTGGTGACATCGATGCCGCCGGTCTCGTAGTCCTCCACCCGGTGCGGGCGGCACTGCCCGGTCTCCAGCAGCTGGATCAGCAACTCATCGGCGGTCCGGCGCACATCGGGCTCCGGCAGCCGCGCCTCGATCAGGGTCGTGGCCGTCACCGGCGGACCCGGGACCTCGGCCGACCGGGCGGCGAAACCGGCCTTCTCGGCCCCTTGGTCTGGACTTTCCAAGGTCACTTCAAGCCGCGGGCCGAGGACGTCCAGGACCCCCGCCTCGATCAGCGCGGCCATCTCCTCGATCCGGCGGCGCGGCGGGCCGATCGAGAGGAAGGCGTTGAGCGGGGTGTACCAGCGGTCCAGATGGGCGCGGCGGGACGCCCCCGTCAGCCCGCCGTGATCGACGATCAGACGCACCTCGTTGCGGAGGTCGCGCAACACGTCGAGGGCGGCCTTGACCGGGCCCTCGACATTGCCCAGCCGCGCGTGCGCCGCGTCCTGGTGGGCGTAGGCCAGCAGCCACCGCCGGAAGTCGTCACGCCCTGTGAACCGGCGTCCGCGGTGCGGCTCGGCCACCGCTTCCCAGGACCAGCGCTGCGCCTGCGGAATGCCGTACTCCGCGAGCACGGTGGCCTCTTCGGGGCTGCCGTGCTCGGTGGCCAAAAAGTGACGCCTGAAGCGTGCTGGGGTGAACGGGGCGGCGGTTCCGGAGCCGGGCGCGGGGGTCTCCGGGGCTTCCGGCGCTTCCGGGGCTTCCGGCGCTTCCGGCGCCTCCGGGGCTTCCGGCGCTTCCGGCGCCTCCGGGGCTTCCGGACCGGCCGGAGCGGCCGGGGCGTGGGTGTCGGGGGCGCGGAGGGCCAACAGCGTCTCGTAGTAGACCGTCTCGGCCTCCTTGGCCACGAGTGGCCATATCTCGGTCAGGAAGTCCGGCGGATCGCCGGCGTCCGCGCGCTTGCGGAAGCGGCCGAGCACATCGGGGGTCAGCAGCAGCGGGGTGTGGCGGCCGCACGGCCCCTTCGCGTTGTCGCCCCGCGCGTGGTACGGGATGCCGCGCCGCGACCCCGCGTACAGCCGTGGCTCGAGCCCCGAGGGCCGGTAGACCAGACCGCCGCCGTGCTCGTTCGGGACGAACGTGCCGCCCCGGCCCGCCGTCAGCAGCGCCATGTGGTCGAAGAAGTTGAGGCCGAGGCCGCGCAGCAGCACCGGCTCGCCCGGCGCGATGAGCGACAAGTCCACATCGGCGGGGTTGGCGGGCGGGTAGTAGCGCAGCCCGTACCGCTCCGCGTGGGCCGCGTACCGCCGCTCCGTGGCGTCGGTGGCCGCCGGCAGATGGCCCTGCGCCAGGACGACCGCGCGCAGCCCCTCCAGACGGCTCCCGTCATCCAGCGTCAGCGCCTGCGTGCCGTCGGCCCGTTCCTCCAGCCGTACGGCGCGGGCCCGGTGCGTCCGGACGGTCACAGTGTCCGGCGCGCCCCGCACCACCTCGCCGAACACCCACTCCAGATAGCGGCCGTAGAGCGCGCGGCTGGGGTAGTCGTCCGGGCCGAGACCGGGCGCCAGGCCGTGTGCGCTGACCCATTCGTACAGGCTCGGCCCGGTCCGCACCGGTCCGCCGCATTCGACGCTCGCGTCGGTGAACAGGGTGACCTGCGAGGCCACGGTGTTCATCAGCAACTCGTCCGGCTGGGCGGTGCGCCAGACCCGTCCCGCGCCGGGCGGGGAGGGGTCCACCATGTGCACGGTCAGCGGGGTGCCGGGCGCCAGCTCCGGGGCCGAGGCGCACAGGCGCTCCAGCACGCTGGTGCCGCGCGGCCCGGCGCCGACGACGGCTATCGCGTGGGGGTCTCCGGCCAAGGCAATGTCTCCCGGGGCAGATGTGACGCAGGGGGCGCGCCCATCATGCCGCCCGCTCAACGCGAATCTCCCCGGTCTCCGGAACGTACCGGTCCGTTGTGGCCTGTATCACGGACGTACGGTGCCATCGCGTGATGTATGGCGCGGAACGGTGCTCAAGGGGCGGCGCTCACGGGGGCTCAAGGGGGGGCGGATCTTTCCCCTCCCCGCCCCTTCCCGCTACCAGGGGCTTCGCCCCTGGACCCCGGGGTCTGGGGCGGAGCCCCGTCTTCCGGCCCCTCGGGGGGCATCTCCCAGCGGTAGCCGGGGGAGATTGAGGAGCGGGGTCGGGCACCCGTTAGCCCGTCCAGTCCGTCTCCAGCGCCGTCACCAACCGGGCGCCGCCGCCCGCGGGGTCCGACTGCGCCTGGTCCAGCCGCAGATGCGCGCCACGGCCCCGGAGGGTCAGCGTCATCAGCTGGTTGCCGAACCAGGGCCCACCCGTCTTATGCCAGCTCAAGCGGGGGTGCGGCACCCGCCCATGGCGCCGGAACGCCCGGCCCAGGGCGCGGCCCGCCGCGCTCCAGCCGAAGCGGAAGCCGAGCCGTATCGAGGCGTAGATGCTGTTGTGGACCGGAGAGCAGGTCAACTGGCGCACCTGGCTGCGGGGCGGCGGGGACGGCCACCGCGACCAGTCCGGGGTGGCCACATAGGCGTGGTGCACATCGCCGGAGAGCACGCTGATCGTGGCGGGCGCCCCCGGCGCGCCGCCCACCGCGGCGATGGTGTCGGTGAGCGCGTCGAAGGACTCGGGGAACGCGGCCCAGTGCTCCAGGTCGCCGCGCTGCCGCAGGTCCTCGGCGATCCGCGCCCAGCGCCCACCGCGTCTGCCGCCGCACACCGAGGCGTTCCAGGCCTCCACGTCATGCACGAAGTGGGGCAGCAGCCAGGGCAGCGAGGTGCCGAGCAGCAGATGGTCGTAGCTGCCGGAGGTGCCGGACTCCCCCGGGCCGGCGGGGAAGCCAGGGGCGCCGGGGGAGCTGGGGAAGCCGGGGGCGCCCGGGGCGCCGGGGGCGCCGCCCACCCCGTCCATGGCCTGCTCGCGCACCCAGGCGAACTCCTTGTCGGTCAGCATCGCCCGCCGGCCCTCCTCGAGCACCCGCGCCGCGCGGGTGTCGACCATCAGCAGCCGGGTGCGGCCGAAGTCGCGGCGGTAGCTCCAGCGGGTGTACCCCGGATCGGCGTCGGCGCGGGCGGCGAACTCCCGCAGCGCCTCGGTGCCGTCCTCCGCCGCGCGCACCTCCGCGTAGAGCGGGTCGGCGGCCAGTTCGGCGGGGGAGAGGTTGCCCAGGTGCTGATGGACCCAGTAGGACATCAGCCCGCTCAGTATCCGCTCCCGCCACCACGGGGTGGCGCGCATCCTGCGCTGCCACGCCTCGCTGGTGTTCCAGTCGTCGATGACATCGTGGTCGTCGAAGATCATGCAGCTGGGGACGGTGGAGAGCAGCCACCGCACCTCGGGGTCCAGCCAGGACTCGTAGTAGAGCCGGGTGTACTCCTCGTAGTCCGCCACCTGCTCACCCGGCGGCTCGCTCAGATCGCGGCGTTCGGCCAGCCAGCGGCGGGTCTCGGCGGAGGTCTCGTCCGCGTACACCTGGTCGCCCAGCAGCACCAGCACATCGGGGCGCGGGGCCTCCGGGGCGCGGGCGAGCGTCTGCGCGAGGGTGTCGAGCGCGTCGGGCCCTACGGGATCGTGCGAGGCGTCGGAGGGCGGCGCGGCCCACCGGCAGGAGCCGAAGGCCACGCGCACGGGCGCGTCCGTCCCCGGGGTGGGGGTGCGGATGGTGCTGTCGGGGAACGGGGAGTCCGGCAGCGGCCAGACCTGCTCACCGTCGAGCAGCACCCGGTAGGCGGTCTCGGCGCCCGGGCGCAGCCCGGTGACCGGGATCAGGGCGTAGTGGTGGCCGGCGATCTGCCAGGTGCGGGCAGTGCCGCCCGCACCGTCGGCGCACCGCACCTCGGCCGCACAGGCCCGGTCGGCCTCGACCCAGACGGTCGCGCCGGTACCGGTCTCCCAGTCGACATGGCGCAGCAGTGGTCCCAGGCGCAGCCCGGCCATCCGGACCTCCTCCGTCGTTCTTCGATGTGCTCGTCATGCGTACGGTACGGAACGACGGAGGAGGTGCGGCGGTTCCTCCGGCGGTGCGCCGGGGGACGTGTCCGGTAGTGCGGTGTCTCAGCAGCCGTTGAGGATGCCGCTGAGCGCGGACTTCTCGGCCGAGTCGAGGGTGAGCTTGTAGGTGTACTTCACCGAGACCCACATGCGGGCGTACATGCAGTGGTAGGCGCTCCGGGGCGGCAGCCACTCGGCGGGGTCCTGGTCGCCCTTGGACTGGTTGACGTTGTCCGTCACGGCGATGAGCTGGGAGTGGGTCAGGTCGTTGGCGAACGCCTGGCGCTGGGCGGTGGTCCAGCTGTTGGCGCCGGACTTCCACGCCTCGGAGAGCGGCACGACGTGGTCGATGTCCACGTCGCCGGAGGCGGACCAGGTCTCGCCGTCGTACTCGGAGTACCAGGTGCCGCTGGTGGCCGCGCAGCTGGAGTCGGTCTGGACGTTCTTGCCGTCGCGCTTGAGGACTTCCTCGCGGGTGTTGCAGGCGCCGCTCTGGGTGATCCAGTGCGGGAACTTGTCGCGGCTGTAACCGTCGGACGAGCCCTCGGCCTTGACGGTCAGCGAGGCCAGCTGGGTGCGTGCGGTGGCGGCGCTGGGCGGGGTGGGCGGAGAAGCCTCGGCGGCGGGCCCGCTCAGCACGAGCGTGCCCAGCAGGGCGACGAACCCGCCGAAGACGGATGCGCGACGCGCGTAGATGCGACGACGAGAGGACGTGTCCGACATGCGAACTCCCTTGAGGGTGGGGGGGTGTTGGCCTCTGATGCCCGGCCATGGTCGCGGCGCCGGGTTGCTGTGGGGTGGGCGCCAGGTAACAGAGTGACGACGCGGTCATGTCAACGCAAGGGGTTCCGGGCGGCAGTTGGCGCCGCGCGTCCGCCCCGGCGCGGCCGTGGTGCGTGCGCGATACGACCGCGTACCGCGCGCGCCCGCCCCCGGGGCGCCGGCGTCGCCGCCGGTCAACGCCACGCCCGGGGCGCCCCCCACGGCTCCGCCGCCCGACGCGCCCA
This sequence comes from Streptomyces sp. NEAU-174, assembly GCF_052665095.1. Taxonomy (NCBI): domain Bacteria; kingdom Bacillati; phylum Actinomycetota; class Actinomycetes; order Kitasatosporales; family Streptomycetaceae; genus Streptomyces; species Streptomyces sp. NEAU-174. The sequence continues at coordinate 78,637 of NZ_JBQTCE010000019.1, read as the reverse complement.
CAAGCCACCCGCAAGCCGGGCGCGCGCCCGCCAACGACGCTCCGGACGGCCCGGGTCGCCGTCGCCGGGTCGTTCCCCTCCCCGCCCCTTCCCGAAACGGGGCTCCGCCCCGGACCCCGACGGGACTCCGCCCCAGGCCCCGGTGGGGTTGCGCCGCCGGGCCCCGGTGGGGCTGCGCCCCAGGCCCCGGTGGGGTTGCGCCGCCGGGCCCCGGTGGGGCTGCGCCCCAGGCCCCGGTGGGGTTGCGCCTCCGGCCCCCGATGGGGTTGCGCCTCCGGCCCCCGATGGGGTTGCGCCGCCGGCCCCCGATGGGGCTGCGCCCCCGGACCCCGGTGGGGCTGCGCCCCAGGCCCCGGTGGGGCTCCGCCCCGGACCCCGACGGGACTCCGCCCCAGGCCCCGGTGGGGTTGCGCCTCCGGCCCCCCGTGGGGCTGCCGCCCCCGGAGCCCGATGGGGGCTCCGCCCCAGCCCTCAACGGGATTGCGCCCCAGACCTCCGAAACGGGGCTCCGCCCCAGACCCCGGGGTCCAGGGGCGTCCGCCCTAGCGGGGTCCAGGGGCGCAGCCCCAGCGGGGTCCGGGGCGGAGCCCCGGTGGGGGCTGGGGCGGAGCCCCAGATTCGGGAAGGGGCGGGGAGGGGGAAGCCTCGGTATGCGGCCCGCAGCGTGGTCCGCCGGGCACCCCCGGGGCGTGCTGCCGACGGGGCTCGGCCGGACTCCGGGCTTGTGGGGTTGGTCACATATCCCGGCGGCTGGGTGTGGCGGGGGGTCCCGTATTCTTGGCGGGAGCAGAAGGGGAGTAGCTCCTCGCCGGACCGTCGACATACTGCCCGCCCCTCGAGGTGCGGGCCGGCGCCCGGAGCGTACGGATCACCCGCGTACCGCGGAGGCCGTGCGCCAGCGAGACCTTCGGCCGCAGTGTCCGACGCTGCCGTGCCGAAGTGATCCCTCCCCGGGGCCCTTGGTGCGGCCCGATCTACGAGGTATCCATTCCGTGTTCAGCATCACCGTCGCCGCCGTGGTCTTCGGCGTCGTCTTCCTCGCCGAGCTGCCCGACAAGACCGCCCTGGCCGGGCTGATGCTCGGCACCCGCTACCGCGCGTCGTACGTCTTCGTCGGAGTGGCCGCCGCCTTCGCCCTCCACGTGGGGCTCGCGATCGCGGCGGGCAGTGTGCTCACCCTGCTGCCGCACCGCCTGCTCCAGGCGATCGTCGGGGTGCTCTTCCTCGGGGGAGCGGCGATGCTGCTCTTCAAGAAGGACGATGACGAGGAAGAGATCCGCAAGCCCGCCGACCAGAGCTTCTGGAAGGTCTCCGGGGCGGGCTTCACGCTGATCCTGATCGCCGAGTTCGGCGATCTGACCCAGATCATGACCGCGAACCTCGCGGCCCGCTACGACGACCCGCTGTCGGTCGGCGTCGGCGCGCTGCTGGCCCTGTGGGCCGTCGCGGGTCTGGGCATCGTGGGCGGCCGCACCCTGATGCGGTACGTACCGCTGCGGCTGATCACCAGGATCGCGGCCCTGGTGATGCTGGCGCTGGCGGGGTTCAGCCTGTACGAGGCCATCGCGGCCTGACGGGCGGGGGGTGAGCCGGACCCGGGTGCCCGGGTGCCCGGGTGCACGGGTGCCCGGACGGGTGGGCACCGGGCATCCGGCGGCGTCCCGGCGCTCAGTCCGAGAAGTGCAGCCGCATCGTGCCGTCGGGCAGCGCCTCGATCCGCACCTGCTCCAGGTCCCGCACATGCGCGTCCGGGGCGTGGGCCCCGGCGCGCGGGCCGATGCCGACCACGCGCATCCCGGCCGCCCGGCCCGCCGCGATGCCGGCCTCCGAGTCCTCGAAGACGACGCAGTCCGCCGGGGCGAAGCCCAGCTCGGCCGCGCCCTTCAGGAAGCCCTCCGGGTCCGGCTTGCTCGCGCCGACGCGCTCCGCGGTGACCCGTACCTCCGGCATCGGCAGCCCGGCGGCGCCCATGCGGGCGCGGGCGAGGGCCTCGTCGGCGGAGGTCACAAGGGCGTGCGGGAGCGCGGCCAGCGCGGCCATGAAGGCGGGCGCGCCGGGTACCGGCACGACACCGTCGAGATCGGTGGTCTCGCGCTCCAGCATCCAGCGGTTGTCCGCCAGGTTCCGCTCCATCGGGCGGTCCGGGAGCAGCACGGCCATGGTCGCGTGCGCCTGCCGCCCGTGGACGACCTTGAGGACCTGCTCGGGGTCGAGCCCCTGCTCGGCGGCCCAGATCCGCCAGTAGCGCTCGACCACGGCGTCCGAGTTCACCAGGGTGCCGTCCATGTCGAGGAGGAGTGCGCGGGCGGTGAGGGACATCGGGACTCCTGGTCGCGAGCGCGGAGTGCGGACCGCGGATGGACGCACCGGAAAGGGAAACAAGGCGGCTCCGCCCGCCGGTCAGGGAAAACGGGCGGAACCACTTTGTTCCTTCACGATACAAAGCAGGGCCGCTCTGCGCCAGGGGGGTGGGCCCTATGGCTCGTCGGTTCTCGATTCGAGGTCCCGGCGGGTGTTCTCGCCGTAGACGCCGTCAGGGTCGCCCGTGATGTCGTGCTGGTCCTGGTAGCTGGAGACGATCCTCCGCAGCCCCTCGTCGTACTTCCCGTCCGCCACACCGATGTACTGCAACAGCTGGGTCAGCCGCTTCTGGAGCTCGACCACCTCGGGCCCGCTGTCGCCCTCGCGCAGCACCGGCGGGCCGGGCGGCTCGGGGGTGTCGGACGGGGCGGAGGTCGGCGCGTCGGACGCGCTCGGCCCGGGCTTCGTCGGTGAGCCGGTCGCGGAGGCCGACTCCGAGGGACGGGCCGAGCCCGAGAGGCCGCCCTCGCTCTTCGGGGTCGCGTCGGCCCGCGCCGAACCGGACGCGGAGGGGTGGGGCGTCGCGCTCGACGACGGGGAGCCGGACGACGCGCCGGGCCCTTCGGCCGGCAGCTCCTCCTCGGCCGGTGGGCTGACGGTGCTGTCGGCGAGCGTGTGGTCGCTCGCGCCGCCACCGCCGCTGCCGTCCTCCTTGTGGTCACCGAGCAGACCGGTGCCGATCGCCAGCGAACCGGCCACCGCCACGGCCGCCGCGCCCGCGAGGACGGCCGCCACGACCTTGCGCTTGCTCTTACGGTGGCGGCCGGGGCCGGGGCCGGGGGCGTCGGTGGCGGCGTCGGCCGCGTCCCCCTCGTTCCCCTCGTCCCCGCCGGGTCTCCCCTCGACGCGGTCGATCACCCGCGTCTCCTCACCGTCCCCCTTCCCGAGCAGGCCGGGGGGCTCGGCGTTCCCGGGGTTCTCCCCCTCCGCCTCCTCGAAGAGCCGCAGATCGCGCGGATCGGGGCCGGCCGGACGCTCCTCCGGAAGCGTCACCTGGGGATTCGGCCGGGTCTGGTCATCGGTCGCACCTGCCGTCGCGGTGGACGCGGCGGCGCGTTCGGCGCACGTGCAGCCGGGGCGGCCGTTGGCGCGCGCCGGTGCGAAGCAGTGCGGGCAGGACTCTGCCGTCACGGAACTTTCCCTCCCTGGAGTTCGCAGCGATTATGCGCATCCGAACGCCCTCCGCGCAGGTGTTCGCCCGCCGTGCGGACCGGTCCGGCGGGCCGTAACAGGGCATAAAGGTGAGGATGGGATGAGGATGAGGAGGGGGCGGAGGGGAGCGAGGAGGAGTCGCCATGGCGCGGGACGCCGGCAGCCCGGCTCCGGCCCCAGGAGGCCCCGGTGGCCCGGGAGGCCCAGGAGGCCCGGGAGAATCCGGCGCCGTGGCCCCCGGTGTGGCCCCCGGCCCCGGAGAGGGCCGCCCGCGGCGCACGGTCATGGTGGCCATCGGCGCGCTGCTGCTCGGCATGCTGCTCGCCGCGCTCGATCAGACGATCGTCTCCACCGCGCTGCCCACGATCGTCAGCGACCTCGGCGGCCTGGAGCATCTGTCCTGGGTGGTCACCGCGTATCTCCTCGCCTCGACCGCGGCCACCCCGCTGTGGGGCAAGCTCGGCGACCAGTACGGCCGCAAGAGGCTCTTCCAGACCGCCATCGTCATCTTCCTGATCGGCTCCGCGCTGTGCGGACTCGCCGGGAACATGGCCGAACTCATCGCCTTCCGCGCGCTTCAGGGGCTGGGCGGCGGCGGCCTCATGGTGCTGTCGATGGCCATCGTCGGCGATATCGTCCCGCCCCGCGACCGCGGCCGCTACCAGGGCCTCTTCGGCGCCGTCTTCAGCGCCGCCAGTGTGCTGGGGCCGCTGCTGGGCGGAGTGTTCGTGGACCGCCTCAGCTGGCGCTGGGTGTTCTACGTCAACCTGCCCCTCGGCGTCGTCGCCCTCCTCGTCGTCGCCTCCGTCCTGCACATCCCGGTGCGCCGCACCTCGCACACCATCGACTACCTCGGCACCTTCCTGATCGCCGTGGTGGCCGCCGCCCTGGTGCTGATGACCTCACTCGGCGGGGTCACCTACGGCTGGGGCTCCTGGCAGATCGTCGGGCTCGCGGTGGCCGGCATGGTGCTGCTGGCGGCCTTCGTACGGGTGGAGACCCGCGCGGCCGAACCGGTGCTGCCGCTCACCCTCTTCCGCAGCCGCACCTTCACCCTCTGCGCGGTCATCGGCTTCATCGTCGGCTTCGCGATGTTCGGCAGCATGACGTATCTGCCGACCTTCCTCCAGATCGTGCAGGGCGTCTCGCCGACCACGTCCGGCCTCCATCTGCTGCCGCTGGTCCTCGGCACGCTGGTCTCCTCCACCGTCTCCGGCCATCTGGTCAGCCGCACCGGCCGCTACAAGGTCTTCCCGGTCCTGGGCACCGCGGTCACCGCCGTCGGGCTGCTGCTGATGCACCAGCTGCGGGAGTCCAGCGGGGTGGCCGAGATGAGCGCGTACTTCTTCGTCTTCGGCTGCGGTCTCGGCCTGGTCATCCAGGTGCTGGTGCTGATCGTGCAGAACTCCGTCCGCTATCAGGACCTGGGCGTCGCCACCTCCGGCGCGACCTTCTTCCGCTCGATCGGCGCCTCGTTCGGTGTCTCCGTCTTCGGCACGATCTTCGCCAACAACCTCGGTCCGCACATCGCCGACGCCCTCGCCGGACGGCGCCTGCCACCCGGTGTCACCCCCGGCGCCCTCACCTCCGACCCCCGCACCCTCGGCCGGCTGCCGCCCGCGGACCAGGCCGCCGTTCGGCACGCGTTCTCCGTCTCCATCACCGACGTCTTCCTCTACGCGGTGCCGGTCGTGCTGCTCGCCTTCCTCCTCGCCTGGTACCTCCGCGAGGAGCCGCTGCGCGCCAGCGTCACCGCGCCCGACGGCAGCGAGATACTCGCCAGCAACCCCGTGCAGCGCACCTCGCGCGACGAATGCGCCCGCGCGCTGTCCCTGCTGGGCAGCCGGGAGGGCCGTCGGCAGGTCTACGTGGACATCACCCGGCGCGCCGGTCTCGACCTCGGACCCGCCGCGAGCTGGATGCTGCTGCGCATCCAGCACTACGGCTCGGTCGAGCCCGCCCTGCTCGCCGAGCGCACGCCCGTACCGCTGCGGGCCATCACCGAGGCGGTCCGCCAGATCGAGGCGCGGGGCCTGGGCCGCCGCTACGGTCTTGAGCTGTTCCTCACGGACGACGGCCGCCGGATCGCGACCCGGCTCTACCGGGCCCGCGAGGCGTCCCTCGCGGGGCTCCTGGGCGACTGGTGGTCACCCGACCGTCCGACCGATCTGACCGAGCTGGTGGACGAGCTGACGCGCGAGCTGTGCGGCTCGGACGCGGAACAGCCGAGGGAAGGCACGCCCCGCCCGGACCACCGCAGACCGCCGCCGCCGCGCGGGTAGGGCCCTTCGGGTTCACCGCGCTCAGCCCAGCTCCTTGGCCATCCAGACCTCGGCGTACGGCCCGTCCGTGAAGGCCGGAACCTCCCGGTAGCCGTGGCGCGCGTAGAGCCCACGGGCCTCGACCAGATCGAGGCGGGTGTCGAGCACGATCCGCCCGGCGCCCAGTTCGCCCGCCGCCGCCTCGACGGCCGCGAGCAGTGCGGCGCCCCCGCCAAGCCCCCGCTTGGCGGGCCGTACGTACACCCGCTTCAGCTCCGCCGTGCGCGCGTCCATCAGCCGCAGCCCCGCGCATCCGGCGAGTTCGCCCTCGTGGTGCGCCAGCAGGAACACCCCGTGCGGCGGGGCGAGATCGTCGCTGGGCATCTCGGCGAGGGCCTGCTCGATCTCCTCCGGGGTCGAGTCCCGCTGCTCGTGGAGCCGGTAGTAGCGGTCGGCGACATCGACGAGGTACTCGCGCAGCAGCGTGAGGGAGACGGGGTCGCCGACGGGCCGCGGGGCGACGGTCCACGCGGCGACGGTCCGCGCGGCGACGGTCCGCGCGGGGGAGGCGTCGGCGCGCGAACCGGCTTGGTGGATATGGGGCGTACTCGTCATGGTCCGCATCCTGGCACCCAGCACACCTGTGACGCACCGCAGTTTGAGGGCCGGAGACCGGGCTACCCGATGAGAGGAGCCCCCCGAACGCGGAGGGGGAAGCCAGCGGGAAGGCAGAAGCAGACCATGTCAACTGGTGCGATCAGCATCGTGGTTGTCGTCGCGGTCGTCCTCGCGGCCGCGCTCATCATCCGCGTCGTCCGCGCGGGCGCAGGCCGTAGGGAACGCGTTCTGCGACGCCGCTTCGGGCCCGAGTACGAACTGAACGTCGCCCAGCACGCGGGCGACACCAAGGCGGCGGAGCGGGAACTCGAGGAACGGCTGCGGCTGTACGGCGATCTGCGGACCGAGCCCCTGTCAGGTGAGCTGCGCGAGCGGTACGTTGCCGAGTGGGCCGGTATGCAGGAGATGTTCATCGAGTCTCCGGAACACGCGGTGACCGGCGCCGATCAGCTCCTGGCCCGGCTCGCCCACGACCGTGGCTACCCGTCGGGCCGTTACGAGGAGCAGGTGGCGGCACTGTCCGTGCACCACGCCGAGCACGTCCAGGGCTACCGGCAGATCCATGACACGGCCGCCCGCGCCCGCGAGGGGCGCGCGGACACCGAGGAACTGCGCGAGGCCGTGGTGCACGCCCGGCCGTTCTTCGAGGATCTGGTCAGGCCGCCGCACCACGGCGCCCCGACCGGCTCCGAGACCGGGCGACAGCACCACCACCACGGCGAGCGGCGGAGCGAGAGCGGCCTCCGGAGGTGGCTGCCAGGGGCCGGGACCGGGACGGGGACGGGGGCGGGCCACGGTCATACGCGGTTCGGCCACACCAGGAAGGGCGGCGCGTGGTGACGGACCCGACCGACCCGACCGACCCGACGGACCGGACGGAGAACGACGGGCAGCGGCGCCATGGCCTGGAGAAGCATGAAGTGGCTCCGCTGTCCCAGCGGCCGGGCAACACGGAGGCGGCGGAACCGATGACGTCCTGGCACGCGACGATGCCGCAGCACGAGCCGACGAACGGAAGCCGGTCGACGCCGACGAACGGAAGCGGGCCCACGCCGACACACGGGGCCTCCGGGGCCTCCGCCCAGTCGGCGGGCGAGCCGTCGAACACCCCGAACGGCCCCAGCTTCCCCGTGCTGCCCACGAGCGAGCACGACAAGCTGACCCAGCGGCTGCGGTACGCGGTCAGCGGCTTCGTGGACTCCCCACGCGGCGCCGTGGAGGAGGCCGACGCCCTGCTCGTGGAGGTGGCCAACCGCCTCACCGACCTCCTCGCCGAACGCCGCGCCACCCTTCGTGCCGCCTGGCACGAGGACGACGCGGTCAGTTCGGAGACGGAGGAGCTGCGTCTGGCGATGCGGGGCTATCGCAATGTGCTGGAGCGCCTGATCAGCATCTGACCGCCCCAGCCGCCCCTTTGGCCGGGGGCGTATCGGCCAGGGGCCCGCGTAAATCGCTCGTGGTGGGGGCGGGGTACGGCCTACCGTGACGCGGTTGTGATCACGCGGAGTCCATGAAGGGCCGGGGGCAATGAGGGCGTACAGCGGGTGGGTCGACGAGGGATTCGGTGGCGTCGCCGATGTGTTCGCGCGGAACTTCGAGGAGTTTCCCGAACTCGGGGCGGCCGTCACCGTTTTCGTCGGCGGACGCAAGGTCGTGGAGCTGTGGGGCGGGGTCGCGGACGAGGGGACTGGGCGGGGGTGGCAGCGGGACACCGTCGTACCGGTGTTCTCCTGCGCCAAGGGCCTGGTGAGCGTCTGCGCCCACCTCCTCGCGCAGGAGGGGCGGCTGGACCTGGACGCTCCGGTGAGCCGGTACTGGCCGGAGTTCGGCCGGTACGGCAAGGAGGCCATCACCTCCCGGATGGTCCTCGGGCACCGGGCGGGGGTCCCCGTGCTCGACGGGGTGCTGACGTTCGAGGAGATCGCCGGCTGGGCGCCGGTGATCCGCGCCGTCGAGGAGCAGACGCCGCTGTGGGAGCCGGACACGTCGTACGAGTACCACGGCCATGTCTTCGGCTTCCTCATCGGTGAGGTCATCCGGCGGATCACCGGGCACACCCCGGGCGCGTACTTCCGCCGGGCCGTGGGGGATCCGCTGGGGCTGCGGGCCTGGATCGGGCTGCCCGCGGCGGAGATGGACGGGCGGGCCCGGCTGGTCGAGGCCGAGGGGCGGCCCGGGATGCCGGGGCCCGAACATCTGCTGACCCGCATCGTGACCATGAACGGCGCGCTGGTCTTCCCCGGCCTCGACGAGCCGCACGGCTGGAACGACCCGGCGCTGCTCGGCATGGAACTGCCCGGCGCGGGCGCCACCGCGTCGGCGAGCGGACTCGCCGGGCTGTACGCGGCGGCCGTGACCGGCCTCGAGGGACGCCGGCGGCTGCTGGCCCCCGAGACCGTCGCGGACGCGGTCCGCGAGGTCTCGTCGGGCAAGGGCTGGCTGGGGTTCGACATGGGCGCGCGCTGGGGTTCGGGCTTTCTGCTGGACTCGCCGTCGTTCCGGCCGATGTTGGGGGAGCGGAGCTTCGGCAATGACGGGGCGGGCGGGCAGTTCGCCTTCGGCGATGATGAGTTCGGGGTGGGCTTCGCGTATGTGGCCAACCGGATGATCGGCCACGGCGATGCGCGGGCGTCGCGGCTTGTCGCCGCGGTGCGGGGCTGTCTGGGCGGCTGACTGTTCCCCACCCCACCCCGCCCCTCCCCAATCCCGGGGCTCCGCCCCGAACCCCGGCGGGGCTCCGCCCCGAACCCCGGCGGGGCTCCGCCCCGAACCCCGGCGGGGCTCCGCCCCGAACCCCGGCGGGGCTCCGCCCCGAACCCCGGCGGGGCTCCGCCCCGAACCCCGCTCCTCAATCGCCGGAGGGGCTGGGATGGGTACCGCCGCAGCATTGATATGCCCCTCCGCCGCGGGGCAGGGGCTTCGCCCCCGGCCGCCCCGGGATCGGGGGCGAAGCCCTGGTGGGGTTGAGGGCGGAGCCCCGGCGGGGCCCGGGGGCGAGGCCCCTGCGGAGTCCGGGGTGGCGCGTTCCGGCGGGATTCCGGGCGGAGCTCCAGCGGGGTCCGGGGCGGTGCTCCAGCGGAGTCCGGGACGAGGTCCCGCGGGGTCCGGGGCGAAGTTCCCGGCGGGGCCGGGGGCGGAGCCCCTGCGGGGTCCGGGTTGAGGCTCCAGCGGGTCCGGGGGGCGGAGCCCCAGCGGTGGAGTTCCGGTGGGGGCTGGGGCGGGGTCCCAGCGAGGTCCGGGGCAGAGCTCCGGTGGGGGCCCGGGGCCGGAGCCCCGCCGGAGTTCGGGGCGAGGCCCTGCCGGGGTCCAGGGGCGGAGCTCCTTCGGGGTTCGGGGTGCAGCACGTGCGGGGGCCAGGGGCGGAGCTTCTGCGGGGTTCGGGGCGGAGCTCCCGGCGGGGGCTGGGGCGGAGCCCCAGTTGTGGGAAGGGGCGGGGAGGGGGAAGCAGCCCGCCGGAGGCGGCACGAGCTTCCACCCTCTACGCCGCGTTCCACAGGGCGGGGCTGTGCGACTTCACCAGTGCGTCGATCCGGGCCAGGGCCTCGTCGACCAGCAGCGGGTCCAGCCGGCGGCCGTCCCGTAGGCGTAGGGCCACCCGGCCGTCCGCGGCCTCCCGGGCGCCCAGTACGGCCTGGTACGGGACGAGGCGGGCCGCCCGGATGCGGGCGCCCAGGGTGCCGCGGTCCGGGCCGGTGAGTTCCGCGCGCAGGCCGAGTTCATCGCACCGCCGGACGAGCTCCTCGGCCCGCCCCAGCTCGGCCTCGGAGACCGGCAGGACCACCAGCTGGGTGGGGGCCAGCCAGGCGGGGAAGGCCCCGCCGTGCCGCTCGATGAGATGGGCCACGGCCCGCTCCACACTGCCGATGATGCTGCGGTGGACCATGACCGGGCGGTGCCGGGCGCCGTCCGGGCCGATGTAGTGCAGATCGAACCGCTCGGGCTGGTGGAAGTCCACCTGCACGGTGGACAGGGTGGACTCCCGCCCCGCGCCGTCGGCGACCTGTACGTCGATCTTCGGGCCGTAGAACGCGGCCTCGCCCTCCACCGCCTCGTACGGCAGCCCGGAGCGGTCCAGGACGTCGGTCAGCAGGGCGGTCGAGCGGCGCCACATCTCGGGCGCGGCGACGTACTTGCCGCCGGGGCCGGGGAGGGAGAGCCGATAGCGGGCCGGGGTGATGCCGAGTGCCTCGTACGCCCGGCGGATCATCTCCAGGGCGGCCGACGCCTCGTCGGCGACCTGGTCCAGGGTGCAGAAGACATGGGCGTCGTTCAGCTGGATGGCCCGCACCCGGGTCAGCCCGCCGAGCACCCCGGACAGCTCCGAGCGGTACATCCCGCCCAACTCGGCCATCCGCAGAGGAAGTTCGCGGTAGCTGTGGCCGCGGGAGCGGTAGATGGCCGCGTGGTGGGGGCACAGGCTCGGGCGCAGTACGACCTGCTCCGCGCCCAGGTCCATCGGCGGGAACATGTCGTCGCTGTAGTGCTCCCAGTGCCCCGAGAGCTCGTACAGCTCCCGTTTGCCGAGCACCGGCGAGTACACATGCCGGTAGCCCGCCCGCCGTTCGGCGGCGCGGATGTACTCCTCCAGGGTGTGCCGTACGGTCGCGCCGTCGGGCAGCCAGTACGGCAGGCCCGCGCCGATCAGCGGGTCGGTGTCGAACAGGCCCAGTTCACGGCCCAGCTTGCGGTGGTCGGCCATCGCGGTCTCCTCATCAACGTCGGTGGACGTCGGTGGACATCGGGCGAGTGACCGCACGGCGAAGCCCCGAGGCACTCGCCCCGGGGCTTCGGATCAGAACATCGATCAGCGCGCCGGGACACTCTCCGGCGTCGTCGTCATCGCAATTGCCATCGCGGCGCGCTTCATGCCGCTCAACGTAGCAAGGCCCGGCGCGGCCCGCCCGGTGATTTTCCGGGCGTACGCCACGCCGGACCACAACGCACAACGCGCAACGCACACGCGGCACGCGCTACCCCCTACGCCCCCTCCGGCAGCAGTTCCCCCACCGCGTCCCGCCACGCCGCCCGCGTCGCGACCGCTTGCCGCCACGTACGCACCGCCTTCGGCGGCATCCCGACGGCCAGCACACCGGCCACCCGGTCCCCGGAGCGGTAGACGGCCAGGAACTTCCGCTCCTCCAGCTCGCCCTCCACCACTGCGACCTCCTCATGGCCGCGCAGATACCCGTGCGCCTGGATCCGGAAGTCGTACTGGTCGGACCAGAAGTACGGCACCGGGGCGAACGGCCGCCGCTCCTCCGGGCGGAGGAGGTTGCGGGCCACGGCCATGCCCTGCTCGGTGGCGTTGGTCCGGTGCTCGATCCGCATCGCCGTGCCGAACAGCGGATTGTGCCAGCGGGCCACATCCCCCGCGCCGTACACACCCGGCGCGGCGGCGCTGTACTCATCGCACTCCAGGCCGTCGCCCAGGGTGAGCCCACTGCCCTCCAGCCAGTCGGTGTTGGGCACCGAGCCGATCGCGACCAGCACCTCGTCGGCCTCGACGAGCGTGCCGTCCGTCAGCCGTACCCCGCCGTCGGCCACCTCGGCCACCGCGACCCCGGTGCGCAGATCCACGCCGTGGTCGTGGTGGGCCTGGGCGAGCATCCGGCCGACCCGCTCGCCGACCGCCGGGGCCAGCGGCACCGGGGCAGGTTCCAGCAGCGTCACCTCCACGCCCAGCCCCCGCGCGACCGCGGCCGCCTCGGCGCCGAGGAACCCGGCGCCGACCACCGCCAGCCGCCGCCCCGGGCCCAGCCGGTCCCGCAGGGCCAGGGCGTCGTCCAGGGTGCGCAGCACATGCGCGCGCTCCCCGCCGTCGCCGGGCAGTCGGCGCGGGCGGACGCCGGTGGCGATGACCAGGCCGTCGTACGGCACCCGCGCCCCATCGGCCAGCGCGACCGTACGGCCCGCGAGGTCGAGCCCGGTCGCGGCGACGCCGAGACGCAGCTCCAGGCCGAGCGCGTCCAGATCGGCGGGGGCGCGCAGCGGCACCCGATCCGGCTCCCACTGCCCGCCGAGGATCTGCTTGGACAGCGGTGGCCGGTCGTACGGGTGGTACGGCTCATCGCCGATGAGCGTGAGCGTGCCCTCGTAGCCCTCCCGGCGCAGCGTCTCCGCCGCCGCCAGACCGGCGGCTGAGCCACCGACCACCACCACCTGCTTCACTTCTCGATCACCCGTATCGCCGCCGCCGGGCAGACCACCGCGGACTCCCGCACATCGGCGTGGAGTTCGGGCGCGGGCTGTTCGTCCAGCAGGACCACGATGCCGTCCTCCTCCCGCTGGTCGAACACATCGGGTGCGATCATCACGCACTGCCCCGACGCCACACACTTGGGCACATCGACTTCCACTCGCATGGTGACTCCCTTGCCTTCGCCGCTGCCGTCCCCGGCGCCTTCTTCGCCTTCTTCGCCTTCGTCGCCTTCGCCGCTCATGACGTCCAGGTGACGGGCAGTTCGTAGACGCCGTAGACCAAACCGTCGTGTTTGAACGGTAGTTGGTCGATTCCGGTGGCCAGCCGCAGGGTGGGGATACGGCGGTAGAGCGTGCCGTAGACCACCTGGAGCTCCATCCGGGCCAGCGGCTGGCCCAGGCACTGGTGGACACCGAAGCCGAACGCCATGTGGCGGCGGGCGTCGCGGCCGATGTCCAGCCGCTCGGGCTCGGCGAAGACCTCCGCGTCCCAGTTCCCGGTGCCGGTGTAGATGATGATTCCCTCACCGGCGCGGATGGTCTCACCGCCGATCTCGATGTCCTCGAGGGCGACCCGGCGGCGGCCGTTGTGCACGATCGTCAGATAGCGCAGCAGCTCCTCGACGGCTCGGGCGATCACCTTCGGGTCCTCGGTCTCCCGCAGGACGGCGAGCTGGTCGGGGTTCTCCAGCAGGGCCACGGTGCCGAGGGCGATCATGTTGGCGGTGGTCTCATGGCCCGCGACCAGCAGCAGTACGCCCATGTTGGCGGCGTCGCGCTGGGTCAGCTCACCGGCCGTGACCCGGGCGGCCAGCTCGGAGAGCATGTCGTCGGCCGGGTCGGCGAGTTTGGCGGCGACCAGCCCGTCCAGATAGTCGGTCAGCGCGTCGTTGGCCCCGACCACCTCCTCGGCCGACGAGTGCCGGTTGATCAGTTTCGAGCTGTTCCGCTGGAAGAAGTCGTGGTCCTCGTACGGCACCCCGAGCAGCTTGCAGATCACCAGTGACGGCAGCGGCAGCGCGAGCGCCCGCACCAGGTCCACCGGGGTCGGCCCGGCCAGCATGGTGTCGATCAGCTCGTCGGTGATCTTCTGGATCTCGGGGCGCATCGCCTCGATCCGCTTGATGGCGAACGGTCCGGTGACCATCCGGCGGATCCGGGCGTGCTCGGGGTCGTCCATGGTGACGAAGGACCGCCGCCGCCCGGCGTTCTCGCGGAAACCGGCGCTCGCGTGCGGATACCCGGGCCGCGTGTTCTCGGCGCTGACCCGCGGATCGGCGAGCAGGGCCCGCTGGTCGGCGTACCGGGTCACCAGCCAGGGGGCGCTTCCGTCCCACAGCCGTACGCGCGCGACCGGCCGTTCGGTGAGCAGCGCCCGTGCGGTCGGGGGAGGGTCGAAGGGGCAGCCGGTCGCCCGCGGCATCGGAAACTCCGGAAGCGGCTCTTCCGCCTCGGGCGCGGTCTCTGCCAGCGTCTCGGTCATGTCTCTCCTCGGGTGGGGGTTCCGACGGGAGCGGAGCGTGAACCTTCGGGTGGGTGGGGACGGCTGTCTTGGCGTTACGGGGACGCGGACCTTCGCGTTACGGGGGACGCGGACGTTCGCGTTCCGGGGACGTGATGACCAGCGAACCCGCTCGACCTGACGCCCCCCGGTCAGTTTCCTGACGAAACGCTGACAGTGGGGAAGGCCACGGTGACCGTGGTGCCGTGGCCCGGTGCGCTGCTGACGCTCACCTCCCCGTCGTGCCGCTCGACCACCCGCCGCACGATGGTGAGGCCGATGCCGACGCCCGGCTCGATCCGGCCGTCCTCGTCGTGCGGGGAGGTGAGCCGGGCGACGTCCCGCGCGCCCATGCCGGGTCCGTGGTCGCTGACGGAGAGCTCGACGCGCGGCGTTGCGCCGGTTCCGGCCCCGGGCCCGGCCCCGGTTCCGGCCCCGGGCCCGGCCCCGGTTCCGGCCCCGGGCCCGGCCCCGGTTCCGGCCCCGTCCACCGGGCCGCGTACCGCCACCGTCACCGGGGACCCGGCGGGGGTGTGGCGCAGCGCGTTGTCCAGCAGATTGCGTACGGCGTGCCGCAGCATGCGGTGGTCGGCGACGACGGTCGCCCGGCCGGAGTTCTCGCGGGCGATGGGACGTTCGGGGTCGAGCAGCCCCAGATCCGCCACCGCCTCGTCCGCCACGCCCCGCAGATCCACCGGCTCCATCTCCAGCGGCCGTACCCAGGAGGCGTCCGCGCGGGGGAACACCTGCTGGACCGCCTGGTGCATATGGTCGGCCTCGTCCTGGATCCGGCGCAGGGCGCGGACCATCAGCTCGGGGTCGTCGCTGAGCCCCTGGAGCGGGAGTTCGGCCCAGCCGCGGATGGTGGTGAGGGAGGTGCGCAGCTCGTGCAGCAGGACCTCCAGCCGCTGCTGGCGCTCGTGCATGCTCATCCGGAGGCGAGTCCGCCGAGCCAGTAGCCGAAGCCACGGCGGGTGTGGATCAGGGCGGGCCCGGCCTCGTCCACCTTGTGACGGAGGCGGGAGACCAGCTTCTCGATGGCGTTGTCCCCGTAACGCCGGTGCTCCGCCACCCACAGATGCTCGCCGATCTGCTCCTTGGACAGCACCTGCCCGGCGTTGACCAGCAGATAGCGCAGCAGTCTGAACTCCGCCGGGGTCAGCTCCAGCGCCCGTCGCCCACGCCGCGCCTGACGGGTCGTCTCGTCCAGCACCAGATCGGCGTAGTGCGGCGGGGGCTCCTCCTCCCGCCGCCGGTTGCGGGTGCGCAGCAGGGCCTGCACCCGGGCCAGCACCTCGGCGATCCGGAACGGCTTGGTGACGTAGTCGTTGCCGCCGATACCGAGGCCGGTGACCAGCGAGTCGAGCGAGTCGCGGGCGGTGAGGAAGAGCACCGGCGGATGGTTCTCGTCGGCCGCCACCAGGCGCCGGCACACCGTGAAGCCGTCCAGATCCGGCAGCATCACATCGAGGATCACCAGATCGGGCCGGTCCCGCCCGACCCGGTCGAGCGCCTCCCCGCCGGTGGCCGCGGTGCCGACCCGGTAACCGGCCAGCTCAAGGGTGGTCGAGAGCAGTTCGGCGATTCTCGATTCATCGTCGACGACCAGGATGCGCTGCCCGTTGCCACGGGCCGGCGCTGGTTTCTCGCTGACACTCCCGTACACGCCATGACACTACGTGAACCGACGGTTCCGGGGCACGGGGGCCTTGACCGCGACCGATGAGATCCGGACAGGGCGGGGCAGCGGCATGGTCAGCGTGGTCCTGCGGTTCCAGGGATGAGCCGGGTACTGGCTGGGCCGCGCGGATGCGCTGAAGCTGCTCTCCGCAGCCCAGTTCACTCCCGGAGGCGACCATGCCGAAACACCTTGTCTTCCGCCTGGCGGTGACCACCGCGAGCGCGGTGATCGGACTCACCGCGGCCTCGTCAACGGCCGAAGCGGCCGTACCGCCCCTCTCGCACCCGCGGATCGTCGCTCACTTCGACCGTCCGGCCGGTCAGGTGGCGGAGAGCGTCGTCGTGCGGCCGAACGGGTCGGCGGATGTCGGCCTCATCCTGTCGCGGCAGGTGGCCCACGTCACGCTCGGCGGACGTGTCGAGGTATTGGCGACCATGCCGCTCCCCGCGGATGGGGGCGTGCACACCCCCGGCCCCGGGGCCGCTTCCGTGACGGGGATCGAACGGACCGGAGACGGAACCCTCTACTTCCTCTACTCGGCAGGCGACGAACACCTCACCGGCCTGTGGAAACTGCGCCCGGGAGGCAAGCCGGAACGCGTCGCCGCTCTGCCGGCCGCGAGCTTCCTCAACGGACTTGCCAGGGACGACCGTACGGGGGACTTCTACCTCACCGACTCGACACTGGGCAGGATCTGGCGGGTCGGACCGCACGGCGGAACCGCCGAGCTGTGGGCCGCGGGGGAGGATCTCGCCCCGGTTCACTTCTTCGGCGCCAATGGCGTGAAGGTGCACAACGGAGCCGTATGGGTCTCCAATATCGATCGGGGAACGATCCTTCGTATACCGCTGACGGGCCGCGACGGAACGGCCGGTCCCCATCAGGTCAAGGCATCCGGACTCGACAGCGTGGATGATTTCGCCTTCACCGGTCGCGGCGATCAGCTGCTGGCCGCGCTCAATATCCCGAGTCAGGTGGTCCTCATCACTCCGGGCAAGGCTGACCGTATCGTCCTCGATGAGCGCGATGGTCTACAGAACACCACATCATTGGCGGTCGACGGCGATACGGTCTACGTCGCCAGCGGCGCGCTCACCACCGGCGGGGACGCGAATCTTCTGACGGCCCATCTCGGCCGCCTCGGCCGTCCCGTTTATCCCAGGAACGGCAGTCCCATGGTATCGACCGAAAGGTCGGTGACAATGGGAACATGAGTCGTCCAGAGAGCTCGCTGGGTAACACGCTGCGCGCATGGCGTGCCCGCATCACGACTGAGGACGTTGGACTGCCCGCCACCCGACGGCGACGCACCGCCGGTTTGCGCCGCGAAGAGCTTGCTCTGCTGGCCGGAATATCCACGGACTACCTTCTCCGTCTTGAACAGGGCCGGGCCCTGCGCCCATCCCGGGACGTCGTGGCCGCGCTTGCCCGCGCGCTGCGACTGAGCACGAATGAAACCTGCCACTTCCATCTGGTGGCCGGGCTTCTTCCGCCGACGCCCCAAGGCATTCCGCAGCAGCTGCCGCCCGGTGTGGAACGGCTCGTCAGCCGCTGGGGGAACATTCCGGTGGGAGTGTTCTCCGCCTCATGGACCTTGCTGAGTTGGACGTCGATGTGGGCGGTCTTGCTGGGTGACCCGGCCCTGCGACCGCCAGAGGAACGAAACCTGGTACGCGCGGTGTTCAAGGAGCCGTCGGACACGGAGCCGTCGGACAAGGAGCCCTCGGACACGGGCCATTCGCTCTTCCCTGTCGAGCAGAGCACCGCCGAATTCAAGGCCGCTCTTGTCGCAGACCTTCGGATCACACATGGAGCGTATCCCCATGATGAGGAATTCAGGGCTCTGGTGGGTGAGGCCATGAGCAGCAGTGAGGAGTTCCGGGGTCTGTGGAGTGCCCCGGCGCTCGGCTCACGCCTGGGTGGCCGCAAACGCCTGCGGCATCCGCTGGTGGGGGAGATACGCCTCGACAACGATGTGCTGAAGGTGCCTGATCACGATGTGCGGATCGTGACCTATACGGCAGAGCCGGGTACTCCGGATGAGGAGAAACTGGAGTACTTGCGAGTCACCGCGGCCGCCCAGCCCGCGCTACCGCTGTCGCCCGGCTGAGTCGTCGCCCGGCTGAGCCGGGCGACGACACGACACCCGCGCACGCGCCCGCGCCCACGCCCGCGCCAAGAGCCGCTGTTCGTCCTGGGCGGAGCTCCACCCGCGGCGCTCGGATAGCATGATCCGAACTCACGACGAGCGCCCCCATCGCCCGCCCTTCACCGGAATACCGTGAAAACCGTGCTATCCGGTGTGAAGAGTGACTTACAGCCCACATCGACCAAATCGGCCAAACAATTGATACCTATAGCATCGCGGGTGTTTTCGCGAATAAACAGCAGAATACCGTTCGCCGCGTGGCGTCGACCACGGGCGGTGCTGTGGGCCACGGCTGGTGTGGCGGTCCTCGGGTTCCTGGTCGCGCTGGAGATCGCCGCCCGACGGTACGGCCTGCCAGGGCCGATGACCAACCAGGTGCAAGAGATTATTTTTGCGCCCAAATCGGGCTTTCTGCTGTACGCCGGTATGGGCTTGATGATGGTGGTGCTCACCTGGCGGGAGCGGCTCATCGCGGCCGCTGTCGCCATCGGCATCGACATCGTCATCTTCCTGGTGCGGTGGGTGGCCGACGCGAAGGTGACAGAAGGGCACCCCTTCGGCAACGGCGCGCTGTGGGTGATGCTGGGCTGTGTGGTCATCGCGGTCACGCGCCGCACCGGCCGCGAACGCGCCCTGCTGCTGAAGGGCGTGGGGCTGGGGCTGCTGCTGGTGGCCGGCCGTAAGACCGGCGACACCTGGCTGCTCATCACGGCGAAGTCCCGCCCGACGGTGCTCGACCCGTACCTGGCGACCGCCGATCACGCGCTGGGCAACCCGTCGTGGCTGGCAGGCCGGGTCGTCGAGGCCATGGGCCCGATCGGCGCCCATGTTCTCGACTACGTCTACATTCAGCTTCCGGTGGCCGCGGTCATCGTCTCGATCTATCAACTGCGCAAGGTGGCGGACGAGCGCGGCTTCCCGCGCCACCATCTGGTGCGCACCTTTCTGGCCATCGGCCTCCTCGGCCCGGCCATCTACATGGTCTTCCCGGTGGTCGGACCGATCTTCGCCTACGGCGGCGGCGCCTTCGGCACCGGCGGCGAGCACTGGGCGCTGGCCAACCTGTGGCCGCACACGCCGCCGCCCATCAGCGCCCCGCACTCGATGACCTTCGACGACGTCACGCCACGCAACTGCATGCCCAGCCTGCACACGGCGTGGGCCACCGCGATCTTCATCCACTCCCGCCAGGGCCCGCGGATCCTGCGGTTCGCGGGCACGTTCTGGCTGGTCGCCACGCTCGGCGCGACGCTGGGATTCGGCTACCACTACGGCGTGGATCTCGTCGCGGGTGTGGTGTTCGCGCTCACCATCGAGGCGGCGCTGCGGTCGCTCGCACGTGGCTGGGACCGTTCGGGGACCCAACTGGTCGCCCATGGCACGGTGGTCTTCGCCGCGCTCCTGGTGGCCTATCGCTATCTGCCGGTGGAGATGGCCAGGCATCCGTGGGTGTTCGGCCCCCTTCTCCTGCTGGCGATGGGCTCGGTGATCCACGGCTATGTACGGACCACCAGGCTGTGGGAGCCGAAGGCCGCACCGGCGCTGCAACCGGAACCGCAGCCGGAAATGGTGTGAGCCGCGTTGACCGCCTGTTGACCGTAAGGCGGCCATGAAGGCGGCCATGAGGCGACCGAGGCGGTTAGCGACGCGTTAGCCGATCGGCAGGGGATCATCAGCGGCGGCGGACAGCCTGGGTGTCACGGGCCCCCCGAAGGACAGGGACGGGGGCCACCCGCGACACAGGGGGGAGTCTCATGTCACGCCGCCGCACTGGACATCACCACGCTCGTAAGGTCGCCGCCGCGGCGGTGGCCGCCGTCGCCGCGTTCGGGCTGACCGCCTGCCAGGGCAACGGCGCCACCAAAGCCGGGACCTCCACCGCAGCCGACTCCCGGGACTCCGGCTCCCAGGGCTCCGGCGGCTCCCCCGACGCCGAGGCGAAGAACGGCGAGGGCGGCGCGGCGGCCCTGCGGAAGACGGACCCCAAGCCGCTGCGCGACGGCGCGGGCCTCTACCCCCGGGCGATCCGTCTGGAGCACAGCGGGAAGAACAACGGCCGCGTGCTCGCCTCGACCGTCGTCCCGGGCGGCGGCAACGGCATCGGCGCCATTCAGGAGAGCACCGACGGCGGAGCGAACTTCAACCAGGTGGGCACCATCGCCGACCCCGCGTCCGCCGACGGCAAGGGGCTGTGCTGCTCGGTCCTCTACGAACTGCCGCAACAGGTCGGTGACATGCCGGCCGGCACGCTGCTGTGGGCGGCCTCCTTCGGCCAGGACGTACCCAAAGCCGACCGCCATATGTCGATACGCGTGTTCAAGAGCACCGACGTGGGACGCAGCTGGACCTATCTCTCCACGGTCGCCTCCGCGCCGAACGCCAACGGGCTGTGGGAGCCGGAGTTCTCCATCGACGCCGACGGCAACCTGGTCTGCCACTACTCCGACGAGACCGATCCGCGCCACAGCCAGAAGCTCGTCGCCGTACGCTCACGGGACGGCGTCTCCTGGGACGGCCCGCATGACACCGTCGCCAGCGCCCCGGTCTCCGACCGCCCCGGCATGGCGGTCGTACGTAAGCTGCCGAACGGCACGTACGTCATGACGTACGAGATCTGCTCCGACGACCCCAAGTTCTCGTGCGTCGTGCACTACCGCACCTCCTCCGACGGCTGGGACTGGGGCGACCCCGCCAACCTCGGCACCCGGCCCCAGACGGCGGACGGCAAGTACTTCAAGCACGCGCCAACCCTGGCCTGGGCGCCGGAGGCGGGGAATCCGCAGGGCAAGCTGTTGATGGTCGGACAGGTGATGTACAACGCGGACGGCAGCAAGGCCGAGGGCAGCGGGCGCACGGTCTGGACCAACAGCAAGGGCGGAGAGGGCGCCTGGAAGGAGATCCCGGCCCCCGTCGCCGTGAAGTCCGACAAGATCGACTTCTGCCCCAACTACAGCTCCAGCCTGCTGCCGTCGGCCGACGGGCACCAACTGCTGGAGATCGCGACCGACTACGACGGCGGAGTGTGCCGCCCCTACCACGCCACGGACGGCATATGACCCGGCCGCCGACCGCTCCCGCCGATATCCGCTGTACCGGCCGCCCACGCGGCGAAAGACTGCCGGGCATGGAGTTCTTCTGCTACCACCGCGACCGGATCGGCTCGCTCGCTCTGCGCCAAGAACTGGTCGAACAGCACTGGTCCTACATGGATCGGTACGCGGCGGAGATGATCGCCCGAGGACCGACCCTCTCCGCCGCCGACGGAACCCCGACCGGCAGCGTCCACATCGTCGACCTGCCCGACCCGCCCGCCGCCCGCTCCTTCGCCTTCGACGAGCCGGGCTACCAGGCCGGTGTGTACCGGGACGTACTGCTGCGGCGGTGGCGCAACGTGCTGGGACGCACGATGTGGGAGTTCCCCGGGGGCCGGACCGGGGGCACCCGATTCCTGGTGCTCGGCCTGGGCTGGGGCTCGCGCGACCCCGCCGACGTCGCCCCGCCCGCCGACCGGGACGAGCTGATCGCCTACGGACCACTGCTGTCCGACGACGAAAGCACCTGGCTGGGTACGGCGGCACTGGTCCGAGCACCCGACCCGGAGACGGCCCGCGCCGTCCTGACCCCGGACCGGTACGCGGACATCGAGGTCCACCACTGGCAGTTCGGCGGGCGACCGTCATGACCCGCGCACTCGGACCCGTCGCCTGGCCCCCCGCCCCGATAAGGACCGAACGCCTCGTGCTCCGCGCGTCCGAGGCCCGGGACCGTGCCACGTTCATCGAGCTGCTCGCCTCACCGGAGGTGCATATCTACCTCGGTGGCCCTCGACCGCGTGCTGAGCTCGACCGCGCGGTGCCCGAGATACCAGGGCGGCAGCCCGGCCTCTTCGTGATCGATTTCGATGGTGCGATGATCGGCATGGTCAAGCTCGATCGGCACGACGCGGAGAGTCCGGGGCATACCCGTCCGGATATCGGAGGGGCCGAGATCGGCTACCTGTTCCTGCCGGAGGCGTGGGGACGCGGATACGCCGCCGAGGCGTGCGCGGCGGCGCTCGACTGGTTCGCCGACGCGCTTCCCGGCGAGTCGGTGGTGCTGCGCACCCAGACCGCCAACGAGCGCTCGATGCGCCTTGCGGCAAAGCTGGGGTTCACCGAGGTGGAACGGTACGAGGCCTACGACGCCGAGCAGTGGTTCGGCGTGTGGTCCCCGGTCACGCCGTCCGGTTGAGCGGTCTTCCAGGCGGTTCGAGAGGAGCACCCTCGCCGCCGTGCTGGGGGCCGCCTTCAGGGGGGCCCGCGATCACGTGCGAAGTCGGGAACGGTACTCGCCCGGGGCCATGCCCCGGGCACGTCGGAAGGCACGGCTGAAAGCGTGCGGAGAGGCGTAGCCGACCGCGCCGGAGATCGACTCGACCGGCTCATCGGTATCGCGGAGCCGGACGGACGCCAGGTCGATGCGCCACTGCGTCATGTACGCGCCCGGCGTCTGACCGAGGGCGGACCGGAAGTGCCTGGACAGCGTCGCCCGGGAGACGCTCGTCGCGGCGGCCAGGGTCTCCGTGGTCCAGGGGCGTTCCGGTTGGTCGTGGACACATGCCAGGGCGTCGCGCACGACCGGGTCACGCATCGCGCCCAGCCATGAGCCTGACCGCTCCTCCGGGTGGCGGGCCAGCCAGGCGCGTACGAACTGGACGAGCAGAAGGTCGACGATGCTGTTGATGGCGGCGGTGGTGCCGATCTGCGGCTGTGCGAGCTCTGCGGCGAGGAGTTCGACGGTCCTTCTGAGCTGCGCGTTCTGGCGGGCTGTGACGTGCATCGGCCGGGCGAGGGAGGTGAGCACCGGCGTGCTCACCTCCGGGTCCTGCTCATAGTGCAGGACGATCACTTCCGTCTGCACCGGCGCCGAGCCCAGCCGCAGGGCTCGGCCATCGCCAAAAGCCCGGGCCGCCGCCTCACGGTCGCAGGAACCCATCGTCACGCTGGCGCCGCCCGCTATCCCGTGTGCGGTGCCCGGCGACACCAGGACGGCGTCTCCGGCCTGCACCTGAAGAGGTTTCTCGCCTGTGACGTGGAGCCACATCGTGCCACGGGACACCACGTGGAGCGCCGCTCCTGGATAGGAGTCCAGCCACAGGCCCCAGGTTCCTCCGGCCTTCAGCCTGACCCCGAGCGCCCCACGCGCACCCGAAACACGCAAGACCTCCGCCAGCACGTCCATGGGTCCATTCTCGTCCACCGCCGCGAACCGCCCACCGGCGGGCGACGGCGCAGGTGCCCTCGTGCACAGCTTCAGGCCACGTCGAGAACGACCTTTCCGTGCACCTTCCGCGCGAACAGCGCCCGGACGGCGTCGTCCACGTCCTGCCAGTCGCCTCGCAGTCCGACCGGTGCGGAGAGCCTTCCGGCGGCCATGAGGCCCAGCAGGTCCGTCAGCTCCCCGCTGGTCGGCGTCATGTCGCCGTAGGTGGCGATGGAGCGGGGTTCGCCGAAGCCGAACAAGGCCCCTGACGGGAACGTGGTTTCCTGCCCCGAGGAGTAACCGACCAGGTGGATGGTGCCGCCCTCGGCGAGGGAACTCCACGCCTGGCCCACCAGCGGCCCGCCGACCGTGTCCAGGACGAGGTCGAACCGGTCCTCGGTCTCGGCCAGGTCGGTCAGGACCTCGTCGGCGCCGAGTTCGCGGAGTCCGGCGGCCCGGTCCGGCGAACCGACCAGTGCCGTCACCCGGGCGCCCGCCAGCGCCGCCAGCTGGACGGCGAAGTGCCCCACGCCCCCGCTGGCGCCGGTGACCAGGACGTCGCGCGCCAGCAGGGAACGCTTGCGCAGCACCCGCAACGCGGTGACTCCGGCGATCCCCAGCGCGGCGGCGTCGGCCAGGTCCACGCCCTCGGGGACGGTGCCGAGCGAGGCGGGGCTGACTGCCACCCGCTCCGCCCACGCGTGGGGAGCCATTCCCAGTGCGACGCGCGCACCTTCGCGCGGCCCCGAGCCGTCAGACGCGGCGCGCACCACGACGCCGGCCGCGTCGTGACCGTGCACAGCGCCGGCCGGCCACTGGTGCACGTAATTCAGCTCTCCGAAGTTGAGACCGATGTGCCGTATCTCGACCAACGCCTCGTCGCTGGACGGCACGGGCTCATCGACATCGGCGAACCGGACGGGTCCGGCCTCGCCGTGATCGACCACAAGGGCGCGCATGGGTGTGGTTCCTTCTCTCGTGGATGCGCCTGAACACTCGGCGCGGTACGCAAAACCCTTACGCACGGCCAGGACGGCGACCAGTCCCGTGAGAATCAATCAGTTGACGATCTGTGTCAGCACGACTCGCGTATCGCAGCGTGAATGGGTCCTCATCGAGCTTTTCCGCCAGGTGCTCAAGAGTGTCCGTAAGGCTTGTCGGCGCACCGGTCAGCGTTTCGTGCCGCTTGGCGACGTGACCGATGAGGCGGAGGGTCCGCCCCGAGGAGATTCCGGGTGCGGCGGTGACCAGGGACCTGATGACGTCTTCCGCGTCGCGCCAGGCATGGACGTCCAGTAGGCATTGTGCGAGCCGTGCGGATGACATACTCGCGTAGCCGGTCCCGACGCCACACCCTGGTTGCGCGGATTGCGGTAGCCGCTCGATGGCTTTCTTTACGTCACCTGCGATCTGAAGTGTGTGACCCCAATGGCCGTCAATTTCCCTGTCGGTCAACCACCATGACCAGTCCGGTTCGCCGACGTCGTTACCGTCCTCGACGAGTGACCGGGCGCGTTGAAGCGACAACGCACGTGTCGGAACTAAGGACAGCTGCCTCACCCTCGAACGATCCACGACTGCGATGTGTGTGGGGCGACCGAACGTCATGCTCTCGCGGCATCCGCTGTCTTGCAGGGGCAGGGCCGGCGCGTCTGTGGTCGGCCCGGCCCCTGGCGGGCAGAGGTCAGCCGACGATCAGTACCACCTCTGGAGCTGCCAGTCGTTGAGCCAATCCCCACCCCAGCATCTCAATACCCAGCCGGTGCTGTACTCGAGGCTGAGCTTCGCGTTGTAGCAGGACTCGTAGAGGAAGAACGTGTCGATTGTGTGCCAGCTGGCCATGGCCTGGGTGGGAGCCGTCTCATGGGTTACCGGTTCAGTCGCCTGAGCCGGGACCGCGAGAGCGCCCACAGTGAGTGCGGTTCCGAGCGCCACACTCGCAATGGCAGAGCGAATACGCATGAATTTATACTCCTCATTCCTGGATGTTTTACCTATCGGGCGCGACAGCAGTAGTGGTCCCACGGTGATATCCCGTAGGTGACCCGGAACAGGCGGCTGAAGTGGTGCAGGCGCGGCCAGTCGCGCCACACCACATGGGCGGTGCGGCCAGCCGCGCAAGAGGCGCGGCACTGTCAGCCGTCGATGAGTGCGATGCGAATGTTCTTGACGCTACTGTCCGCGGAGAACCCTGTGACTGCCACCCACTGGCCCTTACTCAAGAGGTCACTCTGCGACCTCTCGTAGGAGCCGGTGACCTTGTGGTCGCCGGTTACCTCGAGCGTGTGCCATCCGCTGCCCGAGCAGGTTCGTGTCATGCTGCCGGCCAGTCTGTAGCCGTACCAGCCGGTGTTGTCGCTCCAGTAGGTGTAGGTGCCGATGAACTGGGCGCAGGCGCTCGTGCGGGTGATGCTGCTGGCCGGGGCCGCCTGGGCGGTGGTGGCCAGGGGGGCCGTGAGTGCCAGGGCGGCGCCCCCGGCCACGGCCAGCGCGGCAATCTTCTTGCGCATGTGACTCCCCTTGTCATCTCTCGAAAGGTGATGCGGGCCGAACGGCAAAAATCGAGCAGACCGTAGAAACCCGGTGGCCCGGACCCCATGCTGCTGCTCAGCCGCAACCCAGTCGACGTGATTCGGCCTGGCCCGAATGACGACGGACCGGAAAAATCTCCCTGTGGCTTTGCGTGTGCACTTCACCTCCGATGACCTGGCCCGCACCCGCTTGGCGGAGGGCCCCCGCCCCCTGCTGGAACTGGGCAGCGCCGTCCGGTTGCTCCAGAAAACGACCCAGCCGGTCGGCTTGGATGCCTGGAGGCATCGGGCATCCATCAGCCTGAACCCACGCGTGCGCATGCTCTTCGACCTGATCCCAAAGAACGGGTATTCCGCCCCTTTTCTCACCCCCGCAGACGCCGGCAGTCCCGTGGTGCTTCTTGAGGAGGTGCGCCGCACTGCTCCGGCCAATCTGCGTGACGACCTACAGGGGTGGGCGGAGCACCAACCGAAGGTTCCAGCATGGATCCATCGACTCGGCAAGGAACCTCAAGCACTACAAGGTCTGGTCGACATGCTGGGACACGCCTATGACGAGCTGGTTTCGCCATACTGGCCACAGATCGCCCGTATGGCCCTCGCCGATCGTGCCGTCCGCATACGGCACTTGGCCGAAGACGGGGTCGAAGGACTTCTGAACAGCCTCAATCCCCGCTTTATTCGGTGGAACCCACCCGTGCTGGAACTCACCCTGGCCTCGGGACCCAGCCGTGACGTCCACCTCAACGGCCGCGGGCTGCTGCTGATCCCATCGTTCTTCGAGGGATCCTTCCCCGCCATGGATGACAGGGAAGGCTCTCAACCCTGGATTATCTTCCCGATGCGCCACGGCGAGCATATGCGCATCCCATCTCCGGCCATCGCCGCGACGCTGACCAGCGCTCGGCGGTCCCTGACCGCGCTTCTCGGCCGCACCCGCGCAACCGTGCTCTGCGCGATCGCCGATCACCCCGGCTGCACCACCACCGAACTGGCCCGCCACGCAGGAGTCGCTCCAGCTAGCGCCAGCGAACACGCCACCGTTTTGCGCACCGCAGGCCTGACGACCACCAGCCGCCACCGCAATGCGGTGCTCCATGCCCTCACGCCCGCCGGAATCACACTGCTCAATGCTTCAACCGCTTCCCCACGAGGCTGCGCATGAGAACGAACCGACGTCCGTGAGAACAGGCTGTTCGGCGCGGAATTCGTCAAGACGGTGATGGCTCGACCGCGTATGGCTGACCGGTCACTGGCTACCCAGCCACAGCTCCCGGCTCATCACCGAGGGGGCTCGACGCGCCGACAGCAGTTTCTCAGGCGCAGGTGGTGAGTAGTCCTCCAGCACCGAGCGCACTGCCAGGTCCATGGCTACTGAGGTCGGGTCGCCCGGGGGCGCGATATTCCCCCCGGGGCCCGAGCTAAGCAGCCTCAGTACTTCTGTCGGCCACCCGGGTAGCGCACCGGCTTTCGGCACTCCGGCGTGTCCTCAGGCGCAGGCTTGTCGCCGAGCGCGTAACACAAGGCGGCGTGCAACTGCTCCGCTTCCACCACCGTCAGCACCAGTGATGCCAGGGATGCGCGGCCGGGACGGAGAATGTGAAGGGGCAGTTCAAGCAGACCGTCGTTCCCGGGACGCAGACCACGCCCCGGTGCGGGGCCGACCTGTCAGCCCTCTGACGCCCGACTCATCCGTCCCCCTCGCTCGCTTGAGTCGGTCCGTCCATCTCGCGCTCGTCGGGCACCCGCAGACGCCCGCCGCGGCTCTCGGCGACTTGGAGGGCGTCTTGCAGTGCCTCGATCAGGCGGTTCGAGAGGTAGCGGAGCTCCCCGGTTCCCGCTTTTCGGTCGCGGAGCAGTAAGCGGGCGTGACCGATGAGTTCGGCGCCCATCTGGAGCTGGACTGCTTCCATCTCGTCGGCTAGGCGCGACAGATATCCCGTGTTGCCCGCGTCCGACACCAGGTAGCACGGTTTCCCGGCAGGGCCGGGCCACGGCAGCAATCGCGGTTGCGCACTCACCTGACCACCACCATCCCGTGCGGCGCGCACAGCAGCCCCACACGAGGCACGCTCTGACGTCCCCAACCGGGCCGTAGCACTCTCGCCAACGGTTCGAAGACCCTGCCGATACAGTTCCGCATGTCGACCTGCTTCCTCAGGGTGGCCACGCCCCGGGGCGCACGCCCGCGTCGCCGGGGTCCTGTGGCGGATGAAAAACCGGCTGAGTATTCATGCTGGTGACATGCGAAGTCCCCAACTTTCACAGTTGAGTGAAAGCGGGGGGCTACTGCGGTGAAAGTGTCAGAGGCCCACCCAAGCGGCCAGGTGATCCAGGCTGTCCGGGGTGCGACGGGACAAGTGGATCAGGCCGCGGATGGTCTCGCGAGCGCCCGCGTGGTACCTGGTCTGCTGCGGCGCCAGCTTCCGCGCGGTCACGATCGATTTCAAGGCCGCTTCAGAGCGCCCCGCTTCCATCTGGGCGCGTGCCTGGTCCACGTAGAAGTGCGCGGCGCGGGAGACTGCCCAGTCCTTCGGTATCCGCACCTTCGCGGCCTCTTGCAAGGCTTCGTCGTAGTGCCGCATCTCGACATGAGCCGACACCGCGTGCACGGTGACATTCGTGGGGCCGAAGGACAGCCAGTGCACGTCCGTTGCTTCGCCTGTCCGGTCCGCGTAAGACCGGGCCTCGGTGAGGTGGTTCTTGACCCCGTCTTCGTCATGAGCGCGGGCAGCGATGATGCTTGCTCCGAGGTGAAGCTGTCCGGCGACGGCATGCCGCTCTCGCGTCTGCGGAGACTGGGCCAGCAGCCCCTGCCCGGAGGCTACGAGCCGCTGACCGATGGTGTACTCGCCCACTCGGAAGTAGACGAGGGCCCGCATGTACTGGCGCACTGCGGACAGCAGCGGATCGGAGGCCCGCGAGGCGGCCCACTCCATACGGTCCAGAGCCACCGTGGACAAGTCGTAGTAGCCCAGCTTCACGGCCAGGTCGTGCGCGGTGCGGTAGGTACTCGACAGGGCGCCCCACAGCTCGGACGACGGCGTCCGATACGCGGCTGTGGTGATCTCCGCCATCGTTCCTGGGAGATCGAGAGCAGCGTCATAGAGCTTCGTGGCCCGGACCTGCTGACACAGAGTGTGGGCAGCGGTGATGAGCTGAGAATCAGGGCGCGGTGTGATGGCCGGATCGGCCCCCAGGTCGTAAAGATCGAGGGCTTCCCGGATCGGGCGGACCAGCGCGGCCAACCGGTCCTGCTGTAGCTCGGTCACGTAGGGCTGGCCGGTCAGCGCCGTGACGTCGATGCACAGCGCTTTCGCAACAGCGGCCACCAGGTCGGGGCTGGCCGGCTTGTGCCCGGATTCGACTTGGGTGAGCAGGCTGTAGGAGTAGGGAATCTTCTGAGACAGCCCACGCTGAGTCAGTCCAGTCCGTTTCCGGTGATGTGCGATCCGAGCGCCCGTGTGCTCGTCGTCGGGGAGCGGCATGCATGCCTCCCTTCCGTGACTCAATCAACGGAAACGCTACCCACCCGGTCACGGCGGAAGACGGTGAACGGCGATCTCAACCCTGAGCGGGCAGGGTTTGCGGAGGGAGGGTGCCGAACGGTGGACTGCCCGCATGACCGCGAACCGTGTCCTCTACCTGTTCGGAAGCGCCGCCCCGCCCGTGCTGAACATCGCCGGCGTGATCGCACGGGCACAGGCCGACGGCTGGGACGTGTGCCTTGGATTGACCCCCACGGCAGCACGCTGGCTTGACGACCAGTTGCCAGCGTTGGAGGAGCTGACCAGACGCCCGGTGCGCAGCCAGTACAAGCTGCCCTGGGAGCCGGACGTCTGGCCTCCCGCGGATGTCGCTGTCCTGGCACCCGCCACCTTCAACACGATCAACCAGTGGGCCCTGGGGATCACCGAGAAGTTCATCGTGGGATTCGTGGCCGAGGCCATCGGCAAGGGCATCCCCACTGTGACCATGCCGTGCGTCAACGCCGCCTACGTCCAGCACACCCAATTCGACGTCAGCGTTGCCACGCTCCGCGCGATGGGGGTGCGTGTGCTGTACGGGGAAGGCGGTTTCGTACCCAACAAGCCGGGCCAAGGTCGACCGGGAAGCTATCCGTGGCACCTGGCCCTCGAAGCCGTCGCTTCAGCCGTCAGCGGGCGCGATCCCCGCGGTGCATGAGCCGCCCCCGGACGGTGCAGCCAATGGGCAGGCGAGTTCACAGCCGCCTGACGGGCACAGCACGAAACCACTAGCCCCCTGGCCTGGTCAGGGGGCTAGCGCTGGTTCCAAGAGCCCGGGTCAGCCTTGCTTGGGCGCGGCCTGCTGGACGACCTCGAAGGACCACAGCGTGGAGCCGGACGCGGCGGGCTTCTGCTGCGGGGCGTCCTCGCCGCCGCGCTGGTGGGCCGCCTTCATCGGGCCCTCCATCCACGCCTGGAAGTCCTCCTCGCTGCGCCAGCGCGTATAGACGAGGTACTGGTCGGTCCCCTCGACCGGGCGCAGCAGCTCGAACCACTCGAAGCCGTCGGAGCCCTCCACGGACCCGGCGCGCGACGCGAAGCGCTTCTCCAGCACCTCGCGCTGTTCCTCCGGCACGGTCAGCACATTGATCTTTACAACGCTGGGCACTAGACACCTCTCACGCGGCGGACGCCGGTCGGCGCCCTGGTCTCGACTCTGTGCGCAGTCTGCTACATCCGGCGGTCAAGGACGTGTGAAGACGGCGCTCGGTGGCGCTCAGTGGCTGATGACGACCTTGCCGAAACGTGGGCCCTTCTCGAAGTGCGCGAACGCCTCCAGGGCATCCTCGAAGGGGAAGACGCGGTCGATGACGGGCCGGAGCCGGTGCTGGCCGATGGCCTTGTTCATCCGTTCGAAGTCGCTCCGGCTGCCGACGCTGATCGACCGGAGGGTCGCCGCGCGACGGAAGAACCGCGTCACGTCCATGCCGCCGCCCGCCGCCAGGTTGCCGACAAGGGCGATCTGGCCGCCTTGGGCGACGGCGTCGATGGACTGGGAGAGCGTTCCGGCGCCGCCGATCTCGACGACGCGGTCGGCGCCGCCGCCGGTGAGTTCCCGTACCCGCGCGCCCCACTCCGGTGTGCTGCTGTAGTCGATGACATCGGATGCGCCAAGAGCGCTGAGGCGTTGGGCCTTGGTGTCGCTGGATGTCGTGGCCAGGACGCGTGCGCCGGCCAGGCGGGCGAACTGGAGCGCGAAGACCGATACCCCGCCCGAGCCCTGGACCAGGAGAGCGTCCCCGGGGCCGACGCCGCTTACGGCCGACCAGGCGGTGAGCGCGGCGCACGGAAGCGTGGCGGCTTCCTCGAAGGACAGCTGGTCCGGCACGGCGACCAGGCTCTGCTCGTCGAGGGCGAGGTATTCGGTGAGCCAGCCGTCGCGGTGGGTGCCGCGCAGCTGCCCCCACTCGGGGAACGGGCCGTACAGCCAGGTCGGGTGGAAGGTGCCCACGACGCGGTCCCCGACGCGGAAGCGCGAGACTCCCTCCCCGACCGCCTCCACGACGCCCGCGCCGTCGGAGAGCGGGATGCGTCCGGGCGGCACGTCGACGGCGTACCGGCCGGTGACGATGAGCAGATCGCGTGCGTTGAGGGAGCTGGCCTTCACTCGTACGAGCACTTCGCCCGCTGACGGGCTCGGCACCGGGCGCTCCGCCGAGGCGATCAGACCACCGCCAGATCCCATCTGGAATGTACGCATTTGCCACCCTTCGTTGGTATGTCGCCTCCACGATAGGCGCGCTCGGCTGGACGATCTGTATCTTGGCGTCCATGGTTTGGCGCAGATCGTCCATGAGAGGTCAGGGGAGACCCAAGGGAGTGGAGAGGGATCCGATCGACGACCTTCTCGCCACGATGAAGATCGAGGACGCGCGGTATGTGCGGGTGGACGCCCGTGCGCCCTGGGGAATCTCGTTCCCTCCCCGGCACCTCGCCCGGCTGGTCCTGATCTCCCGTGGTGGGTGCCGGCTCGTCGCGGACACGCTCGCCGGGCCGCAGCGGCTGGAGACGAACGACTGCTTCCTGGTCCGGGCGGGGGTGAGATTCACGCTTCAGGACGAGGCGGGCAGCGAGGTCGTGGACTGCGACGGACTGGTCTCCCAGGTCCCCGGCGACTCGGCGCGGGTCGGGGGCGACGGTGAGCTCACGCAGATCGTCTCCACCCGGTTCGCCTTCGACGCCGTGGCGGCAGAACCGCTCTTCGCGCTCCTGCCGCCGGTGTTCCGGCTGAATCTGGACGACGCGTCCAGTCAACTCCTGCGCACCACGTTCGACCTCATCGCGCGGGAGAGCGCGGCGGGCGGGCTCGGTGGTGGCTTCATCATGAGCCGTCTGTCCGATGTGCTCTTCGTCCAGGCGCTGCGGACCTGTTGTGCGGATGTCGGCGGCGGGACCGTCGGCTGGATCGCCGCGCTGCGAGATCCGCGACTGGCGGTCGCCATGGAGGAGTTGCACGCGGACCTGGCCCATCCGTGGACGGTCGAGGAACTCGCCCGCACGGCGGGGATGTCACGCTCGGCGTTCGCCGCCCTGTTCAAGGAGAGGACGGGGGACACCCCGCTGGGCTACCTCACGGCATGGCGCATGTACCGGGTCAAGGTCCTGCTCCGCGAGACGCAGCTGAGTGTCCAGGAGATCGCTGTCCGAGTCGGATACGACACCGGCAGCGCGTTGAGCCGTGCCTTTTCGGGCAGGGAGGGCGTCACCCCCGGCGCCTGGCGGAAGCTGACGGCCCATTGAGCCGTCGGCGGCGGCTCAGAACCTGTGTCATATCCCCGGCCGTCCCTCAGCCGTGCAGCCGCAAGCCCTTCGTGACCTTGTCCACCTGGCCGCGCGGCCCGTAGACCGCGAGGCCCACCAGGTTGAGCGCGTCGGCATCGACGGCGCGGACCGAGGCGCGGTTGTCGTCCTCGTTGTCGGTGGCGAAGAGGTCCTCGGTGTAGAGGGACATCGGCAGGTCGCGGGAGAGGGCGCGGGCGTGGGTGCGGGTGAGGGCGGGGGCGTCGGCGGCGTAGACGAGGACCGGTTCGCGGAACATCGGCAGGTAGACATTGCCCGAGGCGTCCTCGTACGGCTTGCCGACGATCTCGTCCGAGGCGTGCGCCAGGCCGCTGGAGAGGAAGGCGGTCACGTTCAGCTTCTGCCAGTCGGCGAGGTCGGTGCGGACAATGACGGCGATCTTGGTGTCGAAGCGCATGCCGTCACTCTCGCCACCGCGGCGACCTGCGGTCTTGAACGCTCGTGCGCCACGGCACAATGGATCCGTGGTTGCCGTCGGAGAAGGGGAGCGGGGCCGGGAGGACTGGGCCCGGTACTGGCGCGATCCCGACCGGCCCGTGGAGGCCATGCACGCGCACTTTTTCAGCCATCGTTTCCATCCCCACAGCCATGACACCTACTCCTTCGCCGTGACCGAGGTCGGCGCCCAGCGCTTCCGGTGCCGGGGGGCGCTGCGCACCAGCGGGGCGGGGATGGTGATGGTCTTCAATCCCGACGATCCGCATGACGGGGAGGCGGCCGCCGAGCTGGGCTACAAGTACCGCATCGTCCACATAGGTCCCGATGTGGTGCGGAACGTCCTCGCCGATGTGGCCGACAGCGCGGACGGCCGGGCGGCGCTGCCGCTGTTCGACCGGCCCGTGGTCTCCGATCCGCTGCTGCCCCGCGCCCTGCTGCGGCTGCACACCGCCCTGGTGGGCGGCGCCGGGCCGCTGGTGCGGGACGAGCGGCTGACCGCGGCCGTCGGGGCGATGGTGCGGCGCGGGGCCACCGGGCCGCTGTGGGCCCGGGAGCTTCCGGACGGGAGCGGTGAGCAGGTCCGGGCCGCGCGGCGGGCCAGGGCCCTGCTGGAGGAGGCGTACGCGGAGGAGATCCCGGCGGCGCGGCTCGCGGAGGCCGCCGGATGCAGCCGCTTCGCGCTCTACCGGGCGTTCCGCGCCGCGTACGGGATGGCGCCGAGCGACTTCCAGCGGCAGCTCCGGCTGCGCCGGGCGCGCGGGCTGCTGGTGGCGGGCAGCAGCGCGGCGGAGGCCGCGGTCCAGGCGGGCTTCGCCGACCAGGCCCACTTCCACCGCTGGTTCGTACGGTGCTTCGGTGTGACGCCGGGAACATTTCAGCGCGCGGCGAGTGCCGATTCGCGGCGCACCCCGCGGCCCTGATGAAATTGGCCCGGACCATACGGACCCTCGCGGAGCGCAAGGACCCTGCCAAAGCCTGACATCTTTCGGACAACCCTGGACGACAGTCAGGTGAAGTGGGGGTGTTCGGCGTCTGAGTAGTGGGCTCAGTAGGGTTCCAAACATCCGGGACAGATGAAGAGGGCGAGTGGGGGAGCGGCACGGCGTGGCGAACGTGGAGCGGAGCGGACTGGGGAGAAGCCCGGACACGGGGCCGGCCCCCGGCGCCGTAGGGGCGCGGACGTCGCGGACCAGAATGGGGCTGGTGGCCCTGTGGCTCCTGGCGGGGGTGCTGGCGGTCCGTCAGGCGGCTGCGGTGCTGCGGCTGCCGCCCGATGAGCGGCTGACCGATCTGGAGACCTGGATCGGCGACCAGGGGGTGCTGCATGTCAGCGGGTCGCTGTACGACGGGGACTCCTTCACCGGCACCCCGTTCTCCGGGCTCGTCCTCAAACCGCTGACCCGGGCCGCCGAGCAGAGCCTCGGGGTCGCCTGGACCTTCGGCACCCTGCTGCTGGTCGTGGTCCTCGGGCTGGTCGTGGCCCGGTCGCTGCCCGGCCCGGTCTCCCGCCGCACCTCGCTGATCGCCGCACCGCTGGCCATCAGCCTGCTGGTGCTGTCGCTTCCGGTGCGCAACACCTTCACCCTCGGCCAGACCAGCATCATCCCGGTGCTCCTGGTCGTCCTCACCGTGCTGCCCAGCACCTCCGGACGGCAGGCCGGTGTGCTCATCGGGGTGGCCGCGGCGCTCCAGCCCGCGCTGCTGCTGTTCGCCGTCGTGCTGTGGCTGATCGGACGGCGCCGGGCCGCCGCGCTCGCGGGTGCCACGTTCGCCGTGTGCACCGCGCTCGCCTGGGCGGCCATGCCGCGCGACTCGTGGACGTACTGGGGGCATCACATCGGCGGCTTCGGGCTCGGCGCCCCCGCCGACAGCCTGGCCAACCAGTCGCTGCACGGGCTGCTGCTGCGCATCGGCCTCGAGGGCCCGGTGGAGCTCGCGCTGCTGACCGTGCTCGCGGTCGCGGTCGCGGTGATCGGCCTGCGGCGCGCGGTGCGCTACGCCCGGGACGGGCAGCTGCTGCTCGCCGCCGCCATCACCGGCAGCGTGGCGCTCGCGGTCTCGCCCACCTCCTGGCAGCACCAGCAGCTGTGGATCCTGCTGGCCGCGGTCGGCCGGGTGGGGCGGCGCGGCTCCGACCGGCTGGTGTGGCCGGTTCTGGTCGTACTGGCGATGTCGCTCAACCGCACCGCGCTGCTGCCCGACATCGAGATCCTCGGACATATCGGCTACAATGCGCCGCTGCTCGCCGCGCTCGCCGCCGCCTGTCTGGTGCCGTTCCTCTCCCGCACCTCGCCGCGGTGGGACGACCCCGAGCCGACGCCGGTCGCCGAACCGGCCAGGAGCCGCTTCGCCTGGGTGCCGCTGCTGCGTGTCCTCAAGCGGCCGCTGTCCCGCCCGAACCTGATGCTCGAGCTGATGCTGATCCGCGTCGGCTACTTCGCCTACTCCTGGATCCGCGGCCACGCCCCGGACGAGCGCAGCCTGGCCGAGGGCCACGGAGACCAGGTGCTCACCCTCGAGGGCTGGCTGCACATCGACATCGAGCACTGGTTCAACGCCATCGTGGCCGACACCGGATGGCTCAAAGACTTCATGAACTGGTACTACAGCACCTTCCACTTCCTGATTCCGCTGTCCCTGCTGGGCTGGCTGTATCTGCGCCGCCCCGCGACGTACCGCTGGGCCCGCACCCCGCTGGCCTTCGCCACGCTGCTCGCCCTCGTCGGCTTCTGGCTCTACCCGCTGGCCCCGCCGCGGCTGATGGGGCTCGGCTACGTGGACACCGCGCACGGCCCGCAGGACCTGAACAACCCGGACTTCGGCGCGCTCACCAAGCTGTCCAACCAGTACGCGGCCATGCCGTCGCTGCATGTGGGGTGGTCGCTGTGGTGCGGGGTGGTCATCGCGATCGTGGCGCCGTACGTCTGGGCGAAGGTGCTCGGCATCCTGTACCCGCTGCTGACCACGGCGGTCATCGTGGGCACCGCCAACCACTATGTGCTGGACGCGATCGGCGGCGCGGTCATCGTCACGGCCGGGTTCGCGCTCCAGTACGTGTTCCTCGGCGTGGGCCGGCGCCCGCACGAGGAGGCGCCACCGCTGTCGGCGACGATGGGCGCCGCGGTCGCCCGGGCCAGGGGGCTGGTCCCGGGGCTGGTACGGCAGCGCGACGGACAGCACGACGACGCCGAACCCGTGGCGAAGGACCGGTCAGGGGGCGGTGAGTCCCCCGAAAAGGGGGCTGGGGCTCGCGTTGAGCGGCATGACCAGCGGGTCTAGCGTGGTGAGAAGGGGGCGGAAAGGCGTGAAAACGCGTTGAACGGGGGGATCCGGGAATCGAGACGGGGAGCGGGGACCCCGACCGAGGAGGGATCAAGGATGTCCCTGGTGAAGGCAGTAACCGCGGCGGTCGCGATGGGCGCCTCAATGGCGATCGCGACACCCGCGGCCGCCGCGCCGCCGCACCCCTTCGTCTTCGTCCACGACAGGTTCCAGCCGGCGTCGGAGGCGAAGCACGCCGGTGCGGTGACGTACGACAAGTCGCTGGTGCCCACGTCCGCGTCGGTGTTCATCGCGGAGGCGCGGCTGAGCGGCAAGGGCATGATGGACCACCACGAGGGTGGGGAAGACCACGGCCAGTACAGGATGCACAAGGGCACGTTCGTGTTCATCAGCGTGCGTGGCCTCGCGGCCGACCACCACTTCGGGATCCATGTCCATACGAAGCCGTGTGGCACCAAGCCCGACTCGTCGGGGCCGCACTACCAGAACAAGCAGGACCCCAAGCAGCCCTCGACCAACCCGGACTACGCCAACCCGCGCAACGAGGTGTGGCTGGACCTCACCACCAGCGGCTCCGGCAAGGGCTGGGCCAAGTCCTGGGTGAAGTGGAACTTCCGGCCCGATGAGGCTCGTTCCGTGGTGATCCACAAGCATGCGACGGACACCACGTCGGGCAAGGCGGGGCAGGCGGGCGCCCGGGTGGCGTGTGTGAACGTGCCGTTCAAGTAGGTCCGTCGGCGTCCACGGCGCTCGGTCTCGGTGGGGGCGGGCGGGCCTCACGGCGGCAGCAGTCCGCCCTCCACCGAGGCGTCCCTGATCTCCTCGTACAGCGCGCGCAGCGTCTCGCTCACGGCCACCCGCGGCAGATTCAGCCCGTCCAGCGCCTCGGCGTCCACGGGGGCGTGGCTGTCGGTGGCCATATCGCCCCAGCCCTGGCCGGTCAGACAGCGCATCAGGGTGGGGTTGAGCCGGTCCACCCCGCGCACCAGGCACGCCTCGGGCGTACGGCCCTCCTCGTACTCCCGCCACAGGGCGAGGAGTTCGGCCCCCAGCGGTGCGGGGAGCGAGGCGAAGCGCGGCGGTTCACCGCCCGCGGCGCCCCGCTCCACCGCGTCCATCTCGACGAGGTCGTGCATCAGGCAGAGCTTGAGCATCTTGGTGAGGTCGAGCCGCCGCCCGGCCTCGCGCTCGAACTCGGCGTGCAGGATCCAGCTCACCATCGCCAGGTGCCAGGAGTGCTCCGCGACGCTCTCCTTGCGCTCCGGGGTGGCGTTGTTGGCGCGCTCGGTCTCACGGAGGCGGGCGGTGAGGGCTATGAAGTCGAAGAGTCTTCGACGGTCGCCCGCCGCGCCGTGCGGGCCGTACATCTCGCTCATGGCGGTCAGTGTGCCCCCGCCCGGTGGGTTGTGGGACTCCTGGCGCGGCACGAACAGCTTACGTGTAGGTCACCCCGAGCCCCTTACGTGTAGGTCACCCTGAGCTCCTTGATCCCGTTCAGCCAGGCCGAGCGCAGCCGCCGGGGCTCACCCGCGAGCCGGATGTCCGGCAGGGTGTCCGCGATGGCGTTGAAAATCAGCCGGATCTCCAGCTCCGCCAGGCTCTTGCCGAGGCAGAAGTGCGGTCCGCCGCCGCCGAAGCCGAGGTGGGGGTTGGGGTCGCGGGTGATGTCGAAGACCTCGGGGCCGTCGAAGACCTCGGGGTCGTTGTTGGCGGACGAGTAGAACACGCCGACCCGCTGCCCCGCCGCGACGCGCTGCCCGCCGAGTTCGGTGTCCTGGGTGGCGGTGCGCTGGAAGGACATCACGGGGGTGGCCCAGCGCACGATCTCGTCGGCGGCGGTGGCGGGGCGCTCGGCCTTGAACAGCTCCCACTGGTCGGGGTGGGTGAGGAAGGCGTGCATCCCGTGGCTGATGGCGTTGCGCGTGGTCTCGTTGCCGGCGACGGCGAGCAGCAGTACGAAGAAGCCGAACTCGTCCGAGCCCAGATTGCCCTCGTCCTCGGCGGCCACCAGCCGGCTGACGATGTCCTTGGCCGGGCACGCCTTGCGGTCGGCCGCGAGGTTCATGGAGTACGAGATCAGCTCCATGGCCGACTCGGCGCCGATCTCCTCGGTGATGGCCAGTTCGGGGTCGTCGTACGCGACCATCTTGTTGGACCAGTCGAAGATCTTGGACCGGTCCTGCTGGGGGATGCCGATCAGCTCGGCGATCGCCTGAAGCGGCAGCTCGCAGGCCACATCGGTGACGAAGTCCCCGCTGCCGCTCTCCCTGGCCCCGGCTACGATGCGGGTGGCGCGGTCGCGCAGGGCGTCCTCGAGGGCGCGGATGGCGCGCGGGGTGAAGCCGCGCTGGACGATCTGGCGGACCCGGGTGTGCTCGGGCGGGTCCATGTTCAGCATGATCAGCTTCTGGACGTCGATCTGATCGCGCTGGATGTGTTCGTTGAACCGGATGATCGCGGTGTTGGCGTGGGAGGAGAAGATCTCCGGCCGGGTGGAGACCTCCTTGACATCGGCATGGCGGGTGACGGCCCAGTAGCCGTCGTCGTCGAAGCCGGCCACGCCATGTGGCTGGGGGATCCAGCACACCGGGGCCGTCTGCCGCAGCTGGGCGAGCTCCGGGAGTGGCACCCGATGCTGATGGAGGTCGGGGTCGGTGAGGTCAAAGCCTTCGGGGAGCGCTGGGCAGGACATCGGCCACTCCAGAGATCTGACGGCCTATCAGAAGTGTCCGCAAGGTAGTAACGGGTTCTACAAGTAGCAAGAGAAATCGCGGCCATTGTTTCGGTGGGCCGATGTCCCTCAAGGTCCGCTCAACCCCTGCACAACCCTTGCGCCGCCGGGCCGGGCCTCAGCAGACTGAGTCGAAGAACTAGAACGCGTACTAGTTCTGCCGCGGGTGCTGCCGGGAGCCCCGCGGATGCGATGAGAGGACGAGACAGCCATGGCCGCCGAACCCGTCATCGTCGAAGCAGTCCGCACGCCCATCGGCAAGCGCGGAGGCGCGCTCGCCAACCTCCACCCCGCCTATCTGCTCGGCGAGACCTACCGCGAACTCCTCGCCCGCACCGGCATTCAGCCCGACTGCGTCGAGCAGATCGTCGGCGGCACGGTCACCCACGCCGGGGAGCAGTCGATGAACCCCGCACGCACGGCCTGGCTGACGATGGGGCTGCCGTACGAGACCGCGGCGACGACGGTGGACTGTCAGTGCGGCTCTTCACAGCAAGCCAATCATATGGTGGCCAACATGGTCGCGACCGGTGTCATCGACATCGGCATCGGCTGCGGCGTCGAGGCCATGTCGCGGGTGCCGCTGGGCAGCGGCTCCAAACACGGCCCGGGCAAACCGTTCCCCGAGGAGTGGAACGTGGATCTGCCCAACCAGTTCCAGGCCGCCGAACGCATCGCCCGCAACCGCGGCCTGACCCGCGAGAACGTCGACGCCCTCGGGCTGATCTCCCAGGAGCGGGCGGCGCGGGCCTGGGCCGAGGAGCGGTTCAAGCGCGAGACCTTCGCGGTGCAGGTGCCCACGACGGAGGAGGAGCAGACGGCCGGCGAGGGCATGTGGCGCGCCGTCGACCGGGACGAGGGGCTGCGCGACACCAGCATGGAGGCGCTGGCCGGACTCAAGCCCATCATGCCCACCGCCGTGCACACCGCGGGCAACTCCTCCCAGATCTCCGACGGCGCCTGCGCGGTCCTATGGGCCTCCAAACGCATGGCCCGCGCCCTCAAACTCCGCCCCCGCGCCCGCATCGTGGCCCAGGCCCTGGTCGGCACCGATCCGCACTTCCACCTGGACGGGCCGATCGACGCCACGAAGGCGGTCCTGGGCAAGGCCGGGATGACCCTGAAGAACATCGACCTGATCGAGATCAACGAGGCGTTCGCCTCGGTGGTGCTGTCGTGGGCGCAGGTCTTCGAGCAGGACCTGGAGAAGGTCAACGTGAACGGCGGCGCGATCGCCCTGGGGCACCCCGTGGGGGCCACGGGGGCCCGCCTGATCACGACGGCGCTGCATGAACTGGAACGCGCGGACAAGGAGTTCGCGCTGATCACGATGTGCGCGGGCGGGGCGCTGGCCACGGGCACGATCATTCAGCGGCTGTAGTGATGGTCGAGCGCTGATCGACCGGAATCCGGGGCTTGGATTTCGGCGGTATCGATTCCTCGGCGGTGTCCCTTGGGGCGCCGCCGTTTTCGTATGCCTGGAATCGTCAATCCACGGTGACCGCCCTCGCCGTAACGGGGGCTGTGTCGCATATGAGTTCATATAGTACGAGCACATGAAAAGCCTTTAAGGGCCGCTAATCTCTGGGATGTCATCGGATTGGCCACTTGGGGTGGTTTGCGGTGAATTGCAGTGGATCCCCCTTTGTGTGGCCAGAGTCGAAGGGAAGCGACGACATGTCAGCTCGCCGAATGCTCACCGGTACGTTCCTGGGGCTGGGAGCCCTGGCCCTGGCCGCCACGGCGGTCGCCCCGGCGGCCAACGCCGCGCCCGTCCCCGTGACCGGCCTCAACTGCGATGGCGATACCTACAAGTGCACGGCCAACCTGCGGTTCGGTGACGGCAGGTGGGTCGCGCAGTGGAATGTGAACGTATTCCATCAGAGCGCGGCGAGCCATCAGCGGGCCGCCCGGTCGGCGGACGCCCCGCGCGGCGCCGCGGCCCCGGTCCCGGTGACGACCCTCACCTGTGACGGGGACACCTACAAGTGCACCGCCGGGCTTCAGTTCGGTGACGGCAGGTGGGTCGCCCAGTGGAACGCCAATGTGTTCCACCAGGCCATGGCCAGTGCCGTGCCCGCCGCGTCGGCGAAGACGGTCAAGGCTCCGCGGGAAGCCGCCGCCCCGGTGCCGGTGACGGCCCTGAACTGCGACGGTGACACCTACAAGTGCACGGCCAACCTGCGGTTCGGCGACGGCGGGTGGGTCGCGCAGTGGGACGCCGGCGTCTTCCACCAGAACTGACGCTCCACCAGCAGGAGTGATCGAGGGCCCGGTGCGGGTCAACGCGCCGGGCCCGCGCGACGTTAGCCGTCCTCGAACGCCACCGGGGCCTCGAAGGCCGCACGGCGGGTGGCGCGGCGGAGGGCCTTGAGGATGGGGGTGCCGAGGGTGAGGGTGAGCACCATCGTGACCAGGGCGCGCGGCAGGTCCCAGCCCAGCGAGGTGGCCAGGCAGTACGCCACGAAGCGGGCGAGGTTCTCGCCGAGTGGGTCGCCGGGGACGTAGGAGATCCCCGAGGCCATGCCCTGCATCAGGGTCCAGCCCTGGAGGTTCATGACCGTTCCGTACGCCACGGACGCCACCGCCCCGTACCCCGCGAGCAGCAGCGACTCCGCCCGGCCGGGCGGCCGGGCGGCGCCGGGGAGCAGCCCCGCGCCCATCGCCACCCACCCCATCGCCAGCATCTGGAACGGCATCCACGGGCCCACCCCGCCCGTGAGCAGCGCGGACGCGAACATCGAGACGGCGCCGAGGACGAAGCCGAAACCGGGGCCCAGCACCCGTCCCGACAGCACCATCAGGAAGAACATCGGCTCGATCCCGGCCGTCCCTGCGCCCAGCGGCCGCAGGGCCGCCCCCGCCGCCGCCAGCACCCCGAGCATCGCGACGGCCTTGGCGTCCAGACCGGTGTCCGCGATGGTCGCCACGACCACGGCCAGCAGGAGCGGGAGCAGCGCGGCGAACAGCCAGGGCGCGTCGGCGGCGTGGGTGGTGATCCCGGAGTCGCCCGGTGCGAACAGCGGCCAGCCGAAGGCGACGGCTCCGATCGCGGAGACGAGCGCGAGCGCCGCCACCGAGCGCGGGCCGAGGCGTATGGCCTTCGTCCTGGCGCCGCGTTCCGGCTCCGTCCGGTGCGGTCCGTTTGGGGCTGTCCCGCTCGGTGCCGTCTCGCTCGGTGTTGTCCCGCTCGGTGTTGTCCCGTTCGGTGTTGTCCCGCTCATCGTGCTTCCTCCGGGGCCAGTGCCTCGCGTACCTGCGGCACCGTCAGCCACGGCAGTGGGGCCAGCACCTTGGCCACCTGGGGGGCGAAGGCGGGGGAGGAGACCACCACCTCCGCCGTGGGGCCGTCCGCGACCACCTCGCCCTCGGCCAGGATGACGACGCGGTGGGCGAGTTCGGCGGCGAGCTCCACGTCGTGGGTGGCCAGTACGGTCGCGTGGCCGTCCGCGGCCAGCCCGCGCACCACCTCCACCAGGCGCGCCTTCGCCGCGTAGTCGAGCCCGCGCGTGGGCTCGTCGAGCAGCAGCAGGGGCGGCCGGGCGGTGAGGATGACGGACAGGGCGAGCGCCAGCCGCTGCCCCTCCGACAGATCGCGCGGATGGGCGGTGTCCGCCACCTCCGGCAGCAGCCGGCCGACCAGGTCACGGCAGGTGCCGGGCGCCGCGCCCGCGTCCTGGTCGGCCGCCGCGCACTCGGCGGCGACCGTGTCCGCGTAGAGCAGATCGCGCGGCTCCTGCGGTACGAGGCCGACCTGGCGCAGCAGTTGGGCGGGGCGAGTGCGGTGCGGTACGACCCGGTCCGGGCCGACCCGCACCGAGCCCGAGGCGGGTTCGTGCAGCCCGACCAGGCTGGCCAGAAGCGTGGACTTGCCCGCGCCGTTGCGCCCCATCAGCGCCACCGTCTCGCCCGGCCGCACCGTCAGGTCCACCCCGCGCAGCGCCTCCACCCGGCCGTGGCGTACGGACAGCCGCGCCACCTCGACCACAGGCCCGCCCGGCGGCGGGTCTGCCACCAGGCGCGGGGCGAGCGGCGCCAGTCGCTCGCGCAGCGGTCCCGCCTTGCGGCGGGCGTCCCGTACGGACAGCGGCACCGGCGCCGGCCACCCCGCGAGGGCGCCCAGCGCCACCACGGGCGGCTGGACGGGCGACACCGGCAGCAGCTCGGCGGGTGCGCCGGTCAGCGGGGCGGCGCCGGGGGAGGGGAGCAGGATCATCTGGTCCGCGTACTGCGCCACGCGTTCGAGGCGGTGTTCGGCCATCAGGACCGTGGTGCCCAGGTCGTGCACCAGCCGCTGAAGCACGGCCAGCACCTCCTCGGCCGCGGCCGGGTCCAGCGCGGA
Organism: Streptomyces sp. NEAU-174; assembly: GCF_052665095.1. Taxonomy (NCBI): domain Bacteria; kingdom Bacillati; phylum Actinomycetota; class Actinomycetes; order Kitasatosporales; family Streptomycetaceae; genus Streptomyces; species Streptomyces sp. NEAU-174. Next base: position 35,324 of record NZ_JBQTCE010000019.1, on the reverse strand, counting down.
GGTCGGCTCGTCGAGCACGAGGACGCGGGGGTGGGTGGTGAGCACCGAGCCGATCGCCACGCGCTGCCGCTGCCCACCGGAGAGCGTGGCGATGGGACGGTCCCGCAGCTCGGCGAGTCCCAGCAGGTCCAGCGTCTCCTCGACCCGGCGGCGCATGGTGTCCGGGGCGATGCCGAGCGACTCCATGCCGTACGCCAGCTCGTCCTCGACGGTGTCGGTGACGAAGTGCGCGAGCGGATCCTGGCCCACGGTGCCGACGACGTCGGCGAGTTCACGCGGCTTGTGGGTACGGGTGTCCCGGCCCGCGACGGTGACGCGGCCGCGCAGGGTGCCACCGGTGAAATGCGGTACGAGACCGGAGACGGCCCCGAGGAGTGTCGACTTACCGACCCCGGACGGGCCCACGAGCAGACACAGCTCGCCCTCGGGGACGGTCAGCTCCACCCCCGCGAGGGCGGGCCGCGCCGCGCCGTCGTAGTGGACCGACACCTGCTCGAAGCGGATCACTGCGTGGCCTCCTCGGGCCCCGCCTCGGCTCGCGCATCGCCTTGGGCGCGGGGCGGGGTGTGTGCGGTGGGGTGAGTCTCGGGGTTTGGGGACGGATCCGTGGCCGCGTCGTCGGGGCGCGGGTGCCGCTTGGCCGGGGACCGGGTGTCGGGGCCGGGGGATTCCGGGCGCTGCCGGTCCCGGGCGTGGGCCGGTTTGGTGGGGGCGTCTTCCGGCGGGGCCGGTTCGCGGGCTGGTTCGCGGGCCGGTGTCGCTGTCGGTGCCGGGGACGCGACGGCCGGGAGCAGGCCCAGGAGCACCGCCGCCGCGGGCCACAGCGGCAGGGTCGGGGTGGCGAGCGGGACGACCGATGGCTGGAGGGCCTCCGGGGCGTAGGAGGCGGCCCGGATCATCAGTGCCGCGACCGCCGCCCCCGACCCCGCCACCAGCCACGCCCGTACGCCCCAGCGGTCCGGGCGGTAGCGGCTGCGCACCGAGCGGCGGCCGCCCAGCCACAGCCCGCCGAGCGCGGCGGCGAGTCCGGCGAGCAGCAGCGGCAGACCGTAGCCTGCGCCCTCGGCGGCGAGCAGGCCGTACGTGCCGCAGCACACGCCGAGCAGCCCGCCCAGCGTCAGCGCGGTGGTGGTACGGGCGACGGCGGGCGGGACCTGGGCGGTGCGGCCGTAGCCACGCGCGTCCATGGCCGCCGCCAGGGCCACCGAGCGTTCCAACGCGCCTTCCAGCACCGGCAGTCCGACCTGGAGCAGCGCCTTCACCCCGCGGTCGGGGCGGCCGCGCAGCCTGCGGGCGGAGCGCAGCCGCTGCACGTCCGCCACCAGATGGGGCGCGAAGGTCATCGCCACGACGACCGCGACCCCGGCCTCGTAGAGCGCGCCGGGCAGCGACTTGAGCAGCCGCGCCGGGCTGGCGAGGGCGTTCGCGGCGCCGACGCAGATCAGCAGGGTGGCCAGCCGCAGCCCGTCGTACAGCGCGAACACCAGCCCCTCGGCCGACACCCGGCCGCCGATGCGGACCCCCTGTGCCCAGTGGGGCAGCGGGACTTCGGGGAGCGTGAAGAGCACCCGCGTCCCGGGGATCGGCGAGCCGAAGAAGACCGCGAAGAACAGCCGGATGGCCAGCACGACGAGACCGAGCTTGAGGAACGCGGTGTACGAGCGGGCCCATGGCGCGTCCGTGCGCCGTACGGCCACCACATAGCCCGCGACCGCGATCAGCAGCCCGAGCAGCAGCGGGTTGGTGGTCCGGGACGCGGCCGTGGCCAGCCCGAGCGCCCACAGCCACCAGGCCCCGGCGTGTAGGGCGCTTCCGCCGCGCGGGGTACCGCCAGTTGGCCGGGCGCGGAACCCGACGCCCCGGTGGCGCGGGGCGGTGGCCTCGGGCGTGGTGCGCGGTGCCATGGCGGTCTTCCGTGCGCTCATCCGCGACGGCGGCGCGCCTGCCAGACCGCCGCGGCGCCGAGCAGCACGACGGCGGCGAGCCCGCCGATCAGCCCGGCCGAGGGGCCCGAGCCGCCGTCGCCCGCCTTGCCGCCGTCCCCCTTCGGGGCGGCGTGGGCGTCCACGGAGGTGCTCACCTTGTCCCCGCAGCCCGTCTCCGGATAGCCGGAGATGGCGCAGAGCAGCGCGGCGGAGTTGTAGCGCAGCGGCTTCGCGACGGCGGCGAGTGCCTCCCCGGCGGACACGTCCTCGCCGACCCGTGCGCACTCGGTACGGGGCGCGGGCGGCGTCCGGCGGTCGGGTGCGTCGGTGGCCGTACCGAAGTCGATGACCACCGCGACCCGTTTGGTGCCGTCCGTGGCCGGGGTGTCGGCGCAGACGGCGGCGAAATCGGCCATGCCGCGCGGCCGGGTGGCGTCGTCGGAGTCCTCGCTGACCGCGAAGCGGAAGCCGATCATGTCGCCATCGCCGGGCCGCGCCGAGGAGGGCCCCTGCGTGGCATAGCTCCAACTGCCGCCGTCCCCGCCCCGCTGCCAGAACGACCAGTAGCGGTACCCGTCCGCGGCCTGCGCGGGCGCCGCGCAGGCCATCGCGAGAAGGGCCACGACGGGCAGCACCGAGGCGACGGCGGACAGCGAGAACCGGGCCGCGCGGCCGCACCGGGCGAAACGCGCGCGGGTGCGGGTGCGGGTGTGCGGGACCGAAGCCGCGTCCGTGTGCGGGGCCGTGGCCGCCGGCGCGTGCAGGGGCGACGCTGCCTGGGCGTGCGTGGGGGGAGCCGCGTCCGCGCGCCGGGCCTGGGCCGTGCGGGCGGGCGGTACCGGTGCCGAGGAGGCATACCGGACCCGTGCCGCGCGGGTGCGCGGGACCGAGGCCGCGCCGGTGCGCGGGGCCGAAGCCGCGCCGGTGCGGACCGGTGCCACATATGCACGCGGGCTCAAAGCTGTCGCCTCTTCCGGCCGCTCAGCAGGAAGCCGATGCCCATGCCGGCGACCGCGCAGACGCCGACCGTCCACCAGACGCCGCCGACCCCGCCGCCGTCGTCGTCCTTCTTCTCCTCGCTCTTGCCGTTCCCGTCCGACTCCGCGCCCGGGGCCGCCGCCTCGGGCTTCGGGCCGGTGGCGTTGAGCTGCTTGACGAGGTCGGCGCCGCCGAAGTCGCGGGGGTCGGCGCCGGCCGCGTGGGCCGCGAGGATCAGTTTGGCGAGGGCGCCGGGGTCGCCCTTGGCCCAGGCCGCCGCGCCGCTGTCCTTGCTCTGGAGCCACTGGAGGGGCTTGCCCGCGGCCGCGCTGTGCTCCCCGGCGGCGAGCGCCACCACCGCGTCGGCCGTGCCGCCGAAGTCGGGCTGGTCCTTGGCACCGGGCATCGCGGACTTCAGGTGCGCATCGGTGTCGGACATGACGCGGGTGAGGTGGGCCAGGGCGGCCTCGGCGGCGTCCTTCGGGGCGTCGGCCCCGTCCTTCCCCTTCTCACAGCGCAGCGGCTTCGGCTCGGCGCCGCCGTCCTTGCCGACGGTCTCGAAGACGAACCCCTTGCCCTGCGCGGCCAGCGCGGCGCTCGCGGTGGCCAGTTCATTGGCGACGGGCTTGCCCTTGGCGGCGGTGTACGCGAATGCCCCGCGCTCCTCGGCCTTCGCCGAGCAGTCCAGTTGCAGGCCGAGCAGCGCGTCGTACGGGGTCTTGCCGCCCTCGCCCGCGGCCCCCTTGTCCACAGCCCCCTCGCCCGCGGCTCCCTTGCCCGCGGCCGACGTCACCTTCGCCGGGTCCTGGCCGGTGGCGGCGAAGGCGCCGATCGCCGCCGCCGTGGAGTTGGCGTCGCTCGGGCCGCCCGGGTTCATGCCCCAGCCGCCGTCCGCGTTCTGGTGGCGCTTCAGCCAGCCGATGCCCTTCTCCACGGTGCCGGAACGGCCGCCCACCGCGGCCAGCGCCTGGACCGCCGCCGCCGTCGCGTCCGTGAACTCGCCCTTCTCCGGGTCGCACGCCTTGGACGTATCCGCGCGGTACGCCGCGAAGCCGCCGTCCGCGCACCCCTGTCCCGCCAGCCAGTCGACGGCCGACTTCGCCGGGGTGACGCCCACCGCGTCCTGGGCCAGCAGCGCCAGCGACTGCCGCCACACCCCGTCGAACTTCGGGTCCTTGGCGCCGTAGAGCCCCTCGGCCCGTCCGCCCTGGCCGTCGTCGGCCACGGCGGCAGGCGCGGCGGCCGCGCCCAGTGCGGCGCAGAGGGAAAGAGCCGCCACGCTGCGGCGAATGTTCATGGCTGTGGTGCCTCTCGGTCGGTGGACGGGCGCACGCAGCCGCGCACGGCCGTCCAGCCGCGCCGCACGCGGAACGCTCCGCGGCACGCCTGGCACCCGGCTCAGCTCCGCATACCTCGACGGTGCCGCCACCGGTCGTCCGGCGGCGGGAGCCTGCGTCGTCGCGCCCGCCCGGGTGTTCCGGCTCCTGCGCCCCACGGGGCGCGCTCACGGTTGCGGGTCAGCGCCGGAATCACACCGGCTTCCCCCGATCGGACGCGTATGAAGTTTACGGACAGCTTATCCGCCGACTTGTCGGCCGCCCTCAGCCGCCCTCAGCCGCCCACCGCTCACTGTCGCCGAAACGGCCGTCACCCCGGACGACCGCGAGACAGCGCGTCGTCGTGCCGTCCTCCTCCTCGATATCACGTCGGTGTGTGAAACCGAGCCGGGTGAGCAGGGTCAGCGACGCCTCGTTGGCCGCCATCACGGTGGCGTGCACCTCGCTCAGCCCGAGCGTGCCGAAGCCGTGGCCGACGATCGCCCCGGTCAGCTCGGTCCCCAGGCCGCGCCCCCACGCCTCCGGCGCCAGCGCGTAGACGATCTCGTGGCCGCCGACGACCTCGGTCGGCTTGATCTCGGCATGGCCGACGTACCGGCCGTCCTCGCGGACGGCCCATACGTCGAACAGCCGCCGGGCGTAGACCTTGGTGAAGATCCGTCCGAACAGCGCCCGGTCCTCGGCCTCCGGGGTGAGCCTCCCGTCCCCCAGCCAGCGGCACACCCGCCGGTCCTGGAACAGGGCCACGAAGGCGTCCTCGTCCTCGGGCCGGTACGGCTCGAGCAGCAGGCGCGCGGTGCGCAGCGTCGGGGTCATGCGCCGCGACGCTACGCGGCCGGGCACCACCCGGCAATCCGACAACTCGGGCCCGACAGCTTCCGCTATCCGCGGCGCCACCACTGGGCCAGGGACTTCCACCAGCGGCGTCGGGCCTCGTGCTCGGCGCCGGAATCGGGCGCCGGTCGCGGCTCCGTGGTGGTGGACGCGGTGGCCGGGGTTTCGCCGGAGCCGTCGTTCGGGGTGTCCGCGCGGGTGACCGTGGGTGTGCGGCCCACGGCGCCCGAGATGGCCGCGGTCGCCGCCGCCGCCATCTCGGCCAGTGCCTCGTCGGACTTGGCGGCGGTCCGGGGGAAGCGCACCGGCAGGGCGGCCAGGGCCCGGTGGAAGGGGCCGGGGCGCCACTCCAGCTTCTCGGCGGGGACGGCGAGTTCGAGATCGGGCAGGCGGTCGAGCAGTTTCTCGATGGCGACGGAGGCGATCAGCTGGGCCGGGTCCTTCGCGGGGCAGGTGTGCGGGCCCGCGCTCCACGCCAGATGGGCCCGGTTGCCGCGCCGGTTGGACAGCAGGTACGGGTCGTTGTTGGCGGCGGCCAGGCTGATGACGACGGGGTCGCCCTTGGGCAGCCGGTGTCCGTCGACCGTGACGTCATGGCGCGGGTAGTGGACGCAGAAGTTGGCCAGCGGCGGGTCCTTCCACAGGACCTCGTTGAGCGCGTCCTCGATCAGCATGGTGCCGCCCGCGAGATCGCCCCGGAACCGTTCGTCGGAGAGCAGGAGCAACAGCCCGTTGCAGATCAGGTTCTGCTGGGGCTGGGTGCCCGCGCCGACGAGGACGACGATCTGGTGGATCAGTTCCTCGTCGGTGAGCTCGGCGGGGTGGGCGATCAGCCAGGACGTCATGTCCGGGCCCGGATTCTCCCGTTTGAGGGCGATGAGCTGGAAGAGGGTCTCCGCGAGGAGCGCGTTGGCCTGCTCGGAGTCCTCGGTGACGTCGAAGAGCGCCGAGAGCGCCCGGACCAGCTTGTCGCTCAGCTCGGGCGGGCAGCCGAAGAGCTGGTTGAAGACGAGCAGGGGGAGCCGGGCGGAGTACTCCTTGAGCAGATCGGCCTCGCCCCTGGGGCCGAAGAGGTCGATCAGGAAGTCGGCGCTCCGCTCCACGTAGCGGCGCAGCGCGTGGATGTCCAGGCGGTCGAGGGTGTCGGAGATCGCCGCGCGCAGCCGGTGATGCTCCTCGCCGTCGCTGCACAGCGCGTTCGGCCGGTACATCATCATCGGCACCACGGGGTTGTCCATGGGGATGGTGCCATCGGTGAGCGCCTGCCAGTGGCGCGCGTCCTTGGAGAACGTCTCGGGGCCGCGCAGGATGTCCAGCGCGGTCTGATAGCTGGTGACGAGCGAGACGGGGACGCCGGGCGCCAGCTCCACCGGCGCGATCCGCCCGTGTGCCCGCAGCCGGGCGTAGGTGGCGGACGGGTCGGCGGCGAACTCGGGGCCGTGCAGCGACTCGAGCCCTGCCCCGGTCGGGGCCTGGCCGGAGTGCGCGGGGCAGCCCGGGGGCGGCGCCGGGGCGGCCGTCGGACCTGGAGTCGGGTCGGAATCGCGGGTGGGGCTCGTCACGCATGCTCCTGCTGATACGGCTGTCACGGGGGTGTGCGCGGGTGTGCGCCAGGCCGGGTAAGGCTAGCTTCCGGTTCGTCGGACCGGCACCCCATACGTCACTCAAATCGCTTGGTACATCACCGGATTGCTACCCGGCACCGCCTCCGCCCTGCCCAGCTTCACCAGCCGGCGCACGTGCGCCTCCGCCTCCGAGACCGCGATATTGCGGGAGCCGAAGGGGATCTGCTCCCACGGGCGGTTCCACTCCATGGCCTCGGCGAGCCGCCACGGGGTGAGCGGAGTGGTGAGCAGCGCCAGCAGCCCGGCCAGCCGCTCCTCATGGTGGTCCAGCAGCGCGCGCACCCGCGCCGGGGCGTCGGTGAAGGCGTACTGATGGGCGGGGAGCACCTCGGCCGGGGCGAGCGCGGCGACGCGTTCGAGGGAGTCGAGGTAGTCGCCGAGGGGGTCGGTGACGGTCATGTCGTCGGGGTCCTCGTAGAGCCCGATATGGGGGGTGATCTCGGGCAGCAGATGGTCACCGGAGAACAGACGGCCATGGCCGGGCGGGCCCTCCCCGGCCGCCGGATGGGCCTCTTCGAGGTGGAGGCAGACATGGCCGGGGGTGTGGCCGGGGGTCCAGATCGCCCGCAGCCGGCGGCCCGCCAGATCGAGGAGCTCACCGGGGACGATCTCGCGGTCGGGGAGCGCGGCCCGCTGCCCCGGGAGGTTCGTACGGCCGGACGCGCGGGTGGCGCGCAGCGGGGCCAGATGCTCCTCGGGCGCCCCGGCCGCGGCGAGCTTCTCCTCCAGATAGTCCAGCCAGCGGGAGGGCTCGGCCTCCCGGGTGCGCCGGACGACCTGGGCGTCGGCGGTGTGCATGGCGATCCACGCCCCGGACGCCTCCCGCACCTGGCCGGACAGCCCGTGGTGGTCGGGATGGTGATGGGTGACGAGGACGCCGTGGACGTCGGAGACGGAGGCGCCGCACGCGGCGAGCCCGGCGGTGAGGGTGTCCCAGGCCGTGGGGTCGTCCCAGCCGGTGTCGATCAGGACCGGGCCGCGATCGGTGTCGAGGAGGTGGACCAGGGTGTGCCCGAGCGGGTTGTCGGGGATCGGGACCGGGATGCTCCACACTCCACCGCCATGGTCGGTCACCCGTGTCACCCGCGTCGCCCGCGTCACCTGCGCCATCGGCTCCCCCTCTCCTCGACACAAGGATTGCCCACTATAGCTAGAACTGGTATCAGTTCTGATGCAGCGTCAGATATTCGCTGCCTCCCATGGCGTCGGCCGGAAGGCATCAGCGATGAACGACCTCATCGAGCACGGGCAGCTCTTCATCGGCGGCGCGCTGGCCGATCCGGCGGGCGAGGACACCATCGAGGTCGTCTCGCCGCACACCGAGCAGATCATCGGCCGGGTGCCGCACGCCTCCCGCGCCGATGTGGAGCGGGCGGTCGCGGCGGCGCGTACGGCGTTCGACGAGGGCCCCTGGGCCCGGACGAGCCTGGACGAGCGGATCGCGGTGGTCACCCGGATCAAGGACGCCATCGCCGTACGCCATGAGGAGATCGCCCGGGTCATCAGCGCGCAGAACGGCTCCCCGTACTCCTGGAGCGTCCTCGCCCAGGCGCTCGGCGCGATGATGGTGTGGGACGCGGCCATCACCGTGGCCCGCGACTTCGTCTTCGAGGAGCGGCGGGCCGGGGTGCTCGGCCCGCTGCTGGTGCGGCGGGAGCCGGTCGGGGTGGTCGCGGCCGTGGTGCCGTGGAACGTACCGCAGTTCGTGGCCGCCGCGAAGCTGGCGCCCGCGCTGCTCGCGGGGTGCGCGGTGATCCTCAAGCCGTCGCCCGAGACACCGCTGGACTCCTACATCCTGGCGGAGATCGCGGCCGAGGCGGGGCTGCCCGAGGGGGTGCTGTCGATCCTTCCGGCCGACCGCGAGGTCAGCGAGTACCTGGTCGGCCACCCGGGCGTGGACAAGGTGTCGTTCACCGGCTCGGTCGCGGCCGGCAAGCGGGTGATGGAGGTGGCCTCGCGCCAGCTGACCCGGGTCACGCTGGAGCTGGGCGGCAAGTCGGCCGCGGTGATCCTGCCGGACGCGGACCTGGAGGCGGCCGTCGCCGGGATCGTGCCCAACGCCTGGATGAACAACGGTCAGGCGTGTGTGGCCCAGACCCGGATCCTCGCGCCGCGCGCCCGCTACGACGAGATCGCCGAGCGGTTCGCCGCCGCCGCCTCCGCCCTGGTCGTCGGCGACCCGCTGGATCCGGCCACCCAGGTGGGGCCCCTGGTGGCGCGGCGGCAGCAGAAGCGGTCGCTGGACTACATCGCGCTGGGCCAGCGGGAGGGCGCCAAGGTGCTGACCGGCGGCGGCCGTCCGGAGGCCCAGGAGACCGGCTGGTACGTGGAGCCCACGCTCTTCGGCGACGTCGGCAACGACATGCGGATCGCCCGTGAGGAGATCTTCGGCCCGGTGATCTGTCTGCTGCCGTACGGGGACGAGGAGGAGGCGGCCCGGATCGCCAATGACTCCGAGTACGGGCTGTCCGGCTCCGTCTGGACGGCGGACGTCGGGCACGGCATCGACTTCGCGCGGCGCGTCCGCACCGGCACCTACTCGGTCAACACCTTCAGCCTCGACATGCTCGGGCCGTTCGGCGGCTACAAGAACTCCGGTCTGGGCAGGGAGTTCGGCCCGGAGGGGTTCTCCGCGTACCTGGAGCACAAGATGATCCACCTGCCCCAGGGCTGGGACGGGGAGCCGAGCTGATGGGGGACCGCTGGCGGATCGAGGTGGACCGCGGCGTGTGCATCGGCTCGGGGATGTGCGTGAGCACCGCCCCCGGCGGCTTCCGGCTCGACGGGGCGCGGCAGTCGCATCCGGTCGAGACGGAGACCGACGCCTCCGAGGCGGTGCTGGCGGCGGCCGAGGGCTGCCCGGTCGAGGCGATCGCCATCCGGCTGTCGGAAACCGGTGAACAGGTCTTTCCCCCCGACGAGTAGCTCTCCTGGCCGCCGTTGGCGGGGCCTGACCCCGCCGGCCGCCGGGCCGGCGGCCCCCGTACCGCGATCTCAGACCCAGCCCTCGCACTGCGATATCCGTATGGCGTCCACGCGGTTGCGCGCCCCGGTCTTCCGGGTGATCGCGGCCAGGTAGTTGCGGATCGTCCCGGTGGACAGATGCAGCGTACGGGCGATCTCCGGTATGGAGGCGCCGTCGGCGGCCAGCGACAGCACGCCCAACTCCCGCTCGGTCAGCGGGATCTTGGCCGCCTGGAGGAAGCCGTAGCCGAGCGCGTCGTCCACGTACCGCTCCTTCTTCGCCACCTGCCGTATGGCCTCGACCAGCCGTTGCGGCGGTGCGTCCTTGTCCACGTAGCCGAGCGCCCGGGCCTCATGCGCGCGGCGCAGTGGGCCCGGCCGCTCCGAGTTGACCAGTACCAGCAGCCCGCAGTCCCCGCCCTCCCGAGAGGCGGCGGCCACGAACTTCCCCCACTCGCCCTTCCGTGCCGCCTTGTCGGCCGCCGGGCTGTCCGTGTCCACCACGCACACCTGCGGCTGCAAGGAACGGGCCCTGCTACGCGCGTCGCGCCAGGAGCACGCTGCCGCCTCGATGTCTGGTTCGGCCCCTATCACGGATGCCAGGGCCGATCTCAGCAATCCTGACTCGTGTACCAGAAGTAACCGGATCACGAACTTCTCCACCCCCCACGATGCGTTTCTCTCGTCGCGCGCCGTTGTCGCTCTGTCGCGCGCCGTTCATGAATACCGGGATTGGGCAGGGGCTGAACGCGGAATTTGAGCCAATGGGGGGCGCGAGGGCGCATAAACCCCGTCCAGGAGCTCGAAGGGGCGCAAGAATTGGCGCGCGCGCCCCTTGTTGTGCCGTCCGGTTGCGCCGTCCGTCCGGCTAGCGGGCCGCCGTCTGTCCGGCTAGTGGGGCGGGGTCGGGGCGGCTAGCGGGCCGGGGGCGGGGCGGTGAGGTCGATCAGACGGCAGACGGTCTCGATGTCGATCTTCACCTGGGCGATCGAGGCACGCCCGGAGAGCCAGGTGATCAGCGCCGAGTGCCAGGTGTGCTCGATGACGCGGACCGCCGAGAGCTGCTCGGCCGTCGGAGCCTCGTCCAAGCCCATCGCGTCGAGGATGATCGCGGTGGTGAGCCGGGAGACCGTGTCCACCTCCGGGCTGACCGACCGGTCGGCGAAGGTGAGCGCGCGCACCATCGCATCGGCCAGATGGGGTTCGCGCTGGAGCGCGCGGAAGGCGCGCATCAGCGTCTGGGCGACCCGGGCGGCCGGTTCCTCCTCGGTCGGCGGCCGCTTGCGCAGCGTCTCGTGCATGTGCTGGAGCTGATCCTGCATCGTGGCGACCAGCAGATGGACCTTGGAGGGGAAGTAGCGGTAGAGGGTGCCGAGCGCCACCCCGGAGTTCTCCGCGACCTCGCGCATCTGGACCGCGTCGAAGCCGCCCCGGCTGGCCAGCCGGGCGCTGGCGTGCAGGATGCGCCGGCGGCGCGCCTCCTGCCGCTCGGTCAGCTGGAGGGCGGCCGGCTTGACTTCTGCGGTCATTTGTCCCACTTCGAATGTGTTGCGTCTGCGGGTCGGCGACAAGCGGACATCGTGCATGATGGCAGGACCGTCCCGGGCCTGCGAGTCACTGGAACTCGTTCTAGGCTAGCGCGGGTCCCTCGTGAAGCGCCCGTGTCCGCGCAGTTGAGACAGGTTGCTGCCGCGCGGCGCCCGCGGTCGCGTCGGCGGGGGCTTGCGCCCGGTGCGCACCCCGGCCGTCAACTTCTCCTCAGGTCCCGGCTACCGAGTGGTAGGGATCACCTGCCCCGGCCCTGGAGAGGTCACCGGGGGCAGGTATCTTCGTGACTCCTCAGGGGATGCGTAGTGAAACTTGTTCTAGATAAACGGAAGCGGATACGCTCCCGCTGAACTGCACCAAGGAGGGGGCGCGAGTGACCGCAGAGGCCGCGCAGGAGACCGGGGCCGACCCGCTTCGAGCAGCACCCCCCACCGCCACCGAGGAACCCACCGAGGAACGGCCGCTGCGCATCGCGCTGCTCAGCTACAAGGGGAATCCGTTCTGCGGGGGCCAGGGCGTCTATGTGCGCCACCTCTCCCGCGAACTCGCCCGGCTCGGCCACACCGTCGAGGTCATCGGCGCCCAGCCGTACCCGGTGCTCGACGCCGGGGAGGGCGTCACCCTCACCGAGCTGCCCAGCCTGGACCTCTACCGCCAGCCCGACCCGTTCCGCACCCCCCGGCGGGAGGAGTACCGGGACTGGATCGACGCCCTGGAGGTCTCCACCATGTGGACCGGCGGCTTCCCCGAGCCGCTCACCTTCAGCCTGCGCGCCCGCCGCCATCTCGCGGCGCGCCCCGGCCAGTTCGACGTCGTCCACGACAATCAGACGCTGGGCTACGGGCTGCTGGGCCTGGAGAAGCTCGGCTTCCCGCTGGTGACCACCATCCACCACCCGATCACCGTCGACCGGCAGCTGGAGCTGGATGCCGCCGAGGGCTGGAAGCGCCGGTTCTCCGTACGCCGCTGGTACGGCTTCACCCGGATGCAGAAGCGGGTGGCCCGGCGGCTGCCCTCGGTGCTCACCGTCTCCGGCTCCTCCCGCCGGGAGATCGTGGAGGACCTCGGGGTGCGGCCGGACCGGATCCATGTGGTGCACATCGGCGCGGACACCGGCCTGTTCTCGCCCGACCCCGCCGTCCCGGAGACCCCCGGCCGCATCGTCACCACCTCCAGCGCCGATGTGCCGCTCAAGGGCCTGGTGTATCTGATCGAGGCGCTCGCCAAGGTCCGCACCAAGAACCCCGAGGCGCATCTGGTCGTCGTCGGCAAGCGGCCGGAGGAGGGGCCGGTGGCCGCCACCATGGCGCGCCACGGGCTCGAGGACGCCGTCGAGTTCGTCAAGGGCATCAGCGACGCCGAACTGGTGGACCTGGTGCGCGGCGCCCAGATCGCCTGTGTGCCCTCGCTGTACGAGGGGTTCTCGCTGCCCGCCGCCGAGGCCATGGCCACCGGCACCCCGCTGGTCGCCACCACCGGCGGCGCGATCCCCGAGGTCGCGGGGGCCGACGGCGAGACCTGTCTGGCCGTACCGCCCGGCGACGCCGACGCGCTCGCCGCGGCCCTGACCCGGCTGCTGGGCGACGCCGACCTCAGACGGCGGCTGGGCGCGGCGGGCCGGGAACGGGTGCTGCGGCGCTTCACCTGGGAGCAGGCCGCGCGCGGCACCGTCGAGCAGTACCGCCAGGCGATCGGAGCCGCCGCGCGGACCGCCGCCCGCCGCTGAGCCCCCGCCCCGTGCCCGACTCCTGCCTCTCCCCCCGACTCCCCCCGACCTCTCCCGCCTCACGAATCCGCCGGACGAAAGCAGACCCCCCGTGCTGACCGTCGATTTCTCCCGCTTCCCCCTCGCCCCCGGCGATCGCGTCCTCGACCTCGGCTGTGGCGCCGGACGGCACGCCTTCGAGTGCTACCGGCGCGGCGCCCAGGTCGTGGCGCTCGACCGCAACGGCGCGGAGATACGCGAGGTGGCCAAGTGGTTCGCCGCCATGAAGGAGGCCGGTGAGGCCCCGGCGGGCGCCACGGCCACCGCCATGGAGGGCGACGCCCTCGCCCTGCCGTTCCCCGACGACAGCTTCGACGTGGTCATCATCTCCGAGGTGATGGAGCACATACCCGACGACAAGGGCGTGCTCGCCGAGATGGTGCGGGTGCTTAAGGCCGGCGGCCGGATCGCCGTCACCGTGCCGCGCTACGGCCCGGAGAAGGTCTGCTGGGCGCTGTCGGACGCCTACCACGAGGTCGAGGGCGGCCATATCCGCATCTACCGCGCCGATGAGCTGCTGGAGCGGATGCGCGAGGCCGGACTGCGGCCGTACGGCACCCACCACGCCCATGCGCTGCACAGCCCCTACTGGTGGCTCAAGTGCGCCTTCGGGGTGGACAACGACAAGGCGCTGCCGGTGCGCGCGTACCACCGGCTGCTGGTGTGGGACATCATGAAGAAGCCGCTGGCCACGCGGCTCGCCGAGCGCGCCCTGAACCCCGTCATCGGCAAGAGTTTCGTGGCGTACGCGACCAAGCCCCACGCCCCGCGTGAGGACCGGGCGTGACGGCGCTCGGACCGCGCCCCGGCCCCCGCCCCGGCCCCCGCACCGAACGGCTCGCGCTGCCCGGGGTGCTCAGCCCCGAGCAGGTGCTGCGCACGGTGGAGGGCATCGCCGCCGTGCAGCGCGCGGACGGCGCCATACCGTGGTTCCGCGGCCACCACCTCGACCCCTGGGACCACATCGAGTCCGCGATGGCGCTGGACGCGGCGGGCGAGCACGAGCGCGCCACGGCCGCCTACCGCTGGCTGGCCCGGCACCAGAACCCCGACGGCTCCTGGTACGCGGCCTACCCCGACACCCCGGACGGCGTGGCCGCCACCGACCCCACCGACCGCGGCCGGGAGTCCAACTTCTGCGCCTACGTGGCGGTCGGCGCCTGGCACCACTACCTCTCCACGGGCGACGACGCCTTCCTCGACCAGATCTGGCCCACCGTCTTCGCCGCCGTCGAGTTCGTGCTCGGGCTCCAGCAGAGCGGCGGCCAGATCGGCTGGCGGCACCGCGCCGACGGCACCGTGGACTCCGACGCCCTGCTGACCGGCTCCTCCTCCGTCTACCAGGCGCTGCGCTGCGCGCTGGCCATCGCGGAGCACCGCGAGGAGCCCCAGCCCGACTGGGAGCTGTCGGCCGGGCTGCTCGGCCACGCCATACGCCACCACCCCGAGCGGTTCCTGGACAAGCACCGCTACTCGATGGACTGGTACTACCCGGTCCTCGGCGGCGCGGTCACCGGCGCCGCCGCCAAGGAGCGCATCGAGGAGGGCTGGGACCGCTTCGTGGTCCCCGGGCTCGGGGTGCGCTGTGTCTCGCCCAACCCCTGGGTCACCGGCGGCGAGAGCTGCGAACTGGCGCTCGCGCTCTGGGCGATGGGGGAGTCCGACCGCGCGGTGGACATCCTGCGGTGGATCCAGCCGACGCTGCGCGCCGAGGACGGCATGTACTGGACCGGCTACGTCTTCGAGGACGACGCGGTGTGGCCGGAGGAGCGGACGACGTGGACGGCCGGGTCGCTGCTGCTCGCCGTGGCGGCGCTGGGTGGTGACGAGGCGACGACGGCCGTCTTCGGCGGGGAGGGGCTGCCGCGGGGGTTGGACTCGGACTGCTGTGCGTAGGTGTGCTGTCCGGGTGGGGTGACGCCTGCGGCGGGCTGTTCCCCTCCCCGCCCCTTCCCACGACTGGGGCTCCGCCCCAGACCCCGGGGTAGTGCCCCGACCTGCCGTCGGTCGTCCGCGACGCCGTCGTGGCTGATCGCACAGTTCCCCGCGCCCCTTCGGGGCGCCCCCGGGGTCTGGGGCGGAGCCCCAGTTTCGGGAAGGGGCGGGGAGGGGAAAGACCCGCCGGACAGCGCCTAGCCGCGGCGGAGCCGCCCCGCGATGGCGTGGCCGATGAAGAGGTACACCACGGCCGGGAGGCCGTAGTTGAGGACGGTGCGGAGCCAGTCCGTGTCCATCGTGAAGAGGTCATGGGACCAGCCCGCAAGCCAGCTCGCCGCGTCATGGACCACCGTGACGAGGTCATTGGCCCGATTGGCGTCGAGCAGGGCGAACAGGATCCAGAGGCCGAGGATGACGGCCATGACGTCCGCGACGACCGCCACGACGGTCGCCGCCTGGTTGCTTCCGTGGCGATAACTTCGTGACATGCCTCACGTGTTGCCCTACGAAGCGAGGCCAAACCCAGCCCGACCGCACACCCGTACGAAGCGCTTCAGTCCGTGCTCAGCCCGCGCTTCGGCCCCCGCTTCAGCCCCCCAGCTCCGCCAACACCCGCAACGTCTCCACATCCGGCGCCACCGCCAGCAGATCCGTGATCGGCCCCTTGCGCCACAACTCCAGCCGCTCCGCGATCCGCTCCCGCGGCCCGACCAGCGAGATCTCATCGGCGAAGGCGTCCGGCACCGCCTCGATCGCCTCCGCGCGCCGGCCCGCCAGGAACAGCTCCTGCACCCGGCGCGCCTCGGCCTCGTAGCCGAAGCGGGCCATCAGATCGGCGTGGAAGTTCCGGGCCGCGTGGCCCATCCCGCCGATGTAGAAGCCGAGCATCGCCTTCACCGGCTTCAGCCCCTCCGCCACATCGGCGCACACCCGCACCTGTGTCATCGGCGCCACCATGAAGCCGTCCCGGGCGTCGGCCAGCGTCGCCTGGTAGAGCTCCGTACGCGACGGCGACCAGTACAGCGGCAGCCAGCCGTCGGCGATGCGCACGGTCTGGGCGATGTTCTTGGGTCCCTCCGCCCCGAGCAGCACCGGGAGGTCGGCGCGCAGCGGATGGACGATGGGCTTGAGGGGTTTGCCGAGGCCGGTGGCGTCCGGTCCGGCGTAGGGGTGCGGGTGGTAGCGCCCGTCCAGCCGCACCGGTGCCTCGCGGTTCAGCACCTGCCGGATGACCTCGACATACTCCCGGGTCGCCGTCAGCGGGCTCTTGGGGAACGGGCGTCCGTACCAGCCCTCGACCACCTGCGGTCCGGACAGCCCCAGCCCCAGCATCATCCGGCCGCCGGAGAGATGGTCCAGGGTGAGCGCCTGCATCGCGGTGGCGGTGGGGGTGCGGGCGGCCATCTGCGCGACCGCCGTGCCGAGCGCGATCCGGGTGGTGTGGGCGGCGAGCCAGGTGAGCGGGGTGAAGGCGTCCGAGCCCCAGGACTCGGCGGTCCACACCGAGTGATAGCCCAGCCGCTCCGCCTCCTGGGCGAGTTCCAGATGGTGGGGGTCGGGGCCGCGGCCCCAGTAGCCGAGCGCCAGACCGAGCCGCATGTCGAGCCCCCTCGTTCCGCCGGACAGGGTGGAGAACGGCGGCTGACGGCACGTCAGCCGCACACCGGCCGGACTGTACGGGCCGGGGCCGCACATGGCAACGGCCCCTCGCCCGAGCGTTACGGGCGAGGGGCCGTGGGTGCGTCATGCGACGCGCACGGTCACGTCATGCGACGCGCACGTGCGGGTCAGCCGCGCTGGATCCCCGTGGTGTCCTGGAGCACACCGCGGCGGCCGTCCTGCGTCTGGGCGACCAGCGCCTGACCGCGCTGCTCCACCGCGAGGTACCAGGTGCCGGGGGCCAGTTCGGCGATGGTGCTCGACGAGCCGTCCTCCGCGTACAGCGGACGGGCCACCGGGACCGCGAACCAGAACGGGGCGAAGTCCCCGCCACCCGCGGCCGGCGGGGTGGGGGCCGGAGCCTGCTGGCCGCCGAAGGACTGGCCGGGCTGCGGCTGACCGGGGCCGGGCTGGCCCGGCTGCGGGGTGCCGTACGGCGCGGGGGCGCCGGGCTGGGCACCGCCCGGACCGGGGTAGCCGTACCCCGGCTGCGGGCCCTGGGCGCCGTACGGGGTCGGGGCCGGGGCGGAGGCGTTCATCAGCGGGGCCTTGAGAGCCGGGACGCGCTGCGTGAGCAGCGCGACGGCCGCCATCGCCAGGGTGGCGATCAGGCCGAGGATCTGCCCGACGCCCTTGTCGACTCCGTCCGGGCCACCGATGATCGTCCACAGCGAGCTCCAGGCCGCGAAGACCGCGAGCGCCGAGCCCCACTGGTCGAGCGAGAGCCCGAAGAGGTTGCGGCCCGCGGGCTGGAAACGAGCGGAGACGATGAGCGCCGCGGCGATCAGACCGGCCAGGAAGATCGACGGCAGTACGGGGAAGAAGTCGGACTTCCATCCGTTCTCACCGGCGTCCTTGCAGAAGCTGCTACCGCCGCAGTCGACGGTGTAGAAGTCGAGGAAGGAGGCGATGAACAGCAACACCGCTGCTCCGATCACCACGCCGTCGCCTCGAGTGAGCGAGCGGATGTTCAACGTGAGGTCCTTTGTCGGTTTCGTCTGTACGAGCGCTGCCGCCAGGCGCGATAGCGCGAAGGCGTCGGGGGTGGGCCCCATCGTACGGGTGAATCCAGCCGCGGAGGCCGGGGGTGTCCCATCGGTATCCCGGTCGTGACCTCCCGTTCGGTTGTGGAAGCCCTACTCGTTCAAGAAGTCCGTAATGCCCTGCGCGATACCGCGCGCCGCGCGCTCCCGCCACGCCGTATCGGTGAGTTCGGCGGCGTCCTGGGAGTCGCGCATATTGCCGCACTCGATGAACACCTTGGGAACGGTGGAGAGGTTGAGCCCGCCCAGGTCGCCCCGGACGTCCAACCCGCTGCCGTCGCCGATGTACTGCGCGGGCTCGCTGCCGGTGGCCTTGGCGAAATCGCCGCGCAGCCGCTCGCCGAGCCGGCGGGAGGGCGCGGTGATGGCGGAGGTGTCCGCGCCGCCGCCGCGTACGGACTTGGGCAGGATCACATGGAAGCCGCGCTCCCCGGCGGCCGCGCCGTCCGCGTGCACGGAGACCACGGCGTCGGCGTGGGCCTTGTTGCCGATCTCGGCGCGCTCGTCCACGCACGGGCCGTACGGCCGGTCGCCGTCCTGGGTGAACCGCACCGTGGCGCCGCGCGCTTCGAGCAGGGTACGGGCGCGGCGCGCCACATCGAGGGTGAAGGAGGCCTCGGGGTAGCCGGAGTTGGTGGCCGTGCCCGTGGTGTCGCACTCCTTCTTCTCGGTGCCGATGTCCACGAGCCGGGCGATCCGCGAGGGGTGGTCGCGGTTGTGCGGATTGTGGCCGGGGTCGATCACCACGACCTTGCCCTCGAGGGGCTTCCCGGGCGCTCCGGGCTTTCCGGGCTTTCCGGGCTCCCCGGATGAGGCGGACGGGGCGGGCGGGGCGGACGTGCCGGACGACGGGGGCGGCGGCGAGGACGTGGAGGAGGTCGTGGGCCCGCCCATCCCGCCCGCCCCGCCCGCCCCGTCGTCCTTCGAACCGCCCAGGGAACTCCACAGCAGCCAGCCGACGAAGCAGGTCGGTATCAGCGCCACCAGGACGATGGCGAGGGTGCCGCGGCGACGACCGGGCTCTGGAGGAAAGCTGCCGTAGGACACGCGGGCGATGGTAGCGGCCCGCCCGCTGCCCCTCGGGCGCCGGGCGGGTCGCGACCCGGCGGGCCCGGCCGCCCAGCCCTCGGCGGCCGCGCCGCCTCATCCGGGTCGCCTCGACGCGCCGCCGCGCCGCCTCGTCCGGGTCGCCTCGGCCGGGGCGGGCGCCGCACTTTGTCACCGGGCATGGCGGCCGCCGGCCTTCCGGCAGGCCCCGGCCGCGCGGGCGCGCTCGCCGCGGATGCCTCAGCGGGGACGGGGCGTCGGGCGCCGCCTGCCACCGGAGACGGGCGGCGGCGGGACAAGCCGGGCGCCCCGGTCGCGTGGTCGCGATCAGGCGGGGCGCCCTCGCGATCAGGCAGGCGGGGAACCCGCTGTGCGGCGCAGGACGCGGAGTGAGCGGGTGGCGGAGACCTCGGTGAATGCGCCGGAGGCGAGCGCGCGGCGGTAGATCCGGTACGGCGCCTGGCCGCCGTCGGCCGGGTCGGGGAAGACGTCGTGGATCACCAGCAGCCCGTCCGGCGCGATATGCGGCGCCCAGCCCTCGTAGTCGGCGCTCGCGTGCTCGTCGGTGTGGCCGCCGTCGATGAACACCAGCCCGACCGGCTTCCCCCACACCGCCGCGACCCGCGGGGACCGCCCGACCACGGCGATGACGTGGTCCTCGAGGCCCGCCCGGTGGAGGGTGCGGCGGAACGTGGGCAGCGTGTCCATCCGCCCCACCTCGGGGTCGACCACCTCCGGGTCGTGGTACTCCCAGCCCGGCTGCTGCTCCTCGGAGCCCCGGTGGTGGTCGACGGTCACGGCGACCGTCCCGGCCGCGCGGGCGGCGTCGGCCAGCAGGATCGTGGAGCGCCCGCAGTACGTGCCGACCTCCACCAGCGGCAGCCCCGGCGCCGCCGCCCGCACGGCCGCGGCGTACAGGGCGAGCCCCTCGTCCAGCGGCATGAAGCCCTTCGCCGCCTCGAAGGCGTCGAGCACGGTGCGATCGGGGGCCGCGGGCGCGGCGGCGGCAGCAGGCTGAGTCACCCGCTCATCCTGCCGCACCGCCACCGGCCCGCGGCGCCCGGGGCCACGGCCCGCGGCCACGGCCCCGTGACGGGTGCCCACCGGGAGGTACCAGGCGAGTCGGAGGCAGCCACGACGGCGCCGCGGTCGGCCGACGACGCATCGCGACACACCCACGCGACACCTCCAGCGGAGTGCCTAAGCAGGTCGGAGGAAGTCCACTACGGTTCGGGCAGCGCCCCGAAGGGGCGCGGGGCTGTGTCGATATGCGGCTCCGCCGCGCGGGCGCGACCAGCCACGATGCGGCCGCAGACGCACGACGGCATCTCGTGGCACTTCCCGCGGAGCGCCTAGGTCTCGCGCCCTACCCAAATGCGCGGAAATGCCGATGCGTATGACGGGTTCCGGATGCGAGCATCGCCGTCATGTCCACCCCAGCGCCCCTCCCCTCGGAAACCGCGGCCGCCGCCCGGGCCCCGCGCACCTCGCCCCCCATGTGGGCGGTCCTGCTGGCCGCCTGCGCCGGACAGTTCCTGGTGGTGCTCGACATATCGGTGGTGAACGTCGCGCTGCCGTCGATGCGTAACGACCTGGGACTCGGCGAGACCGCGCTGCAATGGGTGGTGAACGCCTACGCGCTCACCTTCGCCGGGTTCCTGATGCTCGGAGGGCGCGCGGCCGACCTCTTCGGGCGCAAACGGGTCTTCCTCGCCGGGCTCGGGCTGTTCACCGCGGCCAGCCTCGCCGGTGGCGTCGCCCAGCAGCCCTGGCAGCTGATCGCCGCCCGCGCCCTTCAGGGCATCGGCGCGGCCGTGCTCTCCCCGGCCACCCTCACCATCCTCACCACCACCTTCCCGACCGGCTCGGCCCGCAACCGGGCCATCGGCACCTGGACCGCGGTCGGCGCCGGCGGGGGCGCGGCGGGTGCGCTGGTCGGCGGTGTGCTCACCGAGTACCTGTCCTGGCGCTGGGTGCTGCTGGTCAATGTGCCGGTGGGCATCGTGGTGCTGGTGGCCGCGGCGGTGTGGCTGGCCGAGGGCCGCTCCGGGACGGCGCGGCGGCTCGACGCACCGGGCGCTGTGCTGGTCACGGCGGGCGTCGCGGCGCTCGCGTACGGCATCGTGCAGACCGAACCGCACGGCTGGACCGCCGCCGCCTCGCTCGGCCCCCTGCTCGCCGGGCTCGTGCTGCTCGCGGTGTTCCTGGCCGTCGAGGCGCGGACCGAGGAGCCGCTGATGCCGCTGCGGCTGTTCCGCATCCGGGCGGTGTCGGCGGCGAACGCGGTGATGGTGGTGTGCGGCGGCGGCATGTTCGCCATGTGGTACTTCATGACGCTCTACCTCCAGAACGTGCTCCACTACAGCCCGGTCAAGGCCGGTCTCGCCTTCCTCCCGCACAGCCTGTCGATCGTCCTCGGCTCGAAGCTCGCGCCCCGGCTGATGGCCCGGGTGGACGGAAAGCTGCTCGCGATCGCGGGCGGTTCGCTGGCCGTCGTCGGCTACGCGTGGCAGAGCCGGATGGGCGCCGACGGCACCTATGTGGGGACGGTCCTGGGCCCCGCGATCATCATGTCGCTCGGGAGCGGGCTGATGATGACCCCGCTCGCCGCCTCCGCCACCTCCGGCGCCGCCCCCTCCGAGGCGGGGCTGGTGTCCGGGCTGGTCAACACCTCACGGCAGCTCGGCGGCGCGCTCGGCCTGACCGTGCTGGCCACGGTCGCGGCCGAGCGGATCACGGCGCACGGCGGGGGCGGGCCGGAGGCGCTCGCGGCCGGGTACGGCCGCGCCTTCGTCGTGGCCACCGGGATCATCGCGACGGCGGTGGTGCTGATGGCCGTGCTGCTGCCGCGTACGCCCGCGGTCGCGGTCGCCCGCGGCTCCTCGTAACCGCCTTACAGCCAGCCGTTCTGGCGGGCGGCGCGGACGGCCTCCATGCGGTTGCGGGTCTGGGTCTTGCCGATGGCCGAGGAGAGATAGTTGCGCACGGTGGCGGGGGAGAGGTGCACCTTGGCCGCGATGTCCGCGACCGTCGCCCCGTCCACCGCCGCCGAGAGCACATCGCGCTCGCGCTGGGTCAGCGGGTTGGGGCCCGCGCTGAGGGCGGCGGCGGCCAGGCCCGGGTCGATCACGCGCTCACCTGCCAGCACCCGGCGGATCGCCACGGCCAACTCCTCCACCGGGCCGTCCTTGACCAGGAACCCGGCCGCCCCCGCCTCCATCGCCCGGCGCAGATAGCCGGGGCGGCCGAAGGTGGTGAGGATCAGCACCTGGCACTCCGGCAGTGCCTCGCGCAGCGCGGCGGCCGCGTCCAGACCGCTGCGGCCGGGCAGTTCGATGTCGAGCAGCGCGACATCGGGCCGGGTCTCCAGGGCCCGGGGGACGATCTCGTCCCCGTTCCCGAGCTGCGCGACGATCTCGAAGTCGTCCTCCAGCCCGAGCAGCAGGGCGAGCGCGCCGCGCATCATCCCCTGGTCCTCGGCGAGCAGGAGCTTGATCATGCCTGTCGCATCCCGCACGCCCTGCACGCCCTTCGCGCCCTTCACATCCTTCGCGTCCTCCGCCTCGTTCACGCCGTCCGGGCCCCCTCGACCTCGGCCTCCACCACGTCCTCCGTATCCACCGGCAGTTCGGCGACGAGCCGGAAGCCCCGGCGCCCGGCGGGGCCGGACTCCAGCGAGCCGCCCGCCGTGGCCAGCCGCTCTGCCAGCCCCTTGAGCCCCGTACCGCCGATCGCCGTACCGCCGGTCCTCGGGCTGCCAGTCTTCGGGCTGCCGGTCTTGGGACCGCCGTCCGCGTTCGTACCGGTGGCACGGGAGCCTACGCCGCCGCCCCCGTCGTCCGTGATCTCCAGCCGTACCCGGTCCATGCCGCTCCGCACCTGGATCTCGCACCGGACCGCCCCGCTGTGCCGCACCACATTGGTGACGCCCTCGCGGACCACCCACCCCAGCAGCGCCTCGGTCTGCGGGGCCAGCGGTGGCCCCTCGCGCCGCACGACGGCCTCGATACCGGCGGCGTCCAGCGCCGAGCGGGCCCGGTCCAGCTCGGTGGCCAGGCTGCCCTCGCGATAGCCGGTCACGGCCTCGCGGATCTCGGTGAGCGCCTGCCGTCCCACCGCCTCGATGTCCGCGGCCTGCCCCAGCGCGGCCTCCAGGTTCTTGGGGGCGAGCCGGCGCACCGCCTCCGCCTTGACCACGACGACCGACATGGTGTGGCCGAGCAGATCGTGCAGATCGCGGGAGAACCGCAGCCGCTCCTTCTCCACCGCCGTACGGGCCAGCTCCTGGCGCGTCGCGCGGAGCTGGGCCACGGTCTCGAAGAGCGACAGGATGGCCGCCGTCACCAGGCCGGACAGCATGGTGCCGTAGGAGACCGTGAGCGAGTCCGAGGGGCCGCCGCGGAGCCCGGCGATGACTCCCGCGGAGACGGACAGGGTGATGATGACGGGCCCCAGCTTCCGCCTCCCCCCGCGCAGCACGATCCCGGAGGCCAGCGACAGCAGCGGGAAGCACAGCAGCCAGTTCCCGGCGTAGCCGATGCCCAGCGCATAGGTGACCGCCGCCAGCCCGGCGAGCGCCAGGAGCGGGGTCCTGGTGTGGCGGCGGCGCTCGTCGAGGGCGGTGAAGACGGTGGTGAGGTAGAGCGCCATGAAGGCCGCCACCCCCGCGCCGCCGAGCCAGGGCAACGGCGTCTTCCCCTTGAAGAGCGCCTGTACGTCCCCCGTGAGCATGAAGAGCCAGGGCACGAAGGCCCGGCGGCCCGGTGGCTTGAGGCGCTCGATGCGCTCGGCGGTGGCATACATGCGTCCGACCTTACGGATCCCCGTATGAGCTGGGCAGATGCGGATGTCGGGGGATGGCCGTGACATTTGTCCCGGGGCCTACGGCGCCCCGGCCAACCGTCACCTGACGGCCCGTCAGCACGCGTCGTCCACACCCTTCCCCCTTCGGGGCGATTGGGCTATACAGGGTGCCATCGGCTAGAACGCGTTCTACATGTCCACACGGACGACGTGACCCTGCCGACCAGCGACGACCCCGGCACGGCCGACGGTGCGGACGGGCGGGCCGGGGTCTTCGGACCGTGGCCCAGCGAGCGGACCAAGGAGTGGTGTCGCCCCATGCCCATCGATGTCGCGAAGGCCGTCTCGGCCGAACCCCGGAGCACGGCTCTCATCTGGGGACAGAAGGACATCCAGCTCTACCACCTGGGCATCGGCGCCGGAATCCCCGCCACCGACCCCCAGGAGCTCCGCTACACCCTGGAGAGCAAGCTCCATGTGCTGCCCAGCTTCGCGACCGTCGCGGGCGGCGGGATGGCGGTCGCCGGGGGCATGGCCGCACCCGGCATCGACGTCGACCTCGCCGCCGTCCTGCACGGCGGCCAGACCGTCGAACTGCACCGGCCCATCCCGCTCGGCGGGGACGCCACCCAGACCTCCAAGGTCGCCGCCGTCTACGACAAGGGCAAGGCGGCGGTCATCGTGCTGCGCTCCGACGTGGCCGACGCGGACGGCCCGCTGTGGACCTGCGACACCCGGATCTTCGTCCGGGGCGAGGGCGGCTTCGGCGGTGAGCGCGGCCCCTCCGACCGCCTGGAGCCCCCGGCCCGCGAACCGGACCGCACCGTGGAGCGGGCCATCCGCGAGGACCAGGCGCTGCTCTACCGGCTCTCCGGGGACTGGAACCCGCTCCACGCCGACCCCGAGTTCGCCAAGCTGGCGGGGTTCGAGAAGCCCATCCTGCACGGGCTGTGCTCGTACGGGATGGTGCTCAAGGCGGTCGTGGACACGGCGCTGGACGGGGAGGTGGCCCGGGTGCGCTCGTACACCACCCGCTTCGCCGGGGTCGCGTATCCGGGCGAGACCCTGCGCGTCCGGATGTGGCAGGACGAGGGGCGCGTCCAGGTGACGGCGACCGCCGTCGAGCGGGACGACGCACCGGTCCTCACCGACACCATCGTCGAACACACCTGAGACCACGCACACCTGAGACCACGCACACCTGAGACCACGGACACCTGAGACCACGGACACCTGAGACCACGGACACCTGAGACCACGGACACCTGAGACCACGGACACCTGAGACAACGCACGCTCGAGACAACGCACCCTCGAGAACACGCACGCTCGACATCACGAGGAGCCGCTGTGCGCGCAGCCGTACTGCACGAGACGGGACAGGACAAGCTCGAAGTCCTCGACGACATCGAGGCGGTGGGCTTCGGCCCCGGCAAGGTCCGGCTGCGGCTGAAGGCCACCGGGCTGTGCCACTCCGACCTCTCCGCGATGGCCGGGGTGCTGCCGCAGCCCGCGCCGTTCGTCCCCGGCCACGAGGGCGCGGGCGAGATCCTCGACGTGGGCGACGGGGTGACCGGGCTGAGCGCCGGCGACCGGGTGCTGGTGTGCTGGCTGCCCGCGTGCGGCGGCTGTCCGGCCTGTCAGCGCGGTCAGACCGAGCTGTGCCTGACCGGGTTCATGAACGCCGGAACCCCCAACTTCCGCCGCCCGGGCGGCAGTCCGGAGGACGTCTTCGGCATGTCCGGGACCGGCACCTTCGCCGAGGAGATCGTCCTGGCCGCGCCCTGCGCCGTGCCGATCCCCGACGACGTCCCGTACGACATCGCGGCGCTCATCGGCTGCGGGGTGACCACCGGGCTCGGGGCCGTCTTCAACACCGCCCGGGTGGAGGCCGGTTCCTCGGTCGCGGTCATCGGCTGCGGCGGGGTGGGCATCAGCGTCATCCAGGGGGCGAGGGCGTCGGGCGCGGCGCAGATCGTCGCCGTCGACCCCGTGGAGTCGCGGCGCGAGGCCGCGCTGCGCTTCGGCGCCACCGAGGCGGTGGCCCCGGACGGTCTCGACACCGCCAAGAACAGCGTCACGGCGGGCGAGGGCTTCGACTACGTCTTCGAGGTCGTGGGCCGCTCCGCCACCGCCCGCCGGGCGTACGAGATCACCCGGCGCGGCGGCACGCTGTGCGTGGTCGGCGCCGGGGCGCTGGACGACTTCCTCCAGCTCAACATGTTCGAGCTGTTCTTCGACGAGAAGCGGATCCTGCCCTCGCTGTACGGCGGCGGCGATGTGCTCCGCTCCTACCGGCGCACCATCGACCTGTGGCGGGCGGGCCGGATCGACCTCGAAGGGCTGATCACCCACCGGGTGCGGCTCGGCGAGATCAACGACGCGATCGGCCAGATGCGGACCGGGGAGGCGCTGCGCACATGCATCGAGATGTGACCGGCCCGCTGACCGGGAAGACCGCGATCGTCACCGGCGCCGGGCGCGGCCTCGGCCGTGCCGAGGCCCTGGAGCTGGCGCGGCTGGGCGCCAGTGTCGTCGTCAACGACTACGGGCAGGGCGGACGCGACGGCAGCGGCGAGGCATCGGCGGGCCCCGCCGAACAGGTCGCCGAGGAGATCCGCGCGGCCGGTGGCCGGGCCACCGCCCACGCGGGCGACGTGGCCGACTTCGCGCAGGCGGGCGAGCTGGTCCGGCTCGCGATCGACACCTACGGCGCGCTGGACATCCTGGTCAACAATGCGGGCATCCTGCGCGACCGGATGGTCTTCTCGATGAGCGAGGACGAGTGGGACTCGGTGATCCGGGTCCATCTCAAGGGCCACTTCAACACCATCCGCTTCGCCGCCGCGCACTGGCGCGAGCGGTCCAAGGCGGCGGACGGCGGCTCGGTGCACGGCCGGATCGTCAACACCTCCTCCGAGGCGTTCCTCGCCGGTTCGCCGGGCCAGCCGAACTACGCGGCGGCCAAGGGCGGCATCGTCGGGCTCACCACCTCCACGGCGGCGGCCCTCGCCAAGTACGGGGTGACGGCCAACGCCATCTGCCCGCGCGCCCGCACCCGGATGACCGAGGACGTCTTCGCCGACTTCGAGGTCCCGGAGGACGGCCGCCTCGACGCACTCGCCCCCGAACACGTGGCCCCGCTGGTCGGCTATCTCGCCTCACCGGCCGCGGCGAAGGTGAACGGCCAGGTGTTCGTGGTGCACGGCGGCATGCTGGCGATCCTGGAGCGGCCGAAGGTGGCGGCGAAGGTGGACGCGAAGGGGGACGCCTTCGGCTTCGAGGAGCTGGACGCGGCGCTGACGCCGTACTTCGCGGAGCGGGGAGGGGAGGGCTTCGCGGCGGTGGAGGTGCTGGGGCTCAAGCGGGGGTGAGGTGCCGCCGACCGGGGGCATCCCGCGATCGCGGGACGCCCCCGGGGCCGGGGTACCTACGGTCTTGGGGTCTTGGGGCCTTGGGGTCTTGACGGTCGTCAGGAGCCGTTCTCGTTCGGGCGACGGTGGCGGCCGTGGACCGGTGCCTGGGTCTCCTCGGACGCGGCCTGCCCCCGGTGCTTGCCCTGAGCGCCATCGGTCTGGGCCGCGGCGGCGTCCTGCGGGCGCGCGTGGGTCGTGTCGATGTGGGTTTCGGACATGGTGGGTACGTCACCCCGTCAGATCGCTTTGTACTGTGCGAAAGGGGCTGACCACGATGTCGCACGACGTGCCATGCGCATCACCCGAGGCGTCCCACGTGTGAACGCAGGGATGCGCAGCCCCTGACTCAGTCTAACCAAGTGGGTGATCTCGGACCCATCGGGGTGGCCGCGGCCGGGGTGGCCGAGCGAGCGGCGCCTGCTGTAGCGGTACGGGCCGCAGGGCGGGGGTCAGACCGGCCCCGGGAGCGGGCTCCGGCTCGGGCCCCATCTCCTGCTCGACCCCGGCCCACGACCCGGTCCCACCCCACGGCTCGACCCCGGACCCGCACTCGGGCTCGGGCACCCGCTCATGCACGGGCAGCGGCGTCGGCTCGTGTGCGGGCATTTCGTGTACGGGCGGTGGCGTCGGCTCGTGTGCGGGCAGCGGCACCGGCTGGTGTACGGGCATCGGCGCCCGCGCCCGTAGCGGCGTCGGCTCGGGCGCCCGGGACGGCATCGGCGCCGGCGCTGGCTCTGGCGTCGGCCCGAACGCTCGCACGGGGGCGGACGCGCCGGGCCCGCCGACCCGGGTCCACGGTGTGATCCTGGTCGCGATCCCGGCCGCGGGCGCCGTCGCCCGCGACGCCTGAACGCCCCGTGCCTCGGCCGGAACCGGGCCGGACGCCCGTGTCACCCCCGCGATCGGCCGCGCCCCGGCCGCGTCGTCCGGCCCCCACGGCGCCGCCGCCTCGTCCGGCCGCCACAGTGCCTCCGCCGTCCCGGCCGTGGCCGGGCCGGACGGCTCCGCCACCGGGCCTGAGGGCTCGGATACCCTCGCCACCGGCGCGGTCCGCCGGGCCCCCGCCGTGTCGTCCCGCCGCCACAGGGCCTCCGGCGTCCGGGCCGGGGTCGGGCCGGATACCTCCGCCATCTGGCCGGACGGCTGGGGCACCGGTGTCACCCGCGCGGTCCGCCGTGCCCCGGTCGCGTCGTCCGGCCCCCACGGCCCCGCCGCCTCGTCCGGCCCCCACGGCCCCGCCGTGTCGTCCGGCCCCCACGGCCCCGCCGTGTCGTCCCGCCGCCACGACCCCGTCGGGGCGTCGGGTCTCCATCGCGCCTCCGCCGTCCCCAACGACCCCGTCCCGAACGACCCCACCCCTGACGGCTCCGGCGCCGCGTGGCTCGTGGCACCGCTCGTCCACAAGCCGCCCGACAGCCTCGGCGCCGAGCCAGTGGCCCCCGCCGCCCCGGACGGGCGCACCCGGGCCAGCCCGCAGGGCACCTGGGAGGTGACGTACGGCAGGCGCAGTTCGCCGTCCCTCGTCCACAGGCCCGCGCCCGGGAGCCAGCCCTCCGGGGCCGGGAACTCGCGCAGCCGCCGCTCCGCCGGGCGCCATACGCCCACCCACGGCCGCCCGGCCCCGGCCCCGGCCCCGGATCCGCCCCGTCCGTCGATGCGGAAGGCCACCGCGCACACCTCGGGCGTCAGCACCTGCCCCGGCTGCACCGCGAACGGCGTGGCCTCCGACCACCCCGCGGGCCGCAGACAGTCCGGGAACCGCACCGGCCGGGTGCTGCCCAGCACGCCCCAGCCCAGCCGCTGCTCACCGGGCGCGTCGGACCGTACGAGCAGCAGACCGCTGTCGGGGTCGGCGAGCAGCAGCCGGTCGTCGCTGCGCTCGGTGATCTGGAGCAGCGGGCTGGTCTCGCCGCCGCGCCGCAGATCGACCACGACGGTCTTCGTACGACCGTCGAGTTCGCGGTCCAGAGCGAGCAGCCGGCCCGTACGGTCCAGCCAACTGCCGCCCGTACACCGGCCGGGCACCTCGGCCAGGTGCTGGGGGGCGAGGACGCCGCCGCCGAACAGCAGCCAGACGGAGGTGGACCGCGCCCCGCGCCCCAGCGCGAACGCGCACAGGCCGCCGGGCGGGGGCGGCAGCAGCGAGACCTCGGCGCGGTCGATGCCGCCGAGCGGGCGCTCGCCGGTGCCGGGGCCGGTCGGGTAGAGCAGCGAGAAGGCGTGGTGGCCGGCCACCCGGCGGTGGATGAGCACCTGCCCGTCGGCCAGCGGCAGCAACTCGCTGTCCGGCTCCTCGGGCTGGGCGGCGGGCAGCGGTACGGCGTAGGGCTCCGGGCCGTCCAGCGTCCAGCGCTCGGGGTACCAGCAGCCCGCCTCCCCGCCGAGCGCGAGCCGCGCGCCGTACGAGCGGTCCGAGGCGATGGTGAAACCCCCTCGTGGCCGGTCGCCGACGCCCCCGGTGAGGGCGGTGTCGAAGGCACAGGCAGTCATCGGTCACTCACCTCCGGCCACTGAACGTAGTTTTCGCACTTCCTGCCGAAGGCCGTAATGGGCGCGCTCCACCCGTAAGTGTGGCTCTCGCCCGATTCGCCTGAGAGGTCGGGGGTGAATGTGCTGTAAGCGACGCGGGGATGGTTGGTGATGAAAGTTCTGTGATTAAAGTAAGGCACACCTAAGTGCGATCGGCGCGCCCGGGACAACGGGCGCGCCCAGCTATCCCTGGAGCTCCGTCATGTCCCTGCGCGTCCGCGGCAGTGCCGCCCTCGCCCTCGCCCTGGCCGGGGCGCTCTCCCTCACCGCCTGTGGAGCGTCGGACGACGGCGCGGACGGCGGCGAGCGCAACGGCGGGGGCGGGAAGTCCGTCGCCCAGGGCGGCAAGGACTTCGGCAAGGCGGCCGAGGAGACCGCGAAGCTGGGCACGGACGCGAAGCCCGGCGCGTTCCCCCGCACCATCACCCACGCGATGGGCAAGACCGAGCTCAAGAGCAAGCCGAAGCGGGTCGTGGTGCTCGACGTCGGAGAGCTCGACAACGTGGTCTCGCTGGGGCTGAAGCCGGTCGGCTACGCCCCCTCCGAGGGCGACCAGGCCATACCCGACTACCTCAAGAAGGACGCCGGGAACCCGAAGAACGTCGGCACCATCAACAACCTCAACCTCGAGGCCATCAACGCCCTCCACCCCGATCTGATCCTCGGCAGCAAGCTGCGCGCCGAGCCGCTCTACGACGAGCTGAAGCAGATCGCCCCGACCGTCTTCTCCATCCGCCCCGGCTTCACCTGGAAGGAGAACTACCGCCTCAACGCCGCGGCCCTGGACCGCACCGCCGAGGCCGAGCGCTCCCTCGACGCGTACGAGAAGAAGGCCGAGAAGCTGGGCGAGGACATCGGCGCCGACAAGCCGACGATCACCATGCTCCGCTTCATGCCGCAGGCCACCCGGCTCTACGCCAAGGCGTCCTTCATCGGCACCATCCTCCAGGACGTCGGTCTGCCGCGCCCGAAGAACCAGCAGGTCAACGATCTCGCCGCGGAGATCGGCCCGGAGCGGATCAACGAGGCCGACGCCGACTGGATCTTCACCGGTGTCTACGGCGACCCCAAGGCCACCAAGCGCGACCAGGCGCAGTCCAATCCGCTGTGGAAGAAGCTGACGGCGGTCAAGGCGGGCCGGGCGAAGAATGTCGATGAGGAGACCTGGTACCTGGGTCTCGGCGTCACCGCAGCCGACCGGGTCCTGGACGACCTGCGCGGCTACCTCGTCCACTGATCCGCGGCCACGGCGACCGATCCGCGACGACGGCGACTGCTCCGCTACTTCGTCCACTGGTCCGCGGCCACGGCGGCCGGGCGTCGCGGAGGTCGCGCTGAGTGAAGGCCGGGGCAGGGCTCACCCGTGATCCGGGAGGTAGCCTTGCCCCGTGCCCGCACTCAACGACGTCCTCACCGCGCTCGACGCCCTCTGGCCGCCCGAGCGGGCGGAGCAGTGGGACGCCGTCGGCACGGTGTGCGGTGACCCCGATGCCCAGGTCACCCGCGTGCTGTTCGCCGTCGACCCGGTCCAGGAAGTGGCCGACGAGGCGGTGGACCTCGGCGCCGATCTGCTGATCACCCACCATCCGCTCTATCTGCGGGGGACCACCACGGTCGCCGCTTCCACCTTCAAGGGCCGGGTGGTGCACACGCTGATCAAGAACGACATCGCCCTGCATGTCGCGCACACCAACGCCGACACCGCCGACCCCGGCGTCTCCGACGCCCTCGCCGGCGCGCTCGACCTGCGGATCGTCGGTCCGCTGGTGCCCGACGCCACCGACCCCGAGGGCCGCCGCGGACTGGGCCGGATCTGCGAGCTCGACCACCCCGAGACGCTGCGGGAGTTCGCCGGGCGCGCCGCCGCCCGGCTGCCCGCCACCGCGCAGGGCGTCCGCGCTGCGGGCGACCCGGACCGCACCGTCCGCCGGGTGGCCGTCAGCGGCGGCTCAGGCGACAGCCTCTTCGACGCGGTGCGCGCGGCCGGGGTCGACGCGTTCCTCACCGCCGATCTGCGCCACCACCCGTCGTCGGAGGCGCGGGAGCACAGCGATCTCGCCCTGCTGGACGCCGCGCACTGGGCCACCGAATGGCCCTGGACCGAGCAGGCCGCGGCCCAGCTGGACGAGATTTCCGACCGGCACGGATGGGGTCTGCGGACGCATGTCTCCCGTATCGTGACCGACCCCTGGACGGCCCACGCCGCGGCCCCCGCCGCCCCTCGCTCGACTCCCTGACCTCGTTTCCTCCCCAACTCGACTCCCCTGGAGCCCCACGCTGAATGCCGCGCCCGCCGATCAGATCCGCCTCCTCGACGTCCAGGCGCTCGACGTCCGGCTGTCGCAGCTCGCGCACAAGCGCAAGACGCTGCCCGAGCACGCCGAGATCGAGAGGCTGAACGCCGATCACACCCAGCTGCGCGACCTGCTGATCGCCGCGCAGACCGAGGAGAGCGACACCGCCCGCGAACAGACCAAGGCGGAGCAGGACGTGGAGCAGGTGCGCCAGCGCGCCGCCCGCGACCAGAAGCGCCTGGACTCCGGGGCCGTCACCTCGCCGAAGGACCTGGAGAACCTCCAGCACGAGATCGCCTCCCTCGCCAAGCGCCAGGGCGACCTGGAGGACGTCGTCCTGGAGGTCATGGAGCGGCGGGAGTCCATTCAGGAGCGGGCCGCCGAGCTGACCGAGCGGGTGGAGTCCCTCCAGTCCAAGATCGCTGACGCCACCTCGCGCCGGGACGCGGCGGCCGAGGGGATCGACGCCGAGATCGCGACCGTCACCAAGGAGCGCGAGGTGATCGCCGGGACCATCCCCGCCGATCTGCTGAAGCTCTACGACAAGCTGCGCGAGCAGCAGGGCGGCGTCGGCGCGGCCCGGCTCTACCAGCGCAGCTGCGACGGCTGCCGCCAGGAGCTCGCCATCACCGAGCTCAACGAGGTGCGCTCGGCCGCCCCCGACACGGTGCTGCGCTGCGAGAACTGCCGCCGGATCCTGGTCCGTACGCCCGAGTCGGGGCTGTAGCCCGATGGCGCGGCGCTTCATCGTCGAGGCGGACGGCGGGTCCCGGGGCAACCCCGGGCCGGCCGGCTACGGCGCCCTCGTGCGCGACGCCGAGACCGGTGAGACGCTCGCCGAGGTGGCCGAGTACCTCGGCACCGCGACCAACAACGTGGCCGAGTACAAGGGCCTGATCGCCGGGTTGCGGGCGGCGTACGCCCTGGACCCGGCGGCCGAGGTCCGGGTGCGGATGGACTCCAAGCTGGTCATCGAGCAGATGTCGGGCCGCTGGAAGATCAAGCACCCCGATATGCGGCCGCTCGCCGCCGAGGCCAAGGGGCTCGCCCCGCCCGGCCGGGTGACGTACGAGTGGATCCCGCGCGAGAACAACAAGCACGCGGACCGGCTCGCCAACGAGGCCATGGACGCGGGCAAGCGGGGCGAGCGGTGGCAGCCGAAGGTGCCGCCCGGCGGCACGCTGGCGCCGGGCGCGCCGGAGGCCGCCGCGCCCGCCGCCGACACCCTCGCCGAGCCCGCCGCCACGGGGGCCGCCCCGGCGGTGGGCTGGGGCTCGGCGGATCTGGGCACCCCCGCCACGTTCGTCCTGCTCCGGCACGGCGAGACCCCGCTCACCCCCGAGAAGCGCTTCTCCGGCAGCGGCGGCACCGACCCCGCACTCTCCGACGTGGGCCGCCACCAGGCCGAGCGGGTGGCGGCGGCGCTCGCCGCACGCGGCACCATCCAGGCCGTCGTCGCCTCACCGTTGCGGCGCTGCCGGGAGACCGCCGAGGTGGTGGCCCGGCGCCTGGGCCTGGACGTCCGCGTAGAAGAGGGGCTGCGGGAGACGGACTTCGGCGACTGGGAGGGCCTGACCTTCGCGGAGGTCAAGGAGCGCTACCCGGACGACCTGGACGCATGGCTGGCCTCCACGGAGGTGGCCCCCACCGGCGGCGGCGAGAGCTTCGCGGCGGTCACCCACCGGGTCGCGCTCGCCCGCGACAAGCTGATCGCCCGCTACCCGGGCCGTACGGTGCTGCTGGTCACGCATGTGACCCCGATCAAGACCCTGGTCCGGCTGGCCCTGGGCGCCCCGCCGGAGTCCCTGTTCCGCATGGAGCTCTCGGCGGCCTCGCTGACGGCGGTGGCGTACTACGGGGACGGGAACGCGTCGTTGCGGCTGCTGAACGAGACGGCGCATCTGCGGTAGGGCCTGCCGACTGCGGTAGGGGCTGACCGCGTCACCGCCGCAGCGCCGCCGCCTCCCGGGCCAGGGACTCGACCCGGGCCCAGTCGCCCGCTTCCAGCGCGTCCGGCGGCAGCATCCAAGTGCCGCCCACGCAGCCGACGTTGGGGAGGGAGAGATACCCGAGGGCGTTCGAGGCGTTGACCCCGCCCGTCGGGCAGAAGCGGGCCCGGGGGAGCGGCGAGGCGAGCGCCTTCAGATACGCGGTGCCCCC
This sequence comes from Streptomyces sp. NEAU-174, assembly GCF_052665095.1. NCBI lineage: Bacteria > Bacillati > Actinomycetota > Actinomycetes > Kitasatosporales > Streptomycetaceae > Streptomyces > Streptomyces sp. NEAU-174. The sequence goes on along the minus strand of NZ_JBQTCE010000019.1, from coordinate 1,459 downwards.
GGCGGCCTCCGCCGGGAAGAACTTCATCTCCTCGACCCCGCGCTCCAGCAGCGCCACGACCTCCGAGGTGGTCGAGACCCCCGGCAGATACGGCAGCCCGGACGCGTCCAGCGCCCCCAGCAGCCGGTCCGTCCAGCCGGGCGTGACCAGGAAGCGCGACCCGGCGGCGACGGCCGTCTCCACCTGCTCCGGGGTCAGGACCGTGCCGGCGCCGACGACGGCGCCCGGGACCTCGTCGGCGATCGCCCGGATCGCGTCCGCGGCGGCGGGCGTCCGGAACGTCACCTCGATCGCGGGCAGCCCGCCCGCCACCAGCGCACGGGCCATCGGCACCGCGTCGGCCACGTCGTGGACGATGACCACGGGGATGACGGGGGCGAGGTCGAGCAGCGAGGAATCCGGAGAGTCCGGGGAGTCCGGGGAGTCCGGAGAGTCCGGGGAGTCCGGGGAACCGGGGGAGGGCGGGGTGCTAGTCACGACGCCCATCCTGCCTGCGGTGCGGCGCAGTACGCAATGGTGGTTGCGCATGTCGCAACGCGGGCCGACCCCCACCGGGCTCGAGCCCGAGCCCGAGTCCCAGCCCGAGCCCGCGCCCAAGTACCCACCTACAGCTCCGTCACCACCACATCCACCCCCCACGCCCGGCCGGCCCGCTCCGGTGGCGCGGCCTCCACCACGTACCCGAGCCCGCGCAGCGCCTCCACCAGCTCGCCGGGGCCGTCCGGTTCGGCGCCCGCGGTCAGCAGGTCCCGTACCATCCGGCCCTTCGTGGCCTTGTTGAAGTGGCTGACGACGGACCGCTTCTCGACCCCGTTCACGATCTTCGACTGGAGCACCCGCACCGTCGCCGTCCGCTCGGCCAGCGCCCCCTTGGGCTTCCACGCCGCCGCGTACGCCGCCGAGCGCAGGTCCAGCACCAGCCCGTCCCCGGCGGCCTCCGGAAGCACCTCGGCCATCGGGGTCCGGGTCCGCCAGTACGTGCCGAGGGCGCCGAGCCCCGGGAGCTTCACGCCCATCGAGCAGCGGTAGGAGGGGATGCGGTCGTCGATCCGTACGGCACCCCACAGCCCGGAGAACACCAGCAGCGACCGCTTGGCCCGGCGGCGGGCGGGGGCAGGCAGCGTGGCCAGGCCGAGCGCGTCGTACAGCACACCGGTGTAGATCTCCCCGGCGGGCCGCGCCGCGGCCTCCCGCAGCGCCGCGTTCTTGGCGATCTCGCCGCGCAGCCCCTCGCTGAGCCCCAGCGCCTCCGCGGCCTTCCCCTCGTCGCCCGAGCAGAGCGACACCAGCGTGTCCAGCACCTCCGCCCGTGCCTCGCCCAGGCCCGGAAGCGACAGCGATCCCGGGTCCAGCGGGGACCCGGAGCCTCCTGTGGCCTTTCCCTCGGACGGGGGCAGCAGCACGAGCACGGTCTCTCCTCGAAGGTCGAATGGTCGTCGGCGACGGGGCGCGGGGGGGG
>NZ_JBQTCE010000018.1:68640-203505 GCF_052665095.1 Streptomyces sp. NEAU-174 | reverse complement strand
GGCGGCGGCGATTTCGCCTTGGGAGTGGCCGATGACGGCGTCGGGGTGGATGCCGTTGGCCTGCCAGAGTGCGGCGAGGGAGACCATGATGGCGAAGGTGGTGGGCTGGAGGACGTCGACGCGGTCGAGCGAGGGTGCGTCGGGTGCGCCGGTGATGACGTCGATGAGGTTCCAGTCGGTGTAGGGGGCCAGGGCTTCGGCACACTCGTTCAGCCGGGCCGCGAAGACCGGTGAGGTCTGGAGCAGTTGGGCTCCCATGCCTGTCCACTGGGCCCCCTGGCCGGGGAAGACAAAGACCGTCTTGCCGCGAGTGGTGGCGTGGCCGGTGGTGAGGCGGGGGTGGGGCTGTTCGGTGGCGAGGGCGGTGAGCGCGGCCGTGGCCTCACTGCCCTCGGTGTCGGTCATGATGACGGCCCGGTGGTCGTGGAGGGTGCGGGTGGTGGCCAAGGACCAGCCGATGTCCAACGGCTGTGCGGTCACGTCGGATTCCAGGTGGTCCAGCAGGCGTTGGGCCTGAGCCCGTAGGGCTGCCGGGGTCCTGGCGGACAGGACCCAGGGCACGGCCCCGCCGGTCGCCACGAGCCCGGGGGCGTCCGCACCGTCGTCCGGCTTCGGCGCGGCTTCGGGCTCCGGCTCGGGTGCCTGCTCCAGGATGAGATGGGCGTTGGTGCCGCTGATCCCGAAGGAGGAGATCCCGGCGCGGCGGGGGTGCCCGGTCTCGGGCCAGGGCCGGGCCTCGGTCAGCAGGGACACCGCGCCCGACGCCCAATCCACCTCAGGCGTCGGCTCGTCGGCGTGCAGGGACCGCGGCAGCGTGCCGTGCCGCATCGCCAGCACCATCTTGATGACGCTGGACACGCCCGCCGCGGCCAGTGTGTGTCCGGTGTTGGACTTCAGCGAACCGAGCCACACCGGCTCGTCCCCCGGGCGTTCCTGTCCGTAGGTGGCCAGGAGGGCCTGGGCCTCGATGGGGTCGCCGAGGGCGGTGCCGGTGCCGTGTGCCTCGACCGCGTCGATGTCGGCGCCGGACAGTCCGGCGTTCGCCAGCGCCTGCCGGATCACCCGCTGCTGTGACGGCCCGTTCGGCGCGGTGAGGCCGTTGCTCGCGCCGTCCTGGTTCACCGCCGTACCGCGGATCACGGCCAGCACCTCATGGCCGTTGCGGCGGGCGTCGGACAGCCGCTCCAGCAACAGTACGCCGACGCCCTCACTGAAGGTCGTGCCGTCCGCACCCGCGCCGAACGCCTTGCACAGGCCGTCCGGCGCCAGACCGCGCTGGCGCGAGAACTCCACGAACGCCGAGGCACGCCCCATCACCGTGGCGCCCCCGGTCAGCGCCATCGAGCACTCGCCCTGCCGCAGCGCCTGTACGGCCCAGTGCATGGCCACCAGCGAGGAGGAGCACGCCGTGTCCACCGTGACCGCCGGGCCCTCCAGGCCCAGCACATACGCCACCCGGCCGGAGGCGACACTCGTCGCCGAGCCGGTGAGCATATAGCCCTCCAGGTCCTCGGGGGCGGGTCCGCCGCGCACGCCGTAGTCCTGGTTGATGACACCGGCGAACACGCCGATGTCCCGGCCTCCCACCGCCGTCGGATCCATGCCCGCCCGCTCGAACGTCTCCCAGCAGGCCTCCAGGAACAGCCGTTGCTGCGGGTCCATCGCCAGCGCCTCGCGTGGCGAGATGCCGAAGAAGTCCGCGTCGAAACCGGCCGCGTCCTCGAGGAACCCGCCGCGCAGCACATAGGAGGTGCCACTGTGGTCCGGGTCCGCGTCGAACAGCGCTTCCAGGTCCCAGCCCCGGTCGCGGGGGAAGTCGGTGATGCCGTCGCGCTCGCCGAGCAGCAGGTCCCACAGCCCGTCCGGGTCGGTCACCCCGCCCGGCAGCCGGCAGCTCATCGCCACCACGGCGATCGGCTCGTCCGCTGCGGCGCCGGTGCGCACGGTCACCGGGGTCGCGGCGGCGGGTGCCGGACCGCCGCCGAGCTCGGTGTGGAGCAACTCGGCGAGGAGGACCGGGGTCGGGTGGTCGAAGAGCGATGTCGCGGGCAGGCGCAGCTCCGTCGCCGAGTTGAGCCGATTGCGCAGCTCGACGGCCGTCAGCGAGTCGAAGCCCATCTCCTTGAACGCCACTGTCGGCTCGATCGCCTCCGGACCGGGGTGGCCGAGGACCACCGCGGCCTCCGCCCGCACCAGGTCGAGCAGGAACTCCCGCTGCCCGGCGGGCGACAGCCCGGCCAGCTGCCCCGACAGACCACCGGCCGCCGGCGCCGTGGCCACGGCCCGCACCGTGCGCCGCACCGGCCGTGCCAGCCCGCGCAGCAGCGGGGACACCTCGGCGTCCGGCGCGCGGAGGGCGGCGAGGTCGACTTTCGCGGCCATGAGCGCGGGCAGTCCGGACCGCAGCCCGGTGTCGAACACCCGCAGCGCCTCGGCGTTGTCCATACCCAGCACACCCGCGCGCCGGGTACGGCGTACGTCGGTGGCGTCCATCGTCGCCGTGAGCGTGCTGGTGTCGCTCCACAGCCCCCACGCCAGCGAGGTGGCGGGCTGGTGGCGGGCGTGCCGCCACTGGGCGAAGGCGTCGAGGAAGGCGTTGGCGGCGGCGTAATTGGCCTGGCCCGCGTTGCCGAGCGTTCCGGCGGCGGAGGAGTAGATGACGAACGCCGCCAGGTCGTGGTGGTCGTGAGTGAGGTCGTGGAGGTGGGTGATCGCGTCAACCTTGGGGCGGAAGACGGTGTCGAGGCGGTCGGGGGTGAGTGCGGTGAGGATGCCGTCGTCCAGGGTTCCTGCGGTGTGGACCACGGCGGTGAGGGGATGGTCGGCCGGGATGTCGGCGAGGACGGTCGCGAGCTGGTCGCGGTCGGCGGTGTCGCAGGCGGCGATGCGGACGTGTGCGCCGAGTTCGGTGAGTTCGGTGGTGAGATCCGTAGCGCCCGGGGCGTCGGGGCCCTGGCGGCTGACGAGGAGCAGATGGCGTGCGCCGTGGTGGCTGACGAGGTGGCGGGCGATGGTGGCGCCGAGGGTGCCGGTGCCGCCCGTGACCAGGACGGTGCCGTCGGGGTCCAGGGCGCGGGGGACGGTGAGCACGATCTTGCCGGTGTGACGGCCCTGGCTCATCCAGCGGAAGGCCGTCGGCGCCTGGGTGATGTCCCAGTGCCGTACGGGCAGCGGCTGGATCGCACCCTGCCGGAACAGCTCCACCAACTCCGCGAGCAACTCCCGGATGCGGTCCGGTCCAGCGTCGCTTCCCAGGTCGAACGCCTGGTAGCCGACACCGGGGTGTGCCTCGGCGACCGCGGCGGGATCGCGGATGTCGTTCTTGCCCATCTCCACGAACCGGCCACCGGTGCCGAGCAGCCCCAGTGAGGTGTCCACGAACTCGCCGGTGAGGGAGTTCAGCACCACGTCCAGCGCGGGAAACGCCGAGGCGAAACCGAGGTCGCGGCTGGACGCCAGACGCTCCTCCGGCACTCCCAGCGCGGTCAGCACATGGTGCTTCGACGGATGGGCGGTGGCGTACACGGTGGCGCCGAAGTGCCGTGCCAACTGGACGGCGGCCATGCCCACCCCGCCCGCGGCGGCATGCACCAGCAACGTCTCACCCGGCTGGATGGAGCCCAGGTCCCGCAGCCCGTACAGCGCCGTCAGATAGGCCACCGGCACACCGGCGGCGGTGGCGTACGACCAGCCCTCGGGGATCGGCGCCACGGTTCGGGCGTCCGCGGTGGCCAGCGGGCCGAACGAGCGGGGGAACAGGCCCATCACCCGGTCGCCCACGGCCAGGTCCTCGACACCCGGGCCGACCTCGGTCACCACACCGGCGCCCTCGCCGCCCAGGCCCTCCTGATCCGCCACGCCGCCGAGCGCGACGAGCACGTCCCGGAAGTTCTGACCGGCGGCGCGGACCTCGATCCGGACCTGACCGGTGGCCAGTGGCGCGGTCGCCTCGGGGTCCGGCCGCAGCACGAGGTTCTCCAGGCTGCCCTTCTCCGAGACGTCCAAGTACCAGTGGTCGTGCTCGGGTACGGCCAGCCCGTGCGGCGACCGCACCAGGCGCGGCACCCACAGCACCCCACGGCGCAGCGCCGACTGCGGTTCGCCGGATGCCACCGCGGCGGACAGGGCCTCCCGCGATACGTCGTCGGCGTCCACCAGGGTGATACGGCCGGGGTGTTCGGACTGGGCGGAGCGGATCAGGCCCCAGATCGCGGCGGCGGCCGGATCGGTGACCTCCGCGGTGTCGTGTACGGACACCGCGCCATGGGTGCGCAACACCAGCCGGATGTCGGTGAGTTCGGGTTGGTCGACCCACCGCTGCACCAGATTGAGTGCGCGGGTGGCCAGGCCCCGGGTCCGCGCGGGCAGGCCGGTGCCCTCGGTGGCCCAGGCCGTGGTGTCGACGAGCACGGCCTGGGGCCGGTCCTCGCCCGCGACCAGCGCGTCCACGTCGGCGTCGTCGAGGATGGCCCACGAGACCTCGTTGTCGGCGGTGGCCGGGTGCTCGGTCCAATCCAGCGTGAACAGCGCGTCAGCGGACCGATCGGCGCCGCTGGAGGCGGCGGCGAGCTGTTCGGGACTGATCGCCCGGAGCACCAGGGAGTCCACCGAGGCGACGGGGGCGCCGGTGCTGTCGAACAGGCTGATGGTGAACGAATCCGTGCCGGTGGCGCGGGCGCGTACGCGGACTGCGGTGGCTCCCGTCGCCAGCAGCCGTACGTCGTTCCATACGAAGGGGAGTGGCGTCTGGCCCGGGGTTGGGGGGACGCAGAAGTTGCTCGCGTGCAATGCGGCGTCCAGCAGTGCCGGGTGGATGCCGAACCGTCCGGCCACCTCCGACTGCTCCTCCGGCAGCGCGGCCTCCGCGAACACCTCGCCGTCGCGCTTCCACACCGCCTTCAGACCGCGGAACGCGGGCCCGTACTCGTACCCGGCCTGGGCGAGGTCGTCGTAGAAGTCGTCCAGAGCGACCGGCTCGACACCGGGCGGCGGCCACTCGGCGGCGCCGTCCCGCGTGTCGTCCCGCATGCCGTCCTCGGCCGGGCCGTCCGGCTGCGCGGCGAGAGTGCCCGAGGCGTGCTCCAGCCATTCCTGGGCCGTGTCGGCACGGGAGTAGACCCGCACGCTGCGGCGCCCGTCCTCCGCGCCGCCGACCAGCACCTGGACCTGGAGCGCACCGTCTTCGGGCAATGTCATCGGCTGGCCGATGACGAGCTCCTCCAGGGTGGGGGTGTCGGTCTCGTCCCCGGCGCGGATGGCGAGTTCGGCCATCGCGGTGCCGGGCAGCAGCACCGTTCCGGACACGGCGTGGTCGGCCAGCCACGGATGGGTGGTCAGCGACAGCTGCCCGGTGAGCATCACTCCACCGGTGTCGGGCACGCTCACCACGGCCCCGGCCAACGGGTGGCCGGTGTCCTGAAGACCCACGGCACTCACATCGCCCGCGCTGCTGCCTCGGGTGAGCCAGTAGTGGTGGTGTTGGAAGGGGTAGGTGGGGAGGGGTGTGGGGTGGGGGTTGGTGGTGGTGTAGAGGGTGGTCCAGTTGGGGGTGTGGCCGTGGGTGGTGAGGTGGGCGAGGTGGGTGAGGAAGCGGGTGGGGGTGTCGTCGTCGCGGCGGAGGGTGCCGGTGACGATGGTGGTGTTGGGGGTGTTGGTGGTTTCGAGGGTTTCTTGGATGGCGGTGGTGAGGACGGGGTGGGGGCTTACCTCGATGTAGGTGCGGTAGCCGTCGTTGGCGAGGGTGCGGATGGTGGGCTCGAATTGGACGGTTTGGCGGAGGTTGCGGTACCAGTAGTCGCTGTCGAGGGTGTGGGGTTCGATCCACTGGCCGGTGACGGTGGAGAGCCAGGGGATGGTGCCGGGCTGGGCGGTGACCCCTTCGAGTACGTGGTGTAGCTGGTCTTGGATGGTGTCGACGTGTCCGGTGTGGGAGGCGTAGTCGACGGGGATGATGCGGGCCCTTATGCCTTGGTCGGTGTAGTGGGTGTGGAGTTGGTGGAGGGCGTCGGTGTCGCCTGCGATGACGGTGGCGTTGGGGCCGTTGTGGGCGGCGATCCAGAGTTTGCCGTGCCAGTCGTCGAGGTTGATGGTGTGGGCGGGGGCGGCGAGGGACATCATGCCGCCGTGTCCGGCGAGGTGGTGGGCGATGGTCTGGCTGCGGAGGGCCACGATTTTGGCGGCGGTGGTCAGGGTGAGGTGTCCGGCGACGCAGGCGGCGGCGATTTCGCCCTGGGAGTGGCCGATGACGGCGTCGGGGTGGATACCTACGGATTGCCACAGGGCGGCGAGGGAGACGACGACGGCGAACGTGGCGGGCTGAACGACATCAACGCGCTCAAGCGAAGGGGCATCAGGTGCGCCGGTGATGACGTCGATCAATGACCAGTCGGTGTACGGGGCCAGAGCCTCGGCGCATTCGTGGAGGCGTTCGGCGAACACGGGAGAGGTCTGGAGGAGTTGGGCTCCCATGCCGACCCACTGGGCGCCCTGACCGGGGAAGACGAACACGGTCTTGCCATCCGCCCCGGTCTGTCCGGTGATCAGGAGTGGGTCGGGTCGTCCTTCCGCCAGGGCGCGGGCGGTTGCCGTGCCGCCTTGCGTGTCCGTGGCGAGGATGACCGCTCGGTGTTCCAGGGCGGCGCGGGTGGTGGCGAGTGACCAGCCCACATCGACCGCACGCGGAGCATCCCCCGCTTCCAGGTGGCTGACTAGGCGCTCCGCCTGGGCGCGCAGCGCCACCGGGGTCTTGCCGGACAGCAGCCACGGCACCACCCCGCCGGTGGCCACGAGACCAGGCGTACCCTCCTCGTCCGTATCCGCCGCGGGCGCGTCCGCGTCCGGCGCCTGCTCCAGGATCACGTGCGCGTTCGTCCCACTGACGCCGAACGACGAGATCCCCGCGCGTCGCGGACGTCCCGTCTCCGGCCATGCCCGCGCCTCGGACAGCAGCGACACCGCACCCGAAGCCCAGTCCACCTTGCTGGTGGGCTCGTCGGCGTACAGCGTCTTCGGCAGCGTGTTGTGCCGCATCGCCAGCACCATCTTGATCACACCGGCCACGCCCGCCGCCGCCTGCGCATGCCCGATGTTGGACTTCAACGAACCGAGCCAGAGCGGCTGATCCTCCGACCGTTCCTGCCCGTAGGTGGCCAGGAGGGCCTGGGCCTCGATCGGGTCGCCGAGACTGGTACCGGTGCCGTGTGCCTCGACCGCGTCCACATCGGCCACCGAAAGACCGGCGTTCGCCAGCGCCTGCCGGATCACCCGCTCCTGGGACGGACCGTTGGGCGCGGTGAGGCCGTTGCTCGCCCCGTCCTGGTTCACCGCCGTACCACGGACGACGGCGAGCACCTGATGCCCGTTGCGGCGGGCGTCCGACAGCCGTTCCAGCAGCACCAAACCGACGCCCTCGGACCAGTTGGTGCCATCGGCCCCCTCCGCGAAGGACTTGCAACGGCCGTCGGGGGCGAGGCCGCGCTGGCGGGAGAACTCGATGAACGACGTCGGCTTGCTCATCACCGCGACACCCCCGGCGAGCGCCAACGAGCACTCGCCCGTACGCACCGCCTGAACCGCCAGGTGCAGCGCCACCAGCGAGGACGAGCAGGCCGTGTCCACGGTCACGGCGGGCCCGGTCAGGCCCAGTGCGTAGGCCACGCGTCCGGAGACGACGCTCCCGGCGCTGCCCACGCCGAGATGGCCCTCCAGGCCCTCCGCCGCGGTCCCGGCGTCGGACCCGTAGTCGTGGTACATCACCCCGCTGAACACGCCGACATCGGTGCCGTGCAGCGACGTCGGGTCGATTCCGGCGTTCTCGAAGGTCTCCCACGCCGTCTCCAGCAGCAGCCGCTGCTGCGGGTCCATCGCCAGCGCCTCACGCGGCGAGATGCCGAAGAACGCGGCGTCGAACCCGCCCGCGTCGCTGAGGAAACCGCCCTCGCGCACGTAGGACGTGCCCACGGCGTCCGGATCGGAGTCGAACAGCCCGGCCAGGTCCCAGCCCCGGTCCTCCGGGAACCCGGCGATCGCGTCCCGGCCGTCGGCCACCAGCCGCCACAGGTCGTCGGGCGTCCTGACCTCGCCGGGGAGATGGCAGCCCATCGCGACGATCGCCACCGGCTCGTCGGACACCCCGCGTGCCCGCACCGGCGCCTGCTCTCGCTCGCGCCGCCTCCCGGTGATCTCCCGCACCAGATGCCGCGCCAGCGCGGCGGGGGTCGGGTGGTCGAAGACCACCGTGGCGGCGAGCCGTGCGCCGGTGGCCGCGTTCAGCCGGTTCCTCAGCGCGACGGCGGTCAGTGAGGTGAAGCCGAACGCGCTGAACGCCTGGTCGGCCTCAACGGCGTCGGCCGAGGCCAACCCCAGCGTCGCCGCGGCGTGTTCGCGTACCAGCGCCAACGCCGTGCGCTGCCGGCCGGACTCGCTCTCGGCCTCCAGCCGCCGCCGGAACTCCGCGACGGCGGGCTCGTCCGACGTCGGTACGCCGGACGGCGCGTCCACCAGGTGTCGCAGCACCGCGGGCACCGGCTCGCCGCCCGGCAGCCCCGTGGTGCTCGGCCTGAGCAGTACCAGCGGGCCCTGGGCGGCGGTCAGCGCCGCGTCGAAGAGGGCCAGCGCCTCGGGCAGGGGCACGGCACCGGCCACCGGCGCCGTGCCCTGCTCGCCCGGCAGCGGACCCCACGCCAGGGCCAGCCCGCCCAGGCCCAGCGCCCGGCGCCGCCGTACCAGGGCCTCGCCGAACTGGTCCGCGGCCGCCCGCTCCGGGCGGCCCGGCGAGCCCAGCACACCCGCGGCGGAGGTGACGACGACGAACAGCGCCGGGTCGGCCCGGCGGGTCCGCTCGTCCAGGTGTGTCATGCCGCGCAGCGACGCGTCGAGCGACCGCTCCGGGCCCGGCTCCTCGATGTGCACCGCGGCGGTCACCGGCCGGTCCTGTGCGTCCAGCACCGCGTCCAGCGCCGTCAGGTCGGCCGGATCGCACACGGCCATCGAGACCTGGGCGCCCTCCTGCCCCAACTCGGTGCGCAACGCGGCCGCCGCGTCCTCCGGCAGACCGTTCGCGCCGAGCAGCAGCAGGTGGCGGGCGCCGTAGGCGGTCACCAGGTGGCGGGCCAGCGCGGTGCCACGGACGGTGTCGCCACCGTTGATCACGACCAGTCCGTCCGGGTCGAGAGCCGGGGCGGGGTCGGGGCCGGGGTCCGGCTCCACGGGGACCGAGATACGAGTCAGACGCGGCACCAGCAGTACGCCGGTACGGATCGCCGCCTGGTCGTGCCCGTCCTCGACGGCACGCAGCAGTGCGGCTTCCCGGCCGTCCTCCCCGTCCCGGTCGACGTCCGCGAACACGTTCCCGTCCCCGTCCCCGGCGACGTCCGCGTTCCCGGCCACGTCCACGTCCACCAGCGTCAGTCGGCCGGGGTACGCGGCTTGCAGCGACCGCACCACACCCCACAGCGCCGCCGCCAATGGCTCCGGTGCGGCCCCCTCAGCACCGGTGGCGACCGCGCCCGTCGTGGCGACCACGAACCTCGTCCCGGCCAGCCGGTCGTCGGCCAGCCACGCGCCCAGCCGGGCCGTCGGCTCGCCGATCGGGTCCTGTTCCTCACCCGGTACGTCCCGCACCGCGGGCGCCACCACGACCACATCCGGGCTCGGGCGGCCGTCCGCCACAACGGCGCCGTCCACCACCCGTACGTCCACCCCGACGCCCCGCAGCCCCTCCGCGAGGCCGAGCGGGTCGGTGTCCATCAGTGCCCAAGTGCCGTTCCCCACCGGGGCGTCCGGCAGCGCCGCCTGCGGCACCCAGTCCAGCCGCAGCAGCGAGTCGTACTGGCCGTCCCCGGCGGCCCGCAGCCGTGCGGGCAGCTCCAGCAGCACATGCCGGGTGATCTTCCCCGAGGCGGTGCGCGGCACCCGGGCGATCTCGTAGATCTCCTCCGGGACCTTGAAGTACGACAGCCGCTCGCGGCACATGGCCAGCAGCGCCGACGGGTCGAAGCCGTCCGGGCCGGGCACCACGAAGGCCACCGGCACCTCGCCGAGCACCGCGTGCGGCTTGCCCACCACGGCCACGTCCGCCACGCCGGGCACGGTGCGCAGCACGGCCTCGACCTCGCCCGGGTGGATGTTCTCCCCGGCGCGGATGATGAGTTCCTTGATCCGGCCGGTCACCGTGCAGAACCCGGCCTTGTCGCGGCGGCCGAGGTCCCCGGTGCGGTACCAGCCGTCGCGCAGCGCCGCGGCCGTCGCCTCCGGCTGGTTGTGGTATCCGGCCATGATGTTCGGCCCGGACACCCAGAACTCGCCCTCCTGTCCGGCCGGAACGTCCACCCCCGTGTCCGGGTCCACCAGCCGCACCGTCAGCCCCGGCACCGGCAGCCCGCACGAGCCCTCGACCCGCTGGCCGGTGGGCCAGTTCGCCGCGATCGCGCCACATGTCTCGGTGCTGCCGTACGCGTCGACGAGCGGCACCCCGAAGGTGGACTCGAACGACCTGACCAGGTCCGCCGTGGCCACCGCCCCGCCCACGAGGGCGATCCGCAGCTGGGGCGCGGCGAAGTCACGATCCCGCGCCGCCTCGATCAGGTGGTGGTAGAGCGTCGGCACTCCGGCGACGAAGGTCGAGCGGTCCTCGCGCAGCGCCTCCAGCACATCTTCCGTCGACACCCCGTCCACGATCCGGGTGCTGGCCCCGACGGCGGTCGCCGCCAGCAGACATACGATGTGCGAAAGGCTGTGGAAGAGGGGAAGCGGCCACAGCACGCGGTCCTCGGCGGTCAGCCCCGTCACGGGTACGTAGCAGGCGGCCAGGGACCACAGGCAGTTCCGCTGGGTGGACAGCACGCCCTTCGGCAGGCCGGTGGTGCCCGAGGTGTAGAGCATCCACGCGATCTCGTCCAGGCCCAGGTCGTCGCGGGCCGCAAGTTCCGGCTCGGTGTCCGGCAGCGGCTCGAACGCGACGAAACCCTCCGGCAGCGGGCCGTCCCCGCTGACCACCACCCTCAGCTCCGGGAACCGCTCCCGCAGCCGGTCGAACTGATCGGCGTGGGCGATGTCGGTGAGCACCAGCCGGGCGCCGCTGTCGGAGAGCAGATACGAGAGCTCCGCATCGGTCGAACGCGGGTTGACCGGCACCGTGATGGCGTTCGCGCGCAGGACGCCGAAGTAGCTCTCCAGCATCTCGACGCGGTTGCCCAGGCAGATCATCGCGCGGTCGCCGGGATGCAGCCGCAGCCCGGCGAGATGACCGGCCAGCCGCCGGGTACGGCGCTCGAGCTCGGCATGGCTGACCGTACGGTGGCCGTCGGAACAGGCCGGCTTGTCACCGAAGCGATCCGCGTTGGCCTGGAGCAGTTCCGGCACCGGCCGGATCAGGTCAGTCCGTAGCATGCCGCCACACCTCTCGGTTCGAAGCAGGGCGCGCGGGAGCGGCGACCGACCCGCGCGGGATCGCCCCGTGCGCGGGACGGCCGCGCTCCGGTCGCGCGGCCCGAGGGAAGGAAGGCCCGGGAGAGAAAGCTCCAGCGAGCTCGGAAGAGCTCGCCGCCGTTGGTGAAATTCTTGTTCCGGCGGCGAGCGGGCCGTCCCCTAAACATCCCCCTCATTCCCCCTGACGCGCCATGGCCACGGGAGCTCTACAAACATGTAGATTCTGTTTTCTGCCCACAATGGAGGTATTACTGAGAAGGAGATGCAGATGACGCTGTGGGACCGCCTGAGGGACTCGGTCCAGACGATGCAGGCTCAGCTCACGGCGAAGAAGCACGAGTTGCAGAGCGGGGCGTTCCGGGACGCGAGCATGGCCATGTGCGCCTTGGTGGCGGCGGCGGACGGCACGATCGACCCGTCGGAGCGGGGGCGCGTGGCCCAGCTCATCGCCACCAACGACGTGCTCCAGAACTTCCCCCCGGAGGATCTGCACCGCCGCTTCGAGGATCACCTCGACGAGCTCACCACGGACTTCACCCTCGGCACGGCGAGCGCCATGCGGGAGATCGGCAAGGCGAAGCGGAGGCCCGCCGAGGCGCGGGCCGTCATCCAGATCGGCATCGTCATCGGCTGCGCCGACGGCTACTTCGACGAGAGCGAACGGGACGTCGTCCGCCAGGCGTGCTCAGCCCTGGACATCCCCCCGACCGAGTTCGACCTCCACCGCCCGCTCCGCGTCCCCCGCCCGTACCGGGCCCCGGACGAGCTCCCACGGGCGGCCGGCGACCCGGTGTCCGGGCGGGCGGACGCCGGTACGGGACGGGCCGTACGCCCCGGGGCCGCCGTACCCGGCGACGACCTCCAGGTCTTCCTCAAGGCGCTGACCAGCGGAACCCGTCAGAAGCTCTTCGCGCACTTCGCCGACGGGGAGGAGCTGACCGTGGGCGAGGTCGCCGAGCGCGCCGGGCTCGGCCCGTCGACCACCTCCGAGCACCTCGCGGTGCTCCGGCGCGGCGGTCTGCTCCAGTCGACCCGCAGCGGCAAACTGGTCCGCTACCGCGCCGACCGGGAGGGCATCGCCGAACTGCTCGGGCAGCTCCATTCCTACCTCCTCGCCCCCTCCGAACCGCGGGACACCCCTCCCGCCCATGGCTAAGCGCCCTCGCTGAAGTCCGGTGCGGTTCGGGTGCGCCCCGAAGGGGCGCGGGGCTGTGTCGGTCGGGCCGTCACCGCGGCTCCGGTACGGCAGTAGAGTGCGACGGTGACCTCTCCGCCGGAAAACCCGCCGTCACTCGTCAGCGAAGACGACCGCGAGGCAGCCGTGCGGCGCCTACAGGATGCGTACGCCGAAGGGCACATCTCGCACGAGGAGATGGACCAGCGCCTCCATACGGTGCTCACCGCCACGACCCACGGCGAGCTCATGTCGGCCCTCGCCTCGCTCCCCGCGGAGCCCCCGGACACCACGTCCACGATCGCCGCCCACAGCGGACGGATCCGGCGGCGCGGCCCATGGCTCGTACCACGAACCCTCAAGGTCGAGTCGGCGTTCGGCAGGGTGCACCTGGACCTGTCCCGTGCGGTCATCGAGCACCCGATCGTCGACATCGAGCTGGCGCTCGGCACCGGCAGAGCCACGATCACGGTGCCGCGCGACGCGATCGTCGACGTCGAGGGCCTGCACACCGGGTGGAAGGACCTGCGCTACAAGCCCCGGCCGTCCCTCCCCAGTGGCCCGGGCGGCCCGGGCGGCCCGAAGATCCGGATCTCCGGGGCCGTGGGGTTCGGACGCTTGAAGATCCGCCACGCGCGGCGTTGAGCCCCCCAGCCGACGCCGGAGCCACCCGCCCGCCACTCTCTGCAACCCCCCGCTTGGCACCTCCGGCTCTTGACTTTCCTATCGGGAAAGTAGGACGCTTACTTTCCCGATAGGAAAGTGAGGCCTCGGCATGGACAACATCGTTCCGGAGCAGGCCCGCACCGCCCTCGACGCGGCCGACCGTGCCCGCCGCCAGGTGGCCGAGGAGGTCGGCCTGCCCCGCGGCTACTGGTGGGCCATGGCGGCCGGCTGGATTCTGCTGGGCGTGCTCGGCAATGTGCTGCCGCCCTGGCTGGCCGGGGTCGCGACGGTGGGCTTCGGCGTGGGGCACGGGGTGCTCGCCTCTCGCCTGCTCGACGGACGCCGACGCACGGACCGGCTCCAGGTGAGCGCGGCGGTCGCCGGTCGCCGCACCCCGCTGGTGGTGGTCGGCATGCTGCTCGGGCTCATCGGGGTCACCGTCCTGGTGGCGCTCGCGCTTGACGCCGACGGCGCCGGCCATGCCGGTATCTGGGCGGCGGTGCTGACCGCGGCCGTCGTCGGGTTCGGCGGACCGGAGATGCTGCGCGTGCTGCGCCGGTGGGCGCGGGCATGACGAAGGCGCGGTTCGACGAGCTGATCCACCCCAGCACCCGGCTGTCGCTGGTGGCGACCCTGGCGGCCGCCGACTGGGCGGAGTTCGCCTACCTCAAGGACCGGCTCCAGCTGTCCGACTCGGCGCTCTCCAAGCAGCTCACGACGCTCGAGGAGGCCGGGTACGTCGCCACGGAACGCCGGCTCAGCGGCAGCCGCCGGAAGGTGCGCGCCCGGCTCACCAGCGCCGGGCGGGATGCCTTCAACGGCCACATCGAGGCGCTGCGGGCGATCGTCGCCGACGCCGCGGCGCCGGCCCAGAAGCCTCCGGCGTGAGTGCGTGAGTCCGCCCTGGCACTCAGCCGACGTGGACGTGCGGCCGGCGGGCGCGGTCGGGCTCGGCCTCGCGGAGCACCTCCCTGGTGACGGGGGCGACCTCCCCCTGGCCGAACAGGAAGAACCGCAGGAACTGGGCGAAGGGGCTGCCCTCGGTCCACTCGAAGTAGATGTGCGGCCGCTGCCCGGTGGCGTCCCGTATGTGGAGCAGCAGGGCGGCCAGTGAGTTGGGGATGCTGGAGCCGTCGAGGGTGAGGACCCGGTACCGGTCGTGCAGCACCTCGCCGCGCACCCGTACCGCCGTCTCGAAGTCGGACGGGTCACGCACGCTGACCTCGACGAAGATGAGGTCGTCAGCGGTCGGGATGTCGTTGTCGGCCCGGATCTGGTGGATCTTGTCGCGGTATTCGGCCGGGTCGCGGTTGTCCGGCTCGTTGGCGATGAACCGCATGCGGCGGGTGGCGGCGTCGCGGACGAACCGCTCCGCCGTGGCGTCCAGCTCCATGTCCGTCACGCGCAGTTCGAAGGCGCGGGCGAGCCGGGAGAGCAGTGACACCAGGATGATGCCCGCGATGAAGCACGCCCCGATCTTCACACCGTCGGGGCGTTCCACCACGTTCACCCCGGTGGTGTAGACGAAGACCACGGAGATCACGCCGAAGCCGATGGTCCAGCCCCGCTGCCGGGCGCGGCGGGCGGCGATGGTGACCGCGACGGCGGCGGAGGTCATCAGGACCAGCACCCCGGTGGCGTAGGCACCGCCCTGGGCGTCCACGTCGGCGTCGAAGAGCCAGGTGACCAGGAAGCCGATCAGGGTGAAGACCAGCACCATGGGACGCACCGCGCGGGCCCAGTGCGGGGCCATGCCGTAGCGGGGCAGATAGCGCGGCATCAGGTTGAGCAGCCCGGCCATCGCGGAGGCGCCCGCGAACCACAGGATGCCGATGGTCGCGGCGTCGTAGACGCTGCCGAAGATGGACCCCAGGTAGTGGTGGGCGAGATACGCGAGAGCTCGTCCATTGGCCTCGCCGCCGGCCTTGAACTCGTCCTGCGGGATGAGCACGGTGGTGATGAAGCTCGTGGTGATCAGGAAGACGCTCATGATCACGGCGGCGGTGGTGAGCAGCTTCCTGGTGTCCCGGATCCGCCCGGTGGGGCGCTCCTCCGTGTCGTCGGGGCCGCCCTCCACATGGGGCATGACGGCCACACCGGTCTCGAACCCGGACAGCCCCAGCGCGAGTTTGGGGAACACCACCAGCGCCAGACCGACCATGATCAGCGGGTTGCTGTGCTGTTCGGTCAGCGCCCGCGACCAGTCGGTGACCACGTGGGACGCGGTGGCCACATGCCACAGCCCGACGAACACGACGACCGCGTTCAGCGCCAGGTAGCCGCCCACGAGCACCACGGCCACACCGATGGCCTCCATGAAGCCCTTGAGGAAGACGGCGCCGAGCAGGGCGATCAGCCCCAGTGTGATGGCCACCTCATGGCCGTGCAGAACGCTGGTGAAGTGCGGGTTCTCCACCAGGTGGGTGGAGGCGTCGGCGGCCGAGAGGGTGATGGTGATCAGGAAGTCGGTGGCCGCGAACCCCAGCAGCGCCAGCACGAAGAGCTTGCCCTGCCAGAACGACAGCAGCCGCTCCAGCATCGCGATCGACCCCTCGCCGTGCGGGCTCTCCTTGGCCACCCGCCGGTACACCGGCAGCGCCCCGGCCAGGGTCACGGCCACCAGCACGACGGTGGCGATGGGGGACAGCAGCCCGGCGGCGAGGGCGGCGATGCCGGGCTGGTAGCCGAGCGTGGAGAAGTAGTCCACGCCGGTCAGGCACATCACCCGCCACCACCGCTGCCCCTTGTGCCCCTCCGGGGGCTGGGCGTGCGGCCCCGGCTGCTGCTTGGCCATATCGGACAGGCCCTCCAGCAGCCAGCTCCGCAGCCGACCCCCTTGATGGGCCGCCTCCTGGCGGGGTTCCACATCGGTGGAGGTGGCCATCGTATGCTCCAGATCACATAGCGCTTACCGATCATGCCGTCCACGGGCGAACGGTCGAATCAGGGTAAGCGGGCCCTTGGCCGCGCCTCGCAGCGGCATGTCCATCCGCGCACAACTGGACGAGTGACGAGGGCGTTACGGACGTATGATCCCTGCTCACAGGCACCCTCCAGGCGCTGTGCGGTGGGTTTGACCCGTGGTGATCGACCTGAGAGACCCGCGCAATGAGCGGTTTGTACGGTCACGAAACGTTGGACTGGACCGAGCACAGGATGAGGAGGCGCCCGTGGTCGCGTCGGGCTTCCCGAGCGAGGACACGACGAACACGACGAAGGTGCGGACGGTCTGCTCGTACTGCGGTGTGGGATGCGGCTTGGTCCTCGATGTCGGCAGGGGGTCGGACGGGCGCCGTACGGTCCTGAAGGCCTCCGGGGACAAGGAGCACCCCGCGAACTTCGGCCGGCTGTGCACCAAGGGCGCCACCACCGCCGAGATGCTCGCCGCCCCCGGGCGCCTGACCACGGCGCTCCGGCGTCCGCACCGTGAGGAAGAGCCGGTGCCGGTGTCCAGGGACGAGGCGATCGCCGAGACGGCGGGCCGGCTGCGGGCGATCGTCGACGAGCACGGGCCGGACGCGGTCGCCCTCTATGTCTCCGGGCAGCTGAGCCTGGAGGCGCAGTACCTCGCGAACAAGCTGGCCAAGGGGTTCCTCCGCACCAACCAGATCGAGTCGAACTCCCGGCTGTGCATGGCCAGTGCCGGCACCGGCTACAAGCTCTCGCTGGGCGCGGACGGGCCGCCGGGCTCCTATCAGGACTTCGACCGGGCCGATGTCTTCTTCGTCATCGGCTCCAACATGGCCGACTGCCATCCCATCCTCTTCCTGCGGATGATGGACCGGATGAAGTCGGCCGGTGTCAAGCTGATCGTGGTCGATCCGCGCCGCACCGCCACCGCGGCCAAGGCCGACCTGTTCTTGCAGCTCAAGCCGGGTACGGACCTGGCACTGCTCAATGGGCTGCTGCACCTTCTGCATGCGAACGGCCACACGGACGCCGAGTTCATCGCCGCGCACACCGAGGGCTGGGAGGCGATGCCGGAGTTCCTCGCCGACTACCCGCCCGCCACCGTCGCCGAGATCACCGGCATCCCGGAAGCCGACATCCGCACCGCCGCCCGGCTGATCGGCGAGGCGGGCGAGTGGATGAGCTGCTGGACGATGGGCCTCAACCAGTCCACGCACGGCACCTGGAACACCAACGCGCTCGTCAACCTCCATCTCGCCACGGGCGCGATCTGCCGCCCGGGCAGCGGACCCTTCTCCCTGACCGGGCAGCCCAACGCCATGGGCGGCCGGGAGATGGGCTACATGGGGCCGGGACTTCCCGGTCAGCGGTCGGTGCTCGCCGACGCCGACCGGGCCTTCGTCGAGAACCTGTGGGGGCTGCCGCCGGACACGATCCGCGCGGACGGCGTCGGCAAGGGCACCGTCGAGATGTTCCAGAAGATGGCCGCCGGGGACATCAAGGCGTGCTGGATCATCTGCACCAACCCGGTCGCCTCCGTCGCGAACCGCAAGACGGTCATCGAGGGCCTGGAGGCCGCCGAATTCGTCGTCACGCAGGACGTGTTCGCCGAGACGGAGACGAACGCGTACGCCGACATCGTGCTGCCCGGCGCGCTGTGGACCGAGACCGAGGGCGTCCTGATCAACAGCGAGCGCAACCTCACCCTCGCCCGGCCGGCCGCCGATCCGCCCGGCGAGGCGATGGCGGACTGGCGCGTCATCGCGGCCGTGGCCCGCGCCATGGGCTTCGAGAGCGGCTTCGCGTACGACAGCGCGGACGAGGTCTTCGAGGAGATCAAGCGTGCCTTCAACCCGTCGACCGGCTGGGACCTGCGCGGTGTGAGCTACGAGCGGCTGCGCTCCACCCCGGTGCAGTGGCCCGCCGCGAGCGCCGGGGGATCCGACCGCAATCCGATCCGGTACGTCGGTGCGGACGGCTCGCCGCACTTCCCGACCGCGAGCGGCCGTGCGGTCTTCCACCCCCGCCCGCACCTACCGGCCGCGGAGCTGCCCGACGACGACTACCCGTACATACTCAACACCGGCCGCCTCCAGCATCAGTGGCACACCCTGACGAAGACGGCCAAGGTGGCCAGGCTGAACAAGCTCAGCCCCGGTCCCTTCGTGGAGGTGCACCCGCGGGACGCGGCCGATCTTGGCCTCGCCGAGGGGGATTCGGTGGAGGTCGCCTCGCGGCGCGGCCGGGCCGTGCTGCCCGCGGTCGTCACCGACCGGGTGCGGCCGGGCTGTTGTTTCGCGCCGTTCCACTGGAACGACCTTTTCGGGGAGTACCTCAGTGTGAACGCGGTGACCAGCGACGCCGTCGATCCGCTGTCGTTCCAGCCCGAGTTCAAGGTGTGCGCGGTGTCGCTGGCCAAGGTGGCCGTGTCGTCCACCGCGGACACGGCGGTCTCCGCGCCGCCCGCCGTCCTTCCCACGGCTTCCGCTCCCGCCCTGTTCGGGCTGGAACCCGCCCCGCCGCCGGCCCTCACCGAACCCGAACGCCGGTATCTGACCGGCTTCCTCGCCGGAATCCCGGCCGGCACTCCCGGTGTGCCGGTGCTGCCCGCGGACGCCCCGTTCAGCCCGTCGCACGCCCTGTGGGTGAACGGGGTGCTGGCAGGGATGTACTCCAGGGCCGAGGCGGCGCGTCCCACCGCGCACGACGCCGGCGACTCCCCGCGGTCGTCCTCCGCCGAGCCGTCCGCCCCGCAGTCGTCCGTCCCGAAGCCGTCCTCCCCGCAGCCGTCCTCCCCGCCCGTGGACGTGGCGCGCCGCCAGGTCGTGATCCTCTGGGCCTCCCAGACCGGGAACGCCGAGGAGTTCGCGGCCGCCACGGTCGAGCGGCTGGCCGCGCACGGCCATGCCGCCTCCCGCGTGTCCATGGACGAGGCCGACCCCGCCGCGCTGCCGTCCGACGCCGACCTGCTGCTGATCACGAGCACCTTCGGCGACGGCGACGCACCGGACAACGGCGCCCGCTTCTGGGCCGCCCTCACCGCGCCCGACGCCCCGCGCCTGCCGGACCGGCGGTACTCCGTCCTGGCCTTCGGCGACTCCTCCTACGACGACTTCTGCGGCCACGGCCGCCGCCTCGACCGGCGCATGGAAGAGCTGGGCGCGGTGCGGCTGGCCCCGCGCACCGACTGCGAACCGGACTACGAGACCGAGGCCGGGGCCTGGCTCGACCAGGTACTCATCGCGCTGAAAAGCGCGGAGCAACCGGCACCCGCCCCGGCCCCCGCGGCCGGGACCGCCCCCGCGGCCGGGACGGCTCCCCCGCCGAGCCGTCCCGTCCCTGCCACCGCCCGTCTGACCGGCAACCGCCGCTTGAGTCTGCCGGGCGCGGGCAAGGAGGTCCGCCGCTTCACCTTCGACACCCGCGACAGCGAGACCCCACTGGGCTACGAGGCCGGTGACGCCCTGGCGGTGCAACCGCTCAACTGGCCCGCACTCGTGGCCGAGTGGCTGGCCCTCACCGGCCTCGACGCGAACGCGGCCGTCCAGGTCCGACATGTGGGGGAGGTGCCCTTCGCCGAGGCCCTGACGCGCCATCTCGACATCACCCGCATCACCCCCGACCTGCTGCGCTTCGTCGCCGATCGCACCCGCGACCCCCGTGACCTGCGGAAGCTCCTGCGCCCTGACAACAAGGGGGAGCTGGCGAAGTGGTCCTGGGGACGTCAGGCCGTGGACGTACTGGCCGAGTTCGGCATCCGGGCCGGGGCGCAGGAGTGGACCGACCTGCTGGGACGCTTGCGGCACCGCCTGTACTCCATATCGTCCAGCCCGCTGACCGATCCCCACCTGGTGTCGCTGACGGTCTCCGTCGTCCGTTACGAGAACCTGGGCGGGCGTCGCCGCCAGGGCGTCTGCTCCCCCTTCCTCGCCGGCGCCGAGCCGGGCACCCCGGTGCCGGTCCGGGTCCAGCGCGCACCGCACTTCCGCCCGCCCGCCGACCCCGACACGCCGACGGTGATGGTCGGCCCCGGCACCGGCGTCGCGCCCTTCATCGCCTTCCTGGAGGAGCGCCGGGCCCGCGGCCACCGCGCCCCGAACTGGCTGTTCTTCGGGGAACAGCACCGCGCCACCGACTTCTACTACGAGGAGGAGCTGACCGCGTTCCTCGCCGAGGGCATCCTCACCCGCCTGGACACCGCGTTCTCCCGCGACGAGCGCGCCAAGAAATACGTTCAGGACCGCATGCGCGAACACGGCCCCCTGCTGTGGTCCTGGCTCCAGGACGGCGCCCACTTCTACGTCTGCGGCGACGCTTCCCGCATGGCCAAGGACGTCGACCAGGCCCTGCGGGACATCGCCACTGTCCACGGCGGCCTGGACGAGGCCGAGGCGGCGGCGTACGTCAAGCAGCTCGCCGCCGACAAACGCTATCTGCGCGACATCTACTGACCGCCGCGTTCCATCAGGCGCCGACGACTTCCATCAGGCGCCGACGGCTTCCAGCAGGAGATGGAGGTCGTGGGCGGCCTCGGCGGTGGACAGGGCGGTGATGGCCAGGACCGCGGCCGTCGCGGCGGCGAGGAGGGGGTGGCGGCCGAAGGGGGGAGCGAGGAGGGCGGCGACACGGCGGGGCACGGGCCCGGCGGCGGCGAGTGGGCTTCGGCGGCCGAGGATGGCCAGCGCGGCGCCCGGGGCGCGGCCGGGGGCGTCGTGCGCGGCGAGGGCGGCCTTGCCGACGGTGCGGGCGACCCGCTCGCGGTCGCCGGTGGCGGCGGCCGCGTTCTCATCGGCCCACCGTTCGACGGTGTACGTCACGGCCGTGGCGAGGGGGCGGAGCAGCGGGTTGGCGGCGGCGCCGAACTGGGCCAGGGCGACGAAGGCGTAATGGCGGCAGGCCAGATGGGCGCGTTCGTGGGCGAGCAGGATGTGGCGCTCGGTCTCGTCCAGGGTGTGCAGCATGCCGGTGGAGACGACGACGCGACCGGGCAGACCGGGGATCGCGAAGGCGTTGGGGGCCTCGCCCTCGATCACGATCAGATCGTCTTCGGCGGGCATACAGGCCGCTTCCAGGGCGGCGGCGGTCAGGGTGCGGGCGCGCCGCCAGAGCATGCGGGCGGCCATGAGGACGGCGGCGCCGAGCAGTAGCCCGGCGATCAGGGCGACGGACAGTTCGGCGGGGTCGTCGCGCTGCGCGGTGTGGGCCGACCAGTGGCCGAGGCCGGCCAGCTGGGGGAAGCGGATCAGCCCGGTGATGGCCAGCAGCCCCAGCGAGATGGTGGTCGCCGTGCCCAGGACGAGGGCCGAGGCGGTGAGCAGCCAGGTCGCCAGGCGGGGTTCGCACCGCTCCGCCAGGGGGCGTGCGCCGAGGGGGCGAGCAGGGAGAGCAGCAGGGGGATGTAGACGGCGATGCGCATCTCGGCAGCCTCTTCCTCTTCCGCTTCCTACTGATCGGGGTCGAGCAGCTGGCGCAGCAGGTCCGCGTCGGTGGTGGACAGGCCGTCGGCGAAGCGGGCGAGGACGTCCTGGCGGTCGGACCGCTCCTCCAGAACCGAGCGCATGCGGCGGGCGGCGAAGCCGGGGTCGTCGGTCACGGGGGCGTAGGGGACCGGGTGGCCGTCACCCGCCTGTCCTTCTTCCTCGGCATCCCGGCGCTGACCGGCGCGGGCCTGTACGAGCTGAAGGACGCCGTCGGCGCCGGGGTCGGCACCGCCCCCCTCGTGGTGGGCACCGCCGTCTCGTTCGTGGTCGCCTACGCCTCGATCGCCTGGCTGCTGAAGTTCGTCGCCAAGCACTCCTTCAACGCCTTCGTCGTCTATCGCGTCGCCATCGGCCTGCTGCTGCTCGGCCTGCTGGGCACCGGAGCGCTCACGGCATGATCGCTTCGCGTACGGTCATCCGCCCGCCACGCCGGATCCCGTGGCCCGCGCTGGTCGCCCTCGCCTATGCGGCGGCCCAACTCGCCCTCGTGGTCCCGCATCTGGGGCCGGGCTGGGACGAGACGGTGTACCTCTCCCAGGTCGACCCGCACCGCCCGGCGGCGTACTTCAGCGCCCCGCGCTCGCGCGGCATCAGCCTTCTGGCCGCCCCGGTCCTCGCCGTCACCGACTCCACCACGGTGCTCCGGATCGTCCTGGCGCTGCTGTCCGCCGCCGCCCTGTACGCGGCCTACCGCGTCTGGCAGCCGCTGCTGGGCCCGAGGCGGACGGCCCTGGCCGCGCTGCTGTTCGCCGGCCTGTGGACCACCCTGCTCTACGGGCCGCAGGCCATGCCCAACCTGTGGGTGGCCCTGTCCGCGGTGGCGGCCGTCGGCTGGTTCCTGCGTGCCGCACACCCCCCTGCGCGGCGGCGGGCCCTGCTCGGCCTGGGCGCCATGGTCGCGGCCGCCACCTGCTTCCGCTTCTCCGACGGCGTATGGCTCGCCCTGCCCCTGCTCGCGGCGTGCGCGATCGTCCCGGCCTGGCGGCGACCGGCGCCCGCGCTCGCCGTGGCCTGCGGGTTCGCCGTGGGCGGCGCCGAGTGGGTCGCGGAGGCGTACGCACGCTGGGGCGGGGTCGGCGCCCGGCTGCACCTCTCCAGCGCCACCGAGGGCGGCATGGGCACGCACTGGGCGGGCGGCATGGCCTGGCGCAGCCTCAACGGCCCCCTGCTCTGCCGCCCCTGCCACGTCCCGCTCACCCACCCCGAGCTCACCCTGTGGTGGCTGGCGCTGCCCGTCCTCGCCCTCACCGCCTGCGCCCTGGCCTGGCGGGGCCCGGCGCGACGCGGTCATCCTGCTCCCCGTCGCCTGCGCCGCCACGCTGAGCGTCCCCTACCTGCTGCTCATCGACTACTCCGCGCCGCGCTTCCTGCTGCCCGTCTACGCCCTGCTCTCCCCTCCGCTCGCCGCCCTGGCCGCACACTCCGCGCGGGCCATCCGCCCGCCCCGGGCCCGCGCCCTGGCCGCCGGGCTGGCGGCCGCGCTGCTCGCCCTGCACCTGTCCGCGCAGTACGAGGTGCTCGACCGCGACACGGCCGCCGCCCGCACCACCGCCGCCCGCTACCGCACCGCCGCCCACGACCTGCGCCGCCTCGGGCTCACCCCGCCCTGCCTGGTCAGCGGCAGACACGCCCCGCCCATCGGCTACGACGCCGGCTGCGCCTCGGCCAACGTCGGCGGCCACAACCGCGACACCACCGCGCACACCCTGCTACGCCGCGCCGCCCGCGAACCCACCGCCGCCCTCGCCAGAACCCGCTCCGGCCCTCCCCACTACGCCCGCACCTGGACCCCCCACCGCCTCCCGGGCACCGGACTCACCGCCTACGTGCGCTCCCCGGTCAGCGCGTCCGGCCGCGGGGCTTGAGGGGTACCGGGGGGAGTTCGGGGGCGGGGAGCGGGGCGCCGTCGTAGCCGTGGACCTCGCCGAAGCGGGAGCCCGATGCCCAGTCCTCGCGGGCCTGGGAGATCTCGTCGTGGGAGCGGCCGATGAAGTTCCACCACATCACGATCTTCTCCTCGAAGGGCTCCCCGCCCAGCAGCATGAACGCGCTGTCCACGTCAGCCCGCAGCGGCAGTTCGGTGCGTCCGCAGCCGAGGTAGAGGAGGGAGCCGGGGGCGAGGCGTACCCCGTCGACCTCGGACTCGCCGGACATGGTGAGGGCCGCGTACTCGAAGTCGGGCCGCACCGGGAGCCGGGTGTCGGTGCCGGCCGCGAGGGCGATGTCCGCGCCCATCAGGGGGGTGAACGTGGTGCCGGGCGAGGCCGCGCCGTCCAGTTCGCCGAGGAGGACCGTCGCCCGCAGCCCTCCGCCGCCGGTCACCCGGGGCAGCTCGGCGTGGTGCTCCCACATGGGGGCGATATGGCGGTCGCCGTCGGGCAGCGCGACCCACAGCTGTGCCCCGTGCAGCAGCCGGGCGTGCTCGCGCGGGGATTCCTCGGAGTGCGCGATGGCCCGGCCCGAGGTCATCAGCCCCAACTCGCCGGGGCGCACCGTCTGGAGGCTGCCGACGCTGTCGCGGTGCAGCACCTCGCCGTCGTGCAGCCAGCTGACAGTCTGGAGCCCCATGTGCGGATGCGGAGGGACCTGCATGCCCGGCTCCTGGGCGATGTCGTCCGGGCCGTAGTGGTCGATGAAGCACCAGGCGCCGACCATGCGCCGCCCGAGGTTCGGCAGGAGCCGGCGCACGACGGTGGACTCGCCCAGCGGAACCTGCTTGGCGGCCAGCAGTTCCCGGACCGGCTGGGCGGTGACGTCCTGGCGGCCGCCGCACACGGTCGGGGCGGGCCTCGTATCGAGATTGCTCATGTCCGCACTCTCCCATCGCCCCGGGCAGCTCAGGGGGAGCCAGGGGGATGTTTAGGGGGCGGTCGGATCGCCGCCGGAAGAAGAATCTATCCGGTGACCGCACCGACCCTGAAGGAGATCGCATGCCGTCCACACTGCACACCGAGTCCGTGGCGACCGTCCTGGACGGACTGCTGGAGGCCGAGCGCGAAGGCGACGAGCGCGCGTTCGCCGCGACCGGTGTGACCGACCCCAAGTCGGCCTGGGCCGAGCTGGACGCCAGCCAGATGGCCGAGACGTTCAAGGACGCCTCCATGTCGGTGTCCAAGGAGGGCGGTGAGCTGCTCTACCTGCTCACCCGCGCGACCGGCGCCCGGACCGTCGTCGAGTACGGAACCTCCTTCGGCGTGTCCACCCTCTACCTGGCCAGCGCGGTGCGGGACAACGGCGGCGGGCAGGTGATCGGCACGGAGCTACAGGCGGACAAGGCGGCCAAGGCCACGGAGGCCATCGCCGCCGCCGGGCTCTCCGACATCGCCACCGTCCGCGTCGGCGACGCCCGCGAGACCCTGCGGGACCTGCCCGGGTCGGTGGACCTGCTGCTGATGGACGGCTGGCCGAACCTCAACCGGGCGGTGCTCGAGGTGGTGGAACCCCGGCTGCGCCAGGGCGCTCTCGTGCTCGTGGACGACATGGACATGGAGTTCGGCTTCGACATCCACCGGGAGATGCGGGAGTACCTCGCCGACCCCGCGAGCGGCTATCTCGCGCTGCCCCTGGGGGTCGCGCACGGGATCCTGGCCGGGGTGCGGCTCGGCTAAGCGCTCCGCTGGAAGTGCCGTGATGCGTCGTCGGCCGTCTGCTGCGCCGTCGTGGCTGGTCGCGCAGTTCCTCGCGCCCCTTCGGGGCGCCATCGAACCGTAGCGGACTTCTGCCGACCTGCTTAGCACCCGGGCCAGGATCCCGTGCGCGCTTCTTGAAGCGTGGGTTCGGGGTTCATGAGCGCACTCTCCCCTCGGGGGACGCCTCGCGCTCGCTCCTACGGCTCCGGGCGTAGCCGTACGAGGCGATCGCCCCGTACACCAGCGCCGCGCCCAGCAGCCAGCCGGCCAGGACGTCGCTGGGCCAGTGGACGCCCAGATAGAGGCGGGTGAAGCCGACGCCCAGCACGGATACGGCCCCTACGGCGGCCATGAGCCGCAGCCATGTCGCCGGTGCCCCGTGCAGCGTCATCAGCCACAGCAGCAGCCCGAAGGCGACGGTCGCGGTCAGGGCGTGGCCGGACGGGAAGGCCGCGTAGTGCGCCGAGTCCACCGGATTCGGCCACCGGGGACGCTCCCGGTCGAGCGCGGCCTTCACCGCCTGTTGCAGCGCCGTGCCCAGCGCCGCCGTGACGGCCACCCAGAGGGCGAGCCGCCACTCCCGGCGCCACAGCAGCCAGCCCACGGCCACGGCCAGCAGCGCACGCATCGTCCAGGGGTCCCAGAACCAGTCCGTGAGCACCCTGTTGGCCCGAGTGAGGCCGTGGTGCCGGACGGCGGAGTGGTGCAGGCTGACGACGATGTCCCGGTCGACGGTCCCGAGCGGCCCCCAATGGGCGGCCACCAGGGCGAGCACCACCAGGAAGAGCGCGGTGAACATGGCCGCGGCGCGGGCGGCTCGGCGGTGGAGGGTTGCCGGCTGCATGGGTCGATGATCGCCGACGGGCGGGCCCCGGAGCCAGGAGGCCCTCGATCTTCCTGGAGTCAGGGGCCGCCGTTGTGCCGAGAACGCTTAGAGCGTTGTGCCGAGAACGCCGAGAACGTTGTACTGAGAACGCCGGGAACGCCTACCCGAGCACCCGCAGCGCCGGGACGAGCGTGACCAGCAGCGGGACGGCCGGGACGAGCGCCGCGGTGGCCGTAAGGCGCCAGCGGCGCGCCACCGGGAGGCGGGAGGCCGGGGCCAGCAGCCGGTCCACCCGCTGCGGCACCTGGGCGAGCCCGCTGGGGCAGGGGCCGAACACCCCGCGGTCCTCGTTGAGTTCGACCAGCGCCAGCGCGGTGGTCGTCCGCCCGAAGCGCCGTGACGCGGAGTCGTCGGCGGCCAGCTCGACCAGCCGGTGCACCTCGTCGCGGAACGCCGCGAACATGGTCACCTGCGGAAAGCCGCTGGCCAGCGCGCCCGAGCAGTGCAGCAGCCAGTGGTGACGGGCGCGGGCGTGGCCCTGTTCATGGGCGATGACGGCGTCCAGCCGACGGCCCTTGAGGCGGCGCAGCGCCGCCGTGGTGATGACCAACCGCGGCGTGGTGCCCGGCAGCCACCAGGCGTCCGGCTTGTCGCTCTCCAGGACCACCAGACGCTCCTCGCCGGGCTCCTCGCCGGGCAAGGCGGGGGAGCGGACGAGGAGTTCGGCGCGGTGCTGCCTGCGCCAGGCGCGGGCGCGGCCGATCTCGCGGGTGAGCATCACCGCGCTCCAGACGGCCCCGAAGGCGAGCACGAGGGCGACGGGCGCGGCCAACGGCCCGTAGCCGGACAGCGCGTACGCCTCCACCACGCCCTTGGGCGCGGGGGCGAAGACATTGCCGCGCACGGCATCCCAGGCGGCCGCCCCGGTGAGCGCCATGGTCAGCGCGCAGCACAACAGCACTCCGACGACCACGCACTGCCACACCCAGAGGGCGAGCACGGGTTCGCGGTCGATCCAGTCGGAGCGGGACAGCAGGCGCGGCGCCATTGCCGCCGCCAGTGCGCCGAGGCCCATCAGCGCGAACGGGACCATCATGGCCGTCAGCCTATGATCGCGACGCTCGGGCCGGGTACGGTCACGGCGGGGAAGTGACGCATGCCACGGTGCGACTACGGAACGGGCCGCGGCCCGTTCACAGCGTCAGCAGCATCGCGAACATCCCTATCCCCATCGACAGCCTGCACGCATGCCGCAGCTCGGGCCGCCGCGACCACCCGGCGCCGGGCGGCCCCGCCCCCGCCGCGTCCACTGCCCCGTCCGTCATCGGTACGAGCCGCAGCCCGGACCGTACGACGTAGACCGCGAAGTACACGAGCAGCACCCCGGTCAGCAGCGGCACCCCGCCCGCCATCCGGCCCGGGACCGTCTCGCCGGTGTGGTGGTGGCCGCCCGTGGTGCCCACCATCATCGCGAGCGCCATGTAGACCATCGCCAGCGCTCCGACGGTGTGATGCAGACGGTGCCCCGGGAGCCCCACGCCGTGCGGGACCGGCAGCAGCGCCCTTACGGCGGCCACGGCGAAGACCGCCACGAAGGCGGGCGGGCCCCAGGGCCGGGGGTCCAGCACGGTGGACGGCACCGCCATCACGGCCATCCCCCACCCCATCAGCGCCTCGGCGCCCGCGATCCGCCGCCCCGGCCCGGGCGGCTCACCGCGCATCTGCGACAGACAGTAGCCACCCGTGGCCGCGCACAGCGCGACCAGCAGCCAGCCGATGAGTGGAGGTCCGTGCACGGCCACACCTCCCGAAGGGGGACGTATTACCAGGAGACATCCCCTGCCGCGGCACCACACACGGGAGCGCATGGGCGCAGTGGGGGAGCGCGAGGCGTGCGGAGTAGTGGGGAGCGCGCGGCCTGGTATGGCACGGTGAGAGATGCGGCCCGTGGATCACGCAGGCCCCAGCCGCACCACGGGACGTGAACAGCTGTCCAAAGAGGAGGAGAGCCCGTGTCGAATCCACCGCTTCCCGAGGCCGCGGTCGCCATGCTCGAGAAGCCCAATCCGGCCGTGATCGCGACGATCCGCTCCGACGGTCAGCCGGTGTCCACGGCCACCTGGTACCTCTGGGACGACGGCCGGATCCTGGTCAACATGGACGAGGGCCGCAAGCGGCTCGACCACATCCGTAACGACCCCAGGGTCTCGCTCACCGTCATCGACGAGGCGAACTGGTACAACCACATCACCCTCATCGGCCGGGTCGTCGAGCTCCAGGACGACAAGGACCTGGCCGGAATCGACCGGCTGGCCCAGCAATACCTCGGCAAGGAGTACCCGCGGCGCGACCGCGCCCGGATCAGCGCCTGGATCGAGATCGACCGCTGGCACGGCTGGGGCGAGCACAAGGAGAACAGCCAGCCCGGCTGAGCCCCTCGGTGTCGCCCGCCCCGCCACCGCGAGCCGTGGCGGGGCCGACGGCACGGGGAGGAGCGATCAGGGGCGGTATCGAATCGGATGGTCCTCGGGCACCTCCACGACGGCGATCCGCACGCCGTCCGGATCCGCGATCCACATCTCCACCAGCCCCCACGGCTCCTTCTTCGGCGGCCGCAGCACCTCGACACCCTGCGCGGTGAGCTCCTTGTGCGCCGCCGCCGCGTCCGCCACCTGGAGCCACAGCTGGAGGCCCGGGGCGGGCGGGGTGTCCGAGCGGCCGGAGACCTCGAGGAAGCCCCCGCCGAGGAAGTAGACCGTGCCACGCTCGGGGCCGGTCCCGAACTCCCGGTAGACCGCCAGGCCCAGGGCCTCGCCGTAGAACGCCCGGGAGCGCTCGGGGTCCGTCGGCCGCAGCAGGACGCGGCTGCTCAGTACGTGAACCATGCCGCGACCCTACGCAACGTGACCCCTTCGGGGCAGGTTAAGGTCTATTTGCCGCCACCGACCGCCACACTGACCACCAGTTGCCACATCGGCCACAGCGGTCATCGGCTACCACACCGGCCACCAGTTGCCACACCGGCCACCGGCCGCCCCGCCGTCACCGAAGGGAACCCCGACGACGCCATGGACACCGCGGACACCACCGTACGAGCCACCGAGCCCCTCACCTTCCGCACCGCCACCGAGGCCGATGTGGAGGGGCTGGTGGCCCTGATCGAGTCGGCCTACCGCGGGGACGCCAGCCGCGCCGGATGGACCACGGAAGCGGACATCCTGGACGGGCAGCGCACCGATCCGGAGGATGTCACGGACGTGGTGGGGGCCGAGAACGGCCGGATGATGATCGTCGAGCGGAACGGTGAGCTGATCGCCTGCTGCCAGCTCGAGCACCGCGGTGACCACGCCTACTTCGGCATGTTCGCGGTCCGGCCCGCGCTCCAGGGCGGGGGGCTGGGCAAGATGATCATCGCCGAGGCCGAGCGGTTCGCACGGGCGGAGTGGGGCGCCAAGGAGATGCATATGACGGTGATCTCCGCCCGCGAGGAGCTGATCGCCTGGTACGAGCGGCGCGGCTACACCCGTACCGGCCGGATGACCCCGTTCCCGTACGGCGATGAGCGCTTCGGCGTGCCGCGCCGCGCCGACCTCGAGTTCGAGCTGCTGATCAAGCCCCTCGACTGAGCCCCCTGAGCCCCTGAGGGGCTCTGAACGCCTCCGAGGACCCTCAGAGCCCCGCTTACGCCGTACGGGTGAATGCCGCGGGTGAACGCCGTACGGCATTCACCCGTACGCGAGCGCGTCACGCCGTGAAGCGCGCCGCCCGCCGGATCTCCGGGAAGTCGGTCGTGGCGCCGTCCAGGCGGAGGCCACGGACCAGCTTCAGCTGGTCGGGGGTGTTCACGGTCCAGCCGATGACCTTGAGGTCGTCGGCGTGCGCCTTCTCCACCAGCTCCAGGGTCAGCCTGCGGATGTTGAGCACCAGCATCCCGGCGCCGACGGCATGCGCCCGGTCGATCACATCGAGGCCGTAACGGCTGGCCACGAGGGCGGTGCGGGCGGTCGGGAGCAGGGTGCGGATCTCCGCGAGCGCCTCGTCGTGGAAGGACAGGATGTCCACCCGGTCCAGCAGATCGCGCCGGGTCAGCACCTCGGCCAGCGCCCGGGCGGCCGCCGTGTCCTTGATCTCGGCCTGGAGCGGCGCCTCCACGGCGTCCACGACCTCCTCGAAGACCGGGATCCGCTCACCCTCCCCGGCGTCCAGCCCCCGCAGCTCCGCGAGGGTGAAGTCGCTGATCGGGCCCTTGCCGTCGGTGGTGCGGTCGACGTCCGCGTCGTGCATCACCACGAGCGCGCCGTCCTTGCTGAGGTGCAGATCCAGTTCGATGACGTCCATGCCCTCGTGCTCGGCTCGGACGAAGGACCGCAGGGTGTTCTCCGGCTCGACACCCATCACTCCGCGGTGTCCGATGGTGAGAAAAGTCAACGCTGTCTCGCTCTTCTGACGGCCCTCGACGGCCTTCGTCGGGTCGTCTGCGTCGGGTCGGGGGAGGCAGTGGGATGGCTGATTCCTCGGCACGCGGCGGACGGGCCGCCCGGACCGGCGCACACCATACCGGCCGCTCATGACAGGACCGTTCAAGCGGGGCCGTGGCATGAGTCGAGCCGATGGGGGCAGGAAAAACTGCGGTGGTGCGGGTGTGGCGCAGGATGATTTCCCGTACCGTCGCTTGAGTGCGGGAGCGTCCATAGATACGGTGGTCATACGCGAGTTTCTTCGGTGAAGGAGTGGACATGACGGAAATCCTTTCGTCTGCGATAGGTGAAGGTGCCGTTCTGCCCGCAGAGCGTGTGGTCGACCGTCCGGCCTGGTCGGCCCTCAAGGACGCTGTCGAAACGTTTCGCCCGTGGCAGTCCAAGGACGGTTCCATCGACTTCGAGGCCGAGGGCGCACCCACTCGGGAGACCGCCGCGGCGACCATCGACCGGGTGATCGGGGCCATCGAGGAGCTCGCCCCGCTGCTTCCGCACGACGCCGACTACCACCGGGCGGTCGTCGCGGATCTGCGCCGCTGGGCCGAGGAGGGGTTCGGGGTCCCCGACTTCCTCGACTCGCTGCTCGCCTTCCAGCCCGCCCGTACGCGTGCCGACGGCCTCCAGCACCTCGTGGTCTTCCCCATGTACACGCAGAACGGCAACCCGGACCGCAATCTGGAGGCCGTGGTGCTGCGCATGGTCTGGCCGGAGTGGCTGGCCGAGCTGGAGCGCACCCGCTATGACAACCCGCTCTACTGCGGACTGGCCTTCGAGGACTTCACCTCCGGCTACGACACCAACTCCGCGGTGCTCTTCCCGGAGACCATCGCCGTCCGCGAGGCCCCCGAGCGGTTCAGCTGGGGCGGCATCTTCTGCGACCGCGAGGCGGCCCGGTTCCGCCGGGTCAGCGAGGCGGCCGTCCGCGCCCTGGGAATCGAACTCCCCGACGACATCCGGGACATGCTCGCCGACCAGCACCGCTGCCAGGAGGCGTTCGCCCTGTGGGACATGGTCCACGACCGCACCCACAGCCATGGCGACCTGCCGTTCGACCCCTTCATGATCAAGCAGCGGCAGCCGTTCTGGATGTACGGGCTGGAGGAGCTGCGCTGCGACCTCACCGCCTTCAAGGAGGCCGTGAAGCTGGACGCCGAGGGCGTCGCCCAGGGCCGTGACGTCCAGTACGCCGTGATCTTCGACCGGATGTTCCGGTTCCCGGTCACCGGCGCGCGGGTCCGCAACTACGACGGGCTCGGCGGCCAGTTGCTCTTCGCCTACCTTCACCAGCACGACGTCGTACGCTGGACGGACAACACCCTGCACATCGACTGGTCCCGCGCCTCGCAGGTCACCAACCAGCTGTGCGGCGAGATCGAGAAGCTCTACCGGGACGGTATCGACCGCCCCAAGCTCGTCCACTGGTTCAAGGCGTACGAGCTGGTGTCGACCTATCTCGCCCCGCACCCCGGCTCGGTCTGGGCCAAGGGCCCCGAAGCCCTGGACCTGAGCCAGCCGCCGCGCAAGCTCGTCGACGACGTGCTCCCCGACGAGTTTCCGCTGAGCATGTTCTACGAGGCGCTCGGGAAGAAGCTGCGTGACGTGGTCGCCTCCACCAAGGGCATCACGGCCGACAGTGACCTGCCGGCGGCGGCATGAGTACCGCGGCGGCGAGCCCCCAGGCGGGGCAGGACGAGGAGGCGGCGAGCATGACCACACCGACATCGAGCCCGAGCCCGAACGAGCCGGGCGAGCGGCCGCTGGACGGTGCGGTGGTGGCGGTGGCCGGCGCGGCCGGCCCCGCCGGCCGGGCCGCGGTGCTCCGCCTCGCCGAGGCGGGCGCCACCGTCGTCGCCTCCGACGCCGACCCGGTCCGGCTGGCCGAGGTCGTGGACGCGGCGCGCTACGCCCACGGCGGCGCCAGCGTCACCGGTGAGACGGTCGACCTGCTCGACCTCGGCGCCGCCCGCGCCTGGGCCGACCGCACCGAGAAGGAGTTCGGCCGGGTCGACGGGCTGATCCACCTGGTCGGCGGCTGGCGCGGCAGCAAGACCTTCGCGGACGCCCCGCTCGCCGACTGGGACACCCTGCACAATCTGCTGATCCGCACCGCCCAGCACACCTCCCTCGCCTTCCACGACGCCCTGCTGCGCAGCGGCAAGGGCCGCTATGTACTGATCAGCGCGGCGGGCGCGTCCAAGCCCACCGCGGGCAACGCCGCGTACGCCGCGGCCAAGGCCGCCGCCGAGGCGTGGACGCTCGCGCTCGCCGACTCCTTCCGCAAGCTGGGGGGCGAGGGCGGTCCGTCGGCGGCCGCTGCCATCCTGGTGGTCAAGGCGCTGGTGCACGACGCCATGCGGG
This sequence comes from Streptomyces sp. NEAU-174, assembly GCF_052665095.1. Classification (NCBI taxonomy): domain Bacteria; kingdom Bacillati; phylum Actinomycetota; class Actinomycetes; order Kitasatosporales; family Streptomycetaceae; genus Streptomyces; species Streptomyces sp. NEAU-174. Next base: position 170,557 of record NZ_JBQTCE010000018.1, on the reverse strand, counting down.
CGGAGCGCCCCAACGCGAAGTTCGCGGGCTTCACGGACGTCAAGGAGCTGGCCGAGGCCATCACCGGACTCTGGGACCGGCCCGCCCAGGAAGTGAACGGAACCCGCCAGTGGCTGACCCCCAAGCCGTGAGGACCGACGCCCGCCGCCACCACGACCCCGAGGTACGCGGCTTCGCCAGCGACAACTACGCCGGCACCCACCCGGAGATCCTCGCCGCGCTCGCCCTCGCCGACGGAGGCCATCAGGTCTCCTACGGCGAGGACGACTACACCGCGCATCTCCAGTTCGTCATGCGCAGCCACTTCGGCCCGCACGCCCAGGCGTTCCCGGTCTTCAACGGCACCGGCTCCAACGTCGTCGCCCTCCAGGCCCTCACCGACCGCTGGGGCGCGGTCATCTGCGCCGAGTCCGCCCATATCAACGTGGACGAGTGCGGGGCGCCCGAGCGCGTCGGCGGGCTGAAGCTGCTCACCGTCCCCACCGAGGACGGCAAGCTCACCCCCGAGCTCATCGACCGCCAGGCGTGGGGCTGGGACGATGAGCACCGGGCGATGCCGCAGGTGGTCTCGATCGCCCAGAACACCGAGCTCGGCACCGTCTACACGGTGGACGAGATCCGCGCCATCTGCGACCACGCGCACGAGCGCGGGATGAAGGTCCACCTCGACGGCGCCCGGATAGCCAACGCGGCCGCGTCGCTGGACGTGCCGATGCGCGCGTTCACCAACGCGGCGGGCGTCGACATCCTGTCGTTCGGCGGCACCAAGAACGGGATGCTCTTCGGCGAGGCCGTCGTCGTCCTCGACCCGGACGCGGTGGGCGCCATGAAGCATCTGCGCAAGCTGTCCATGCAGCTGGCGTCCAAGATGCGGTTCATCTCCGTCCAGCTGGAGGCCCTGCTCGCCCGCGACCTGTGGCTGCGCAACGCCCGCCACGCCAACACCATGGCGCGGCGGCTGGCGGATGGGGTGCGCGCGGTGGACGGGGTGGAGATCCTCCACCCGGTCCAGGCCAACGCGGTCTTCGCCCGGCTCCCGCACGAGGTGAGCGAACGCCTCCAGAAGCGCTACCGCTTCTACTTCTGGGACGAGGCCGCGGGCGATGTGCGCTGGATGTGCTCCTTCGACACCACGGAGGAGGACGTGGACGGCTTCATCACGGCCCTCAAGGAGGAGATGGGCCGGTAGGCCGTTGCCGGGAACGAGCGCACGGGGCGGGCCGTGGTGGTCAGTCCTAAGCGGCCTCATTGAAGCCCGGTGCGGTTCGGGTGCGCCCCGAAGGGGCGCGGGCTGTGTCGATGTGCGGCTCCGCCGCGTGGGCGCGACCAGCCACGACGGCGCCGCGGACGATCGACGACAGGTCAGGGCACTTCCCGCGGAGCGCTTAGCGGCCGCGGTCCAGGGCCAGCGCCTCGGCCGGGGTGGGCGCGGTGCCGCCCAGGTGGGCCGGGACCCACCAGGTGTCCTCCGGGCCCTTGGGCCGCACCGGATAGGCCCGCTGCGCCGCCTCCAGCAGCTCCTGCACCCGGCCGCGCAGCCGCTCGGTCAGGGTGTCCGAGGGCTCGGTCGGGTCGGCCTCCATCGGCTCTCCGACCCGCATCGTGATCGGGTAGTGATGGCGGCCCAGGGCCCGCTTCTGGCCCTTGGTCCACAGCCGCTGGGTGCCCCACAGCGCCATCGGCAGCAGCGGGACGCCCGCCTCCTGGGCCAGCCGGGCCGCGCCCGACTTGAAGTTCTTGAGCGTGAAGGACCGCGAGATCGTCGCCTCCGGGAAGACGCCGATGATCTCGCCGGAGCGCAGCGCGCGCAGGGCGTGCTTGTACGCGTCCATGCCCGCCGCGCGGTCCACCGGAATGTGCTTCATCGCGCGCATCAGCGGCCCGGAGACCTTGTGCCGGAAGACCGAATCCTTGGCCATGAACCGCACCAGCCGCTTGGCCGGACGGGCGGTCAGCCCGCAGAAGACGAAGTCGAGATAGCCGATGTGGTTGCTCACCAGAACCGCGCCGCCCGTCTGCGGGACATTCTCGGTGCCCTTGATGTCGAAGCGCAGATCGAGCGCCTTGAACATGGTGCGGGCGATGCCGATCACCGGCGGGTAGACGAGCTCTGCCATCGAGGACCCTTCGTCGTATGCCTGGGGAGGGTTCTCCCGGCGGAAGTTACGCGGCCGTAGGTATCCGGCTTCTGGCAGATGGTGCCCGATGTCGTCTCTTTGTGCTACCGCACGGCACGGCCCGGCCGAGAGATCCTCATCACGTCGGGGAGCCGCCGGGGAATCCCCGGGCCGCCCAGGACGCTGCACCAGGGAGGCCCGACCGGGAGGAGACAGGTGCGAGACGGCGACGGAAGCCGGCGGCTGGGCGCCGCCGAGCTCGGCGCGGAGCTGGGGGAGCGGGCGACGCTGGTCCAGTTCTCCAGCGCCTTCTGCCAGCCCTGCCGGGCCACCCGGCGGACGCTGTCCGAGGTGGCCGCGATGGTGGACGGGGTGGCACACATCGAGATCGACGCCGAGTCGAGGCTGGAGCTCGTCCGGGCGCTGGACATCGCCCGCACCCCCACCGTGCTGGTGCTCGACGCGGCCGGGCGGGTCGTACGGCGGGCCTCCGGGCCGCCGCGCCGGGCCGATGTCATCGCCGCTCTGGGTGATGCCGTGTGAGCCTCCGCGCCCCGGCCCCACTTGACGGTCCGCACCCCGCGTGGTCAGGGTGAACGGCATGCGGCCTGGACCCCTTCTTTACGGACGTGTGCACGTGGACCTGATGCGGACCGCCGGCGCACGGTGTCCGGGCGGGTGAGCGAACGAGAGGACAAGCGCAGCCCCCGCCCGTACCTCCGGCAGAAGGACAACTCCATGACGGCAACGCACGACCTCGGCACGTCCCCGCTGACGACGTCCGACCTCTTCCGCTCCGTCTTCCGCCGGCACGCCTCCGGCGTCGCCGTGATCACCGCCCAGGGCGCCCGCCCGGTCGGCTTCACCGCCACCTCCCTCGCCTCCGTGGCCGCCGAGCCGCCGCTGCTCTCCTTCGGCGTGGGCACCGGCTCCTCGAGCTGGCCGGTGCTCTCCGAGGCCGAGTACGTCGGTGTCCACATTCTGGGCGAGCACCAGCGCGAACTGGCCGCGACCTTCGCGCGCAGCGGTGCCGACCGCTTCGGACCGGCCACCGGCTGGCGCTCGGGACCGGAGGGCGTACCGGTGCTCGACGGGGTGCTGGCGTGGCTGGTGTGCCGGGTGGTGGCCCGGATACCCGCCGGGGACCACCGGGTGCTGATCGGCGAGGTCACCACGGGTACCGCGGCCGGAGTCGGCCGTCCGCTGCTGTACCACCAGGGGCGCTTCAACGCGCTCCGCGACTGACCTGCCACGCGCCCGGCGACTGACCTGCCACGCGCTCCGCGGCCGGTCCGCGCCTCTCCTCCTTGGCATGTACGCCTCGCCTTGATCACGGCCGTTGGCAAGGTCACAGTTCAAGCGGGTTGCGCATGGGGAATGAGCTGGGTGTACTGACGAGTAATATTTTGCTGCGGTGCATGGGCCGCCCCGGCAGGAAACCGCCCGCGGTACCGCCCGGGTCCCGCCCCCGAAGGCGCCTATGCTGCCAGCAACAAGGCAGCTCGGTAGAGACGATGCAGTAGGAGAGCCGGCGTGAGCTTGAGGATCGTTGTCTGTGTGAAGTACGTGCCCGACGCCACCGGCGACCGGCACTTCGCCGAAGACCTGACCGTCGATCGCGACGACGTGGACGGCCTGCTCTCGGAGCTGGACGAGTACGCGGTCGAGCAGGCCCTCCAGATCGCCGACGAGGCCGATGATGCCGAGATCACCGTCCTGACCGTCGGCCCGGAGGACGCCAAGGACGCGCTGCGCAAGGCGCTGTCGATGGGGGCGGACAAGGCCGTGCACGTCGAGGACGACGATCTGCACGGCACCGACGCGCTGGGCACCTCGCTGGTGCTGGCCAAGGCCATCGAGAAGACCGGCTACGACCTGGTCGTCTGCGGCATGGCGTCCACCGACGGCACCATGGGCGTGCTCCCGGCGATGCTGGCGGAGCGCCTCGGTGTGCCGCAGGTGTCGCTGCTGTCGGAGGTGTCGGTCGAGGACGGCACCGTGACGGGGCGCCGGGACGGGGACACCGCGACCGAGCAGCTTCAGGCGTCGCTTCCGGCGGTGGTGTCGGTGACCGACCAGTCGGGTGAGGCCCGCTACCCGTCGTTCAAGGGCATCATGGCGGCGAAGAAGAAGCCGGTGACCTCCTGGGACCTGGAGGACCTGGAGATCGAGTCGGACGAGGTCGGTCTCGAGGGTGCCTGGACGGCCGTGGACGGCGCCACCGAGCGTCCGGCCCGCACCGCGGGCACGATCGTCAAGGACGAGGGCGAGGGCGGCAAGCAGCTCGCCGAGTTCCTCGCGGGTCAGAAGTTCATCTGACCGGTTCCCGCCGCCCCTACCGTCCAGATTTTTCGCATGTCGCAGGAGAGCGATTCCCATGGCTGAAGTCCTTGTCTACGTCGACCACGTGGACGGTGCCGTCCGCAAGCCCACCCTGGAGCTGCTGACCCTGGCCCGCCGCATCGGCGAGCCGGTTGCCGTCTCCCTCGGCTCCGGTGCCGAGAACACCGCGTCCACCCTCGCCGAGCACGGCGCCGTGCGAGTGCTGACCGCGGACGCGTCCGAGTTCGCCGACTACCTGGTCGTTCCGAAGGTGGACGCGGTCCAGGCCGCGTTTGAGGCGGTCTCGCCGTCCGCCGTGCTGTTCCCGTCCTCCGCGGAGGGCAAGGAGATCGCGGCCCGGCTCGCGGTCCGTATCGGTTCGGGCATCATCACCGACGCGGTGGACCTGGAGGCGGGTGAGGAGGGTCCGGTGGCCACGCAGTCGGTGTTCGCCGCCGCCTTCACCACCAAGTCCCGGGTCAGCAGGGGCACGCCGGTGATCACCGTCAAGCCGAACTCGGCCGCGGTGGAGGCCGCTCCGGCCGCGGGCGCGGTCGAGGCGCTGGAGGTGTCCTTCTCGGAGAAGGCCACTGGTACGAAGGTCGTCGCGCGCACGCCGCGTGAGTCGACCGGGCGTCCGGACCTGACCGAGGCCGCGATCGTGGTCTCCGGTGGCCGTGGTGTGGGCGGCGCGGAGAACTTCCCCGTCGTCGAGGCCCTCGCCGACTCCCTGGGCGCGGCCGTCGGTGCGTCGCGCGCGGCGGTGGACGCGGGCTGGTATCCGCACACCAACCAGGTGGGCCAGACGGGTAAGACCGTCTCGCCGCAGCTGTACATCGCGGCGGGTATCTCGGGTGCGATCCAGCACCGGGCCGGTATGCAGACCTCGAAGACCATCGTGGCCGTCAACAAGGATGCCGAGGCCCCGATCTTCGACCTGGTCGACTACGGCGTGGTGGGCGACCTCTTCGAGGTCGTCCCGCAGCTGACCGAGGAGGTCAAGACCCGCAAGGGCTGACCCCCGCCGGACCTCCGCGAGGCCCCGTACGCGACGCGCGTGCGGGGCCTCGCGGCTGCCGGGAGGGTGTTGACCCGCGGTTCCACGGCTGGCTAACTTCACTCCACGGATCATCGTTTCCGTACAGCGGAAATGACGGGAAGGGCGGAGGAGCGGACATGGAGCCTCAGGAGACGGTGCGGACCAGCCTGCCCGGTGCCGTACGGGCGTCCGTCGCCGATTCCCTCGCCGCCGTCGACGCCGAGCTCGCCCGCCGCTACCCCGGCGACCCGGGCACCCGTCAGCCCGTCCACACCGTCTACGTCCCTGCCGATCTCTTCACCGCCGGTACGGTGCGCGACTGGGGCGATCAGGCGCTGGCGGCCCTCGACCGGCACGCCCCCGACGCCGCCTCCTTCGCCGACGTGCTCGGCCTCCCCGGCGAACTCGCCGAGCCCGTCCACACCCGGGTGCGGGCCAAGCTCGAGCGCGAGCCCGTGGAGGATCTGCGGATCGACTTCGAGGACGGCTACGGCCTCCGCCCCGACGCCGAGGAGGACGCCGCGGCCGCCCGCGCCGCCTCGCTCGTCGCGGCCGCCCGCGCCGAGGGCACCGCGCCGCCCTACGTGGGCATCCGCATGAAGTGCCTGGAGGCCGCCGTGCGCGACCGCGGCATCCGCACCCTCGACATCTTCCTCACCGGGCTGATGGCGGCCGGAGGGCTGCCGGACGGCCTGGTGCTCACCCTCCCCAAGGTGACGTACGCCGAGCAGGTCACCGCGATGGCCCGGCTGTGCGAGGAGTTCGAGAAGGCGCACGGACTCGCCGCCGGCCGCATCGGCTTCGAGATCCAGATCGAGACCACCCAGGCAATCCTCGGCCCGGACGGCCGCGCCACCGTCGCCCGGATGATCGACGCCGCCGGGGGGCGGGCCACCGGACTGCACTACGGCACCTTCGACTACAGCGCCTCCTGTGGCGTCGGCGCCGCCCATCAGTCCATGGACCACCCCGTGGCCGACCACGCCAAGGCCGTGATGCAGGTCGCCGCCGCGGGCACCGGCGTACGGCTCTCCGACGGCTCCACCAACGTGCTGCCGGTCGGCCCCACCGAGCGGGTCCACGACGCCTGGCGGCTCCACCACCGCCTGGTCCGGCGGTCGTTGGCGCGCGCGTACTACCAGGGCTGGGACATGCACCCCGGCCACCTCCCGACCCGCTACGCCGCCGTCTACGCGTTCTACCGCGAGGGCCTGGAGGCGGCCGCGGAACGGCTCGCCGCGTATGTGGACCGTACGGCCGGAGGGACCGGCATCGCCGACGAACCGGCCACCGCGAAGGCGCTCAGCGGCCACCTGGTGCGCGGGCTGGACTGCGGGGCCCTCGACGGCGCCGAGGTCGAGCGGCTGACCGGGCTCGGCCGCGCCGAACTCGACGCGCTGGCGGGCCGCGCTGCCCCGGCCGCCTCCTGACCGACCCCGGAGCACCGGATCCGCGGGAGCCCACGGATCGGCCCGTACCACCGGGCCCGCTGATCCGCTTGGCCACATCCGCTCACCCGCACGTGTCACCCGGGATGCGGCCCCGCCGGTGAAGGCGGGAGATGGGTGTCATGGCCAGAAGCGCCGTGTCGGCCCTGCTGATCCTGCTCGGTTGCCTCCTCGTACCGGTGTCCGTGCTGACGGTGTGGGTCCACGACATCGTCCTGGACACCGACCGCTATGTGGCGACCGTCGCCCCGCTCGCGAAGGACCCGGCGATCCAGGACACCGCCGTGGAACAGGTCAGCCAGGCCGTCGACATCCGCCACAACAGCCAGGAGATCACCGCCGACATCGCCTCCTGGCTGCGCGCCCACGGCCTCCCGGAGCGGGCCGCCGACACCATCGAGGGGCTGGCCCCGCAGCTGGACTCGGCCCTGGACCAGGCGGTGCGGAAGGTGGCCGCCCACATCGTGCGCAGCGAGCAGTTCCCCGCCGTGTGGACCGGCGCCAACCGGGCCGCACACACCGCCGTCGTGAGCGCCCTCACCGGCAAGGGCGGCGGGCCGGTCGGCGTCGAGGGCCACACCGTCACCCTCAACGTCGGCGCCGCCGTGGAGCGGGTCAGACAGCAGCTGGTGGACGCCGGGCTCCCCGCGGTGACCGGCATCCCGGACATCCACCAGCGGCTCGTCCTCTTCCACTCCGACCGGCTCGACACCATCCGGCGGTCGGCGCGCCTGCTCGACCTGGCCGGGAACTGGCTGCCCGCGCTGACCGTGACCCTCGGCGGTACGGGAGTGCTGCTCGCCCGCCGGCGCCGCCGGGCGCTCGCCCGCGCGGCCCTGGGCGCCGCGCTCGCCTCCCTCGCCCTGGCCCTGGTCCTCGTGGTGGGCCGCCGCTACTACCTCGACCATGTGCCGACGAGCGTGCTGTCCCGGGACGCCGCCTCGGTCCTCTTCGACACGGTGGTGCGCTTCCTGCGGGTCACCGTGCTCACCGTGCTGGTGCTCGGCCTCGTGGTCGCGCTCGGCGCCTATCTGACAGGCCCTGGGCGGCTGCCGAGCACCGTACGCGGCCGGGCCGAGGTCCTCGCCGACAGCGCGGCCCGCTGGGGCGCGGCCCACGGGATGCGCACTGGCCGGGCCGGCACCTGGACCGCCGACCACCGGCGGGGACTGACGACGACGGCCCTGCTGGTGCCGGTCGCGGTGTTCGCCCTGTGGAACCACCCCACCGTGCTGACGGTCCTCTTCCTGGTGCTGATCCTGCTGGCCGCCCTCGCTGTGATCGCCCTCCTGGCCGCCACGGGCCGCACGGGCGCGCACGGCCGGGGCGGTTGAGCCGGGGCGGTTGACGCCGGGTCGGGGTGGTCCGTTCACAGGCCGTCAGGGGGCCAGGATGAGCACGATGAAGATCAGGCACGCGGCGACATTGACCACCCAGCTATGGGTGGTGAGCCATTCCCGGAGCCGGGGCATCGCGCGCCGCGCCCGGTCGCCGAGGAGGAGGTAGACCAGCAGTGGCAGTGCCGCGATCAGCAGGGTGGCGGCGATGAACGGCAGCGCGGCCGTCCAATCCGCGTCGTGCTGCTCCAGATTCGCCCCCACGGTCAGCATGACCGCGATGTCGGACGGCATGAGCAGGATGATCAGAAAGCCCGTCGTGAGCGCCTTACGGGGGTCGGCCTCCATCAGCGAGCCCAGCCACTTCGGCAGCTCGACCGTCCGCCGCTTCACCACGTTCTTCACGGCGACCAGCGCCAGCAGTCCCACCAGCACCAGTTGGACGACGAGCGCCGCCACACCCCGGACGGACGAGTCGCCCGGTGCGATGGCCTGCCCCAGCAGCGCGAAGATCCCCCGGGCGAGGGCGACTCCCGCCGCCGTGGCGATCGCCACCCCGAGCAGAAACGCCAGGCACACCCGCACCGGCCGCGCGGTGGTCACGAGGACGACGGCGGCCACGATCTGCGGCCCCGCCATCATCGTGACGGCCAGGGGAAGAACCTGGAGTCCCATGGGTCCGCCCGCCCTTCCGGCCTCCGTCGCGTGGTGACGCCCCGCCCTCCCATTGGTACGCACCGCCCGCCCTGGTGGCATCCGCTGCTGCGCCGACCGGGGGCCGCCGTAAGCTGAGGATGTGGGCCCTGGTGAGGCCCTGGTGGCCCCGCCGGGCGTGTCCGACGGGAGGCAGACGATGGACTATCCACTGCTGAATGTTTTTCTGACCACGATGTGGGTCTTTCTGTGGATCCTGTGGCTGTTTCTGCTGTTCCGCGTGTTCGCCGATCTCTTCCGCGACGACTCGCTGAACGGATGGGCCAAGGCGGGCTGGACCGTCTTCGTCCTGGTGCTGCCCTTCCTCGGCGTCTTCGTGTACCTGGTGGCACGTGGCCGTGGGATGGGCATGCGTGAGATGGAGCGGGCCGAGAAGGCGGAGGCGGACTTCCGGGAGTTCGTGCGGACGACCGCCGCCACGGGCCGCGCGGAGGAGCTCGAGCACCTGGTGGAGCTCAAGAATCACGGCGACCTCACGGCCGAGGAGTACGAGCGCGCCAAGGCAAAGGTGCTCGCCGCCTGAGAGGTGGTGGAACGCCTTCGGGCTGTCGCGGGCGAAGGCACGGGCGTCGCCGGGGCCGGACCGGTCAGTACGGGTCAGTACCGCAGCGCCGTGCCCACGTTCGCCGTGATGTGGCCGGTGAGCTTGCGGTGGCTGCGGGCGGTGGCCGGAGTGGGCTGGTTCGGGGGCACCTTGGACAGGCGCAGGACGACGGCGTCCACCAAGTGACCGCTCGCGTCGCGGAAGTTGACCTCGATGGCGTAGCCGGCCGGGTGCTTGGCCCGGTTGGTCACGGTCAGCGGTGCCACGGCCCGTCCCGCGCCGTCGCGGCGCACCCGGCCGACCTTCACCTCACGCTTGGCCTGGGAGCCGCCCTTGATCTTGTCCAGCTCGGCCTGCGCCGACGCCCTCGCGGACGCGATGGCGGCGGAGGCCCGGGACACCTCGGACGACGGGGTGCCCCCGTGGTCCGAACAGCCGACGGCGGCCGGCGCCAGCACGGCCATGAGGCTCACCGCGCAGATCGTCCGCGTTCGGCGCCCGCTCATCGCGTCTCCCTCGTTCCGTCGGACGGGCCCCGGGCCCTCCGCCTCCACCCTCGGGGGAGTGGGGGACCGAGGCAACCGGAGCGGGGCCGTTCAGGCGTTCGGGGAAGGGCGCCGGTCCGGGAAGGGCCCCGTTCGGGGAAGGGCCCCGTTCGGGGAAGGAGTGTCGTTCGGAGAAGAGGGCGCTCAGGATGTCGCGGGCGGGGGCAGTTCGCCCGAGCCGCGCGGGATCAGCCGGGTCGGCAGGACGAGCCGCCGGGGGTCCCCGCCCGCGCCGTCGAGGCGGCGGAAGAGCAGATCGGCTGCCGTACGGCCGAGCTGGGCCGAGTCCTGGGCTATGACGGTGATCCCGGGGGAGAGCAGATCGGCGAGCTCGAAGTCGTCGAAGCCGATGAGGGCCACCGGCGTGGCGGGCGCGGGGCGCTCGGCCAGGACCCGTACGACCGTGACGGTGACCCGGTTGTTGCCCGCGAAGAGCGCGGTGACCGGCTCGGCGGCGTCCAGCATCGCGGTGGCCGCGGTCCGGACCCGCTCCGGGTCGGTGGGGCCGAGCGAGACCCAGGCGTCATGGACCGGCAAACCGGCCTCGCTCATCGCTGCGTGATAGCCGCGCAGCCGCTCGGCGGCGGTGTGGATGCCGGGCAGGTCGCCGAGGAACCCGATCCGGCGGTGGCCATGGGCGATCAGATGGGCGACGGCGTCGTGGGAGCCGCCGAAGCTGTCGGCGAGCACGGCGTCGGCGTCGATGCGCCCCGCGGGCCGGTCGACGAAGACGGTGGCGACCCCGGCCGCCATCTCGGGCGCCAGATAGCGGTGGTCATGCCCGGCCGGGATGATGACGAGGCCGTCGACCCGGCGCGCGCACAGCGCGAGCACCAGCTCCTGTTCCCGCTCGGGGTCCTCCGCGCTGGATCCGTTGATCAGCAGCGCGCCATGGGCCCGGGCGACCTCCTCGACGGCGCGGCTCAGCGGACCGTAGAAGGGGTCGGCCAGATCCTCCAGGACCAGTCCGATGCTCGCCGTACGGCCTTTGCGCAGAATGCGGGCGCTGTCGTTGCGGCGGAAGCCGAGCGCGGTGATCGCCTCCTGGACGCGGCGCTCGGTGTCGGGGGTGACGCCCGGCTCGCCGTTGACCACTCTGGAGACGGTCTTGAGGCCGACTCCGGCCCGGGCGGCGACATCCTTCATAGTGGGCCGGGTGCCGTAACGGCGTGTGGGGGTGCGGCTGGCGGTGCCCGGGGCGGTGTCGGTCACAGTGCGCTCGTCCCGTCGCTGGTCGTCGTGGGGGAAGGAGTGACGAGCATAGCCCCTGGACAACGTTGTCAGCGCCGGGAAGACTATTGCCGCACAGCGAACACGTCCATGCCCACCAGCATGCCCACCAGGAGAGTCGACACCTATGCCACGTGACCTCATCGCCGCACTGGACATCGGCGGGACCAAGATCGCGGGCGCTCTGGTGGACGGAAGCGGAAAGCTGGTCGTACGGGCCCGCCGCGCCACCCTTGCCCAGGAGGACGGCGCCACGGTGATGGGCCAGGTGACCGCCGTGCTCGAGGAACTCGCGGCCACCGCGCACTGGTCGCGGGCCGCCGCCGTCGGCATCGGCAGCGCGGGCCCGGTGGACGCCTCAGTGGGCACCGTCAGCCCCGTCAACATCCCCGGCTGGCGTGACTTCCCGCTGGTCGCCGGGGTCCGGGAGACCACCGGCGCACTGCCGCTCTCGCTGGTCGGCGACGGGCCGGCGATGACGGCCGCCGAACACTGGCAGGGCGCGGCGCGCGGCCGTAAGAGCGCGCTGTGCATGGTGGTCTCCACCGGCGTGGGCGGCGGGCTGGTCCTGGGCGGCCGGCTGCACCCGGGCCCGACCGGAAACGCCGGGCACATCGGCCACATCAGCGTGGAGCTGAACGGCGACCTGTGCCCCTGCGGCGGACGCGGCTGTGTGGAGCGGATCGCCAGCGGCCCCAACATCGCCCGCCGCGCGCTGGACGGCGGCTGGCGGCCGGGCCCGGACGGCGACACCAGCGCCGAGGCCGTCGCCGCCTCGGCGCGGGCCGGAGACCCGGTCGCGCGGGCCTCCTTCGAACGGGCCGCCCAGGCCCTGGCCGCCGGGATCGCCGCGACCGCCGCGCTCGTCGAGATCGAGGTGGCGGTCGTGGGCGGCGGCGTGGCGGGCGCCGGGGACGTGCTCTTCGCGCCCCTGCGGCGCGCCCTGCGCCGCTACGCGACCCTGTCGTTCGTCCAGGGGCTGGAGGTCGTCCCGGCGCAGATGGGCACCGACGCCGGGCTGGTGGGCGCGGCCGCCGCGGCGGCGCAGGAGGCGCGTCTCGAGGGGTTCGGCCCGGCGGCGGGCACGCGCCCGGCCGGGGACTGAGCCCCGCTCCTTCACCGTTTGACCATGACCCGCTGTCACCGTCTCCCCCTAAGCTGTTCGCCCGGAGCCCGGAACTGCCCGGGCGGGACCGAGGAGCGCGCTAGGGGAGGCGGAGCGGTGGCACCGGCGGACATGGGCGGCGATCTGTCCGGGCGGCTGCTGGGCGGGCGGTACCAGGTGACGGGCAGTCTCGGCCGGGGCGGCATGGGCGTGGTCTGCAAGGCCGTGGACACGGTGCTCGGCCGGGAGGTCGCGGTCAAGGTGCTGCGCGCCCACACCGACGCCTCCAGCGCCGAACTGGCCGATCTGCGCACCCGGATGCAGCGGGAGGCACGGGCGGCGGCCCGGATCCGGCACTCCGGTGTGATCACGGTCCACGACGTGGCCGAGGAGGGCGGGCTGCCGCTCATCGTCATGGAGCTCATCGACGGGCCCTCGCTCGACGATGTGCTCGACGAGCGGGGCACCCTCGACCCCCGGGAGGCCGCGGGGATCGGCGCCGAGGTCGCGGACTCGCTCGGCGCGGCCCATGGCGCCGGGGTGCTGCACCGGGATGTGAAGCCCGGCAATGTGCTGCTGGACCGCGAGGGCCGTGTCGTCCTCACGGACTTCGGCATCGCGAGCCTGGAAGCGCCCGAGGACGGCGCCACCACCAAGCTGACCCGCAGCGGCGAGCTGATCGGCTCGCTGGACTATCTCGCGCCCGAGCGCGCCCAGGGCCAGGACCCGAGCCCCGCCTCGGACATCTGGGCGCTGGGGATGACGCTGTACGCGGCGGTGGAGGGCTCGTCGCCGTTCCGCCGCACCTCCGTGTGGTCCACGCTCACCGCGATCGTCAATGAGCCGCTGCCCGAGCCGCGGCGGGCCGGGCCGCTGGCGCCCGTGTTGCGCGCGTTGATGGACAAGGACCCGCGAGGGCGGCCGTCCGCCGCCGAGGCGCGCCGGATGCTGGCGGAGGTGGCCGCGGGGGAGACGCCGCGGGGTGCGGCCGGGCCGCCGCCCGTTCCATCGGGCGCGCCGACCGCCTCCGCCCCGCCTCCGGGGTTCGGCCCGCCGCCCGTGGTGGAGCCGCTGGTGAGCGGGGAGCCGGGCGCGGGGGACGGAGCCGGGGCGCGAAGTGCGGGGCGCAGGCGCCGTGGAGTGATCATCGCGGCCGCGGCCGCCACTGTCGCGCTCATCGGCGGCGGGCTGACGTACGCGCTGGTCGGAGGCGATGGCCACACCACGGAGTCGGGGCGGACGAAGGATCCGCCGAGCGAGCCTTCCGCCCCGGGGAAGACCGCCGCACCGGGCGGCGGTAAGGCGAGCGGCACGGCCGGGCAGGGCAGCGCGCGGCCGGATGACACGGCCTCACCCACTCCAAGCGGCGGCGACGGCGGCCAGGGCGGCCCGGCGGCCTCATCGGCCCCGCCCTCGGGCGCCGCGCCCGTCTGCCATGGCGGCGACGGCGGGCGGTACGACTGCGAGGTGTGGCGCGACGCCACCTCGTACACCCACGGCGGTGAGCCGGTCGGCACCCTCAAGCACGGTGTGAACTACTTCTACTGCCAGGAGAACCTGGGCCGCCGGGAGACCTATGGCAAGTGGACGAACGTGTGGTGGGCCAGGACCGACGACGACAACGGCCATCGCGATGTCTATGTGAGCGTCGTCTACGTCAAGGGCGGCGACAATGACGCGCCCCTCCCCGGGCTGCCCGAGTGCTGAGCCGGGGACAGCCGTGGGAAGGGGCGGATCTCATCGGTGGATCTCGTCAGCAGGTGAAGGCCGCGTCGGCCCAGTCCCCGTGATCGCTGGTGACCCCGTCCCCGCCGTCGGTGACGACGAGCCGGACCGTCTTCGCCCCGCCGATGGCGGCGTCGAGGGCGGTGGCCGGATCGGCGTTGGTCAGCGTCTTCGACGAGGCCACCTTGGCGTCGTCCGCCCAGACCTCGAAGCCGACCGTCCCGGCGGTGCCCTCCTCGTCGTCCACGCCGACCTGTGCGGAGAAGCGCGAGCACCGGCCGCCGGTGTAGTACGTGACCTCACTCGGCGCGTGCACGCCCAGGCCCTTGGCGTACGTGGTGCCGCCGAGGGTGAGCGGATGGCCGTCACCCGCGTCGTTCTCGCCGACGCTGGTGTTCTTCTCCACCGGGCCCCAGCCGTTGAGCGCGCTCAGCCAGGGCAGATCGCTCGCGTACGAGCTGCCGGAGGGCGGAGCGACCACCACATGGAGGGCCGATACCAGCCGGGCGGCGGCCTTCTCGCCGCCCGGTGAGCGGTAGTCGGCGCTGACCGTCAGGTCGTACGCACCGGGCGCGGCCCCGGCGGGGGCGGTCACCTGCCAGCGCGTGGCCAGTTTCGAGCCGGTGGGCAGCGAGGCGGCCCGGGTCGGGGAGGTGGCCTTGATCCGCCAGCCGTCGGGGCCGGTGAGCCGGACCGAGACCTGCTGGGCCGGGGTGCGGCCGAGGTCGGTGAGCGTGGTGTCGACCTGGGCCGCGGCCCCGGCCTCGGTCAGCGCGGTGCCGTCGAGGCCGAGTTCGGCGGCGGGCGGGTAGGCGGCCCAGCGGGAGTCGGCCGAGGCCCGGAAGAGCACGGTGCCATGGGCCGGGACGGTGGCCGAGATGGCTCCGGCGGTGTTGTAGTCCTTGTGCGCCCACAGGTCACGCAGCCGGTACGCGGTCGCCCGGGGCAGCCCAACCCCGGTCGCCGTGGTGGCGATGTGCTGCGGCCGGTCGGTCTCGTTGAACAGCGCGACGGCGCGGCTGCCGTCCGCCATCTCCTTGGCGACGACCCAGCGCCCGCCCTCGGAGGAGACCACGGTGCCCTGCTTGCCCAGCGGGTCCTGATCGACGGCGATCACTTCGTGATTGCCGAGGATCTCGTAGGTCTCGGCGTTGGCCTTGCGCAGATCGGTACCGATCAGCAGCGGTGCGGCCATGATCGACCACAGCGAGAAGTGGCTGCGGTACTCGGTGGCCGTCATCCCGCCGTTGCCGACCTCCAGCATGTCGGGGTCGTTCCAGTGGCCGGGCCCGGCGTACTTCGCGAGCGGCAGGTTCTGCTTGGCGATCGACAGCATGCTGCCCCAGCTGTCGCTGATGTCGCCCGTGGTCCGCCACAGATGGCCGACTTCCCCGGCCCATTCCCATGGCTTGTTCTCGCCCCATTCGCAGATGCTGTAGACGATGGGGCGGCCGGTGGTCTCGGTCGCGGCCTTCAGGGCGTCGCGCATGGTGCGGTAGCGCTGCTTGGCGTCGACACCCTGGTTATTGCAGTTGTCGTACTTGAGGTAGTCGATGCCCCAGTCGGCGAACTGCTGGGCGTCGGACTTCTCATGGCCGAGGCCCCCGGGGAAGCCGGCGCTGTTGCAGGTCTTGGTGCCCGCGCTGGTATAGATGCCGATCTTCAGTCCCTTGGCGTGGACATAGTCGGCGACGGCCTTGATGCCGTTCGGGAAGCGGACCGGATCGGGCACCAGCTTGCCATTGGCATCGCGCTGCGGCAGCGCCCAGCAGTCGTCGAGGTTGACGTACTGGTATCCGGCGTCCTTCAGCCCCTTGGTCACGAAGATGTCGGCGATGCCCTTGACCATCGCCTCATTGAACTCCGCTCGGCAGTGGGTGGAGTTCCAGTTGTTGAAGCCCATCGGAGGGGTGAGGGCGAGCCCGTCACCGGGCGCGGCGCCCGGGGCGGAGGCCGGTGGGATGACCTCGGCGGGATGCGCGGGCCGGGCGACGGCCGGGAGGGCCAGGCCGACCGTGGCCAGCAGACCGGCGCTCAGTGCTCCGATGACTCTTCGTCTCGCGGGTCGAAAACAGCGGTGGCGCACGATGCGGGTCCTCCGTTCTCAACGGGGGTAACGCAGTGTCATGGCTGCGTCACATGCGAGCGTTTACGGTAGACCCTGTTGGAGTCTGTTGGAAGAGATGCGATAACAGTTGTTCGATATCTCGTCAAAACACTTGACGATTCGCCTGGCCGCCGGGTGAGATCCCCTCACTCGCGTTCGGTTGTGTTTGATTGAACCTCTGTGGAGGGGCACATGGCACCGTCATCGTCAGGACATCGGATCTCCCGCCGTGCGCTACTACGAGGCACCGCGGCCGGAGCCGGCGCGGTAGCCCTTCCGACGCTGCTGACCGCCTGCGGCGGTCCGGGCAACGAAGTGAAGATCGGCTCCAACGCCTCCGACGCCGTGCCCCGCAAGGCGTTCGCCGAGGTGTTCAACGCGTACGAGAAGAAGTCGGACAAGAAGGTCAAGGTCAACACCGTCAACCACGAGGCCTTCCAGGAGGGCATCAACCGCTATCTGAAGGGCACCCCCGACGACGTCTTCATGTGGTTCGCCGGGTACCGCATGCAGTTCTTCGCCGAGCAGGGGCAGCTCGCCGAGATCAGCGACCTCTGGAAGGGCTTCGACGGCTTCTCCGACGCGCTCAAGGCGCAGTCCACCGGTAAGGACGGCAAGCAGTACCTCGTGCCGTACTACTACTACCCCTGGGCGGTCTTCTACCGGAAGAGCGTCTTCGCCCAGCGCGGCTACGAGGTTCCGAAGACCTTCGACGAGTTCCGGGCGCTCGCCAAGCGGATGGACAAGGACGGCCTCGACGCCATCGCCTTCGGCGACAAGGACGGCTGGCCCGCCATGGGGACCTTCGACTATCTCAATATGCGGGCCAACGGCTACGACTTCCATATCTCGCTCATGGGCGGCAAGGAGTCCTGGACCGATCCCAAGGTCCGAAACGTCTTCGACCTGTGGCGCGGACTGATGCCGTACCACCAGAAGGGCGCCAACGGGCGGACCTGGCAGGAGGCCGCCCAGAGCCTGGCGCAGAAGAAGTCCGGCATGGCGGTCTTCGGGCTGCCCCACCCCGGGCAGCAGTTCTCCGCCGCCGACCGCGACGATCTGGACTTCTTCCCCTTCCCCGAGATCGACTCCGCCTACGGCCAGGACGCGGTGGAGGCGCCGATCGACGGCTTTCTGCTGGCGAAGAAGTCCAAGCGGCAGAAGGAGGGCAAGGAGCTGATGAAGTACCTCGCCACCCCCGCCGCCGAGGAGATCTACCTGAAGCGGGACCCGAACAACATCGCGGTCAACGACAAGGCGTCCACCTCGTCGTACAACGCGCTCCAGAAGAAGGCCGTCGACCTCGTCTCGAACGCCAAGCAGATATCGCAGTTCATGGACCGCGACACCCGGCCGGACTTCGCGTCCCAGGTGATGATCCGGGCCATTCAGCAGTTCATCAACAAGCCGAACGACATCGACGGCCTCACCAAGGACATCGAGTCCCAGAAGAAGACCATCTTCGCCAGCGACTAGGAGATCCGCGCCGTGCCCCTCACGACCGCGCGGCGTGCCAAACGGCGGGGTCCGCGGAGGTTCACCTCCCGCGACCTCGCCGTCATCGGCGTGCTGCTGGGCATACCCGTCCTGCTCGACCTGGCCCTGATCTGGGGCCCGACCCTCGCCTCCATCGGTCTGTCCTTCACCAACTGGGACGGCATCGGCGATATCCACTGGGTGGGCATCGACAACTACAAGACCCTCTTCACCGACTATCCGCCGTTCTGGCCCGCGGTCCGCAACAATCTGCTCTGGGTGGCCTTTCTCGGCTTGGTCGCGACCCCCTTCGGACTGCTGCTGGCCGTACTGCTGGACAAGGGCGTCCGGTTCAGCCGCTTCTACCAGTCCACCCTCTATATGCCGGTGGTGCTCTCCCTCGCCATCGTCGGCTTCATCGCACAGCTGGTCTTCTCCCGTGACCAGGGTGCGCTGAACGCGATCCTCGCCAACAGACACGACCCGGTGGACTGGCTCGGAGACCCGGACCTCAATATCTGGATGGTGCTGCTGGCGGCCGCCTGGCGGCACACCGGGTATGTGATGATCCTCTATCTGGCCGGGCTGAAATCCGTCGATCCCTCGCTCAAGGAAGCGGCCGCGATCGACGGTGCCAGCGAGACCCAGACCTTCTTCCGGGTGGTGCTGCCCACCCTGCGGCCGGTCAATATCATCGTCGGCGTCATCACCGTGATCGAGGCATTGCGCGCCTTCGACATCGTCTACGCCATCAACCACGGGCGTAACGGGCTCGAACTGCTCTCGGTGCTGGTCACCGACAACATCATCGGCGAGGCCAGCCGGATCGGATTCGGCTCCGCGATCGCCGTCGTCCTGCTGACCGTGTCCCTGGGATTCATCGTGACCTATCTGGTCCAGGAGCTGCGAGGGGGGAAGAAGGGATGACCGTCACCACTCCGCCCGCCCCCGTACGGACCGTGACCCCGGTGACCGGCACCGCCAAACGCCGGGTGACCCGTGGCCGGCTCGGGCTGCACGCCTTTCTGATGGTCGTGTCGCTCGCCTTCCTCGCCCCGCTGCTGCTCGCCGTCTACGCCTCGCTGCGGCCGTACGAGGAGACCGCGAAATACGGCTATTTCTCGCTGCCGCGCCATCTGTCGTTCGACTACTACGCCAAGGCGTTCAACGACTCCGGGATGGGCAAGTACTTCGTCAACTCGCTCATCATCGCCGTGCCCGGGGTGCTGTTGACGCTGTTTCTCGCCTCGTTCGTCGCCTTCTGTGTGACCCGGCTGAGAATTCGCGGCGGGCTGGTACTGCTGATGGTGTTCACGGCGGGCAATCTGCTGCCGCAGCAGGTCATCGTCACCCCGCTCTATGTGCTCTTCACCAAGATCGATCTGCCCTATTGGATGTCGGACTCGATGACGATGTACGACTCCTACTGGGCCGTGCTCGCCGTTCAGGTCGCCTTCCAGGTGGGATTCTGCGTCTTCGTCCTCGCCAACTTCATGCGCACCATTCCCGATGAGATCGTGGAGGCGGCGCGGGTGGACGGCGCGGGGGTCTGGACGCAGTACTGGAACATCACGCTTCCGCTGTGCCGGCCCGCGCTGGCCGCGCTCGCCACCCTGCAATTCACCTGGATGTACAACGACTTCCTGTGGGCGCTCGTCTTCATCTCCGACGGCGACAAGCTGCCCATCACCTCCGCGCTCAACAATCTGCGCGGCCAGTTCTTCACCGACTACAACCTGCTCGCGGCGGGCTCGGTGATCGTGGCGCTTCCCACGGTGCTGGTCTTCCTGCTGTTGCAGCGCCACTTCATCGCCGGGCTCACCCTCGGCGCCAGCAAGGGCTGATCCGGCAGGGGTCACTGTGGCTCATGTGGCCACGGTGACCCCTGTGGCACAAGAGCCACACGATCCCCGGCCAGGCGCCGTCGCCCCGCCCCGCGTCCCCCGCCCAACCCGTCCGGAGCGACGCGATCCGTCACTCGGTCGTCTTCGCGCGTTTCCGTGGCAGGGTGATGCGGGCAACTGTCAGGAGGCGATGGAATAGGGGGAAATGTGATCGTCTGGCTGAACGGTGCGTTCGGTGCGGGTAAGACCTCCGCGGCCCGCGAATTGGTGGACTTCATGCCCGGCAGCACGTTCTACGACCCGGAGCTGGTCGGCAACGGTCTGCGGATGATGCTCCCGCGGAAACGTCTTGAGCAGGTGTCCGACTACCAGGATCTGCCCTCCTGGCGCCGGCTGGTGGTGGACACCGGAGCGGCGCTGATCGCGGAGGTCGGCGGCCCGCTCGTGGTCCCGATGACGGTCCTCAGACAGGAGTACCGGGATGAGATCTTCGGCGGGTTCGCGGCCCGTCGCATCCCCGTACGGCATGTTCTGCTGCACACCGATGAAACGATCCTTCGCGAGCGCATAGCCGAACGCGAGGAGATACCCGGGAACGCGGACGCGAGCGAGTCCGTACGCCAGTGGTGCCTGGCCCACCTCGCGCCCTACCGGGCGGCCCTGACCTGGCTGACCACCGATGCCCATGTCGTGGACACCACCGGGCTCACCCCGCGCCAGACCGCCCAGCACATCGCCGACGCGGTCCGCGAGGGCGCCGGGATCTGCGACATCGTGCAGACCCCGGAGCCGAGGGCGGAGACGCTGGCCGCCGGTGTCCTGCTCTTCGACGAGGAGGACCGGGTGCTGCTCGTCGACCCCACCTACAAGCCCGGCTGGGAGTTCCCCGGCGGCGTCGTCGAGCCGGGCGAACCCCCCATGTGCGCCGGGGT
Source organism: Streptomyces sp. NEAU-174 (assembly GCF_052665095.1). Taxonomy (NCBI): domain Bacteria; kingdom Bacillati; phylum Actinomycetota; class Actinomycetes; order Kitasatosporales; family Streptomycetaceae; genus Streptomyces; species Streptomyces sp. NEAU-174. Next base: position 150,072 of record NZ_JBQTCE010000018.1, on the reverse strand, counting down.
GCGCGAGGTCACCGAGGAGCTGGGGGTACGGCTGGACGAACCGCTGCGGCTGCTGGTGGCCGACTGGGAACGCCCCCAGCCGCCCGGCTACGGGGGCCTGCGGCTGCTCTTCGACGGCGGCAAGCTCTCCAGCGCGGCCGCCCGGGATGTGCTGCTGCCCGGCTCCGAACTGCGCGGCTGGCGCTTCGTCACCGAGAGCGAGGCCGCCGCGCTGCTGCCGCCGGTGCGGCTGAGCCGGCTGCGCTGGGCGCTGCGCGCCCGTGAGCAGGGCCGCCCGCTGTATCTCGAAGCGGGCGTCCCCACGGGCTGACCACGACGGCCCGGCCCGTGAGGCCGGGCGCCGGTCCAGCCCGTGGGGACGCCCCCGCCTATCGGGTGCGAGGCAAGGGGGCTCAGCCCTTGCCCGCCGCGTACATCCCCAGGAACAGCGCCTCGGTGAGCGAGAGCTTCTCCAACTCCTCGGGCGAGACGCTCTCGTTGACCGCGTGGATCTGTGCCTCCGGCTCGCTCAGCCCGATCAGCAGGATCTCCGCCTCCGGGTAGAGCGAGGCCAGCGTGTTGCACAGCGGGATCGAGCCGCCCTGTCCGGCGATCGCCATCTCCTGCCCGTCGTACGCCAGGCGCATCGCCTCCCGCATCGCCGCGTACGCCGGGCTCGTGGTGTCCGCGCGGAACGGCTGGCCCTGGCCGACCTGCTCCACCGAAAGCCGAGCGCCCCACGGCACCGAGGACCGGAGGTGCTCGGCGAGCAGCCGGTTGGCCTCGGCCGCGTCCACGCCCGGCGGCACCCGCAGGCTGATCAGCGCCCGCGCGCCCGCCTGGACGGACGGGGTGGCGCCGACCACCGGCGGGCAGTCGATGCCGAGCACGGTGACCGCAGGGCGCGCCCAGATGCGGTCCGCGACCGTACCGGAGCCGATCAGTCCGACCCCGTCGAGCACCTTGGCGTCCTTGCGGAACTCCTCGTCCGGGTACTGGAGCCCGTCCCAGGCCGCGTCCGCGTCGAGGCCCTTGACCGTGGTCGAGCCGTCTTCGGCGCGCAGCGAGTCCAGGACGCGGATCAGCGCGGCGAGCGCGTCCGGGGCCGCCCCGCCGAACTGGCCGGAGTGCAGATTGCCCTCCAGGGTCTCCACCGAGACCCGCAGCAGCGTCATCCCGCGCAGCGTGGCCGTGACCGTCGGCAGCCCGACCCGGAAGTTGCCCGCGTCGCCGATCACGATGGTGTCGGCGGTCAGCAGCTCCGGATGGGCCTCGGCGTAGCGCTCAAGACCGCCCGTGCCCTGCTCCTCCGAACCCTCCACGATCACCTTGACGTTGACCGGGACCCCGCCGTTCGCCTTGAGCGCGCGCAGCGCGGTGAGATGCATGATCACGCCGCCCTTGCAGTCCGCGGCGCCCCGCCCGTACCAGCGGCCGTCGCGCTCGGTCAGCTCGAAGGGCGGGGTGTGCCAGGCGGCCTCGTCCAGCGGGGGCTGCACGTCGTAGTGCGCGTAGAGCAGCACGGTCGGGGCACCGGCCGGACCGGGCAGGAAGCCGTAGACGGACTGCGTGCCGTCGGGCGTGTCCAGCAGCGCCACGTCCTCGAACCCCTCGGCGCGCAGCGCGTCGGCCACCCAGCGGGCGGCCGCCTCGCATTCGCCGGGCGGGAACTGCGCCGGGTCCGCCACCGACTTGAAGGCCACCAGCTCGGCCAGCTCGGCCCTGGCGCGCGATTGCAGGGCGGCGACGGTGGCGGCGAGAGGCGCCTTCTCCATGGGGGGACCCTCCTGGGGTGCGACGGGCCGGCGGCGGGATGCGCGGCGATGGGCACGTATGTACGGCTTGATGCCGCGCGGCCGATCATCCCACAGCGGGGTCATCCGCCGGGGAGCCGTAGGATGCCGGTTAGGCGCATCAGGTCGGTCGATTGGGAGCGGATCCACACGTGAGCAGCGACAACGCAGCCCCGGACAATGAGACGGTATGGGACGTCGTCGTGGTGGGCGCGGGCCCCGCGGGTGCCTCCGCGGCCCATGCCGCCGCCTGCGCCGGGCGCCGGGTGCTGTTGTTGGAGAAGGCCGAGCTGCCGCGCTACAAGACCTGCGGCGGTGGCATCATCGGCCCCTCGCGCGACGCCCTTCCGCCGGGTTTCGAACTGCCGCTGCGGGAGCGGGTGCACGCGGTCACGTTCTCGCTGAACGGCAAGCTGTCCCGCACCCGCCGCTCCAAGCACGCGCTCTTCGGGCTGATCAACCGGCCGGAGTTCGACGCGGCCCTGGTCGACGCCGCCAGGGACGCGGGCGCCGAGGTCCGTACGGGCGTCGCGGTCACCCGCGTCGAGCAGCACGGCCCGGCCGTGCCCGACCGGCGCACGGTCGCCGTGGTGCTCTCCGACGGTGAGACCGTGCTGGCGCGGGCCGTCGTCGGCGCCGACGGCAGCGCGAGCCGCATAGGCGCGCATGTCGGCGTGAAGCTGGATCAGGTGGATCTCGGCCTGGAGGCGGAGATCCCCGTTCCGGAGACCGTCGCGGAGGACTGGGCGGGCCGGGTGCTCATCGACTGGGGCCCGATGCCGGGGAGTTACGGCTGGGTCTTCCCCAAGGGCGACACCCTTACCGTCGGCGTCATCTCGGCGCGCGGCGAGGGCGCCGGGACCAAGCGCTACCTGGAGGACTTCATCGCCCGGCTCGGCCTCGCCGGATTCGAGCCGAGCATCTCCTCCGGCCATCTGACCCGCTGCCGCTCCGACGACTCGCCGCTGTCCCGCGGCCGGGTCCTGGTGTGCGGCGACGCGGCCGGGCTGCTGGAGCCGTGGACCCGCGAGGGCATCTCCTACGCGCTGCGCTCGGGCCGACTCGCGGGGGAGTGGGCGGTGCGCGTCGCCGAGGCCCACGACGCGGTGGACGCCCGCCGCCAGGCCCTGAACTACGCCTTCGCGATCAAGGCGGGGCTCGGCGTGGAGATGGGCGTCGGCCGCCGACTGCACACGGTCTTCGCCCGCCGCCCCGGGATGTTCCACGCGGCGATCACGGGCTTCCGCCCGGCGTGGCGCGCCTTCACGAAGATCACCCGCGGCACCACCACGCTGGGCGACCTCGTCCGCACCCACCCGGCCGCCCGCCGAGCCCTGGGGGCGATGGACCGGGGATAGGGCCCGGTCCCGGCCCTTGGCCGATCTTCGCGGGCCCGCGACGCCCATGCCGTGGGCGCCCTGCGCGTACCGTAGCGGCGGCGCTGCCGGGTGCGGGCGGTGGCCGCGAGGGCCCTGGCGCTTGCTGGGCGGCCCGCTGCCCGTGTGCGTGCGGGCACGGCTCGTCGCCGGGCGTCGCAGGCGCTCGGTTTGTACTCCCCCCCACTTCCGCCGCGCTGTGGCGGGGAGCCGGACTCGGCTCCGTCCTGTCCCGCGATCGGTGTCGGAGCCGGAGCCGGATCCGCTCGCGGTGGCCATGGCTGCCCGGCAGGGCATGGGCGCCTACTCCGCCGGGAGTAGGCGCGGGCACCGCGCAGGGGGGACGCCGGGGGCGCCCGGCCGGTTTAGCGTTGCCCGTATGCGCGGATTCACGGGGGAGCACGGCCCGGGGCAGTGGCCGGGCGGATGGCGGCGCCGGGCGCCCTTCGACCCATCGCGTTCGGCCCTGCCCTGGCGCTCCTCGGTCGCCATCGCCGTCATCCAGACGGTGGGCACCGGGTTCGCCGCTCACGATCAGCCCGCACGGGCGGACCTCGGGCCCGGGAGCGCCGTGCTGCTGCTCGCCGGGCCCGCGCTGCTGCTCATGCGCCATCGCCGCCCCGGGACCGTCGTGGTCGGCACGGCGGTGGTGACCGCCGGCTACCTCGCCGCCGGATATCCGTACGGGCCCGTCTTCCTCAGCGTCGTCGTCGCCTGTGTGGCGGCCATCGCGGCCGGGCGGCGGATCGCCGCGTGGAGCGCGCTCGGGCTGCTGTGGGGCAGCCATCTGCTCATCGGCCACTGGCTCTACCGCTGGCTGCCGCCGGGCGATGACGGGCCCGTCGGCTGGGGGCAGGAACTGGCCGTCACCGCCTGGGCGACGGCGATCGTGGCCGCTTCCGAACTCGTCCGCGTACGGCGTGAGCAGTGGGCCCGCGAACGGGCCGAACGGGAGGCGGCGGCGCGGCGCCGGGCGGACGAGGAGCGGCTGCGGATCGCCCGCGAACTGCATGACGTACTCGCCCACAGCATCTCGGTCATCAACGTCCAGGCGGGCGTCGGGCTCGCCCTCCTCGACCAGGACCCCGAGCAGGCCCGCACCGCGCTGACCACCATCAAGGCGGCCAGCAAGGAGGCGCTGGGCGAGGTCCGCCAGGTCCTCGACACCCTGCGGACCTCCGGCTCCGGCGCGCCCGGCGCCGCGCCCCGCTCACCCGCGCCCGGCCTGGACCGGCTGGCGGAGCTGACCGGGCAGGCGGCGGACGCGGGGCTCGCGGTGCGGGTGGAGGTGGAGGGCGTACGGACGGCCCTGCCGCCCGGCGCCGATCTCGCGGCGTTCCGTATCGTGCAGGAGGCCCTGACCAACATCGTCCGCCACTCCGGCTCCCGGAACGCCCAGGTGCTGCTGCGCTATGCCCCCGGTGAGCTGGAGCTGCGGGTGGACGACGACGGCCCCGCGACCGGGGACGGGGCGACGGGCGGCGGCAACGGCCTGGTCGGCATGCGCGAGCGGGCCGCCGCGCTCGGCGGCACGGTGACGGCGGGCCCGCGCCCGGACGGCGGCTTCCGCGTCCGGGCCAGGATCCCGTTCAAGGGTGGAAGGGAGACCCCATGACGGATGAGGACGCGCCCGAGACCGTGATCCGTGTCGCGCTCGCCGACGACCAGCTCCTCGTCCGCGCCGGATTCCGCGCCCTGCTGGCCGCGCAGCCGGATATCGAGGTGGTCGGCGAGGCGCCCGACGGGGAGCAGGCGCTGGCGCTGGTACGGGAGCGACGCCCCGATGTCGTCCTCATGGACATCCGCATGCCGGTGCTCGACGGCCTCGCCGCCACCCGTGGGATCACCGGGGACCCGGCCCTCGGCGAGGTGAAGGTGGTCATGCTGACCACCTTCGAACTCGATGAGTACGTCTTCGAGGCGATCCGCTCCGGCGCCTCCGGCTTCCTGGTCAAGGACACCGAGCCGGAGGAGCTGCTGCGGGCGGTGCGCGCGGTCGTCGGCGGCGACGCGCTGCTGTCGCCCGGGGTGACCCGCCGTCTCATCGCCGAGTTCGCGGCCCGCTCCAGGGAGCCCGCGCCCGCGGCGGCGCTTGCGGAGCTGACCGAGCGGGAGCGGGAGGTGATGGCCCTGGTCGGGATGGGCCTGTCGAACCAGGAGATCGCCCGGCGGCTCGTGGTCAGCCCGCTCACCGCCAAGACCCATGTGAGCCGGACGATGGTCAAACTGGGCGCCCGGGACCGCGCCCAACTCGTCGTGCTGGCCTATGAGTCGGGTCTGGTCCGGCCGGGCTGGCTCGGCTGAGCGAGGGCTTTGTGCTGCGGGCTCCGCGGTCCGGGTTTTGTGCTCCAGGTGTGCTCCGGGCCCCTCGCCCGGCGCGGACCTCCGCCCGGCACTCCCCTCAGAACAGCCCTTCCGGGGCCTCCGCCTCCCGCTCCCGCCGCGCCACCGGCGCCGTCGTCGGGGCGTCCGCCGCGGCCGCCGCCAGTGCCCAGCCCGCCAGCTGCCGGGTGTCCAGCAGCAGGGCCCGGCCGTCCGTCGAGGTCAGATGGATGTCCGGGCCCGCCACGGCGTCGATACGGCCGGCCACGGTGGCCTCGGGGACGAGCCGGACCAGCCCCGGCGCCGGCCGCACCCGGTCCAGATGGAACGCCACGTCATGGTGGACCGGCTCGAACGGGGCCAGGGCCAGCGACTCCGGCAGACCGCCCAGGCCGCGCGCCCGCTGGTGGAGCGCGGCGAGGTCGGCGGCCCGCCGCTCAGGCGGCGGCGGGGTCTCGCGGGCGGTGCGCTTGGCGGCGTAGGGGAAGCGGTCCGGGACGCCGAGCGCGGCGCCCAGCACGGCCTCGGCGCGGCGCGCGGCCATCAGCGGACCACGGCCCAGCAGACAGTACGAGAGCGCGGCCTGCTCCAGCAGCCGCGCCCCCTCCCGCTCGGCCGCGGTGATCCCGACCTTGACCAGCTCCGGGCCGAACCAGGCGAGATAGACGTCGTAAGGGCGCGGATCGTCCGTACGGGTGTCGGCAGCCACGGAGTACGAGCGGTCCAGCCGGGCGCAGTCCGGGCACTGGGCCGATACGGCGGCGGCCGGGACCTCGGCCCCGGCCGGGCACGGAGTGTGCCGGGCGCCCCTGCGGACGCCGACGCAGGCGCGCCGGGGGCCGGTGGTGAACGAGAGCGGACGGTCCGGCGTCAGCGGGGAGAGCCGTTCCCCCTGGGCCGGATGGCGCCAGACCAGCGCGGGCCCGCCGCGGGCCCAGCGCGCCCCGGCGCACTGCCACCCTGCGGGCCGCGAGCCCTGGCTTTGGCCCTCCTGGCCCTGGCCACGGCCCTGGGGCATCAGCGCCGCTGCCGGGAGAAGAGCCACAGCGCCCGCACCAGGCGGGCGGCGAATCCGGCAGTGGCCACCGCGCCGGCGGCGCCCTGCCAGGCCCGCTCATGGGCCCGGTCCAGGTCGCCGAAGAGGGCGGGGCTCGCGACCGCGACGTAGAGCACGGCCGCCAACAGACCGGCCGTGACCAGGGCGAACACTATCTCGATGGTGAGCGCGTCGCGTTCTTCCTGGGTACGGGGTCCGGTCATCTCGTCTCAGCCCTTCGCCTGGTGTCCGGTGGCCGCCGCCGGGTCGGTCCTCCCCGGCCCCGGCCCCGCCCCGCGCTGCCCGTCATGGTGCTTCCGGCGCACATACAGCTGCTTCCGTACGCGTGCCACGACCGTACCGTCCGCGGCGACCACCTCGTTCTCGAACCACGGCAGCGCCTTGCCGCCGTCCGCCGTGGCCTCGCGGATCTCCTCGAGCCGCTCCTCGGTGAGCTTGAAGTCGGCGAACACATCGCCGCGGCCGGGCGAGACGAAGTCGATCTCGCCGGCCTTGTCCCAGACGACGTACTCCCGGCCGAGCCGTCGCATCACCAGCAGCATCCAGAACGGGTCGCTCATCGAGAACAGCGAACCGCCGAAATGGGTCCCCACGTAGTTGGCGTTGAAGCGGCGCAGCCGCAGCCTGACGCGGGCGCTGCTCCAGTCCTCCGCCAGGTGGACCACCCGCACTCCGGCGAAGAGATAGGGCGGCCACCAGTTCATCGCGCGGCGCAGTCCGCGCGGCGACATCGATCGACGTGACATGGCAGGAAGCTAACACGGGTTATTACTCACCGGTAACCCAAGTGGTGGACGCGACCAAGCGGCGCGCGTACCCAAGCGCTGGTCGCGCCACGGGCGGCCGGGAGGTCAGATCCCCGACTGCTCCCGCCACAGCTCGGCCAGCTTCTCGTCCCCCTCCGTGGTCAGCGCGCTGATCGGCAGCCGGTTCCAGAGCGCGAGATAGACGTCGTGGGCCGGGCCGCTGAGCTCGCAGTCGGCCGCCCCCTCGCCGTGGCGCTCGGTGCGCGGAGCGTCCTGGGACAGCCGCATCGTCCAGACCGCGCCCTGGTCCGTGGTGCGCACCCGGAGCGTGCGCGGGGTGTCCGTACGCACCCGGGACCGGTCCAGGCTGTGGAAACCGGCAAGCAGCTCATCCACCCCGTCGGCCGCGAACTCCGGGGTGAACGGCGAGAAGTCCCCGCCGCGCGCCGACTCCGCGTCGATCCGGTGGATGGCCGTCTCATGGGCCTGGCGCCGGACCCAGAACTCCAGCGGGGACTCCGCGGGCAGGAAGGTGAAGCACTTCACCTCCGGGTCGGCATGGGTGAGGGCGTCGACAAGGCGGGCATGGACCTCGCGGTACCACGACACCAGCTCGGCGTCGGCCGGTGCCGCCTCGACCGTCGGCCGGACCGGCTCGGTCAGGCCCTCGGCGACGAACCGGGCGGCCCAGCCGTGCACCCGGCCGATGTGCGACAGCAGGTCCCGGACGCGCCAGTCGGGACAGGTGGGAACGGGGGCGTCCACCCCGGCTTCGGCCGCGGCGTCGGCCAGCAACCGGCCCTCGCGGTCGACGATTTCGATCAACTCGGCAGTCTCCATGTCGGAATCATGCCAGCCGCCTCTGACAACGCCGGGCCGGGGCGGACGGAACGTCAGCTTCCGGCCGTGCGCGCGGCGTTCCGCGTGCCGTACGCGACGACGGCCGCCATGGCGGCCAGCGCCGCGACCGTGGTGAGCGCGACCGGCAGCGAGTACCAGTCGGCGAGGAAGCCGATCGTCGGCGGGCCCAGCAGCATGCCGCCGTAGCCGAGCGTGGAGGCCGCGGCGACCCCGCCCGCCCCTGTCAGCGCGCCCGCCCGCGCGATGGCGACCGGGAAGAGGTTGGCCAGCCCCAGCCCGGTGACCGCGAAGCCGAGGAGGGTGAGCCAGATCGTGGGCGCGAGCGAGCCCAGCAGCATTCCGGCCGCGGCCGTGGCGCCGCCCGCGATCAACGTCCTGGTCTGGCCGAGCCGTTCGAGCAGCGCGGTGCCGCTCAGCCGCCCGACGGCCATCATCAGGGCGAAGACGGCGTAGCCCGCGGCGGCGAGCCCGGCGGACGCGTCGAGGTCCTGGTGCAGATGGAGCGCGGCCCAGTCGGCCATCGCGCCCTCGCCGTACGCCGTGCACAGCGCGATCAGGCCGAACACGGCGACGAGCCACCGGACCCGCCCCGGCCGCGGTGCGCCGGGGGGCGATGCGAGGCCGGTGGCAGGCCCGGACTCGGCCGCGGGCCCCGTGCCGCCCCGCGGCGCGGGCACCGGCAGTGAGATCAGCGTCCGGCCCGCGACGGCCGTGAGCAGCAGCCCGAAGACCGCGAGCAGCGACAGATGGCGGGTGGGGGAGAGATGGTCGGCGATCAGCCCGCCCAGCCCGGCCCCGGCCATCCCGCCCAGGCTGAATGCGGCGTGGAAACCGGGCATGACCGGGCGGCGCAGGGCGGCGATGAGGTCGACGGCCGCGCTGTTCATGGCCACGTTGAGGGCGCCGAACCCGGCGCCGAAGACCAGCAGCACCAGCCCGAGCGCGAGCGCGGAGTGGGTCAGCGGCGGCAGCGCGACCGAGCCCGCGAGCAGCGCACCGGCGGCCACCGTCGTCGGATGGTTGCCGAAGCGGCGGCACAGGCGCCCGGTGGCCATCATCGTGGCCGTACCGCCCGCCGACACGCCGAGCAGCGCCAGCCCCAGCGCGCCCTCCGAGGCGCTCGTCTGGTCCTTGATCGCGGGGATCCGGGCGACCCACCCGGCGAACACGAATCCGTCGAGGAAGAAGAACGCGGTGATGGCGGCGCGGAGTCGGGTGAGGCCGCGATCCGTGGAGGCGGAGCGGCGCGCGCCCGGAGTGGCCGTCCGTGTTTTGTTTGGAGTCGGCACAAAGTGAGAATAGAGGCGTGACCCAGACACGGACAAGGCTCGAGCGCGGCCGAAGCGCTCTTGGCCCGGCACTGGCACTCGTCCACACCGGCCGCGCCCCCACCCGCGCCGTGCTCACCGCCGAGCTCGGGGTGACCCGTGCGACCGCGGGCGCCGTCGCCAGCGAGTTGGAGGCGCTCGGCCTGATCCAGGTCGACTCGCGGCCGCTCGGGGCCGCCGGGGCACAGGGCCGTCCCTCCCACCGGCTGTCGATCGCGCCTCATGGGCCGGTCGCGCTCGCCGCCCAGGTGCACGCCGACGGCTTCCGCGCGGCGCTGGTCGGACTCGGCGGGCAGACCGTGGCCACCGCCCCCGGCTGCATGACCGTGCCCGCCGACCCGGCGCACGTCATCGACGCGGTCGTCGAGGCCGGTGCCCGGCTGCTGCGGGAGACCGGCCGCCGCTGTGTGGGCGCGGGGCTCGCCGTCCCGTCCGCGGTCGCCGAACCGGAGGGCACCGCCCTGAACCCGCTGCACGTCGCCTGGCCCGCGGGCGCTCCGGTGCGCGAGCTGTTCAACCGCAGCCTGGCCGCGGCCGGGATCCGTGGCGACGACGGCGAGCCGGTCACCGGCTTCGCGGGCAATGACGTCAACCTGGCAGCGCTCGCCGAACACCGCCATGGCGCGGGCGGCGGCGCTCAGCATCTGCTCTGCGTCGCCACCGGGCACCGGGGCGTGGGTGGCGCGCTGGTGCTCGACGGACGGCTGCACACGGGCAGTGCGGGGCTCGCCCTCGAGGTGGGCCATCTGACCGTCAACCCCGAGGGCCCGCCCTGCCACTGCGGCAGCCGCGGCTGTCTGGACATCGAGGCCGATCCGCTCGCCTTCCTCACGGCGGCCGGGCGCGAACCGGGCCCGGAGGTGTCCCTGTTGCAGCAGGCCCGCGATCTGCTGCGCGAGGAGTACGCCACGGCGCCGTCCGTAAGGGCGGCCACCGAGCAGCTCATCGACCGCCTCGGCCTGGGGCTCGCCGGTCTGGTCAACATCCTCAACCCGGACCGCATCATCCTCGGCGGGCTGCACCGCGAGCTCCTGGAGGCCGACCCGGAGCGGCTGCGCGCCGTGGTGGCGGAGCGCAGCCTGTGGGGCCGGAGCGGGGGCGTACCGATCCTGCCGTGCACGCTGGACCACAACAGCCTGGTCGGAGCGGCGGAGTTGGCGTGGCAGCCGGTGCTGGACGACCCGCTGGCGGCCCTGGGCGTGGGCTGACCCGCCCGGCGGTCACCAGTGCCGCCCCCGGGGAAGCGCGTCCAGGTCCGGGGTCGACAGATGGAGCACCTGGTAGCGGTCGCCCGGCTCCGAGGGCGGTGCCGACTCCTCCCAGAGCGTGAAGTGGATCAGCTCCCAGCCGCGCGGGTCGATGCCGAGGGCCGTGGTGTGGACGCCGTCCTTACGGGCGCGCTCGGCCAGCCGTGCCAGCGCGCCCTCGACGGCGGAGGCGGGATCGGCGGCGGCCGGGACCGGCTCGGCGTGGCGGGTGGCGGCGCGCGGCATGGCGCCCGCGGCCGGGCCCCGCTCGAAGCCGAGCCCCTGCCAGCGCTCGACCGGGGGTCTGCCGAAGTCCCGGACGATGCCCTGGAACCCGGGGCCCCACAGAAACCGGTTCATGGCCTCGGGCGCGGTCCACAGATAGAACGGGGCGTACTGATGGACCGGCGAGCCGTCCACACCGCGCTCCCGGATCCCGTACGCCTTGAGGCCCAGCCCCGGGAAGTCGTCGAGCAGCGGCCCCTTCGTCTCCACCCGGCGCCGGATGATCTTCATGTCGTAGTCGGCGGGCAGGGTGATCCGGTACTGCATGGCGAGCATCGGTGAACTCCTGTCGGCGGGGCGTGGGTTCGCATGCGGTCGTTCCCGCCTTTGATCGTACACACTAGTAGGTACAGATCGGCCGGCCGGTGCGCGTACTCCACGGGAGGTACCGGAACTGTCGTCGGCCGTACGACGACCACGGCACCGTAAGGGAGTGATCCTCGGGAGTGGCCACGCGAATGAGGCCCATGAGAAACCCCACTCCCGAGGAGCGCGATCACCATGAACACCCTGGCGCACGGCTTCGCCGACGGCGATGGCCCCGGACCCTGGATTCTGCTCTTCCCGCTGATGTGGGCGCTGGTCGTCGGCGGCGCGGTCTTCGTGCTGCGGCGCGCCGGATGGCGCGGACGCGCCCCCTGGCGGCACGGCCCCGGCCCCGTGGACTTCGGCGAGCGATCGCCGATCGCGGTGCTGGGCCGTCGCTTCGCGGCCGGTGAGATCGACGAGGACGAGTACTGGCGCCGACTGTCCGTCCTGGACGAGCAGTTCGGCCGTCATGCGACGAAGGGCGGGGCCCTCTGACGGCGACGGTGACGGCGACGGCGGAGGCCGGGGCGGTACGGGCCGCCGGGCGTATCCGGGCTGTCCCGCCTCGCCGGAGGCGGGACGCTCGCATGCTCAGCGGGCGGCTGCTGGCCGGGCGGCCGCGGGGGCCCGCTCGCGCACCGCGGGCGCCGGAGCGGCGGCAGCGGCCGGTGCCGGGGCCGGAGCGGCGGCGGCAACGGGGGCCGGTGCCGCGGCGACGGGTTCGCGGGCGACGGGTGCGGGCGTCGGGGCCGGTGCCGGGGCCGGTGCAACGGGCGCCCGAGCCGGGGTGGCGACGGGCGCCCGGGCCGGGGTGGTGACGGGCTCGGGTGCGGGCGCGGGGCCGGTGAGGGGCGCGGTGGGCGCCGGCGCCGGACGGGAGGCGTCCGTGCGAAGGGGCGGCGCGGTGCGGCCCGTTCCATGCGAGGCGAAGGGCGCCTTGGCGGTGGCGGTGGGCCGCGGCACGGCCAGCGTGAACCAGACGACCTTCCCGCCGCCGTCGTCCCGCGCGTGCATCCCCCAGCTCTGGCTGACGGCCGCGACCAGCGCGAGCCCCCTGCCATGGGTGGCGAAGGGATCGCACACCTGAACGCGAGGCAGTCGCGGATCCTGGTCGCGGACCGAGACGGTCAGCCGGTCCAGCATGAGAGCGATCTCCACCGTGCACTGCTTGTCCGGCTCGGCGTGCCGATGGACATTGGTGAGCAGTTCGGTGACGGCGAGCGCCGCCGGGTCGATGAGCGGATCCAGATGCCAGTAGCGCAACTGCGCCGACACGATTCTGCGGACCTGTCCGATCCGCGACGGCAGGGCCTGGAGCTCCACCGTGCAATGCCTGCTAGGACGACTGATCACGGCTGCGACTCCCTGAAGACGTGGGGCTAGCCTGATTCAGATGCGGGCGACGAACACGTTCAGCAGTGGTGGCTGCTGGGCGCGACCGGTGGGACGGTTCTCAGCGTCACCGCTTGTTGACCCTCAGTGATACTGATACTCGTCCAGGGTCGGTCCCACCGCGCGCATGCGCAACTCGGCCGCCTCACCTCTTCGCGGCATGCCCCCGGGCGGACCGGACGGCGTCGAGGAAGCGGCTGGCGGCGCCCGAGCCGGACTTGGCCGAGGTCGACTTGGCGTCCTGCGAGCCGAGGGTGAGGCGGTAACGGGTGCCGTTCACGGTGGCCATGGCCTGGTCCCCGTCCACGAACCAGGGCTTGCTCGCACGCACCGACTGCACGGGCGCGCTGTCGATCTCGCTGCCGTAACTGGTCAGCAACTGGAGCCGACCGTCCTTGATCATGACCTGTCCGGCGCGGGTGACCGAGCGCAGGAATCGCTCGATCCGCACTCCTCTGGCGTTGAACTCCGTATCGGCCATCACAACCGCCTCCCCGATGGCTCCGACTGGCACTGTGCCGCCGCCTCTCATTTTCCCTGTTGCGCAGTGTGCCCGTGACCGGCCCCGGACACCAGGGCGCACTGGGGGACAATGAGGATCGAAACGGCATGAGTATGCCACCTGGGCTGGGCATGGGGCACAAACAGGAGGAGTGGGCGTTGGACGGCACGGCGCGCGGGAGTACCGAGACGATCGACGTGGATCGCAGCGACCACGGCTACCGCGAGTGGCTGAAGGAGGCCGTCCGTAAGGTGCAGGCCGACGCCCAGCGGTCCGCGGACACCCATCTGCTGAGCTTCCCGCTGCCCGAGCGCTGGGGGATCGACCTCTACCTCAAGGACGAGTCCACCCACCCCACGGGAAGTCTCAAGCACCGCCTGGCACGCTCGCTGTTCCTCTATGGGCTGTGCAACGGCTGGATCCGGCCGGGCAAGCCCGTGATCGAGGCGTCCAGTGGCTCGACCGCCGTATCCGAGGCGTACTTCGCCAAGCTGATCGGGGTGCCCTTCATCGCGGTGATGCCCCGCACGACCAGCCGGGAGAAGTGCCGCCTGATCGAATTCCATGGCGGCCAGTGCCATTTCGTGGACGACCCGCGGACGATGTACGAGGAGTCCGCGGCCCTCGCGGCGGAATCCGGGGGCCACTACATGGACCAGTTCACCTACGCCGAGCGGGCCACGGACTGGCGCGGCAACAACAACATCGCCGAGTCGATCTATCAGCAGCTGCGTCTGGAGCGCTATCCAGAACCGGCGTGGGTGGTGGCCACGGCGGGCACCGGTGGCACGTCGGCGACCATCGCCCGCTATGTCCACTACATGCAGTACGACACCCGGGTGTGCGTCGCCGACCCGGAGAACTCCTGCTTCTTCGATGGCTGGGTGCGCCATGACGCCCACGCCTCCAGCGACCACGGTTCACGCATCGAGGGCATCGGCCGCCCCCGGATGGAGCCCAGCTTCGTACCGGGCGCGATCGACCGGATGATGAAGGTCCCGGACGCGGCGAGTGTCGCCGCCGTGCGCGCCCTGGAGCGGGCCATCGGCCGTAAGGCGGGCGGCTCCACCGGGACCGGGCTGTGGAGCGCGCTGCGGATCGTCGCGGAGATGGTCGCCGCGGGGCGGACCGGGAGCGTGGTGACGCTGCTGTGCGATCCGGGGGAGCGGTATCTGGACAAGTACTACTCGGACGCGTGGCTCGAGGAGCAGGGGCTGGACATCGAGCCGTATGTGAAGACGCTCGACATCTTCCTCACCACGGGCAACTGGACGGACTGACCTCCGCCCTTACGGCCACCGCCACGCGCGTAAGGTCGCCGTCACGCCCTTACGGATGTCGCCTCGCCCTTACGGCCGTCGTCAGGCCGCCGCCACCATCCGGTCCAGGTTCCGCACCGCCTGGTGGAACGCGCGCCGCAGACCCGGCCGCATCGCCCGTACGGCACCGCGCAGCACCGCCGTGCCGTCCACCGCGAAGACATAGCGCACCACGGTCCCGCCGTCCGACGGCCGCAGCGTCCACTCCTCCAGCAGCGCCCGCAGCCCCGGTACGTTGGTCTCGTCGACGCGGTAGGTGTAGCGCTCGTGCGGATCCGCCGCCATGACCGTCTCGCGGAAGCGGGTGCCGCCCATGAGGCGGATCTCCCTGCCCTTGCCGCCGTCCGTGGAGCGGGCGTCCCTCACCTGCCGGAACCACCGCGGCCAGCCCTCGACGTCGGTGAACGCCTCGAACACCGCCTCCGGAGCGGCCGAGACCTTGGCGACGAAGACGAGCCGCACCGGGGCGGTCTCGGCGTACTCCAGTCCGACGGAACGCAACCGGTGTGTCATGGACACACGATAACTGGCGGGGTGTCAGATGTCTGCGGTGCGGACCGGCTCGCCCGCCACCACCAGCTCCGGCAGATACTCGGAGATCTCCGCCCGCGCATCCTCCGGCAGCCCCGGGTCCGTGACCAGCGCGTCCACCTGGTCCAGCGAGGCGAAGGAACTCAGCCCCACCGTGCCCCACTTGGTGTGGTCCGCGACCACCACCACCCGCCGCGCGGCCCGGACGAAGTGGCGGTTGGTCTCCGCCTCCGCGAGATTCGGCGTCGAAAGACCCGCCTCCACCGATATGCCGTGCACCCCGAGGAAGAGCACATCGAAGTGGAGCGAACGCACCGCCGCGTCCGCGACCGGCCCCACCAGCGTGTCCGACGGCGTCCGCACCCCGCCGGTGAGCACGACGGTGGCCGCGCCCGGGCGCGGGCCCACCCCGCCGAGCGCCGCCGACCGCTGGGCGTTGTAGAACACATCGGCCACCCGGACCGAGTTCGTGACCACGGTCAGATCCGGCACCTCCAGCAGCTGCTGGGCCAGTGCGAAGGCCGTGGTGCCCCCGGCCAGGGCGATCGCGGTGCCCGGCGCGGCCATGGCGGCCGCCGCCTTGGCGATGTCCTCCTTGGCGCTCAGCTCGAGGCCCGACTTGGCCTCGAACCCGGGCTCGTACGTGCTCGCCTCGGCCACCGGCACGGCCCCGCCGTGCACCTTCTCCACGACGCCCAGCCTGGCCAGCGCGTCGAGATCGCGACGAACCGTCATGTCCGAGACATTGAGCTTGCGCGTCAGCTCGTTGACCCGGACCCCGCCGCGCCGCCTGACCTCATCGAGAATCAGGGCACGCCGCTGCTCCGCGAGCAGGTTCTGGTTGTCGCTCACCCTGCCACGTCTCCCTCCGGTCGGCCCTCGTCGCCCGCGCGTTCATCTTCGCATGAGGTGAGGACAGCGGAGTGCCGGTGCACCCAGGGTTACGATTTCGCCACGCCCGCCGTGTCAGGGTCGGGGAAGGTGGCCGATGGGCACAATCCTGGAGCCAGAACGACCGCACCACACCGGATCGGGGGACACGGTGTCATCGACCATGCGTACGGACACACCGGCCGACGCGTCGGAACAGGCGACAACAGCCCGCAAGGGCGGGGCACCACCACCCGATCTGGAACTCCTCGTGCACGGAGTGGGCGGCACCACCCCCGAGGAGATGCTGGGCGATCCGCGCACCGGCCTGGTCACCGGCGACGAGACCGCGGCGGTCTACCGCAGGGCGGACGACATCGACGCCGAGCAGCGCCCGCCGCAGGACCGCGAGGGCCCGGACCGCGACGGCCCGATCCGCGAGGCGTACGTCTGGTGCAACCTCACCTCGGGCAACAGCTCCCGGGCCCTGTGGCTGCTCTTACTGCCGTTCATGGTCGCCAACCTCGCCCACTGGATGCGGCCCCCGGCCGACCGGCGCGAGCGGACCGTGCGCACCTACGGCCTGCTCGTCCGGCTGGTGGCGCTCACCCTGACCGTGCTGCTGATCGCCGGGGCCTGCGAGGTGGCCCTGGACCTGGTCGCCTGGCAGTGCGCCGGTTCGGCCGACTGCGCCGGGGGGAAGTCCTGGCTCGGCTTCCTGTCCCCGGAGAACCACGGCTGGTGGAGCCAGCCCGGCCGCAGGCTCGCGCTCGCCGCGGTGCTGCCCGGCGCGCTCACCGGACTGCTGTGGTACCTGTCCAACCGCACCTGGAGCGCGTACGAGGCCTCCCCGCCGCTGGAGCGCCCCGTCGACGAGTCCGCGCCCGAGGCGGGCAACCGCCCCGCGCTGTGCCTGCCCGGCTTCTGGTACGGCCGCAGGATCGTCGCCCGGCTGCGCGCCGCGCACACCGCCGCGGGCTTCCTCACCATCGCGGCGGGCCTGATCCTGCCCACCACCACCTATGACCGCGAGCCGGGCGGCAGCGGGCTTCAGGACACCGCGGGCTGGGCGCTGCTGACGCTGCTCTGCGCGGGCGCGGTCACGGTGGTGGCCGTGGTGTGCCACCGCGGCCGCAGCGAGTCCAAGGTCGACGGGGAGCTGGACCGCCTCACCATCACCGCGCTGCCCGGCGCCGCCCTCGCGGTGCTGGCGCTCTCCGTCCTGTACGCCGGCTGGTCCCGCCCCGACTGGGCCTCCACCGGCCAGCTGCCGGGCAACAAGGCGTTCTGCGCCATCGCCATCGGGGAGGGCGCGCTGATCGTGACCATGGCGGTGTGCGCCCTGGTCCTGCACCGGGCCGCGCCCGGCCGCACCCCGCTGTACGGGCTCGCCGGGCCCGCCGTCGCCGTGCTCGCCTGCGGGCTCGGGGCGGTGCTCGCGGGCGGTGTCGCCCAGCGCTTCGCCGACTGGCTGGACGGCGGCGGCACCCCGGGTGAGGGGCCGGGGACAGCGCCTCCGGTGCTGCTGACCTGGCTGGCCACCGCCATCCCCGCCCTGCTGCTGGTCCTGGTCGCCCTGCTGGTGATCTTCACCGTAAGGGTGTGGCGGGTGCGCAACCGGCTGCTGCCGACCATCATGGACGGCTACCCGGGGGAGCGGCCCGACGCCGTACGCACCCGGCGGATCGCGGCCACGATCGCCCGCGCGGGCCTCACCGACTCCGCCCCCTGGATCGTCGGCCCGGTCGCGCTGCTGACCCTCCTGTTCGGCGCCCTGGCCGTCACCGCGGCCTGGGTCACCGACGAGGTGCCGGGGCGGGCCGCCGACGCCGCGCCCGGGGCCGTGGACGCCGCCGCCCAGACGGCGCAGGCGCTGGGCTCCTGGCTGATGGGGCTGGCCTTCCTGATGCTGGTCACGTTTGCCCGCCGCGCCTACCGCAGCCCCTCGGCCCGCCGCACCATCGGCATCCTGTGGGACGTGGGCACCTTCTGGCCGCGCGCCGCCCACCCCTTCGCGCCGCCGTGCTACGCCGAGCGGGCGGTGCCCGACCTGACCTGGCGGATGGAGACCTGGACCCGCCGGCACGGCGGCCGGCTGGTCATCTCCGGCCACTCCCAGGGCAGTGTGCTGGCGGCCGCGGCGGTCTGGCAGGTGGACCACCGCACCCGCGGCCAGGTCGCGCTGCTCACCTACGGCTCACCGCTGGAGCGGCTCTACGGGCGCTGGTTCCCCGCCTACTTCGGGCCCACCCAGCTGCTCTCGCTCCACGGCGAGGTGCGCTGCTGGCGCAATCTGTGGCGCTACACCGACCCGATCGGCGGCCCCATCAAGCTGCCCGACGGCAGCGGGCCCGAGGTCGACTGCGACGCGCTCAAGGACCCGCTGGCCTACGGCCGTACGACCGAACACCCGCTGCCCGCGCCGATCCTGGGACACGGCGACTACCAGGCCGACCCCGCCTTCGACCGGGAGCGGGCCGGGCTGCTGGCCCGGCTCCCGGAGCAGACGCCGCCGCCCGCGGAGGAGGGGGCCGCCGGTCAGATGAGCTCCGGCAGGTCCTCGGGGTAGAGCAGTGTGAGGTCGTCCGTGGTCGGGTCGCTCAGCTGGGCGACCCGGCCCGCGTGCCGCTCCACCATCGCCTCGAAGGTCTGCCGTGCGGTGCGGCCGTTGCCGAACGCCGGGCCCTTGGGAAGCGCCGTGAAGTACTTCAGCAGCCCCTCCGACGCCCCCTCGCCGATCCGGTACTCATGCTCCTCGGCCTGCTGCTCCACGATCCGCAGCAGCTCCTCCGGGCTGTAGTCGCCGAAGGTGATGGTGCGCGAGAAACGGGAGGCCACACCGGGGTTGACGGACAGGAAGCGCTCCATCTCCGCCGTGTACCCCGCGACGATGACCACCACCGAGTCCCGGTGGTCCTCCATCAGCTTGACCAGGGTGTCTATGGCCTCCCGGCCGAAGTCCCGGCCGGAGTCCTCCGGGGAGAGGGCGTACGCCTCGTCGATGAACAGCACCCCGCCGCGCGCCCGGTCGAACGCCTCCTGGGTGCGGATGGCCGTGGAGCCGATGTGCTCACCGACCAGGTCCACCCGGGAGACCTCCACCAGATGGCCGCGCTCCAGCACCCCGAGGGAGGCCAGGATCTCCCCGTAGAGCCGGGCGACCGTCGTCTTACCGGTGCCGGGGGAGCCGGTGAAGACCAGATGGCGGCGGACGGAGGCGGCCTTGAGCCCCGCCTCCTGGCGCCGCCGGCCCACCTCGATCATGTCGGTGAGGGCCCGCACCTCGCGCTTGACGCTCTCCAGCCCGACCAGCGCGTCCAGTTCGCCCAGCACCGCCGTGGACGGGCGGACGGCGACCGGGGGCTCGGCGGCGGGCGCGGAGGTCTGGGCGGCGCGCTGCGCCGGGACGCCGCCCAGCAGCCCGCCCGTCGAGGCGGTCTCCACGGCGGGGGCGGTGATCTGGGGCTGGGCGGGCGCGCCCGGGGAGCCCAGCGCCGTGGTGGCGCTCTCGTCGCTGGTGCAGTCCTCGACGACCGGCCCCGCCTCGGAGAACTCGTAGCCCCCGCGCGCACACCGCTCCGTACGGCACCGGGTCAGGGTGGTGCGGCAGCCGTCGATGACATGGAAGCCATAGCCCCCGCTGCCGGTCACCCGGCAGCCGGTGAAGGTGCCGCGGCCCTCGGCGGAGACATAGAACCCGGCCTCAGTCGGCCCGGAGACCGTGGTGCGCTCGACCGTCGGATCGGCGCCCTTGGTGACGATCACTCCGGTGGCGGCGCCGTCTATGGTGCAGTTGGCGAGCGTGCCGCCGCTGCCGTGGTCACGGAACCACGCCCCGGTGGCCGCCTCCCGGATGCGGCAGTCGTCCAGCTGGACGATGGCCCCGTCGCTCACCGAGACCGCGGTGGAGCGCACCTGGGACAGATCGCTGTCGACCACATCGACCCGCGACCCCCGGTCCAGGACGAACAGCGCGTCCGGCACCTCGCGCACCCGGCACGAGTCGAGCACCGCGGTCGCCCCGTCGCTCACCCACACCGCCGGATAGTCGCCGGTGCTCTCGTGCAGCTCGCACTGGTTGGCGTCCACCCGGGTGCCCGGGTCCCACACCGATAGGCCGTTGCGCCCGAACCGGCGCACCGTGGAGCGGGTCAGCGTCAGCACCGAACGCGACCTCAGGTCGATCGCGTTCTCCGGGATGTCATGGATCTCGCAGTCGGCGAGCGTGAGCACCGCGTCCGTGTCCAGATTGACCCCGTCGGCCGTCGTACGGTGCACCCGGCAGTCGGTCAGAATGCCGGTCGCGCGCCCGGAGACCTGCACCCCGGCGCCCCGGATCTCGTACACCTCACAGCCGACGGCCTCCAGCGACGAGCCCTCGCCGGTCAGCGAGAACCCCGCCCCGGAGGCGTGGTGCACCCGGCAGCGGTCCAGGCGCGGACGGGCGCCGCCGCGCACCGCCACCCCGGACTGCCCGGCGGCCACCACCTCGCACTCCTCGAACACCCCGCCCGCGCCGTCCAGCACGCTGAGCCCGACGCCCGCGGGGTTGTCCACGGTGCAGCGCCGCACGGTCGGGCGGGCGCCGCCGCGCACCTCGATGCCGACCGCGGAGCGCGTGGCGACCCTTACGTCCGTCAGCTCCGGGGTGCCGTCCTCGATCAGCAGCGCGGGGGCGGCCGAGTCCTGGCCCTCGACATGCAGATCCTGGACCACGGCGGAGGCCCGTACCGTCAGGGCGACTCCGTCCACCGGCGCGATCCGCACCGAACCGCGCGCCGAGCCCTCGGGCCCGCGCAGGGTGACGGCCCGGCCCACCACCAGATTCTCGCGGTAGGTGCCGGGCGAGATGGAGAGCACATCACCGTCCCCGGCGGCCTCCAGGGCCGCCGTGAGGGAGGCGTACTCTCCGGTGCGGCGCCGCCACCGCGACGTTCCGCTGTGCGTCACCTGGACGACCGAGCCCTGTGCCATGGTGCTGCTGTGCCCCCACCTCGTGCGTTGCCGGTGTGCGCGCCTGACCGCCGCTGCTGACTGCCGCTGCGCATATGGAATGCCCCACCGTAGCGTGCGCGAGGCGCCATGAGTTGACGTGGCTGTGGAGCACGGGGGGAGTTGTGTGTTCGTATGACAACTCCCGGCCTGTGACAACTCCCGGCCTGGCATTGCCCGCTCGCACGGGTCAGCTGTCGGCGTCCGCCCGTCCCCAGTCCTGACCGGCCCGCTCCCAGGCGATGCCCCACTGTGTGTAGCGCCGGCGCATGAGCCGCCATACGACCAGCCGCCGGGCGCCGTCCACCAGGACCGCCGTCACCCCGGCCGCGCCGATTCCGGCCAGCACGGCGTGGGTGGTGGCCGTCGCGGTGTCCAGCGGGCGGCCCACCGGGCGACCGTGGTCATCGGTCCAGATCCGGAACCGCTCACCGGGATCCGCGCCGGGGTGAGCGCCCAGCGTGCCCTCGTGACTGCTGCCGTCCGGCCCTGTCCAGTGGGCGAGGACGCGGCGATGGGCGTCTCTCGCGGAAGCGGTCTCGGGGTCGGAGTCGATGGGTGGATGCGGCAGCACCTTGACCACGGTGGCCGAGAGCGGATGACGCTCGGCGCGCTGCTTCTGCGCGGCCTTCACCAGCGCCCCGTGTGCCAGGGACCCCGACGTCCAGCCGACGGCGGGGGCGACGAGCAGGATGAGCACCGCGGCGATCAGCGCCGCGCACGCCTCCATCACGTCGGTCTTACGGCGCAGCGGGTTGCGCCGCCAGCGCCACAGCCCCCAGATCATTCGCATGGATCACATACCCCCTTCCCCATTCGTGAGTACCGCATGGCGGGCCGGATATGCGCGTTATTCGGTGGAGAGAGAGCAATATCACGGGGCTACCCCTTTCGCCGCTCCGGCGGGCCGTCGGCGGTGCAGGGGGACACACCAGACCAGCCGGGTGCCGCCCGCCTCGGGCGCCTCGATGTCCAAAGTGCCGCCCAGGAGTTCGGCCCGGGACCGCATATTGATCAGTCCTCCGCTGGGGGCGGCGCCCCCCGTGCCCACCCCGTTGTCCGTGACCTCCAGGGTGACGTCGGCGCCGACGGCCAGCCGGACCTCCACCCGCTGGGCATGGGCGTGCCGCACGGTGTTGCTGAGCGCCTCGGCCAGCACCGCCAGCACATGGTCGCCGGTCTCGTCCGGCACATCGGTGTCCACCGGGCCGTCCATCAGCAGCGATGGCGCGAAGCCCAGGGTGTCCGAGGCCGAGCGGACCGCCTTGACCAGCCGGCGCCGCAGTGTGGCGGGTTCGCCGCCGTCGTCCCCGACCGTGCGCAGGGCGAAGATCGTGGACCGGATGATCTTGATCGTCTCGTCCAGGTCGTCGACGGCCCGCCCCACCCGCTCGGCCGCCTCCGGGCGCTCGATCAGCCGGCCCGCGCTCTGGAGGGTGAGCCCGGTCGCGAAGAGCCGCTGAATGGCCAGATCGTGAAGGTCCCGGGCGATCCGGTCCCGGTCCTGGAGCAGCGCCATGTGCTCGGACTCGGCGCGGTGCCGGGCCAGTTCCAGGGCCAGGGCCGCCTGCGCCGCGAACCCCGAGAGCAACTCCACCTCATGGTCGTCGAACGGCTGCCGCCCGGCCAGCCGGCACAGCCGCAGCGCACCGGACGCCCGCTCGCCCGCGACCAGCGGTACGGCCACCACCGGGCCGAACTCGCTCTCCGGAGCCGGCAGCGGCCAGGACCGGGCCCGTGAGTCCACCCGTACGTCCGAGGCGACCGCGGGGCGCCCGGTGCGAGCCGCGAGCCCGGCCAGCGAACCGTCGGACGGCACCACGATCCCGCCGATGAGCTCGGCGTCATGCCCCTCGGCCACCTCCACCATCAGCGAGTCCGTGCCGGAGGCCGGCAGCAGGATCGCCGCCGAGTCGGCCAGGGCCACCTGGAGGGCGAGCCGGGCGATCAGACTCAGCACCTCGCCCGCCGAGGTGCCCGCCAGCAGCGTACGGGTGATGACGCCGAGCGCTTCCAGCCACTGCTCGCGGCGCCGGCTCTCGTGGTACAGCCGGGCGTTGTCGATGGCCACCCCGGCGGCGACCGACAAGGTGGTCAGCACCGCCTCGTCATCGGCGTCGAACTGGGCCCCGCCCCGCTTCTCGGTCAGATAGAGGTTCCCGAAGACCTCGTCACGGACCCGGATCGGCACGCCCAGGAACGAGCGCATCGGCGGATGGTGCTCGGGGAAGCCGTAGCTGGCCGGATGCTCCGACAGATCGGTGAGCCGCAGCGGCTGGGGGTGGCGGATCAGCTCGCCGAGCAGCCCATGGCCACTGGGTAACGGGCCGATGCGGTGCGCCTGTTCCTCGGACATGCCCACCGGCAGGAACTGCGAGAGCCGATGCCGGTCGACCACGCCCAGCGCGCCGTACTCCGCGTCGGCCAGCACCACCGCGGACTCCACGATCCGGCGCAGCACCTGCTCCAGGTCCAGCTCGCGGCCCACGCTGAGCACGGCCTCCAGGAGGCTGTGCATCCGGTCCTGGGTGGACCGGGCCGCGTCCAGCCGCGCCTGGAGCTCGTCGAGGAGCTGGTCGAGCCGGAGTTGGGGGAGGGCCGGATGGCGTCCCTGGTCCGCACTGCCCGACACCTG
Source organism: Streptomyces sp. NEAU-174 (assembly GCF_052665095.1). Taxonomy (NCBI): domain Bacteria; kingdom Bacillati; phylum Actinomycetota; class Actinomycetes; order Kitasatosporales; family Streptomycetaceae; genus Streptomyces; species Streptomyces sp. NEAU-174. The sequence continues at coordinate 126,528 of NZ_JBQTCE010000018.1, read as the reverse complement.
GCCTCCATCCCCCCATGACCCTCTCACCAGCAGGGTAGCCGGGGCGGAGGCCGGTGGTGGCGGAGATGGAAGGAACTCGGCCAGGGTCGGGGGGCCGCTGGGCGACCGGCGCCTAGGAAACCGGCACCACAGCGACCGGGCACTTGGCGTGATGCAGCACGGCGTGGTTGACAAGCCCCAGTTGCATGCCGAAGTGCCCCTGCCGCCGCCGGGCGCCCACCACCAGCAGATCCGCGTGCGCGGAGGCGTCCAGCAGCGCCTTGCGCGCCGAGCCCTCGACCGGGCGGTGGGCCACCGGCACCGGCGGCAGCCCGGCCGCCGTGGCGCCGCCCAGCGTCTCGTCCAGGAGCTCGGCGGCGCGCCACTCGTGCGCCTCACGCGCGCTCTGCGCCTCGCGTGTCCCTTGCGTCGCACGTCCCCCTTGCGCTTCACGGGCCCCTTGGGCCGCACGTGTCTCTTGCGCCTCACGAGTTCCCTGCTCCTCGTGCGCACCGTGGCCCCCGCGCCCGCCCCCGGGCCTCGCGTGGTTCCCGGGCCTTGCGTGGTCCTCGGGACCCGCGCAGCGCCAGGCGTGCACGGCCTCCAGCTCGACGCCGCGCAGTCGCGCCTCGCGGAGGGCGAACGCCACGGCGGCGGAGGGCGGCGCGGGCTCCTGCTCGCCCGGGCGCTCGCGCTCGGCGATCCCCACCACCACCCGGTTCATCGCGCCGCGCACGTTCTCCGGGCGGCCGCGCACCACGACCACCGGGCACTGGGCGCGAGCCGCGATGCCCAGTCCGACCGAGCCGAGCAGCAGCGAGGCGAACTCACCCCGGCCGCGCGAGCCGACCACCAGCGCCTCGGCGCTCTTCCCGGCGCGCAGCAGGGCGGTGACCGCGTCGTCCGCCGCCAGATCGGTCATCACCTTCAGGGCCGGCACCCGCCGCCCGGCCCGCTCGGCCGCGGCGGCCAGCACCGCCTCGCTGTGCAGCCGCTCGGCGGGGCGGTCGGCGGCCGTCCCGGGGATGTAGCCCTCGTACCGCTCCCACAGCGAGGCGTGGACGACGCGCAGCGGCAGCCCGCGGCGCCCGGCCATCTCGGCCGCCCAGTCCAGTGCGTCCGACGCGGCGTCCGAACCGTCGACCCCGACGACCACGGGAAGCTCCACCGTGCCCACCGCCTCTCCTGTCGGCACCTGGAAGTGTCCCTTCCCATTGTCCCGCCGAAGCGGTCGCCGAGGGAGTCCGGCGGCTCACTCAGCGCAGCCGCATGGCCAGCGTCACCACGGCGCCCACCGCCCCCGCGCTGATCGCCAGCCGGTCGGTGACCAGCTGGGTCAGCCACAGCCCGCGGCCGCTGGTCGCGCCGTCCAGCCCCGGCAGGATCCGCGGGATGACGTCCTCGGAGAAGCCGGGGCCGGAGTCGCTGATCCGGCACTCCAGCTCGTCGCCGATCCGCCGCAGCAGCAGGGATCCGGTGCCGCCGGCGTGCTCGATGGCGTTGTTGGCGATCTCGTCCACGGCCAGCACGAAGTCCCCGCGGCGGGTCTCGCTGAGCCCGGCCCAGGCCGCGCACTCCTCGACCTGCACCCGCAGCCGGGGCAGCTCATCGGCGGTGAAATGACGGTGGAGCAGGTGTTCTCCGGCTCGATCGGCGGACCGACGACGAGGGTCGGCTAGCACCAGTGCCTCCCGTTTGGTGACGAGTACGAGCGACAACACAGGGTCGGTGAAGCAGCCGAGGGTACGGGGAGCGGCCCCTCATTGGTCATGACGACCACGAATGACGTGTCATATCGGAAACGTGACCGAAAATGGGTAAGGGTGAAGCGATACCCGATCGACGGTGTATCGCTTCGGATCGGCTGTCTCTCGTATCCACAGCTAGCCCGCTCAGAGACCGCCGAGGAGCGAGGGGGGAGAGGAGACGGCAGAGTGAGGTCATGATGGGACTGCTGAGCGCGCTGAAGACCGAACACCGTGAGCGGCTGATGGCGCTCGCCCACGATGTGTCCTTCCCCTCGGGCGGCCGCATCTTCGAGGAAGGCCGTAAGGCCGACCGTTTCTGGATCATCCGCACCGGCGCGGTCACCCTCGATCTGCATGTCCCGGGGCGGCGGGCCGCGGTGATCGAGACCCTCGGCCCCGGAGAGCTCATCGGCTGGTCCTGGCTCTTCCCGCCGGACACCTGGCACCTGGGCGCGGAGGCGCTCAGCCCGGTGCGCGCACACGAGTTCAACGCCGAGGCGGTGCGCCGGCTGTGCGACGAGGACCCGGAGCTCGGCTACGCCCTCGCGCTGGCCTGCGCCCAGGTGATCGGGCGCCGGCTCCAGAGCGCCCGCACCCGGCTGCTGGATCTGTACGGGCCCTACGCGGGCGGAATCTCGCCATGACCGGGCGCTCGCCATGACTGGGCCTTCGCCATGACCGGGCCGGAGGGTGCGGCGGGCGGCCCTGGGGCCGAATGGCCCCTTACGCTTCCCCGCGCCAGAACGTAAAGCTGGGCAGCCGGATCGCGACCGGCGAGACCGGCGACCCGCGCGCCATGGAGGAGAGGCCGTGCCCCAGACAGCCGACCGCGACGGCCCCATCGGGGTCTTCCTGCTCGACGACCACGAGGTGGTGCGGCGCGGACTGCGTGATCTGCTCGACGCCGAATCCGATCTGAAGGTGGTCGGCGAGGCGGCCAACGCCCGCGAGGCCATCGACCGCGCCCCCGCCGTACGGCCACACGTCGCGGTGCTCGACGTACGGCTCGGCTCCTCGGGCGAGGGCGGGGACCACGAAGGGATCGAGGTCTGCCGGGAGTTGCGGGCCCGGCTCCCCGACCTCGCCTGCCTGATGCTGACGTCCTTCGACGACGACGAGGCGCTGTTCGACGCCATCATGGCCGGGGCCGCGGGCTATGTGCTCAAGCAGATCAACGGGTCCGACCTGGTGTCGGCGGTGCGCACCGTGGCCGAAGGCCGCTCCATGCTCGACCCCGGCGCCACCTCCCGGGTGATGGCCCGGCTGCGCGGCCCCGCGCCCAGCGGGCCCGTGGAGCTGGAGAAGCTGTCCCCGCGAGAGCGGGAGATCCTCCAGCTCATCGGCGACGGACTGACCAACCGGCAGATCGCCGAGCGGCTGTTCCTGGCCGAGAAGACCGTCAAGAACCGCATCTCCTCGATCCTGTCCAAGCTGGGCGTGGGGCGGCGCATCCAGGCCGCGGTGATCGCGGAGCGGATCAAGGAGCGCGAAGCGGGTCAGTGAGCCCGTGGGCGATGCCCGGTGCGGGTGTCCGGTCCGGATGACGCCCTTACGGTCGCCGCCGTGGACGGCGGTGGCCGCCCTTACGGTCGCCACCTCGGTGGCCGCATGTGTTTCGCGTGGAGCGCGGGACCGGTCCCCTACCGGCCCCGCGCCCCACGCCGAGTGGGGCGGGACCGGTCGACATGCTCATCACCGCAGTGGAGTGAGAGCCCGGCCCACCCCCATGGTGGAGATGGCTCGCGGAACTGTTCGGTCCAGCATCGCGGTCGCGGCCCGTCGCCGGGAGGGGCCGAACGGCCCTCATAAATCGGGCGCGGACGGCCCGCACAACAAATCAGGGGCCGGACGGGGACACCCCATCCGGCCCGGACCTTCCCGCGACCGGGCGCCGCCCGGTCGCATCACCTCCCGACGTGTGTCAGTAGCCGCCTCCCGGCTGCGGCGCCCGGCCGCCCGGGTACTGCTGACGGCCGTAAGGGTCGTCGTACGGAGAGGGGGCGGGTGCCGCCGGGCGAGGCGCGACCGGACGCGTCATGGCCGGGCGCATCGCCTCGTACCCCATCGGCGAGGCCGGCGCGGGGCGCTGCATCTGCGGCTGCTGGGCGCCCGGGTAGCCCCGCGGTCCCGTCGGCTGCGGCGGGATGTAGGGCGCGTGCGCCTGCTGAAGGCCGGTGGGCTGCGGCGCCTGCTGCTGGTACCCCTGGTGCATGGGCTGCGGGGAGGGGGCGGCCGGCAGCGCGGGGAGCGCCGAGGGCAGCGCCGGAAGATGACTTCCGGTGTCATAGGCCGACGGCACCCTGATGGGCGCGATCTGCGGTGTCCCCCGCTCGGCGACAAGACTGTCGTAGATGGGGGTGTCCGGGAAGGACGGCGAGGAGTAGTAGCCGCCACCGTAAGTGCTGCGGGGGGAGGTCATAGACCATAAGTTAAGCCCACCATGTGCTGATTGGGGAGTCCGGTAGGAGGGTTGTTTTCAGTGTTCGGAGTGGCCGTGGATCCCCAATCCGAGCGAACCCGGGAAAATCGGTCGTCAGGGTACGTTGAGATCGTGTAAAGAGCGCGTTTTCAGCGGGTAGCCACCCGCCGTCCGCGCTGTGCGACGGCCGAGCGGCCCGAACCGAGCGAACAGAAAGGCAGGGGGACGGAAATGGCGATGCGCAAGGGCGGTAACACGCCAGTACCGGCTGACGCGGTGCGGATCGAGCTGGGCTGGCGCGCCGGGCCGGGGGCGCCGGACGTGGATGCCTCGGCGCTGCTGCTGGTGTCCGGAAAAGTCAGGTCCGACGGGGACTTCGTGTTCTACAACCAGGCGGTGCACTCCTCCGGCGCGGTGCGCCACGAGGGGAAGCGGACCGCGGGTGACACGGTGACCGACACCCTTTCGGTGGACCTCGCCCGGGTCGAGCCCGCCGTCGACACCGTGGTCCTCGCGGCCTCGGCCGATGGCGGAACGTTCAGCCAGGTCCCCGGTCTGCACATCCGGGTGCTGAACGCGGCGGGCGGCGCGGAGATCGCCCGCTTCGACAGCGAGGACGCCACCGTCGAGACCGCCTTCGTCCTCGGCGAGCTGTACCGCAGGCAGGGCGCCTGGAAGTTCCGCGCGGTGGGTCAGGGCTACCAGAGCGGTCTCGCGGGGCTCGCCACGGACTTCGGCATCTCGGTCGACGAGCCGCAGCAGACGCCTGCTCAGCCCGCCGCCCCGGCTCCGGCCCCCGCCGCCCCGCCGAACGCCGGGCAGAACCCGTACGCGGCGCAGAACCCGTACCCGGCCGCGCAGAACCCGTACGCCGCCCCGGCGCCGCCCGCCGCCCCCGCGCCGCCGTCCGGCCCGCCCGCCGGGGCGTACCCGCCCCCGACGCCCACCGCCGCCTCCACGCCCCTGCCGCCGCCCCCGCCCACCGCACCGGCCGCCCCGGCCCCCGCGCCCGCCGCGGCGCCGGTGAGCCTCAGCAAGGTCACCCTGACGAAGGAGGCGCCCTCGGTCTCGCTGACCAAGCAGGGCGGCACCTCCGGCACCATGCGGATCAACCTCAACTGGCAGGTGCACAAGCAGTTCTCGGGGTGGGCCTCCAAGCTGGGCCGGGCCATGGCCATGCACAGCGACCTCGATCTCGACCTGGGGGCGCTGTTCGAACTCGCCGACGGCAGCAAGGGCGTGGTCCAGGCGCTCGGCAACTCCTTCGGCTCCCTGCACCAGCCGCCCTTCATTCACCTGGACGCCGACGACCGGACCGGTGCCCGGGCGAGCGGTGAGAACCTCACCATCAACCTCGACCAGCAGAAGCTGTTCCGCCGGATCCTGGTCTTCGTGACCATCTACGAGGGCGCCCGCAGCTTCGCCAACCTCCACGCCACGGTCACCCTGCAACCGCAGTTCGGCGCCCCGATCGACTTCTCGCTCGACGAGTGCACCGTCCCGTCCCCGGTCTGCGCGCTCGCGCTCATCACCAACACCGGCGGCGAGCTCGTCGTGCAGCGCGAGGCCCGCTATCTGGTGCCGCAGCGCGGCACCAGCCCGCAGCGCACCCTCGACCACGCCTACGGCTGGGGCATGAACTGGACCCCCGGCCGCAAGTGAAACCCGGGTGCACGGGGTGCGGCCGTCAGGGCGCGGCGCTGGGGCGGGCGTACGTGCGCCCCTTCCAGGCCGCGCCCTGCCCGAGGTGGTGCCGCACCGCCGAGTCCACGGTCATCAGCAGATAGAGAAGGGCCGTCAGGGGCAGCAGCGGCGCCAGCCACAGCGTCTGCCGGTAGTAGCGCAGCATCGGGATGTAGCTGCCCGCCATCAGCGCCCAGGCGACGGCGCCCAGGGCCAGCGGCGCCGGACGCCCCGTCAACACCCCGGCGACCACGGCCGCGGGCGGCACGAGATACACCACCGCCAGCCCCGCGACCGTCACCAGCAACAGCAGCGGGTTGTGGCGCAGCTGGGTGTACGCGCTGCGCGAGACCATCCGCCACAGCTCGCCCAGCCGTGGATACGGCCGCACGCTGTCGACCCGGTCGGCCAGCCCCAGCCAGATCCGTCCGCCGGACCGTTTCACCGTGCGGGCCAGCGCCACGTCGTCGATGACCGCCTGCCGGATCGCCTCCGGGACCCCGGCCCGCTCGGCCGCCTCCCGGCGCAGCAGCACACAGCCGCCCGCGGCCGCCGCGGTGCGCCCCCGGGGCCGGTTGACCCACCGAAAGGGGTACAGCTGCGCGAAGAAGTAGACAAAGGCGGGCACGATCAGCCGCTCCCAGTAGGTCACCACCCGCAGGCGCGCCATCTGGGAGACCAGATCCAGCCCGTTCGTCTCGGCCGCGCGCACCAACTCCCGCAGGGAGTCCGGCTCATGGGCGATGTCCGCGTCCGTCAGCAGCAGGTAGTCCACGCCCCCGTCGCCCTTACGGTTCGCGCCCCCGTCGTCCTTACGGTCCGCACCGTCCGCGTCCCCACGGTCCGCGGCGAGGCGGGTCGTGGCGAGCGCCATGCCGTGCCGCACCGCCCACAGCTTGCCGGTCCAGCCGGGGCCCGGCTCGCCGGGGGAGTCGACGGTCAGCGGCAGCCCGCCGTGCTCGTCGGCCAGTTCACGGGCCAGCTTTCCGGTGCCGTCCGAGCTGCCGTCGTCGATCAGGAAGATCTCCGCCGGCCCCGGATAGTCCTGGGCGAGCAGCGAGGGCAGGCTGGCCGGAAGCACCGCGGACTCGTCCCGGGCGGGCACCACGACGGCCACCGAGGGCCATATCGCGGGCTCCGGCGGCCCGAACCCGTCCGGCTCCGGCGGCCCCGAGCCCTCCGGGCCCGTGCGGGGCAGCGTTACGTCCGTACGCCAGAAGAAGCCCTGGCCCAGAAGAAGCCACAGCCATGCGGCCAACGACCCGGCGGCGATCCACATCAGCGCGCTCACCCGCTGAAGTCTGCCCGAAGGTGTGCCCGGCCGTCGGGCGCACGGGACCGATCCATTAAAGTGACCGGGTGAAGATCGCGTTTATGGACTCCGGAATCGGGCTGTTGCCCACCGCCGCCGCGATGCGCCGACTGCGACCGGACGCCGATCTCGTCCTCTCCTCCGACCCCGCCACCATGCCGTGGGGCCCGCGCACCCCCGAGAACGTCACCGAGCTGGCCCTGGGCTGCGCCCGGGCCGCCGCCGCGCACCGCCCCGACGCGCTGATCGTCGCCTGCAACACCGCATCCGTCCACGCCCTGCCCGCGCTGCGCGCCGAGCTGGAACCCGGGCTGCCGGTCATCGGCACCGTGCCCGCCATCAAGCCCGCGGCGGCCGGGGGAGGGCCGATCGCGATCTGGGCCACCCCGGCCACCACGGGCAGCCCGTACCAGCGCGGACTGATCCGTGACTTCGCGGGCGGCGTCGAGGTGACCGAGGTGCCGTGCCCGGGGCTCGCCGACGCGGTGCAGCACGCCGACAACGAGGGGATCGACGCCGCGGTGGCCGCCGCGGCGGCCCGCACCCCGCGCGATGTCACGACCGTCGTCCTGGGCTGCACCCATTACGAACTCGTCGCCGACCGCATCCGGACCGCCGTGCAGCAGCCGGACGCGCCGCCGATCGTCCTCCACGGCTCGGCCGGGGCCGTCGCCGCCCAGGCCCTGCGCCGGATCGGCGCCGACCCGTTCCCGCCGGACGGCCCGGTCGCCCCGGGCGGTCTGACCGTCATCCTCAGCGGACGCGAGGCCGCCCTGCCGGAGGTTGCCCTGGCCTACGCCGAAGGCGTGCAGCTGGCCCCCGTCGCCCCGACGCGCGCTTGACCGCGACGCCTCGTGCGGTGAGCTGACCGAAACGCTCCTCACCAGCGGATTCCCCCGCCCCGCTGCCGTGGCGCCGGAAGGTGAGTACGCTGCCAACCATGAGGCACCACGACCACGGAGAGCCGAGCGCCCACGGGCAGCCGCCCGCGGTCTGGATCGGACGGGCCCACAATCGCGCGCAGTGGCTGCTGGCCGTGGCGGGCGCCGCGTGCCTGGCACTCGGTGTCGACCTCGCCGTCGACTCGCCCTGGGGCTCGGGCATCGCCCCGCTCCTGATGGCCGTCATCGGCTGTGTCGCCGCCGGGCTGCTGATGCTCTTCGGCACCCTCGCCTTCGTCCATGTGGCGGTGCGGGTCGACGACGAGGTGCTGGAGATCCGCTGCGGCCATATGGGACTCCCGCGCCGCCGGATCCCGCTCAGCGACGTGGTCCACGCCGATGTGGCCCATAAGGTCACCCCGTGCCAGTGGGGCGGCTGGGGCTACCGCTGGCGCCCCGAGAAGGGCACCGCCGTGGTGGTGCGCCGGGGCGAGGGCGTGGTGGTCCGCCTCGGGGACGGCCGTGTCTTCACGGTCACGGTGGACGACGCCGAGGCGGCGGTCCGGGTCATCCGCGACCGGCTGCGGCTGATCGCGGCCCGCACCTCCCAGGTCTAGCCGGCCCCCGTTCTGTTTCAGGGGCGCGTACGCGTGGGCCGTGCCGGATGTCATGGCACCGCTCCCGGGTCGTCGTCCAGGCGACGGGCTGTCGCCAGCCCGGCGAGGAGGCCCGCTCCGGCGGTGATCTGGGAGAAGCTGAGGGCGTTGCCCAGACAGGACTCGACGGCCAGGGCCGTGAGGGTCGCGGCCGCCGTAAGGACCACGGGAGTGGGGCGCGGGGAGCGCCACAGGGCGTGGAGCATCCAGCCGAAGGCCGCGCCCAGCAGGGCCACCCCCGGCAGCCCCTGACCGGCCGCCTGCTGGAGCGGCGCCGAATGCGGCTTGGCCTCCGGGCCCAGTGGCTGGGCCACCGAGGGGCTCAGCTCGCCGAAGCGGTCCGGGCCCGCACCGCGCAGCTGATCCGTCTCCTCGATACGGGCGGCGTCCTGCCACAGCCGGATCCGGTGCTCGGTGAGATGGGCGCGCAGCGCGGGCGGCAGTCCGCCCGGGACCGAGCCCTTGGCCACCGCCCAGGTGCCGCCGACCGCGACCGCCGCGATCAGCGCGCACGCGGTGAGCGCCGGCAGCCGCCGTCGTGGCCGGGCGGCGATGAGCGAGCACACCAGGACGGCACCGCACGCCACCGAACCGACCGTCGAGCCGCCCACCACGGCCGTCAGCGTGACCGCCGCGGCCGTCAGCCACAGCGCCGGGCGGAGGACCCGCGGGGCGGCCCAGGCCGCGCAGCAGAGCGCGCCCGTGGCCAGGGTGAGCTGGGCCGCGCCCGGCCCCTCATGGCCGCTGAGCCCGTACGGCGAGGTGCAGGCCAGGCCGAACCCCGCGAGCCCGGCGGCCGCCGCCCCGGCGACCGGCAGCAGCGATCCGGCGATCCGGCCGCAGGCGTACCCGGCGGCCACGGCCAGCACCGCCAGCAGGACTCCCTCGGGGCGGGCCGGTCGCCCCATGGCCGCGATGAGCGCCCAGACGGCGCAACCGGCGAGGATCAGAACCCCCGCGACATCGGACGCACCGGCGCGGCCGGCGGCCGGTCTGCCGTGGTCCTGCACGACCGGCTCCACCACTGATGACGTCATCCCGCCGACCCCCCGTCGTGACGGGCACCGCGCCGACGCCCTTACGGCCGTCGCGCGAGCCATGACACCCGAAACCGTAGCGCTTGTCGTAAGGAATGTGTATATGGTGCGCAGAAACGATGAGTCGGTCGTGAAACGCCCGCCGTGGAGGGCGCCGTGCGGGCGCCGCGCGCGCCCTCATTTGCGCCCGATACCCTCGGCCCATGCCGACCCCCGACTTCATCCGTGACCTCAGGGCCTCCATCGGTCATGAACTGCTCTATCTGCCGGGCGTGAGCGCCGTGGTCATCGACGACCAGGACCGGGTGCTGCTGGGCCGCCGGGCCGACAACGGCCGCTGGACCATCATCTGCGGCATCCCCGAACCCGGTGAGCAGCCGGCCTCGGCGGTGGTACGCGAGGTCGAGGAGGAGACCGCGGTGCGCTGTGTCCCCGAACGCATCGTGCTCGTACGGACCCTGGCACCGGTGACCTACCCCAACGACGACAAGTGTCAGTTCGTGGACATCTGCTTCCGCTGCCGCGCGGTCGGCGGCGAGGCGCGGGTGAACGACGACGAGTCGCTGGACGTCGGCTGGTTCCCGCTCGACGCCCTGCCCGAGATGGAGGACTTCTCCCTGTCCCGGATCAAGCAGGCGCTCGAGGACGGCCCGACATGGTTCGAGCCCATCGTCGGGGAGTGAAGTATGTGCCGCCCCCACATCGGTCCGGGCCCGACGGCTGCCTAATGTGCCCCTCATGAGCGCGTCCACCACACTAGGCCCGGACTCACGGCCGTCCGGCGGCCTCGATCTCTCCGGCCGTACCGCACTCGTCACGGGCGCCGCCGGGGGCATCGGCCGGGCCTGCACGCTGCGGCTGGCCACCGCCGGGGCGCGGGTGCGGGCCGTGGACCTGGACGCCGGGGGCCTGACCGACCTCGTCGCCGCGGCCTCCGGACTGCCCGGCCCGGTCGAGGCCCACCCCTTGGACCTCACCGACCTCGACGCCGCCGAGCGGGTCGCCGCGGGCACCGACATCCTGGTGAACAACGCCGGGCTTCAGCTCGTCCGGCCCATCGAGGACTTTCCGCCCGAGGTCTTCTCCCGGGTGCTCACCGTGATGCTCGAGGCCCCCTTCCGGCTGGTGCGCGGCGCCCTGCCGCACATGTACGCCCAGGGCTGGGGCCGGATCGTGAACATCTCCTCGGTGCACGGGCTGCGCGCCTCCCCGTACAAGTCGGCCTATGTGGCCGCCAAACACGGTCTGGAGGGGCTCTCCAAGGTCGCCGCCCTGGAGGGCGCGGAGCACGGGGTGACGTCCAACTGCGTCAACCCCGGCTATGTGCGCACCCCGCTCGTCGAGCGGCAGATCGCCGACCAGGCCGAGGCCCACGGGATCTCACCGGAGCGGGTGGTCTCCGAGGTGATGCTGGCCGACGCGGCGGTCAAGCGGCTGGTCGAGCCCGAGGAGGTCGCCGAGGCCGTCGCGTACCTCTGCGGTCCGCACACGTCCTTCATCACCGGGGCCTCACTCAGCATGGACGGCGGATGGACCGCCCACTGAGCGGCCCCTCGGATCGGCCACCAGCCCTTGATGGCCGATTGGCTCAGCCACCGGACCGCCTACTGCCCGGCCGCCCCGCCGACAAGGCCCCGGGCCGCCTTACGGCTGGCGCCGCCACGCCCGGCGGGAGTATGCCTGTGGCCATGTCCGACGACCGGCCGGAGAACCCCTACCTGGAACTGCTCGCACGCGGCGCGCCCGCCGAGGCGTACGAGCGCCCGGTGCTGCGCGCCCGCGCCGACAAGGCCCCGGCCGACCGGCTGGCGGCCCTGGAGGCCGCCAAGCTGCTCGCCCTGCGGGTACGCGGTGAGCTGGAGGGGCGACGGCGCCGCGAGGCCGAGCTGTCCGCGCTCTTCGAGACCGCCCACGACCTGGCGGGGCTGCGCGACCTGGACGCGGTGCTCCAGGCCATCGTGCAGCGCGCCCGCTCCCTGCTGGGCACCGAGGTGGCCTATCTGACGCTCAACGACCCGACGGCCGGTGACACCTATATGAGGGTCACCGACGGTTCGGTCTCGGCCCGCTTCCAGCAGCTGCGGCTCGGCATGGGGGAGGGGCTCGGCGGTCTGGTGGCCCAGACCGCCCGCCCCTACGTCACCGAGAGCTACTTCCACGATCCTCGGTTCCAGCACACCCACACCATCGACGCGGGCGTCAGGGACGAGGGACTCGTGGCCATCCTCGGGGTGCCGCTGTTGCTCGGCAGCGGTGTCATCGGCGTGCTGTTCGCGGCCGACCGCCGGGCCCGGGTGTTCGAACGCGAGCAGATCGCGCTGGTCGGCTCGTTCGCCGCGCACGCGGCCGTGGCCATCGACACCGCCCATCTGCTCGCCGAGACCCGTACGGCGCTCGCCGAGCTGGAGGCCGCCAACGAGATCATCCGGGACCGCAGCCGGGTCATCGAGCGCGCCTCCGACGTCCACGACCGGCTCACCGAGCTGGTGCTGCGCGGCGGCGGGGTGCACGACGTGGCCGACGCCGTGGCCGAGGTGCTGAGCGGCTCCGTGGAGTTCCTCGAGGCCGACGAGGCGCCCGCGGCGGCCGTCGACCGGTCCCGCGCCGACGGCCACGCGGTGCGCGACGGCGAGGAGGACTGGGTCGCCGCGGTCTCTGCGGGCGGCGAACTGCTCGGCGCGCTCGTGCTGCGCGGCCACCCCCGGCTCGACCCCGTGGACCAGCGCACCCTGGAGCGCGCCGCGATGGTCACCTCGCTGCTTCAGCTCGCCCGCCGCTCCGCGGGCGAGGCCGAACAGCGGGTGCGCGGTGAGCTCCTGGACGACCTCCTCGACGCCCCCGACCGCGAGCCCCGGCTGCTGCGGGAGCGCGCCGCGCGGCTCCAGGCGGACCTGGACACGCCCCATGTGGTGCTCGCGGCGGGCATCGAGGCCCTGGGCATGGGCACACCCACCACCGGGCCCGGCAACGCACACGGCACCACGCACGGCACCACACACGGCCACGGCACCACACCCAGCACCGGGCCCGGAAACACGTCCAGCACGTCCGGTGGCGCGCCCGCCGAGGATGCCGCGGGCCGTCGGCGGCTGTGGTCCGCCGCGTCCCATCTGGCGGCCACCCGGCACGGTCTGGCCGTCGCCCGCGACGGCGGCACCGTCCTGCTGCTGCCGCTCGCCGAAGGTGACACTGCCGACGCCCTCGCCCGCCGCACCGCCCGGCAGCTGGGCACCGCCGCACACGCCGCGGTCACCGTGGGCGCCTCCGCGCCCGTTCCCGCGCCCGCCGCGCGGCCCGGGGAGGTCGCCGCGGGCTATGCCGAGGCCCGGCGCTGTCTGGCCGCCCTGCGGGTGCTGGGCCGGGCCGGACAGGGCGCCGCCGCCGAGGACTTCGGCTTCCTCGGTCTGCTGCTGGCCGGGACCCGCGAGGGCGCCCCGGACGGCACGGGCGTCCAGGACTTCGTGGTCCGCACCGTGGGCGCCGTCATCGACTACGACGAGCGGCGCGGCACCGAACTGATCCGCACGCTCGACGCGTACTTCGCCGGCGGGATGAGCCCGGCCCGTACCAAGGACGCCCTCCACGTGCACGTCAACACGGTGGCGCAGCGGCTGGAGCGGGTCGGGCGGCTGCTCGGCCCCGACTGGCAGTCGCCCGCCCGCTCCCTGGAGATCCAGCTCGCCCTGCGGCTGCACCGCCTGACCTCGGCCATGGGCTACTGAGCCTCGGTCATGGGCCACTGAGCCTCGGCCGTGGGCTACCGGGGCGAGGCCGAACGAGCCGTGCGCTTCGCAGCCTCCGCCTCCGTCTCCGTCGCCGACCCCGAGGAGGGGGCCGAGGTCGGTTCGACGGCGGCCAGATCGCGGTCCCGGGTCTCCTTGGCGACGCCCACGGCCACCAGGGTGAGCAGGGCCGCCGCGATCACATAGAGGGCGATCGGCGTGGCGCTGTCGTAGTCGGCCAGCAGCGCGGTGGCGATGAGCGGTGCGGGCGCACCGGCCGCGACGGACGAGAACTGCGCGCCGATCGACGCCCCCGAATACCGCATCCGGGTCGCGAACATCTCGGAGAAGAAGGCCGCCTGGGGCGCGTACATCGCTCCGTGGAAGACCAGTCCGACCATCACGGCGAGCACTAGGGCCGGGAAGCCCTTGGTGTCGATGAGGAGGAAGAACGGGAAGGCCCACGCGCCCACGCCCACCGCGCCCAGGAGATACACCGGGCGGCGCCCGATCCGGTCCGACAGCGCGCCCCACGCCGGGATGACCGCGAAGTGCACGGCCGAGGCGATCAGCACGGCGTTGAGCGCGGTCTGCTTGCCGAGGTCCACATGGTCGGAGGTGGCGTAGACGAGGACGAAGGCGGTGATGACGTAGTAGCTGATGTTCTCGGCCATCCGCGCGCCCATGGCGATCAGCACGTCCCGCCAGTGGTCGCGCAGGACCGCCACCAGCGGCATCTTCTCGGCGGTGTCCTCGTTCCCGCCCGTGGCCGCCTTACGGGCCTCGGCCCGGGCCAGCGCCGCCTTGAAGACCGGCGATTCATCGACAGAGAGACGAATCCACAAGCCGACCAGCACCAGCACCCCCGAGAGCAGGAACGGCACCCGCCATCCCCATGACTCGAAGGCGTCGTCGGAGAGCGTGGCCGTCAGCGCGGAGAGCACTCCGGTGGCCAGCAGCTGCCCCGCCGGGGCGCCGGTCTGCGGCCAGGACGCCCAGAACCCGCGCCGCCGCGCGTCCCCGTGCTCCGACACCAGCAGCACCGCCCCGCCCCATTCGCCGCCCAGCGCGAACCCCTGGACCAGACGCAGCGCGGTGAGCAGGACGGGCGCCGCCGAGCCGACCGTGGCGTGGGTGGGCAGCAGCCCGATGGCGCAGGTTGCGCCGCCCATCATCAGCAGACTCAGGATCAGCAGCTTCTTACGGCCGAGCCGGTCGCCGTAGTGGCCGAAGACCAGGGCGCCGACCGGCCGGGCGGCGAAGCCGACCGCGTAGGTCAGGAACGACAGCAGCGTGCCGACGAGCGGGTCGGAGTCCGGGAAGAAGAGCTTGTTGAAGACGAGCGCGGCGGCCGAGCCGTAGAGGAAGAAGTCGTACCACTCGATGGTGGTGCCGATCAGGCTCGCGGCGACGATACGGCGCAGTGAGCGGGGTGGGGTCGGGGGAGCGGAGGCCGGAGAATCCGGGGTAGGCATGGGACACCACTTCCGAGCGGGGTGCGGGGACGGTTTTGTGTTGCCACACCGTAGAAATGCGCGGTTCGGCTCGGATATGTAGGCGGGCGACATACTTCACCCGGCCACTGTGGTGACACGCCCTTCCTCGGACGTCCTGTACCGGCCCGCCCCGGAGACCCCTCTGGTCGGCTCTAGTCGGCTCTAGTCGGCTCTAGTCGGCGCGTCCCGTGCGCGGCCGCCGTACCTTGCCGAGCTGGAGCATGGCAGCGTTGAGCTGGTCCGGGGTGAGCGAGGGGGCCGGGAGCGGATGGGACCCCTCGGGGCGCAGCCCGTCGAGCAGCAGGGCCAGATAGCGGCGCCAGGCCAGCGGCGCGGCCACGGTCGAGCCGGGGACCGCGCGGCCGAGCGCGGCCAGCATGAACTGGAGGTCCTCCGCCGTGGCGTCCGGCCGGACCTCGCCCTGCTCCTGGGCGCGGCCCAGAAGGTCCTCGAGCGTCTTGTGGTTCTCCTTACGGAGCGCGTCGAGCGAGGGGACGCCCTGGATGCCGGTGGTCATCAGGTCGTTGGTGCCCCGGTCGGCGGCGAGCAGCCCGAAGATGCGCTCCAGGTAGGCTGTGAGCCCGGCCCAGGCGTCGGTGGCGGAGCGGGCCTCCTCGGCGGCCCGCAGAATGTCCCGAAGGGAATCGCCGAATACCGCCTCGATGAGTTCCGCCCGGCCGGCGAAGCGCCGGTAGAGGGTGGCGCTGCCGACTCCGGCCCGACGGGCGATGTCGTCGAGCGGGGCGTCCACACCCTGATCCGTGTAGATCTCCCGGGCGGCAGCTATCAGCATCTCGCGGTTGCGCCGTGCGTCTCGGCGCAACGGTGTCTCTTTCTCCACACGGCTGCCCATGGCCCGCACCCTAACACTAACCGGGGGAATCTCTCCGGTTAGGTGTTAAGATCATCGCCAGAACGGGGAATGATCCCCGGTTCTGGCTTCGGGGGAAGCCGCCGACCGACTGAGGGGATCGCATGCCCCAGGATCTGTCCGCGCTCGGCGCGGATTTCGTCGCCGACCCGTATCCGGTCTACGCACGTCTGCGCGAGCGGGGCCCGGTCCACCGGGTGCGCACCGACACCTCCGGTGAGTTCTGGCTCGTCGTCGGCCACGAGGAGGCCCGCGCCGCGCTGACCGACCCCAGGCTGAGCAATGACGTCCGTCACTCGGCCGCGTGGCAGGACGACGGTGGCAATGCCATCGGGCGGAACATGGTGCAGACCGACCCGCCGCACCACACCCGGCTGCGGGGGCTGGTGGCCCGCGCCTTCACCCCGGCCCGGATCGAGGCCCTGCGTCCCCGCGTCCGGCAGATCGCGGACGGACTGCTGGACGCGATGGCCCCGCTGGGCCGGGCCGATCTCGTCGAGGACTACGCGCTGCCGCTGCCCCTGGCCGTCATCTGCGAGCTGCTGGGCGTGCCGGAGACGGACCGCAAGGCGTTCCACGACTGGTACCTCGAGAGCACCGACCTGACCCGTCCGGAGGCCGCCGGTGCCGCCGTCCAGGCCCTGACGGGCTACTTCGCGGAGCTCATCGAGGCCAAGCGCCGCGGCCACGGCGAGGATCTGCTCAGCGCCCTGGTCCGCACCATGGCCGGGGACGGCGACGCGCTCTCCGACGAGGAGATGCTCGGCATGACGTTCGTGCTGCTCGTCGCGGGCTACGAGACCTCCGCCAACCTGATCTCCAGCGGCACCCTCGCCCTGCTCCGCCACCCCGAGCAGCTGGCCGCGCTGCGCGCCGACTGGTCGCTGCTGGACGGCGCGATCGAGGAGATGCTGCGCTACGACGGCCCGGTGGAGAGCGCCGCGTTCCGCTTCACCAGGGAGCCGGTGGAGATCGCGGGCACGACCATTCCGGCCGGGGAGCCGGTGGGGGTCGTCCTGGCCGCGGGGTCGCGCGACCCCCGGCGCTTCGCCGAGCCGGACCGCTTCGACATCCGGCGCGCGCCGCGTGGCCATCTCGCCTTCGGACATGGCGTCCACCACTGCCTGGGCGCCCCGCTGGCCCGGCTCGAGGGGGCCATCGCCTTCCGGGCCCTGCTGGAGCGCTGCCCCGATCTCGCCCTGGACACCGATCCGGCCGGGCTCGCCTGGCGGCCCAGTCTGATGCTGCGCGGGCTGCGACGGCTGCCGATACGTTTCACCCCGGCTCCGGACGCCTGAGCCCCCGGCCAGGAGCACGCGGCGAACCGCCCCGGCCAGGAGCACGCGACGAACCGTCCCGGCCGGCCCGGCTCGGCGGACCGCGGTGGCCACCCACCGCGGTCCGCGGGGTCTGTGGGGCCCGGCGTTCAGCGTGGTTCCGGAATCATCCGCAGCGGACCGGCCGTGAGACTCATCTGCGGCCTGGGCCGGATCTTCGTCCCCGGAATCGGGCGCATCCGCCAGCGGCCCGCGATCGCGGCCAGGGCGAGCGTCGCCTCCGTCATGCCGAAGACGTCGCCGATGCACTTCCGGCTGCCACCGCCGAACGGCAGATACGAGCCGCGCGTCACCTCCTTGGCCCGCTCGGGGAGCCAGCGGTCCGGGTCGAAGGAGTCCGGGCGGGGGAAGAGGGCCGGATCGCGGTGCAGCACATACGGGCTGATCAGCACGTCCGACGCCGGGGGCAGCCGCCGCCCGCCGAGCTCGGTGGTCTCGGTGGTGGTCCGGGTGAACAGCCACGCGGGCGGGAAGAGCCGCAGCGCCTCGCTGAACACCCGCTGGGTGTACGCGAGCCGGGGGACGTCGGCGTAGCGCGGGGCGCGCCCGCCCAGCACCTCGTCGACCTCGGCGTGCAGCGCGGCCTCGGCCAGAGGATTGCGGCCGAGCAGGAACCAGGCCCAGGTCAGCGCGGAGGCGGTGGTCTCGATCCCGGCCAGCAGCAGGGTCATGACCTGGTCGTGGATCTCCTGGTCCGACATCGTGCCGCCGGTCTCGTCGTCCTGTGCCGCGAAGAGCGCGGACAGCACATCGCCGCGGTCGCCGTCGTCCGACGCCTTGTAGTCGTCGATCATGCGGTCGATGAGCTGGTTGAGCCGGGCGAGCGCGTCGTCGAAGCGCCGGTTCGCCGCGAGCGGGAGCTTAGCCAGCAGCCCGGTGGGGTCGATGGCCTGCCGGTAGGCGCCCTCCACGACGATGGGCAGACAGTGCTGGATCTCGGCCACGGCATGCGGCGCCATATCGGTCGAGAAGAGCGCACGGGCGGTCACCCGGGCGGTGAGCGCGAGCATCTCGTGGCTGACGTCGATGGGCCGGCGCGCCGTCCACGCCGTCGACTCGGCCTCGCACTCCCGCTCCATCACCTCGGCGTACTTGGCGATCCGCGCGGTGTGGAACGCCGGCTGCACCAGCCGGCGCTGCCGCCGGTGGTCCGCCCAGTCGGAGGTGATCAGGCCGTTGCCCAGGATGGGCTTGGCCTTCTCCTTGACCGGCCCGCCGGTGTCGTAGACCCGCGCGTTCACCAGCACCTGCTGGATCAGCTCGGGATGACAGGGCAGATAGACGGGCCGGGGCCCCAGCCGGAGCTCGACCAGATCGCCGTGGGCGGGCAGGGAGGCCAGGAACTGAAGCGGTTTGCGGGCCATGAGCAGGGCATGGCCGGCCAGCGGAAGCCCGCCGGGGGCGACGGTGTGCCGCCAGTGGCGCGTCGCCGGTTGCTGCGCGGTCCTCATGCGGAAGAAGTCCTTCACTCGCGAGGTGGGGTACGGAAGGTGCGGGGCGCCCGGCCCGGGGCGGACCCCGGACCGGACGTCGTCAGCGCGGCTCGCACACCATGGGCAGCGGGCCGGGTTCGAGCGTCGCCTTCGGCTCGGGGCGCAACGTCGTCCCGGGCACCGGGCGGAGACGCCACCGGCTCGCGATCGTCGCCACGATGAGCGCGGTCTCGGTCAGCGCCAGGACGTCCCCGATGCACTTGTGGCTGCCCGCGCCGAACGGGAGCAGCGCCCCGCGCTCCACCTCCTTGGCGCGGTCGCCGAGCCAGCGCTCGGGGTCGAACCGCTCCGGGTCCGGGAACAGTTCGGGGTTGTGGTGCAGCGCCTGGGCGCTGTAGAGGATCATCGTGCCCGCCGGGACGGTCCGGCCGCCGAGCTCGGTCTCGGCCGCCGTGACCCGCATCGCCATCCAGGACGGCGGATACAGCCGCAGCGACTCGGTGATGACCCCGCGGGTGTACTCCAGGGACGGCAGGTCCTCGAAGGTGGGGGAGCGGCCCTCCAGGACCTCGTCGATCTCGGCGTGCACCCGCTTCTCCACCTCCGGGTGGGCGCCCAGGAGATGGAAGACGAAGGCCAGGGTCGAGGCGGTGGTCTCGCTCCCGGCCACCAGGAAGGTGACCACCTGGTCGAGGACCTCGCCGTCGTCGAGGCCCTTACCCGTCTCGGGGTGTTCGGCGCGCAGCAGCGTGGAGAGCAGATCGCCGTGGTCGGCGCCGGAGCGCCGGCGCTCGCGGATCATCTCGTCCACGATCTGCCGCAGCCGGGCATTGGCCCGGTCATAGCGCCGGTTGCCCGGGGTGGGGAGCTTCTCCATGATCCCCAAAGGCGCCATCGTGCGCTTGTAGATGCCGTCCGAGACGATGCGCAGACAGTGGCGCGCCTCGTCGATCGTCGCCTCGTCGATCCCGGTGGAGAACAGCGTCCGCGCCGCCACCCGCATCAGGAGGGCGTGCATGGTGTCGCTGATGTCCAGAGTGCGCCCCGGCTCCCAGGAGCCGATCGCGGCGCGGGTGTCATCGGCGACCGCGGCGGTGTAGGCGGCGATCTTCGGGGTGTGGAACGCGGGCTGGATCATCCGCCGCTGGTAGCGGTGGTCCTCGCCCCGGGAGACCGAGAGGCTGTTCCCGAGCAGCTGCCGCGCCTTGTCGAAGACCCCGCCCTTGTCGAACACCCGGGGATTGAGCAGCACCTGACGGACCAGCTCGGGATGGCAGGCCAGATAGGCGCGGCTGGGCCCCAGCCTGACCTCCACCAGATCGCCGTGGGCGGGCAGGGAGGCCAGGAACTGGAGCGGACGGCGCCAGAGCGCCAGGGTGTGCCCCAGCAGCGGCACCGAGCCGGGCGCCGTGCCGGTGGTCCAGGGGCGCTCCGGCGGTGCGGAGCTCTTCGCGGGAGTCACGGGTCCCCGTTCCCTCACTGGATGCGAGAGTTGACGTCGTTGACGGCCGTCTTGTAGCGCTTGTTGCTGGTGGTCCAGACGAAGTTGCCGTAGATCAGATCGAGGAAGACGTCCTGCGTCAGCTGGTCGAACGCCTTGATGCACTCGATGTCCTCGATCATGTCATCGAGCCGGGCCTGGAAGAACTCCTTGAACGCCGTCTCATCGCTCACATCGCAGAGCCGGAAACAGTTGGTGATCTGGCCCAGGGAGACCTCGCGGTCATAGGAGTAGAAGTCGTTGACGATGGTGAGTCCGCGGGTGGTCATGCGCGCGGCCAGGCTCGTCTTGGCGTGTTCGGTGAACTCCGGATGCCGGTAGATCGGATACGACATCTTCATCCAGAAGTCGACGCCGATGTCGGTGACCCGGAAACGGAAATACTGCTCCGGGGACGTGGTGCACAGCGCCGCCTTGATGGGCGAGTCGCGGAACATATGGTCACTGGTGACGAAGGCGCGTGCCGCCTCGTACGCGACCTCCGCGTCCTCGGGGTCGTAGTACTTCTCGCAGATCTTGCGCAGCTGGGGCAGGAAGAGGCCGAAGTCGTGGAGTGCGGGATCCATGTCGTCCCACACGAAGGTCACGCAGTTCAGGACGCAGACGGCCTTGAACGCCTCCATGTCCTTGATATGACGGGGGCTCTGGGACCACAGCACCACGCCCACATAGGAGATCCAGCGCTCATCGGGAACCGTTTTGCCGAGCGGGGCCACCGCCGCGTTGCAGTCGTCGATGACCTCGCGCAGTTCGGCGTCGGTCAATTCGACCTTGGTGGGCCGGGTGACGACATGGCGGTCGAACATCTCCTGGAAGCGGCGGGTGCACTCCTCCAGGTACGGGCGGACGCTGCTCCGGCCGATGTCCTGGGCCCCGGCCGTGGAAAGTCCTGTCGTCATGAGTTCCTCACAGTGGCCAGGCGGGCGATCTGCTTCAGCGCGTTGACCGCGTCCGCGGTGAATGGGGCGTCGTCGAGGGCCCGCAGGGCCTGTGTCCGGCGGTCGTCGATCATCTGCTCGACGGCATCCCGGGCGGTGGTGGCGGCGAAGATCTCCTGAATGGTGGCGGCGTCCCGCTCGTCGAGCAGCGGATTGCCGATGAGGCTGCGCAGCCGCGCCGCCTGGGTGCTGTCCGAGCCGCGCAGGGCGAGCGCGATCAGGGTGGTGTTCTTCCCGGCCCGCAGATCGTCCAGCTGGGACTTGCCGGTGGACTCCGGATCGCCGTACACGCCCAGCAGATCGTCGCGGAGCTGGAACGCCTCGCCGAGCGGCAGGGCGTAAGCGGTGAACGCCTCCATGGCCTCCGGGCCGGCGCCCGCGATGGCGGCTCCGACGTGCAGCGGACGCTCGATGGTGTACTTGGCGGTCTTGTACCGGTTGACCGTGAGGGTGGCCTCGACGTCGTCCGTCAGCTCCCCGGTGGCCTGGAGATCGAGGTACTGGCCGAGCATCACCTCGGTGCGCATCTCCGACAGCAGCGGCAGCACGGCGTCGAACTGGACGGGCGTCAGACCGGCGGAGTGCAGGAGCTCGTCGGACCAGGTGAGGGCGAGGTCGCCGAGCAGCACCGCCCCGCTGACCCCGAACCGCTCGATCTGCTCGGGCCTGCGGTCGGTGGCACACAGCGCGGCCAGGGTGCGGTGGATGGTCGGCCGGCCGCGGCGGGTGTCGCTGTCGTCCATGACGTCGTCGTGGATCAGCGCGAACGCGTGGAACATCTCCAGGCAGGCGGCCACCCGGAACACCGGCTCGGTGTCCTCGCCACCGCCGACGGCCTGCCAGCCGGTGACACACAACAGCGGCCGTATGCGTTTTCCGCCGGACAGGAAATCCTTGAGCAGCCCGGAGAGATACGGCAGATGGTGTTGCGGGGTGGTGTGGGCCTTGGCCGTCAGGAAATCTTCGAGTACGACGTCCACCGACTTACGGACGGTATCCGCATCCAAGCGGCCGGGGCTGAGCGTGGGTGTGGTCATGCGACTGACTCCTCCACGTCGAAATGTCGATATCCGTTGATTAAGGAGAAGAAAACAGGCACGCGGAAACCCTTGCTTTGTATGGAAAAAGACGGATTGCCGTCCGTGCTCTGTACGGCACCATGAAGGCAGGCGCGAGACACGACCGCCGCCCATGGTCGATATGTCGAACGCCCGTGACGGGCGCGAAGATCAGACGCTCTGGGAATCGTGCGGTCGGCGCGGAGTGGTCATTTCCGCGCGTGGAATCCGAGCCGGGCCGCAAAGGGGCCACGGTCGGTGCGACACCCGCGTGGACATCATCGGTTCGATGGATGCCAGGTGCGCGCGGGCACACTCATTTACGCCCATTTATTCCCCCTGAGTGCCGCCGGTCCCCCCACTCGGACATGAGCAGTCTAGACGCAAGATCGACGGATTCGGAAGCCCGTTCTGGTATCGCGCCTATCACTTGACGGCCGAAGCGGGCGGGGTACTGTCGCCGTGCCCCGAGCGGTCCGAAACCGGGCAACTCGCCCCGTACGCGCGGAGTATCAGGGGAATAAGCGGCGGCGCAATATGGCCCCGGACGGAGCGGGGCCCCGCCGTCACCGGCGGGGCCCCGTCCCACAGCGTGCGGCGGTATCAGACCTTGCGGTAGTCGTACGCCTCCGAGGCCGCCTGGAGCACCGCCTCCACATCCGCCCCGGTGGAAGCCGTGACGAGCGCCGCGACCGCGCCCTCCACGAGCGGCGCGTCCACCAATCGGGTGCCGTCGGGCAGTTCGTCGCCCTCGGCCAGCAGCGCCTTGACGGACAGGACCGCGCTGCCCAGGTCCACCAGGACCGCCACTCCGGCGCCCCGGTCGACCGCCTGGGCCGCCTCCGCTATCAGCTCCGGGCTGGTGCCGAAGCCGCCGTCCGCGGTGCCGCCCGCGGCGCGGACTGGTGCCGTGCCGCCGCCGGACAGCGCCTTCGCCAGCTCGGCGACGGAGTCCGCCACCGCCGCGCTGTGCGACACCAGGACTATGCCGACCTTCCCGCTCTCGTCGGTCATCGGGCCGCCTCCGCCAGTGCACCGATGATCAGCGCCGACGAGGTGGCGCCCGGGTCCTGGTGGCCCACGCTGCGCTCACCCAGATAGCTGGCCCTGCCCTTGCGGGCCAGCATCGGCACGGTGGCCAGCGCCCCCTTCTCGGCGGCCTCGCCCGCGGCCGCGAACGACCCGGTGCCCCCGCCCAGCGCCTCGACGGCGGGGAGCAGCGCGTCCAGCATCGTCTTGTCGCCGGCCGCGGCGCCGCCGAGCTGCGCCACCGCGTCCACCCCGGCCCGCAGTGCGTCCGCCAACTGCTGCGGGGTGATCTGCTCGGCGTCGCCGAGCGCCTTGCCGGCGCGCCGCAGCAGGGTCCCGTACAGCGGTCCCGAGGCCCCGCCCACCTTGGAGATCAGCTGGCGCCCGGCCAGGATGAGCGCGGCCCCGGGGGAGCCCGGGGGCTCCTTCTCCAGCGCCTCGGTCACGGCGGCGAAGCCGCGCTGCATATTGGTGCCGTGGTCGGCGTCGCCGATCGCGGAGTCCAGGTCGGTGAGACGGGCCGCCTCACGGCCCACGGACGTGGCCGCGGCGGTGAGCCATCGGAGGAAGAAAGGGGTGTCGAGCACGTCGTCGACGGCGGGTTCACTGCTGGACACAGACGCCTCCTCGGGGTGTAGCCAACGGCGACAGCGTACGTATCGGGGGCCGGCCGGCCTCAGGCGCCCCAGCGCAGCCCGGCGGTGCGCACGGGCGCGTCCCACAGCCGCAGGAGGTCCTCGTCGACCTGGCACAGCGTGATCGAGGCGCCCGCCATGTCGAGTGATGTGACGTAGTTGCCGACGAGCGTACGCGCCACCGCCACCCGGCGCTCGCCGAGCGCCCGGTGCACCTCGGCGGCGAAGCCGTACAGCTCCAGCTGCGGGGTCGCCCCCATGCCGTTGACGAGCAGCAGCACCGGGCTGTCCGGGCGCAGGTCCTCGACCACCACCTCCACCGCGTAGTCGGCGATCTCCCGGGAGGTCATCATCGCCCGCCGCTCGCGCCCGGGCTCGCCGTGGATGCCCACGCCCAACTCCAGCTCCCCGGTGGGCAGGTCGAAGGTGGGGCCGCCCTTGGCCGGGGTGGAGCAGGCGCTGAGCGCGACGCCGAAGCTCCGCGAGAGCTCGTTCACCCGCCGGGCGATCGACTCCACCCGCTCCAGCGGCGCGCCCTCGTCGGCCGCCGCGCCCGCGATCTTCTCCACGAACAGGGTGGCGCCGGTGCCGCGCCGGCCCGCCGTGTAGAGGCTGTCGGTGACCGCCGCGTCGTCGTTGACCAGGACCTTGGCGACCTGGATGCCCTCGTCCTCGGCGAGCTCGGCGGCCATGTCGAAGTTGAGTACGTCACCCGTGTAGTTCTTGACGATGAACAGCACGCCCTTGCCGCTGTCCACCGCGGCCGCCGCGCGCACCATCTGATCCGGTACGGGGGAGGTGAACACCTCGCCGGGGCAGGCGGCGTCGAGCATGCCGGGACCCACGAATCCGCCGTGCAGCGGTTCGTGCCCCGAGCCGCCGCCGGAGATCAGCCCCACCTTGCCCTCGACCGGCGCGTCCCGCCGGACGATCACCCGGTTGTCGACGTCGACGATCAGCTCGGGGTGGCAGGCGGCCAGTCCGCGCAGCGCGTCGGGGACCACGGTCTCGGGGACGTTGATGAGCATTTTCATAGGTGTGTCCGTCCTCCGCCGGATGGGGGTGTGCACCGCTGCAACAGCGTACGGATCCGCCGCGTCCCTGGCACCCCTTGGACACTGAGCCGAACGGCCTAATAGGACGAAAAAGGTACATAGTCATCATATGGTGCGCGCATGGAGAATACTGCCGCACCGGCGGCCGCCGTCCTGCCCCCGCGCCCCCAGCCCCGCCCGCCGCAGCGGTACCGTCGTCCGGCCCCCTGGCTCGGCCTGGTCGCCGTCGGCTACGCCGTGGTCCAGCTCGCCATGGTGATCCCGCACACCGGCCACGCGCTGGGCTGGGACGAGTCCGTGTATGTCTCCCAGGTCGATCCGCGCACCCCGCCCGCGTACTTCAGCGCACCCCGCTCGCGCGGCGTCAGTCTCCTGGTCGCGCCCCTCGTCTCCGCCACCGACTCCATTCCGGCGCTGCGGATCCTGCTGATGCTGCTGTCGGCGGGCGCGCTCTACGGCGCCTTCCGGGTCTGGACCCGGCTGCTGCCCGTGCCCCAGGTGGCCCTGGCCGCGCTGCTGTTCTCCGGGCTGTGGATCACCCAGATCAGCGGGCCGGCGGTGATGCCCAACCTCTGGGTGGCGATCGGCGCCGTCGCCGCCGTCGGCTGGTTCCTCCGGGTGCCGGACGAACCGAACGCCCGCTGGTGGCTGGCCGCCGTCCTCGCGGGCGTCACCCTGGTGCGCACCCCCGACGGGGGATGGCTCGCCCTGCCGCTGCTGATCGGCGCGATCGGGGTGCGCACCTGGCGCCCCGCCCTCCTTCCGCTGATCGGCGGAACGCTGCTCGGCGCCGCCCAGTGGATCGGGGAGGCGTACGACCGCTTCGGCGGCATCGGGGAGCGGCTGAACGTCTCCAGTGACGTCGAGGGCGGCATGGGGCTCCACTTCAGCGTCGGCGCCGCGCTGCGCAGCCTCAACGGACCCCAGCTGTGCCGCCCCTGCGAGGTGCCGCTGCGCCACCCGGAGCTGACCGTGTGGTGGCTGGCGCTTCCCGTGCTGACCCTCCTCGCCGTGCACACCACCCTGCGCGACCGGCAGGAGTCGCGCCGGGTGCGGGTGGGCCTCGGCCGCCCGGCCGTCCGGCCCCCCGCCGTACCGCTCACCGTGCTGCCCATCGCCTGCGCGGCCACCCTCGCCCTGCCGTATCTGCTGCTCATCGGCTACTCCGCACCGCGCTTCCTGATGCCCTCGTACGCGCTGCTTGCGCTGCCGATCGCCGGGCTGGTGTTCCGCGCCGTACGGGCCGCGCGGTCGCCGCAGCACCTGGCGGTGGCCCTCGGGGTGATCATCACGCTCCATCTGGCCAGCCAGTTCGTCATCCTCAACCACACCGCCAGGCAGACCGACGCCACCACCGGCCGCTATCGCACCGCCGCGAAGGGGCTCCAGGGGCTCGGGCTGCGGCCGCCCTGCCTGGTGACCGGCGACCGCGCCCTGCCCGTCGCGTACCACGCGGGCTGCTCCTCCGCCCAGACCAGCGGGAACAACCGGTCCACCACGCTGTCCTCGCTGCTGCGCCGGGCCGCCCGGGAGCCGACCGCGCTGCTGCTGCGGCGCGGCCAGGCCCGGCCACCGGCCTACGCCCGCACCTGGGTCGCCTATCCGCTGCCGGGCACCGAGTGGAACGCGTATCTGCCCCCGGACCAGGCGCGGGAGTGGGAAGCCCGGAAATCCCGACAGGAGACGTCCGGAAACGGTCCGAGCATGGGCGCCATGACGATGTCCTACCCGACCACCAGCTGGGCCGGATTCGCGGCGGCCGAGCCCGCCTTCGCCGACTACGCCCAGGACCGCTTCCGCCGCTACCGCCACCATGTGCTGGCCACCCTGCGCCAGGACGGCTCCCCGCGCGTGACCCCGCTCGAAGTGAACTTCCTCTCCGGCGAGTTGTGGCTGGGCATGATGCCGGAGTCGCGCAAGGCGCTTGACCTGCGCCGCGACCCCCGGTTCTCGGTGCAGGCCAACCCCGGCCCCGGCGAGGACCTGACCGAGGGCGACATCCGGGTGAGCGGCCGGGCGGTCGAGGTGACCGACCCCGGGACGCTCGCCCGCTTCGCCGAGGAGGTCCACCCGCCCGAGCCCTTCCACCTCTTCCGCGCCGAGGTGACCGAGGTGGTGCACACCGCCCTGGAGGACGGGCGGATGGTGCTGCGCACCTGGCGCCCGGGCCAGCCGGTACGGGCCGTACGGCCGGGCGGCGACGACACCCCGCCCCGGGTGGAGGGCTGAGACCCGAGGCCGTGGACCGGGCCGACCGGCCCGGTCCACGGCCCTTCCGTATTGTTGGAACACGTTCTACCGTGCCCCTCGATCCCAGGACGCTCCCAGCCGGCCGTCATGGCGCACGCGAGACTCCAGGAGGGGCCGTGGACCTCGAATACACCCCTGATCAGCGGCGGTTGCGCGATGAACTGCGCGCGTACTTCGCCGAACTGGTCCCCGATGACGCCTATGCACGCTACGCCGACTCCACCGGGCAGAAGCGGTTCTACCGCGAGACCATCCGCCGGCTCGGCACCGACGGCTGGCTGGGGGTGGGCTGGCCCGAGGAGTACGGCGGGCGCGGGCTCGGCCCGGTCGAGCAGTTCATCTTCTTCGACGAGGCGGCCCAGGCCGGGGTGCCGCTGCCGCTGATGGCGCTCAACACCGTCGGGCCCACCATCATGAGGTTCGGCACCGAGGAGCAGAAGGCGTACTTCCTGCCCAAGGTCCTCTCCGGCGAGATCGACTTCGCGATCGGCTACAGCGAGCCCGACGCCGGTACCGACCTCGCCTCCCTCAAGACCCGCGCGGTGCGCGACGGCGACGATTACATCGTCAACGGCCAGAAGACCTGGACCACCAACGGCGACACCGCCGACTGGGTGTGGCTCGCGGTCCGCACCGACCTCGACGCCAAACCCCACAAGGGCATCAGCATCCTGCTGGTCCCGACCGACGACCCCGGCTACTCCGCCACCCTCATCAAGACCCTCGCCTCGCACGACACCACCGCCAGCTACTACGAGAACATCCGCGTCCCGGCCACCCGCCGCGTCGGCGCCGAGAACGAGGGCTGGCGCATGATCACCACCCAGCTCAACTACGAGCGGGTCACCCTCGCCGCCCACGGCACCATGGCCATCCGCGCCCTGCGCGGCGTCCGCCAGTGGGCCGCCGACACCAAGCTCCCCGACGGCCGCCGGGTGATCGACCTGGGCTGGGTGCGCGGCCGGCTGGCCCGCACCCACGCCCGGCTGGACGCCATGAAGCTGCTCAACTGGCAGATGGTGGAGGCCCTCGAGCGGGAGGCCCTCACCCCGCAGGACGCCTCCGCCGTCAAGGTGTACGGCTCCGAGGCGCGCCGCGACGCCTACGCCTGGCTGATGGAGATCGTCGGCGCCGCCGGTCCGCTCAAGGAGGGCTCGGCGGGCGAGGTCCTCCACGGCGAGCTGGAGCGCGGCTACCGCAGCAGCGTCGTCTTCACCTTCGGCGGCGGCAACAACGAGATCCAGCGGGAGATCATCTCCTGGATCGGGCTGGGGATGCCACGGGTGCGCCGCTGAGCCGCCGCCCGGCGGCGCTTCCCGCGAGGGCCCCGGTCAGCCGCCGACGATCCCGGTCAGCCGCGAGGGTCCCGGTCAGCCGCCGACGATCCCGGTCAGCCGCGAGGGTCCCGGTCAGCCGCCGACGTACGCCGCGAGGTGCTCACCGGTGAGGGTGGACCGGGCGGCCACGAGGTCGGCCGGGGTGCCCTCGAAGACGACCCGGCCACCGTCGTGACCGGCGCCGGGGCCGAGGTCGACGATCCAGTCGGCGTGCGCCATGACGGCCTGGTGGTGCTCGATGACGATGACCGACTTGCCGGAGTCCACGAGCCGGTCCAGCAGACCGAGCAACTGCTCGACATCGGCGAGGTGCAGCCCGGTGGTCGGCTCGTCGAGGACGTAGACCCCGCCCTTGTCGGCCATGTGGACCGCCAGCTTGAGCCGCTGCCGCTCGCCACCGGACAGCGTGGTGAGCGGCTGGCCCAGGGTGAGGTAGCCGAGTCCGACGTCCGTCATCCGCTGAAGGATCTTGTGGGCCGCCGGGGTGCGCGCCTCGCCGCTGCCGAAGAACTCCTCGGCCTCGGTCACCGGCATCGCCAGCACCTCGCTGATGTCACGGCCGCCGAGGTGGTACTCCAGCACCGGGGCGCTGAACCGCTTGCCCTCACAGTCCTCGCAGGGGGTGGCCACGCTCTGCATGATCGCCAGGTCGGTGTAGATGACACCGGCGCCGTTGCAGGTGGGGCAGGCGCCCTCGGAGTTGGCGCTGAACAGCGCCGGCTTGACGCCGTTGGCCTTCGCGAACGCCTTGCGGATCGGGTCCAGCAGCCCGGTGTACGTGGCCGGGTTGCTCCGGCGCGAGCCGCGGATCGGGGTCTGGTCCACCGAGACCACCCCCTCCGGGGCCGGGATGGAGCCGTGGACGAGCGAGCTCTTGCCGGAGCCCGCGACGCCGGTGACGACGCATAGCACCCCGAGCGGGATGTCGACGTCGACGTCCCGCAGGTTGTTGGCGCTCGCGCCGCGGATCTCCAGTTGCCCGGTGGCCTTGCGGACCGTCTCCTTGAGCGTGGCCCGGTCGTCGAGATGGCGGCCGGTGACGCCGTCGCTCGCCCGCAGCCCCTCGACGGTGCCCTCGAAGCACACCGTGCCGCCCGCCGTGCCGGCGCCGGGGCCGAGGTCCACGACATGGTCGGCGATGGCGATCGTCTCCGGCTTGTGCTCCACCACGAGCACCGTGTTGCCCTTGTCCCGCAGCCGCAGCAGCAGGTTGTTCATCCGCTGGATGTCGTGCGGGTGCAGACCGATGGTGGGCTCGTCGAAGACGTAGGTGACATCGGTGAGCGAGGAGCCGAGGTGCCGGATCATCTTGGTGCGCTGGGCCTCGCCGCCGGAGAGCGTGCCCGAGGCCCGGTCGAGTGAGAGATAGCCGAGGCCGATCTCCACGAACGAGTCCAGGGTGTGCTGGAGCTTGGCGAGCAGCGGCGCCACCGACGGCTCCTCGAGCCCGCGGACCCAGCCGGCCAGGTCGCGGATCTCCATCGCGCACGCGTCGGCGATGCTGATCTTGCCGATCTTGGAGGAGCGGGCCTGTTCGCTGAGCCGGGTGCCGTCGCACTCGGGGCACTCGGCGAAGGTGACCGCCCGGTCCACGAAGGCCCGGATATGCGGCTGCATCGACTCCCGGTCCTTGGACAGGAAGGTCTTCTGGAGCTTCGGGATCAGACCCTCGTAGGTGAGGTTGACCCCGTTGATCTTGACCTTGGTCGGCTCGCGGTAGAGGAAGTCGTGCCGCTCCTTCTTGGTGTACTCGCGGATCGGCTTGCCCTTGTCGAAGAAGCCCGACTCGGAGATGACCCGCACCACCCAGCCGTCCCCGGTGTAGGTGGGGATGGTGAACGGGTCCTCGGAGAGCGACTTGAAGTCGTCGTACAGCTGGGTGAGGTCGATGTCGGAGACCGCGCCCCGGCCCTCGCAGTGGGTGCACATGCCGCCGGTGCGGCTGAAGCTCACCTTCTCGGTCTTCGTCTTCTCGGCCCCGCGGTCCACCGTGAAGCCACCGGTCGCCGAGACCGAGGCCACGTTGAAGGAGTACGCGGCGGGCGGGCCGATGTGCGGGCTGCCCAGCCGGCTGAAGAGGATGCGCAGCATCGCGTTGGCGTCGGTGGCGGTGCCCACGGTGGACCGGGGGTCGGAGCCCATCCGCTGCTGATCGACGGTGATGGCGGTGGTCAGCCCGTCGAGCACATCGACCTCGGGGCGCGCCAGGTTCGGCATGAACCCCTGGAGGAAGGCGCTGTAGGTCTCGTTGATCAGACGCTGCGACTCGGCGGCGATGGTGTCGAACACCAGCGAGCTCTTGCCCGAGCCCGAGACGCCGGTGAACACCGTCAGCCGTCTCTTCGGGATCTCGATGCTGACGTCCTTGAGATTGTTCTCGCGCGCGCCGTGCACCCGGATCAGATCGTGACTGTCGGCGGCGTGCGGTTCAGGCGACCGCGTGTCCTCGTCCGTGGCCCTGCTCATGGTGTCTCCATCTGTTTCGGGCGGGGGCCGCCCGCGCGGCCCCCGCCGGTGTCGCCCGAATCGACCCGACCGGCTTCGAACAATACGTCCGGTTCGCAGGTCATGGCTTGACGCTAGCCACACTCCCGTGACCGGGGCTTCTTGATTACTGACCGGTTCCCTTCTTGGGCGTTTCCTGCTGTGGGAAACTGGGCCGGTGAAACGGCAGGACCTCGATGACCTCGTCCGGCTGCGGCGGGCCCGCGACCGGATGGACCGCGACTACGCCGAGCCGCTCGACGTCCCGGCGCTGGCGCGGGGCGCCCTGATGTCGCCGGGCCACTTCTCCCGCAGCTTCCGCGCCGCCTTCGGCGAGACCCCGTACAGCTATCTGATGACCCGCCGCATCGAGCGGGCCAAGGCGCTGCTGCGGCGCGGCGACCTCACGGTGACCGAGGTCTGTATCGCGGTCGGCTGTACCTCGCTGGGGTCGTTCAGCTCGCGCTTCACACAGCTGGTCGGCGAGAGCCCGAGCAGCTACCGGGCCCGCGGCCATGACGACGGCGCCGCCATCCCGGCGTGCATGGCCAAGATCCACACGCGACCGGTCAGGAACGGAGAAGCGAGCCCCGCCGCGCGGCCGTAGCGTGAGCGGCATGGACATCACCCTTTCCACATGTTTCATCGCCGTCGACGACCACGACAAGGCGATCCCCTTCTACCGCGATGTGCTCGGCCTCGAGGTGCGCAATGACGTCGGGTTCGAGGGGATGCGCTGGGTGACGGTCGGGTCGCCCTCGCAGCCGGACGTGAGCATCGTCCTGGAGCCGCCCCTCGCCGACCCGAACGCCTCAGCGGCCGACAGACAGACCATGGCGGAGCTGCTGGCCAAGGGCCTGCTGCGCGGCGTCCTCTTCGCGACGGACGACTGCGACGCCACCTTCGAGCGCATCAGCGCCGCGGGCGGCGAGGTGCTCCAGGAGCCCATGGACCAGCCCTACGGCGTCCGCGACTGCGCCTTCCGCGACCCCGCGGGCAATCTGCTGCGCTTCACCCAGCCGCTCAAGAAGTGAGCCCGGGGAAGGGGCGCGGGGCTGTGTCGATGTGCGGCTCCGCCGCGTGGGCGCGACCAGCCACGATGGCGCCGCGGACGATCGACGGCAGGTCAGGGCACTCCCGGCGGAGCGCCTAGGCTGGCCGTCGGGAGGTGGTGGCCATGGCGGCGGCCATACGGCGGGGCGGAGCGGACGGCGACCCGGGGCTCTACGGCCCCCGGTCGGTCACCTGGCAGATGCACGGCGACCCGGTGATGTGGATCGCGGGGGTGCGCGCCCTGTACCTCCAGGCGCTGCATCCGCTCGCGGTGCGCGGCGTCACCCAGAACTCCGACTTCCGCAAGGACGCCTGGGGACGGCTGCTGCGCACCGCGCGGTTCGTCGCCACCATCACCTACGGCACCACCGAGGCGGCCGAGCGGGCGGGCGCCAAGGTCCGGGCCATTCACCGCAGGCTCTCCCTGACCGATCCGGTCACCGGGGTCCGGCACGGCGTCGACGAGCCCGAGCTGCTGCTGTGGGTGCACTGCGCCGAGATCGACTCCTATCTCCAGGTGATGCGGCGCTCCGGCTATCCGCTCACCGACGCCCAGGCGGACGCCTATGTCGCCGAGAACGTGGTGTCCGCCCGGCTGGTCGGCCTCGACCCCGCCGACGTACCGGCCGATACGGCGGCGCTCGCCGCGTACTTCGCGGCGGTGCGCCCCGAACTCGCCGCCACCCCGGAGGCCCGCGAGGTGGACGCCTTTCTGCGGCGGCCCCCGGTCCATGCCCTGCTCGTCCCGGCGCGCGAGGTGATCTGGGGGCGCTTCGCCTCGCTCGCCTACGGGACCCTGCCCCCGTACGCCCACGCGCTGTACGGGCGCCCCGCGCCCCCGCCACGGGTGGTCACCCGCAGGCTGCGGGTGATGGGCACGGCGCTGCGCTGCATCCCGCCCACCGCCCGCTGGCAGCTGCCGCCGAAGCACATCATGCGGGCGGTCGAACGGCTCGGCCCGGGCAGCCGCCCCTCGCCCTACAAACTGCGCAGAAACGCGGCCATACTGGACAGCGGGGATGCGACGGGGGCACGGCCGTTCGCGGCCGGTCTCCACGGGGGCGGCGGGAGCTGACTTCCGCCAAGGCAGGGGGAGCATGGCGGACATCAAGCTGATCCAGGGCCGGTACCGGCTGCTGGACCGGATCGGGCGCGGAGGAATGGGGGAGGTGTGGCGGGCGCGGGACGAGTCGCTCGGCCGCCGCGTCGCCGTCAAATGCCTCAAACCGCTGGGGCCGCGGCATGACCCCTCGTTCACCGGTGTGGTGCGCGAGCGGTTCCGCCGGGAGGCGCGGGTGGCCGCCGCGCTACAGCACCGCGGGGTCACGGTGGTGCATGACTTCGGCGAGCACGAGGGCGGGCTCTACCTGGTCATGGAGCTGCTGGAGGGCCGTGACCTCGGCCGGCTGCTGGGTGACAACGCGCGCCGGCCGCTGCCGGTCCCCGAGGTGCTGGACATCGCCGAGCAGGTGGCCGAGGCCCTCGCCTACACCCATGGCCAGGGCGTGGTGCACCGCGATCTGAAGCCGGCCAACATCATGCGGCTCACCGACGGCACCGTGAAGCTCTGCGACTTCGGCATCGCCCGCCTCGGCGACGACGTCGGCTTCACCTCCCGGCTCACCGGCACCGGCGTCGCCATGGGCACTCCGCACTACATGTCGCCCGAGCAGATCGCGGGCGACCCGGTCGACCACCGCAGCGATCTGTACTCACTCGGCTGTGTGCTCTACGAACTGGCCACCGGGGCGCCGCCGTTCGCCCTCGACGACGCCTGGGCGATCCTCGTCGGTCACCGCCACACCGTGCCCGTCCCGCCGCGCCGCCACCGGCCGGAGCTCCCCGAGCGGTTCGAGCGCGCCGTACTCGATCTGCTGGCCAAGGCCCCGGAGGACCGTCCGCGCGACGCGGCCGAGTTCGCCGGGCGGATCGCCCCGGGGCGGGTGTCCCGGCGGCCACTGCCGTTCCCCGAGCCGCGCGGCGCCCTCCCGGCCGCGGGACCGCCCGCTCCCCGCCTTCTGACCGGGCCGCCCGCTCCCCGCCTTCTGACCGCCGGGCCGCCGGCTCTCCGCCTCCCGGCCTGGGCCCGCCGGATGACCACCGGGTCCAAGGCCCACACCGGCGGTGTGGGGCTGCTGTCGGCGACCCCGCCCGACGCGACGGCCGCGCTCACCGGCGCCTGGACCGGGGGCCGCGGCACGGCCGACCCCGACCCGCCCGGGGAGCGGGCCCGGCTGGCCGAGCGGCACCGCGCCGGGCTGGGTCTGGGGCGGACGGGACGCTGGGCGGAGGCCGTGGAAACCCACCGCGCGGTGGCCGCCGAGCGCGAGCGCGCGCTGGGCGCCGACCACCCCGACACCCTCGCCAGCCGCTACGAGATCGCCTTCGCCCTCGCGATCCTGGGCCGCCCGGGCGACGCGCTGCGCGAGTACGAGCGGGTCGCGGCGGGCCGCCGGCGCGTCCTGGGCCCCGACCATCCCGACACCCTCGCCGCCCGCCAGGAGACCGCGTTCACCCTGGGCCGCCTCGGCCGCTTCACCGAGGCCCACGACGTCTACACCGCGGTGCTCGCCGCCCGTGAGCGGACCGTGGGCGCCGATCACCCCGACACCCTGCGCTGCCGCCACAACCTCGCCTTCAACCTGGGCTGTCTGGGGCGCCGGGCGGAGGCGTACCGGATGGCGGAGCGGGTGGCCGCGGCCCGCGCCCGGGTGCTGGGCCCCGACCACCCCGACACGCTCGTCACCCGCTACGAGGTGGCCTGCGCCCTCGGTCGCCTCGACCGCTGGGGCGAGGCCCTGGGCATCTTCCGCGAGGTGGCCGCCGCCCGCGCCCGCACCCTCGGCCCCCACCACCCGGACACCCTCGCGGCCCGCTACGAGATCGGCGCCGGTCTGGGGCGGCTGGGCCGGGGCGAGGAGGCCCTCGCGGTCTACCGCGCCCTGGTCGAGGACCGCACCCGCGCCCAGGGCCCCGCCGATCCGGAGACCCTGCGCGCCCGGCACGGCCTCGGCGTCGGCCTGGGGCGGCTGGGCCGCTGGGAGGAGGCGCTCGCCGAGGCGCGGGAGGTCTGCGCCCTGCGCGAGCGCGCCTTGGGCCCGGACCACCCCGACACCCTGGTCAGCCGTCGCGAGGTGGCCGTCGCCCTGGGCTGGCTCGGCCGCTGGTCCGACGCGCTGGCCGGCTACCACCGGGTGACCCGCGCCCGCGTGCGCGTCCTCGGTCCCGACCATCCCGACACCCTGGTCAGCCGCGGCGACGAGGCGCACTGCCTGGAGCGGCTCGGCCGCCGCGAAGAGACGGCCGAGAGCGCTGAAAAGGCCGAGACGGCCGAGGCGGCCGAGACGGCGGGGTGACGGGCGCGGCAGGGGTGACCTCCGATGGCGGAGACCGCGGCCGAGGGGACCCCTTGCGGCCTGGCCCCGGCGATCACCGCGTGCTAACCAGAGGGCATGTCTCACAGCGATGCGTACGACGTCGTCATCGTCGGCGGTGGTCACAACGGTCTGGTCGCCGCCGCGTACCTCGCCCGCGCCGGGCGGAGCGTGCTGGTGCTCGAGCGCCTCGGCCACACCGGTGGCGCGGCCGTGTCCACGCGGCCCTATCCCGGGGTGGACGCACGGCTGTCCCGCTACTCCTACCTGGTCAGCCTGTTGCCGCGGCGGATCGTCGACGACCTCGGACTGCGCTTCGCGGTGCGCAAGCGCGCGGTGTCCTCGTACACGCCCGACGTCCGGGGCGGGCGCCCCACCGGGCTGCTGGTGGACACCGCCGCCACCGGCAGGACGCGCGCCGCGTTCGAGCGGCTGACCGGATCGGAGCGGGAGTACGAGTCCTGGGAGCGGTTCTACGGGATGACCCGGCGCGTCGCAGAGCGGGTCTTCCCCACGCTGACCGAGCCGCTGCCCACCCGCGAGGAGCTGCGGGCGCGGGTCGGGGACGACGCGGCGTGGCAGGCGCTGTTCGAGCGGCCGCTGGGGGAGGCGATCGAGGCCGCGTTCGATGACGACCTCGTCCGGGGCGTGGTCCTCACCGACGCGCTCATCGGCACCTTCGCCCGGGCCCACGACCCGTCGCTGCGTCAGAACCGCTGCTTCCTCTACCACGTGATCGGCGGCGGCACCGGCGACTGGGACGTCCCCGTCGGCGGCATGGGCGCGCTCACCGACGCCCTCGCCGACGCCGCCCGCGCGGCGGGGGCGCGCATCGCGACCGGGCGCGAGGTCACGTCGATCGCCACCGACGGCACCTCGGCCGAGGTGCGCTACGCGGGCGACGCGGGCGAGGGCACCGCTGCCGCCCGGTACGTACTCGTCGGGGCGGCGCCGCGCGAGCTGGCCCGGTTGCTGGGCGAGGAGCCGCCCGCCCCGCCCGCCGAAGGGGCGCAGCTCAAGGTGAACATGCTGCTGCGCAGGCTGCCCGCGCTGCGCGACCGCGAGGTGGACCCGCGCGAGGCGTTCTCCGGGACGTTCCACATCGCCGAGGGGTACGGCGCGCTGGAGGAGGCGTACCGCCAGGCCGCGGCGGGGGAGCTGCCGCACCGGCCGCCGTCGGAGATCTACTGCCACTCGCTGACCGACCCGTCGATCCTCGGCCCGGAGCTCGCCCGGGAGGGCTATCAGACCCTGACCCTGTTCGGACTGCACACCCCCGCCCGGCTGTTCACCGAGGACAACGACGCGGCGCGCACCGCGCTGCTGCGCGCCACCCTCGCGGAGCTGGACGCCCATCTCGCCGAGCCGATCACCGACTGTCTGGCAAGGGATGCCGACGGGCGGCCGTGCATCGAGGCCAAGACCCCGCTGGACCTGGACGCCGATCTGCGGCTGCCCGGCGGCAACATCTTCCACCGGGACCTGTCCTTCCCGTACGCCCAGGAGGGCACCGGCCGCTGGGGCGTGGAGACGCGCCACGCCAATGTGCTGCTGTGCGGCGCGGGCGCGGTGCGCGGCGGCGGGGTGAGCGGAATCCCCGGGCACAACGCGGCCATGGCGGTGCTGGAGAAGTGACCGCCGGGCCCCCTCGCACGGCCCGGGCCCCCTCCGCACGGCCTGAGACCCCTCCGCACGGCCCGGGGCGCGGTTTTCTTGCTCCGAATCTGACGTAGCGTCAGAAAAACTCTTCCTTCGTCCGGCGCCCTGCGGCATCCTGCCGCTCATGCAGACGGAGCTGAGCACAAGGCTGGGTGTCGAGCACGCCGTCTTCGGTTTCACGCCGTTCCCCGCCGTGGCCGCGGCGATCAGCCGGGCCGGCGGCTTCGGTGTGCTCGGCGCGGTCCGCTACGGCGCGGGCGAGGAGCTGGCCCGCGACCTCGACTGGATGGAGGCGCACACCGACGGCAGACCGTACGGCCTGGACGTCGTGATGCCCGCGAAGAAGGTGGAGGGGGTCACCGAGGCCGATATCGAGGCGATGATCCCCGAGGGTCACCGCGCCTTCGTCCGGGAGACCCTCGCCAAACACGGCGTCCCCGAGCTCGCCGAGGGCGAGGCGTCCGGCTGGCGCATCACCGGCTGGCTCGAGCAGGTGGCCCGTAGCCAGCTCGACGTGGCCTTCGACTACCCCGTGAAACTCCTGGCCAACGCCCTGGGCTCACCCCCGGCCGATGTCGTGGCCCGCGCCCATGACCACGGCATCCTCGTGGCCGCCCTCGCGGGCAGCGCCCGCCACGCCCTCCACCACAAGGAGGCCGGGCTGGATGTCATCGTCGCCCAGGGCTATGAGGCGGGCGGCCACACCGGTGAGATCGCCTCCATGGTGCTCACCCCCGAGGTGGTGCGCGCCGTGGACCCGCTGCCGGTGCTCGCCGCGGGCGGTATCGGCAGTGGCGAGCAGATCGCCGCCGGGCTGGCGCTCGGCGCCCAGGGCGTGTGGATCGGCTCCCTCTGGCTCACCACCGAGGAGGCCGAACTCCATTCGGCGGCCCTCATCCGCAAGCTGCTGGCGGCCGGATCCGGGGACACCGTGCGCTCCCGCGCCCTCACCGGCAAACCCGCCCGCCAGCTGCGCACCGAGTGGACCGACGCCTGGGAGGACCCGGACGGCCCGGGCCCGCTGCCCATGCCGCTCCAGGGGCTGCTGGTGGCCGAGGCCGTCTCGCGCATCCAGAAGTACGAGGTGGAACCGCTGCTCGGCACCCCGGTCGGCCAGATCGTCGGCCGGATGGACTCCGTCCGCCCGGTGCAAGCGGTCTTCGACGATCTGACCCGCGGCTTCGAGCGCGCCATCGACCGCGTCAACCGCATCGCCGGACGCGCCTGACGCGCCCGCACCCCACACCACCGCCCATCCGCGTACCCCCGTTCGACATTCCCCTGACCCCGCCGTCAGAAGGAGGACCGGACCGCCATGTCCCCTACACCCAACGGCTTCTGGGCCCAGGCCGCGCTCGAGCCCGACCGCACCGTGCTCATCGCCCCGGACGGCGAGGAGTGGACCGCCGGGCGGCTGCACGGCGCGTGCAACCAGCT
Organism: Streptomyces sp. NEAU-174; assembly: GCF_052665095.1. Lineage (NCBI taxonomy): Bacteria > Bacillati > Actinomycetota > Actinomycetes > Kitasatosporales > Streptomycetaceae > Streptomyces > Streptomyces sp. NEAU-174. The sequence goes on along the minus strand of NZ_JBQTCE010000018.1, from coordinate 88,144 downwards.
CGTCGCCGGGCTGCGCGCCGCCGGGCTGCGCCGCGGCGACGCCCTGGCGGTCGTCCTGCCCAACGGGGTGGAGTTCTTCGTCGCCGCGCTCGCCGCCACCCAGGCCGGGCTCTATCTGGTGCCGGTCAACCACCATCTGGTCGGCCCCGAGATCGCCTGGATCGTCTCCGACTCCGGTGCCAAGGTGCTGATCGCCCATGAGCGCTACGGCGGGCAGGCGGCCGCGGCCGCCGACGAGGCGGGGCTGCCCGCGACCCACCGCTACGCCGTCGGCGCCATCGACGGCTTCCGCCCGTACGCCGAACTCCTCGAGGGGCAGCCGGAGGAGCCGCCCGCCGAGCGCGAGCTGGGCTGGGTGATGAACTACACCTCCGGCACCACGGGCCGGCCGCGCGGAATCCGCCGCGCGCTGACCGGAAAGCTCCCCGAGGACAGCCACCTCGGCGGCTTCCTGCGGTTCTTCGGCATCACCCCGCGCGCCGAGGAGCCCGACCACGTCCATCTGGTGTGCTCACCGCTCTACCACACCGCCGTCCTCCAGTTCGCGAGCTCCTCGCTGCACATCGGCCATCCCCTGGTGCTCATGGACAAGTGGACGCCCCAGGAGATGCTGCGCCTGATCGACACCTACCGCTGTACGCACACCCATATGGTGCCGACCCAGTTCCACCGGCTGCTCGCCCTCCCCGACGAGGTCAAGCGGTCCTACGACGTCTCGTCGATGCGCCACGCCATCCACGGCGCCGCGCCCTGCCCCGACCATGTGAAGCGCGGGATGATCGACTGGTGGGGCGGCTGTGTCGAGGAGTACTACGCGGCCAGCGAGGGCGGCGGCGCCTTCGCCACCGCCGAGGACTGGCTGAAGAAGCCGGGGACCGTCGGCCGCCCCTGGCCCATCAGCGAGATCGCCATCTTCGACGACGAGGGCACCCGGCTCGGCGCCGGTGAACTCGGCACCGTCTACATGAAGATGAGCACCGGGGGCTTCGCCTACCACAAGGACAAGTCCAAGACCGAGAAGAACCGCATCGGCGACTTCTTCACCGTCGGCGACCTCGGCCTCCTGGACGAGGACGGCTATCTCTACCTCCGCGACCGCAAGATCGACCTGATCATCTCCGGCGGGGTCAACATCTACCCCGCCGAGATCGAGGCCGCGCTGCTCACCCATCCGGCCGTGGCCGACGCCGCCGCCTTCGGAATCCCCCACGAGGACTGGGGCGAGCAGGTCATCGCGGTCGTGGAGCCCGCCGAGGGGCATGCGCCGGGGCCCGAGCTGGCCGAGGAGATCCTCGCCCACTGCGCCACCCGGCTCGCGGGCTACAAATGCCCCAAGTCGGTGGAGTTCATCGCCGAGATGCCACGCGACCCCAACGGCAAGCTCTACAAGCGGCGGCTGCGCGAGCCGTACTGGGAGGGTGCGGTCGACGCTGGTCAGACCCCACATTGAGCGTGGGGTTGTCAACTTAATGTCGGTCGCGCTATATAACTAGTCATAGGGCATCGCACGCAGCGCGATACGAAAAGGAGTGATCTGTGATGCTCATGCGCACCGACGCCTTCCGGGAGCTCGACCGGCTGTCCCAGCAACTGCTCGGCACCGCCGTACGGCCGGCCGCCATGCCGATGGACGCCTACCGCGCGGACGACGAGTTCGTCGTCCACTTCGACCTCCCGGGCATCGATCCGGACACCATCGACCTCGATGTCGAGCGCAATGTGCTGACCGTCCGCGCCGAGCGGCGCTCCCCGGCCCCCGAGGGCGCCGAGATGATCGCCTCGGAGCGCCCCTCCGGCCTCCACACCCGTCAGCTCATCCTCGGGGACACCCTCGACACCGAGCGGATCGACGCCTCGTACGACGCGGGAGTCCTCACCCTGCGCCTGCCGGTCTCGGAGAAGGCCAAGCCGCGCAAGATCAAGGTCAGCGACGGGGCGAGCACCCCCCGCCAGCTGACCGCCTGACGCACCTCCCCCCACACCTTCACGAGAAAGGCGCCCTCACACCCATGTTCCAGCAGCGTCGCCCGGGGCGGCGGCAGCCCGGTATGACGTACGACGAGCTGATTGAGGCGGTGCGGTACGACGGCCTCTACCCCACCCGGGAAAGGGCCGAGGAGGTCACCCGTACCGTGCTGGCCGCCCTGGGACGTCAGCTCACCGGTGAGGAGCGGGTCGCCCTCGCCGCGGCACTGCCCCGGAGGGCGGCGCGGGTGCTCGCCGCCGAGATCCCGGGCCCCGAGCGGCTGACGGGCTGGGGATTCGTCAAGGACATCGCCGCGCGCACCCCCGAATCGACCCCGGCGACCGCCCGTTGGGACGCCGGATCGGTGCTGGGGATCATCGGGCGGGTGGCGGGCCCGGACCTGCTGCGCCGCATCCTCGGCCAGCTCCCCGAGGGCTACGCCCTGCTGTTCGGCCAGGCCGAGCTGGCCCGGCCGCCACAGCCCGTCTGATCCGGTCGGCGCTCACGGGGCCGGTTCCGCTTCCCGCGGGACCGGCCCCGTGGCGCGCTCGCGGTGCGGCGCCCTATCGTTCCAGAGCCCGCCGGACGCCACCGGGGCCCCGTACCGCCGAGAGAGGAATCTCGCCCATGCGACCGCATCCGTCCCCGCGTCATGCGCTGATCGCCGTGCTGGCCGCCGCCGTGCTGGCCACCGGGGCCACCGCCGCCGTCGCCGCGCCGGCCGGTCCCGCCCGTGTCCAGCACGGCACCCTGCGGCCGCTGGTCGACCTGTCCGCGCAGCGGGTGCTGGTGGCCGACGAGGTCGCCGCCGCGAAGTGGGGCACGGACAGCCCGATCGACGATCCGGCGCGGGAGCGGGAGGTGCTGGAGGCGGTGGCGCGGCAGGCCGAGGAGCTGGGCGCCGACCCGGTGGCCACATCGCGGATCTTCCGTGACCAGATCGAGGCCAGCAAGGTCGTCCAGCGCGGCCTGTACAGCCGCTGGGACGCCGACCCCGCACAGGCGCCCACCGAACGCCCCGACCTCGGCCGGGTCCGGCTGGAGATCAACCGGATCAACGGCGAACTCGTGCGCGCCATCGCGGACTCGGCTGCCGTACGCGAGTCCCCCTCCTGCGTGGGACACCTCACGGCCGGGGCAGCCGCCGTGGTCCACGGGCGGCGTCTGGACCCGCTGCACACCGTGGCACTGGGCCGCTCGCTGCCGTCGGTGTGCGAGCGCGGAGCGCCGTAGGGGGCGGTCAGGGCACGGGGCGGTCGTTGAGGATGCGCTGGAAGAGCAGATGGTCCCGCCAGGCCCCGGCGATGTGCAGATAGTCCGGCGCCATGCCGATCCGGGTGAATCCGCAGCCGAGCAGGACGCGTTGGGACGGGACGTTCTCCACCAGCGTGCTGGCCTCGATCCGGTGCAGCCCGAGCCGCTCGTCGGCCGTCCGGCAGACGGACCGGACGGCCCGGGTGGCCAGTCCGCGGCCGATGTGCCCGGCGTCGATCCAGTACTCGAGATGGGCGTTGCGCCAGGGCCCGAGGACGATGTTCGACAGGGCGACCGTGCCCAGGATCCGCTCGCCGCCGGCCAGCACCCAGGGCACCCTCCGGCCGGACTCCCACTGTTCCAGCTGGTCCCGCAGCCGGGCGGCCTGGCCTTCGGCGGTGAAGAAGCTCTCGTCCCGCGGTGGGCTGGTGGGGCGCAGATGCTCGAGGTTGCGCGTGAACGCGTCCGCGAGCGCCTCGGCGTCGTCCGCGGCGGCGATCCGCAACGTGATCCCATCGGCGAGAGGTACAGGAGGGGGAACGATCACCCGGTCAGCCTACGGGGCGTCCGGCGGTACGCGTATGCCTGCGGCGGGCTGTTCCCCTCCCCGCCCCTTCCCGTAACCGGGGCTCCGCCCCAGACCCCGGGATCCGGGGGCATGGCCCGCCGGACACTCCCCGGCCGACGCGGCGGTTCAGCCGCTGTGCGAGGTCTCCTGGTCCGCTCCCTCCGCCACCGCCCGCGCCCAGCGGTAGTCCGCCTTGCCGCTGGGGGAGCGCTGGATGCGGTCGGTGAAGACGACCGTACGCGGGATCTTGTAGCCCGCGAGCCGCTCCCGGCAGTGGTCGCGGACCGCGTCGGCGGTGAGCCCGGACGCCTCCGTACGGGGCTGGACGACGGCCGCGACACGATGGCCCCAGCGGGTGTCCGGAACGCCCGCCACCAGCGCGTCGTACACATCCGGATGGGCCTTCAGGGCCTGCTCGACCTCCTCCGGATAGACCTTCTCGCCCCCGGTGTTGATGCACTGGGAACCGCGCCCGAGGACGGTGATCACACCGTTCTCGTCCACGGTCGCCATGTCGCCGAGCAGCACCCAGCGCTCGCCGTCCGCCTCGAAGAACGTCTCGGCGGTCTTCTTCGGGTCGTTGTAGTAGCCGAGCGGCACATGGCCGCGCTGGGCGATCCGGCCGGGCTCACCGGGCGCCACCGGGGCGAGGGTCGCCGGATCCACCACGGTCGTCCGGGCGTTGACGCGCAGCCGGAAGCCCTTCTCGGGGCCGGAGTCGGCGGTGGCGGTGCCGTTGAACCCGGACTCCGAGGAGCCGAAGTTGTTCAGCAGCAGGGTGTGCGGGGAGAGCTCGGCGAACTGGGCGCGTACGGTCTCCGAGAGGATCGCGCCCGAGCTGCTGACGCTGAGCAGCGAGGAGAGATCGGTGCCCTTGAGGGGGCCGGTCAGGGCGTCCACCAGGGGCCGCAGCATCGCGTCGCCGACCAGCGAGGCCGCGGTGACCTTCTCCTTCTCGATGGTCCTCAGCACCGCCTCCGGCATGAACTTCCGGTGCAGTACCACCTTCTGACCGAAGTTGAACGCGATGAAGGCCGTAAGGGTGGAGGTTCCGTGCATCAGCGGCGGGGTGGGGAAGAAGACCAGCCCCTCGCCGCCCGCGGCCACCCGCTCGGCCAGCTCCTCCGGGCGCTCGACGGGCTGGCCGGTCGGGGCGCCGCCGCCGAGACCGGAGAAGAAGAGGTCCTCCTGCCGCCAGACCACGCCCTTGGGCATCCCGGTGGTGCCGCCGGTGTAGATGATGAAGCGGTCGTCGGCGGACCGGGCCGGGAAGCCGCGCTCGGGCGACCCGGACGCCTCGGCGTCGGTGAACGCCACCGATGGGCCGGGGCCGTTCCCGGTGCCGACCCGCACCAGATGGCGCAGGGTACCGGTGTGGGGCAGCGCGGCGGCCACCCGCTCGCCGAACTCGGCGTCGTAGACCAGCGCGGCCAGCTCCGCGTCGCGGTAGAGATAGACCAACTCATCCTCGACGTAGCGGTAGTTGACGTTCACCGGCACCGCGCGGATCTTCAGACAGGCCAGCGCGGTCTGGAGGTACTCCACGCCGTTGCACAGATGCAGCCCGACATGCTCGCCCGGGGCGATACCGCTGTCCATCAGATGGTGGCCGAGCCGGTTGGCGGCCGCGTCCAGCTGGGCGTAGCTGAGCCGCCGTTCGGCCCCGGTGCCCGGGTGGTCGAGGTACACCAGCGCCTCTCTGCCGGGCACGGTGTCGACGATCGACTCGAACAGGTCGGCAAGGTTGTACTCCACGACTCCTCCTGACCCCTCGATACCCCTCGAATCCGGCGGCTCGGCGCTCATTAGAGCCGCGCCGGGATGAGGTGGGAAGGGCTGCGGAACAAGAAATCTGACTGAGCATCAGATTTCTCTTGAAGTCGGTCCCCGGCTGCTGCAACCTGTTCTAGGTCTCGAGACGGGAGGACGTCGTGACAAGCGGGACCGAACACCTCATCGTCGAGCGCGTCGGCGCGACCCTGGTACTCACCTTGAACCGGCCCGAGGCCAGGAACGCGCTCTCGCTGCCGATGCTGGTCGGGCTGTACGACGGCTGGACCGAGGCCGACGAGGACGACGCCGTGCGCTCCGTGGTGCTCACCGGCGCCGGCGGGGCCTTCTGCGCGGGAATGGACCTCAAGGCGCTCGCGGCCGGCGGCCGGATGGACGGACAGCATGTCCGCGACCGCCTCGCGGCCGACCCCGATCTGCACTGGAAGGCGATGCTCCGCCACCACCGGCCGCGCAAACCGGTGATCGCCGCCGTGGAGGGCCCCTGTGTCGCGGGCGGCACCGAGATCCTCCAGGGCACCGACATCCGTATCGCGGGCCGCGGCGCCACCTTCGGGCTCTTCGAGGTCCGGCGCGGTCTTTTCCCCATCGGCGGCTCCACCGTACGGCTGGCCCGCCAGCTGCCCCGTACCCACGCCCTGGAGATGCTGCTCACCGGGCGCCCCTACCCGGCCGAGGAGGCGGCGCGGATCGGGCTGATCGGCCATGTCGTCCCGGACGGCACGGCGCTGGAGAAGGCCCTGGAGATCGCCGAGCTGATCAACGCCAACGGTCCGCTGGCCGTCGAGGCGGTCAAGGCGTCCGTCTACGAGACCGCCGAGATGACCGAGACCGACGGCCTGAAGTCCGAACTCGAGCGCGGCTGGCCCATCTTCGACACCGCCGACGCCAAGGAGGGCTCGAAAGCCTTCGCGGAGAAACGGCCGCCGGTCTACCGCCGGGCGTGACCCCCACCCCTCAGGCCCGCCGCACCCACCCCGCGGCCGCGCGGAAGGAGACGCACCCCCATGACCCCGGCCCCCTCACCCGAGGTGCTCCAGGCGCCTCTGGTCGTCGAGTTCCCGTTCACCCGCTCCCTCGGCCCGGTGCAGAGCGCCTTCCTCACCGGACTGCGGACACACACCGTGCTCGGTGTGCGCACCACCGACGGCCGGGTGCTGGTGCCGCCCGTCGAATACGACCCGGTCACCGCGGACGAGCTGGCCGACCTGGTCGAGGTCGCCCCCACCGGCACCGTCACCACCTGGGCCTGGAATCCCTCGCCGCGCCGCGGCCAGCCCCTGAGCACCCCCTTCGCCTGGGTGCTGGTGCGGCTGGACGGCGCGGACACCGCCCTCCTCCACGCCCTCGACGCGCCCGGCCCCGACGCCGTGCGCACCGGGATGCGGGTGCGGATCCGCTGGGCCGCGGAGCGCGCGGGCGCCATCACCGACATCGCCTGCTTCGAGCCGTACGACGGCGCCAGGGGTGGCGAAGCCGTGCCGCACAGGGGTGAGTTCACCGACCCCGTCAGCGGCATCGTGGCCCCCGCCCGCCTCGACTACACCTACGCGCCCGGCCGCGCCCAGTCGCGCTATCTGAGGGCCCTCGCCGACCACACCACCTACGGGGAGCGCTGCCCGTCCTGCCGCAAGGTGTACGTCCCGCCCCGGGGCGCCTGCCCCACCTGCGGTGTCGCCACCGAGGAGCAGGTGGAGGTCGGCCCGCGCGGCACGGTCACCACCTTCTGCATCGTCAACATCAAGGCGCGCAACCTCGATATCGAGGTGCCGTACGTCTACGCCCACATCGCCCTGGACGGCGCCGATCTGGCCCTCCACGCGCGCATCGGCGGCATCCCCTACGACGAGGTGCGCATGGGGCTGCGCGTGGAGCCCGTATGGAGCGAGGACGGCCGCTACCCCGACCACTACCGCCCCACCGGCGAACCCGACGCCGACTACGACACCTACAAGGAGATGTTGTAGATGCGAGAGGTGGCCATCGTCGCCTTCGGCCAGAGCGACCACCGGCGCGACACCGCGGAGACCTCCGAGGTCGAGATGTTGATGCCCGTACTCCACCAGGCGCTCGACGCCGTCGGACTCCGGGCGGGCGAGATCGACTTCACCTGCTCCGGCTCCTGCGACTATCTGGCGGGCCGCGCCTTCTCCTTCACCATGGCCCTCGACGGCGTCGGCGCCTGGCCGCCCATCTCGGAGTCCCATGTGGAGATGGACGGCGCCTGGGCGCTGTACGAGGCATGGACGAGGCTGCTGACGGGCGAGGCCGAGACCGCGCTCGTCTACTCCTACGGCAAGTCCTCGCCCGGCGATCTGCGGGAGGTCCTCACCCGCCAGCTCGACCCGTACTACGTGGCGCCCCTGTGGCCGGACTCGGTCTCCCTCGCCGCCCTCCAGGCCCAGGCGCTGCTCGACGCGGAGGTCACCCGGGACAGGGGGGACCCGGGGGACATCGTCGCCGACGAGCGGGCCCTGGCCGGGGTCGCGGCCCGCAGCCGGACCGCGGCCGAGGACAACCCCCATGCCCAGCTGGCCGGTTCACCGCCGCCCGAGACCCTCCTGGACGAGCCGTATCTGGTGCGGCCGCTGCGCCGCCACGACTGCCCGCCGGTCGGCGACGGCGCCGCCGCCGTCGTGCTCGCCGCCGGGGACACCGCGCGCCGGCTCTGCCGCCGCCCCGCCTGGATCCGCGGCATGGACCACCGGACGGAGGCGCACAGCCTCGGCGTACGGGACCTCACCCGCTCCCCGTCCAGCCGGCTCGCCGCCGAGCGCGCGGGCGCCTTCGAGGCCCCCGTCGACCTGGCCGAGCTGCATGCGCCGTTCACCTCACAGGAGCTGATCCTCCGCCGTGAGCTGCGGCTGGGGGCGGACGTACGCGTCAATCCGTCCGGCGGGGCGCTGGCCGCCAACCCCATGATGGCCGCCGGGCTGATCCGCCTCGGCGAGGCCGCCGCCGCCATCCACCGCGGCGCCGCCGACCGGGCCCTCGCCCACGCCACCTCGGGCCCTTGTCTCCAGCAGAACCTGGTGGCCGTCCTGGAAGGGGATGCCTCGTGACGAAGGAGCCGGTGGCCGTCGTCGGGATCGGCCAGACCAAGCACACCGCCGCACGCCGGGACGTCTCCATCGCCGGGCTGGTCCGGGAGGCCGCCGTACGGGCCCTGGAGGACGCCCAGTTGACCTGGTCGGACATCGACGCCGTCGTCATCGGCAAGGCCCCCGACTTCTTCGAGGGCGTGATGATGCCCGAGCTGTACCTCGCCGACGCGCTCGGCGCGGTCGGCAAGCCGATGCTGCGCGTGCACACCGCGGGCTCGGTCGGCGGCTCCACCGCGCTGGTGGCCGCGGGCCTGGTCGCCGCCCGTGTCCACCGGACCGTCCTCACCCTCGCCTTCGAGAAGCAGTCGGAGTCCAACGCCATGTGGGGGCTGTCCCTGCCCATCCCCTTCCAGCAGCCGCTGCTGGCCGGGGCGGGCGGCTTCTTCGCGCCGCATGTCCGGGCGTATATGCGGCGCACCGGCGCGCCCTCCGGCATCGGCGCCCTCGTGGCCTACAAGGACCGCCGCAACGCCCTGCGCAACCCCTACGCGCATCTCCACGAGCACGATCTGACGCTGGACCAGGTGCGCTCGTCCCCGATGCTGTGGGACCCGATCCGCTACTCCGAGACCTGCCCCTCCTCCGACGGCGCCTGCGCCATGGTGCTCACCGACCGCGCGGGCGCGGACCGCGCGCCGTATCCGCCCGCCTGGATGCACGGTGGCGCCATGCGCAGTGAGCCGACGCTCTTCGCGGGGAAGGACTTCGTCTCGCCGAGGGCCGGCCGGGACTGCGCGGCCGATGTCTACCGCCAGGCCGGGATCACCGATCCGCGCCGGGAGATCGACGCGGTGGAGATGTATGTGCCCTTCAGCTGGTACGAGCCCATGTGGCTGGAGAACCTGGGCTTCGCGGACGAGGGGGAGGGCTGGAAGCTCACCGAGTCGGGGGTGACGGAACTCGACGGCGAACTTCCGGTCAATCCCTCGGGCGGGGTGCTGTCCACCAACCCCATCGGGGCGTCCGGGATGCTGCGGTTCGCCGAGGCGGCGCTCCAGGTGCGCGGGCGGGCGGGCGAACACCAGGTCGACGGCGCCCGTAAGGCGCTCGGCCACGCCTATGGCGGAGGCTCGCAGTTCTTCTCGATGTGGGTGGTCGCGGACACGTCACCCGCCGGGTGAGTCTCCTGCTCACTCCTCCTTTCGTGGCCTGTGCGGCACCGGTCACGATCGCTAGGGTGGGGCGCGGACGACGATGCGGGAGGATGAGCTGACGTGGCCGATACCACCACCACCGAACAGCCACTGACAGGAAGCGGCGAGAAGCCCGAACTCGACCTCTCGGGCGCCCAGTGGCAGTCGAGCAGTCAGGGCGTGGGCGATGTGGAGATCGCCTTCGTCGAGGGGTTCATCGCGATGCGCCACGGGCGCCGTCCCGAGGGCCCGGCGCTGATCTTCACCCCGGCCGAGTGGCGCGCCTTCGTCCTGGGCGCGCGTGAGGGCGAGTTCGACCTCACCTGAACCGGGGAGGGTGATCGGGGCGGGCGGATCCGGCCGGACCGGATGGCCCGCCCCGTAGTGCGTTATCGGCCAGGATCAGAACGCACGGCGGCCTGATGGTGTCTCATATCGCGGCGCATGGCCTCCGGGTCCGTTTCCCATGAGTTCATCGCGGCTTCACGATCCCCTCACGCCTCATGCCGAAATGTGAGCGTGACTCACGGTAACACCGGCAGGTCGCGCCGGGTCTCCACGGGTGGGAACAGAATCGTCCACGCTCTATGCAGCCTCGGCCCCGGGAGGTAGTTTTCCCTCCCACCTCCCCGTTGTGCGGGGCGGAAAGTCGGCTGAAAAGGGGGTGTCGTGCGCGAATTCAGTCTCCCTCATATGGTGGAACCGCTGCGCGCGGGCGGGCTCGCGGACTCGGTGTACGAGCTGGCGGACCGCGAACCGGACCGGGTCCAGTTCGCCCGGCGCGACCCCGCCGACCGGGATCAGTGGACTCCGGTGACCGCCGCGGCCTTCCGGGACGAGGTCCTGGCGCTGGCGAAGGGCCTGCTGGCCGAGGGAGTGCGGTTCGGGGACCGGGTGGCCCTGATGGCCCGGACGCGCTACGAGTGGACGCTGTTCAGCTATGCCCTGTGGTCCGTCGGCGCCCAGGTGGTGACCGTCTACCCCACCTCCTCGGCGGAGCAGGTGGGCTGGATCCTGGCCCAGACGCGGGCCGTGGCCGTGGTGGTGGAGGGCGAGGACGACGCCATGACGGTCGGCGCCGTCTGCGACACCCTTCCCGCGCTGCGCTCCATCTGGCAGATGGACCAGGGCTGCGTCACGGAGCTGTGGCGGCGCGGCGCCGGGGTCCACGAAGAGCTGGTCACCGAGCGGCGCTGGCTCGTCGAACCGCGCAGTACGGCGGTCATCTGCTACACCTCGGGCACCACCGGACAGCCCCTGGGGTGCATGATCACCCACGCCAATCTCGCGGCCGAGTGCGACACCCTGTTCGCGGGCTGGAGCGGGCTGTTCGCCGAACCCGGGCAGAAACCCGCCATCCTGGCCTTCCTCCCGCTGGCGCACATCTACGGACTGATGGTCCAAGTGCTCTGTGTGCGCAGCGGCATCCTCATGGGCCACGAGCCCGAACTCAGCCCGTCCTCGCTGCTGCCGTCCTTCCAGTCCTTCCACCCGACCTGCGTCTTCGCGGTGCCCTACATCTTCGAGCGGATCCTCGGAGCGGCCCGGACCGCCGCCCAGGACTCGGGCAAGGGCTCGCTCTTCGAGCGGGCCATGGACACGGCGGTGCGCTACGCCGAGGCGGTCGAGCGGCAGACACAGGGCGCGGGGAGGGGACCGGGCCCCGGGCTCAGAGCCGCCCACGCCGTCTTCGACCACATGGTCTACCGGCGGCTGAGAGCGGTCCTGGGCGGCCGGGTGCGCTACGCGGTCACCGGCGGCTCACCGTTCAGCCGGGAGCTGGGGCTGATGTTCGCGGGCGCCGGGATCACCGTCTACAACGGCTACGGCCTTACCGAGACCACCGCCGCCGTCACCGCGCAGCCGCCCGGCCGCCCCCGGCACGGCACCGTGGGCCGCCCGATGCCGGGCACGGCGGTGCGCATCGCGCCGGACGGCGAGGTGTGGGTGCGCGGCGGCACCGTCTTCGCCGGCTATGTGGACGATCCGAAGGCCACCGGGGACGCGCTGCGCGACGGCTGGCTGCACACCGGGGACATCGGATTCCTCGACAGCGAGGGCTATCTGACCATCACCGGCCGTAAGAAGGACATCATCATCACCAGCGGCGGCAAGAGCGTCTCCCCGCTGCCGCTGGAGGAGCGGCTGCGGGCGCATCCGCTGATCTCGCAGTGCGTCCTGGTGGGCGACAACCGCCCCTTCGTCGGGGCGCTGATCACCCTGGACGCCGAGATGCTGAGGCGCTGGCACCAGGTGGTCGGCGCGCGGCTCCCGGTCGGCCGGGAGCACGCGTCGGCGAACAAGGCGCTGCACGCGGAGATCCAGCAGGCGGTCTCCACGGCGAACCTCTCGGTGTCCAGGGCGGAGTCGATCAGGGCCTTCCGCATCCTCCCGAAGGACTTCACGGTGGCGGACGGGCTGTTGACGCCCTCGCTCAAACTGCGGCGCGACGCGGTCTACAAGCTCTGCGCCGCGCAGATCGAGCAGCTCTACGCCAACTGACCGATCGAGCGGCGCCACGCCGGCCGAAGGGGCGAGCGGCCTACGCCGGCTGAGCGCCGGTCAGCTGCGCCCAGGGCCGCTGCCGCCCCCCGCTGACCGCCTCGGTGCCCTGCTCGTCGTACCGGGCCGTACGCAGCGACCAGCCCAGATTGCCCGTCATCACATGCCGCATGCCGTCCACATAGCGCGCCACGGCGCGGTGGGTGTCCGGGTCGGCCCCCGCGTCGGCGAGCCGCGCGGGCAGCTCGGCCGCGGTCTCCTCGAACCAGCGGTACCGGGCGTTGGCCAGATCGGCGATATGGCGTACCGCGTCCTCCAGTTCACCACCCGCGCGCTCCCGCTGGACGATGACGCTGTTGTGGACGTCGCCGACGGCCAGCTCCTTGTCCAGGGATGCGATGTCATTGGTGAAGACCACCACATCGTCCGTAGCCTCCCGCATCCCCTCCAGCGGGAAGCCGCCGTGCAGCGCGGGCGGCAGGGTGTAGCCGCCGAACGGCTCGTTCAGATCGAGACAGGGCTGTACGCCTATCGAGTGGCGCCGCAGCGCCAGCACGTCCTCCACCGAGCGCGGCACCTCCGCGCCGCCGGCCCCGGGCAGGGCGCCGGTCCGCTCCAGCGCCTCGCGGTGGTAGGAGTGCAGATACTCCAGCCAGTGGTGGCGGAAGCGGTCCCGCCACACCTGGGGCCGCCCGGAGTTGATGCGGCGCCACAGGTCGCGGAAGCTCTCCAGCAGCGGCCCGTCGTCGCCGCCCGCCCTGCCGTGCGCCAGGTCCTCGTCGGTGATCCGTACGACGTCCGCCACCAGCCGCGCCACCGCCTCCGGACGGCTGCCCAGCTCCCCGTCGAACTGGTCGTCGAAGACGAAGTACCAGCCCACGAGGTCACTGCCCAGGTTCAGGTCGGTGCCGGTCGCCCGGGGGTAGAACAGACCCGCCAGCACATCGAAGCGGAGCGCGTCGTACTCGGCGACGGACGCGTGGTCCTCGAAGACGCCGAACCGTGAGAGCCATTGGATGGTGTGGTGCCTGGCCGCCTCGGTGCCGGGGTTGAGGTCGGCGGAGGCCGGAAAGCCGAACAGGGCCGCCCGGCGCAGCAGTGCCGTCCGCCGGGCCTGTGGTCGCGCAGCGTGCGTATGCATGAGTGGTGTCCGCCCCCTTCGTGGTTCGGGCGGCCAGGGCCCGCATATACCACAGGCGAAAGCGGTATCTGGCCAACCCGTTGAATCCGGTCATCCTCGCGTGCGGGACGTGGCATCGATAGAGGAGGTGGTGAATTGGCGTGTGCCACTGGCAATGCCCGGCGGAAATCCCCCCATGGGGGAGCTACGCAGCGTGCCATCCGCGCTACGCTCGGCGTCACCTGCCGGAGGGGAAGCAACGTGGCGGAGTACATGGACCAACAGAACCGGACGCGTCGGACGCTGCTGGAGCGGGAGCGGGAGCTGCGCGCGGTGGACGCCGCGCTCACCGAACTGTGCGGTACCGATCCCGGCGACGGGACCGAGGCCCGTAGCGGCGGAGTGATCGCCTTCGAGGGGCCCGGCGGCGTCGGCAAGACCGCGCTGCTCGGCGAGGCGCGCCGCAGGGCCGCCGCGCGCGGTTGCACCGTGCTCCGGGCCCGCGGCGGCGAGCACGAACAGGGCGCGGCCTTCCATGTGGTGCGCCAGCTCTTCCAGCCGGTGCTCGCGGAGACCGGCGAGGACGAGCACCGCAGGATCCTCGGCGGCTGGTACGAGATCGTCGCGCCCGCGGTCGGCCTGGTGGTCTCGGGCCACGGCGGGGCACCCGATCCGCAGGGCGTCCGCGACGGCCTCGACTGGCTGGTGACCCGCTTCGCCGTGGAGCACGCCCCGGTCGTCATGATCCTCGACGATGTCCACTGGGCCGACCCCGAATCGCTGGACTGGCTGACCCGGTTCGCCCCGCGCACCGCCGACCTGCCCCTGCTGCTCGCCGTCGGCTACCGCCCGGAGGACCTGACCGCCGACGTCGCCGCCATACGGACCCTGGTCGAGCGCCAGGGTTCACGGCCCCATGTGCTGGCGCCGCTCACCCCGGGCGGAGTCGGCAGGATCGTCCGTGAGGTCCTCGGGGACCACGCCGACGAGGCGTTCTGCCGCGAGTGCTGGGCGATGACCGGCGGCAACCCGTGGGAGGTCACCGAGCTCACCGCCAAGATCCGCGACCGCCGGCTGAAACCGCAGTCGGAGAACCTGCCCGCGCTGCGCGAGCTGGTCTCCTCGGCCAAGGACAGCGGGCTCAACGACCGGCTGACCCGCCTCGGCACCGCCGCCGTCCGCCTCGCCTGGGCCGTCGCGGTCCTCGGCATCGAGGCCACCCCGGCGCTGACCGCCAATGTCGCCGGGCTCAGCGAGACCGAGGCCGCCGACATGGTCACCCGGCTCGTCGACGCGCGGATCCTGGCCCCGCCGCGCCCCGGGAACGGCACCCGGCCCCTGGAGTACCTCCACCCGCTCATCGCCACCGCCGTCTACCAGGCCATCCCCGGCGCCCTGCGGGTGGCCATGCACGGGTCAGGCCGCCACCGTGGTGCTCGGCGCGGGTCTGGGCTCCGCGGCCGCCGGCCGGCACCTGCTGGAGATGCACCCCGAGGGCGACCCCTGGGTGGTGCGCCATCTGCGGGCGGCCGCCCGGGAGTATCTGCGCGCCGGAGCCCCCGACGCCGGGCGCCGCTGTCTGGCCCGGGCCCTGCGCGAACCGCCCGCCCTGGAGGAGCGCGCCGCCGTGCTGTACGAGCTGGGCTGCGCCGCCCAGCTCACCGAGCCCGAGGTCACCGTCAACCATCTGCGGGCCGCGCTCGAGGAGCCCGCGCTCGGCCCCGAGCTGCGCGAGGCGATCACCTACCGGCTCGCCCAGGCGTACGGCCACAGCGGCCGGATGGAGGAGGCCGCCCAGGTCTTCGCCGACGAGGTCGGGCGGGCCACCAGCGCCCGCACCCGGCTGCGGATGCAGACCGAGCAGCTGATGTGGAACATGTTCCGGGCCGACGAGAAGGAGTCGCCCGCCCGCTCCCGGCGGCTCGCCCGGCTCGCGGACCACCTCACCGGCCGCGGCATGGCCGAGCGCTATCTGATGGGGCTGCGCGCCTGGGACGCGATGACGCGCGGCGAACCGGTCGCCACCGCCCTGCACTACGCGGAGGAAGCCCTCGGCGACGGCCTCAGCTGGACCGATGACGACTGGGGCTTCGAGGTGCCCATCCTGGTCGCCCTGGTCTTCCTCCACTGCGACCAGCCAGGACGCGCCGAGGAGCTGTTCAACAAGGGCATCGCCGAATGCGAGCGCAAGGGCTGGCGCGGCTCCCACCTGGCCTTCGGCTTCACCCTCCTCGGTTACGCCCGGCTGCGCCGCGGCGCCCTCGGCGAGGCGGAGGAGCTGGCCCGTGAGGGGATGCGGATCGCCGACCTGGTGGGCTCCTCGACCCCCGCGCACTGGACCGCGGTCGGCACCCTCATCGGAACGCTGATCTGCCGGGGCCGGATCCAGGAGGCGCAGGAGTTCGCGGCCCGGCACCGCGGCGAGACCCTGCCGCAGGCCACGCTCTGCCCCGATGTCCCGGCGGTCCGCGGCGAGCTGCTGCTGGCCGCCAACCTCCACCGCGAGGCCCGGAACCAGCTCACCGAGGTCGGCCGCCGCATGGACGGGCGCGGTATGCGCAACCCCGCCTGGTGTCCCTGGCAGCTCCACCTCGCCCAGACCCTCGCGCTGACCGATCCCCGGCAGGCCGCCGAGGTCGCCGACGACGCGGTGCGCCGCGCCCGTCAGTTCGGCACCCACTCCGCCGTCGGCAAGGCGCTGCACACCGCCGCCACCGTCACCCAGGGGCCGGACCGGATCAAGCTGCTGGCCGAGGCCGTCAGCCATCTGATGCGGTCACCGGCCGCGTACGACCTGGCCGTGGCGCTGGTCGACCACGGCGCCGCGCTGCGCCGCATCGGCCTGCCCCAGGAGGCCGGCGACCGGCTCTACCGCGGTCTGGAGGGCGCCGTGCGCTGCGGGGCCGACGCGCTCGCGGCCCGGGCCCGCGACGAGCTGTCCGCGGCCGGGCTGCGCCCCATGCAGCTGCGGGTCGATCACACCAGCCCGCTGACCTCGCAGGAGCAGGTCGTCGCCGAGCGGGCCGCCGAGGGCTGGTCGGACGCCCGGATCGGCGAGGCCACGGGGCTCGAGGAGCGTGAGGTGGCCCGGCTGCTGTCCGAGGTCTACCGTAAGGTCGGCACCGACCGGGCCGGGCTGGCCAAGCGGCTCATCACCCCCACGGTCGGCCTTCCCCAGCGCCCGGCGCCCGACCCCGGATGAGGGGTGCGGCCCGGCCGCTCCCCGGCACGGCAACGGGCGCGCGGCCACGTACCATGTCCGCATGTCCTTCCTCCGCCGCCGCAGCGCCGCCACGCCCACCGGGCCGGACTTCGACGTCCTCGCCATGGACCCGGGAGACTGGCCCGGCGATCTCGGAGCGGGGCTGCTGCCCGCTCCGGATGGCACCTGCCAGGGCGTCTTCCTGCGCTACGACCTGTTCGGCGGCCGCGGCCCGGCGATGATCATCGGCAATCTGCCCGAGGGCTCACCGGCCCGGGAGGTGGGCGAGGGGCGGCCGCCGTTCGAGGTGACCCAGCTGCTGGCGGCGCTGGGGAACGACGAGCCGGTTCAGGTGGTGGACACCGAGGACAGCCCGGTGATGCACGAGGACAACCTGCTCATCGTCCGCCGGATCAAGCTCTCCGAGGGCCGGATCTCCTGCGCCCAGTTCGACCGCAGCGACGGTGTGCTCGTCACCATCGCCAGCTGGGACCGGCCGATCACCGACGATCTGTACCGGCTGCTCAAGCCGCTGCCCGCGGAGATGTTCCAGCAGCGCTGAGAGACCTGCGCCGGGGGCCGTGAGACGCCCGTACGGTCGCTCACGGCCCCCGGCCGGCCGTCATACGGCGCACTGACGGCCCGTCAGGCTCACTTCCCCGAGGGCCGGACCGTCACATCGGCGGCCCGGACGAACGCCACCCGGTGCCCGAACTGGATCTGGTAGTACACATCCTGGCCGCGCACCACCTTGTGACCGGCCGGATCGAAGGTGGTCGCCCACAGATACTCGCCCCGCACCCTGAGCCCCAGCGGATAGGACTGCCCGGCGAGCAGCTTGTACGGCAGCGGCGAGACCGCCTGCACCGGCACACCCTCCGGATACGCCTCCTGCTCCGGGTAGGCGCGGCCGTACACCGGAACCTCCGCCGCCCCGGCCTTGGGCGTCACCACGAGCCCCTTGGCGCTCACCGCCGTCGGCCGCCGCTCGGGGTTCTGGAACCAGGCCCGCTGGCCGAGGTACCAGATCGCCGTCCAGTCGCCCTCGTGCCCCGCGACCGCGAACTGCTGCCCGGTGGTGGCGCGGGCGCCGGTGTCGTTCACCCCGGTCGTGGAGTCCGAGCCGTCCGGGCGCAGCCCGATGTCCTTGACCAGCGGGGCGTCCGCGCTCGGCGCCGTGTGCAGCCGCACCGCGGCCGAGCCGTGCGGGGCGCAGGCCTGGCCCGCCGTCTCGCAGTCGGTGTAGACGGGCCGGTTGGTGTCGTAGTCGGGGCGGATGGTGACCAGGCCGCCGGAGGAGCCCGCGGTGCGCCGGAAGGGCGCGCCGAGCAGGGTGAAGTAGTGCGCCCAGTCCCAGTAGGGGCCGGGGTCGGTGTGCATGCCCTTGATGGTGGAGGCGGTGGTGCCCGGCACATTGTCATGGCCCAGGATGTGCTGGCGGTCCAGCGGGATCTCGAACCGCTTGGCGAGGTAGCGCACCAGCCGCGCCGAGGAGCGGTACATCGCCTCCGTGTACCAGGCGTCCGGGGCGGTCAGGAACCCCTCGTGCTCCAGCCCGATGGACTTGGCGTTGACGTACCAGTTGCCCGCGTGCCAGGCGACGTCCTTGAGCGGCACATGCTGGGCGATATGCCCGTCGGAGGAGCGCAGGGTGTATTGCCAGGACACATAGGTGGGGTCCTGGACCAGCTTGATGGTGGTGTCCCAGGAGCCCTCGGTGTCATGGATGACGATGTAGTCGATGGACTGCGAGGAGGGGCGGTCGCCCAGGTCGTGATTGCCGTAGTCGTTGTCCCCGAACTCCTCGTAGGGCGCCGGGATCCACTCGCAGGACACGTCCTTGGGGGCCTCGACCCGCGGATCCCGCGCCCGGGACGGCAGACCGAGCGTCCGCAGCTGCCGGGTGTCCGGGGCGACATCGGGGGCCGCGTCCAGGGAGACCCGCTCGCCGCCCGCGGTCGTCCGCGCGGCACCGCCGCGGATCACCCCGTACACCTCGTCGGCGAAGAAGGCCGCGGCCGCGGCGTCATCGGCCCCGGAGTACGCCGCCACCGCCGCGTACCAGTCGGCGGGGTCCTCGCTCGACGGCAGCCCCAGCCGCTTCTGCGTGGCGGCCAGCAGGGCCGCGCCACCGCGCACATTGGCGCTCTCGTCGTCGCGCAGCGCCTGCGCGGACAGCCCGGTGAGGTCCGCGGCGCGGCTGAGGGTGCGCAGCCGGGCGGGCAGCTGCCGGGGCTGGGGAACGGTGGCCTTGGGGACCCTCAGCGGCCGGGCCAGATCGCCGCGCGCGTCCTCGGTGCCCTGGCTGTGGTGCGGGGCGGTGAGCAGCGCGGTGTGGGCGTCGGTGAGGTGCATGGGGCCGTAGCCACCGGTGACGCTGGGCGCGCCACCGTGGCCGTCCCAGCGCGACTGGAGATATGACACGCCCAGGAGCACGCTCAGCGGAACGCCGTACTCGGTGGCGGCGGCCGCGAAGGCGCGCTGTAGGGCACCGCCGTCGGCACCGGGTCCATCGGCCTGCCGCTGGTCGGCATGGGCGGCGGGGGTGGCGGATACCAGCGGGAGCAGAAGGGCGGCGGACGCCGCGGCTCCCGCGGTGCGCAGCGTGGTTCTCCGGGTGGGACCGGACGGGGTTCTGTGCGCGTCGTGGGCGCTGTCCTGTGCGGATCCTGGCATTGCAGCCTCCTCAAGCGGGCCGGGCCGAGCCGAGCCACTTAGAGATATGCGCTGCCAGGCGTGGCGTCAATCGCCGTCACCCGGACGGGCGTTCGCATGGCCACCCGCCTGCGGCGCGTCACCGGTCCAGACCGGTGACGCGCCAGGCGGTCGCCACCCCGCCTCCTCCTCGCGGGTGCCGAACAGCG
>NZ_JBQTCE010000018.1:0-68630 GCF_052665095.1 Streptomyces sp. NEAU-174 | reverse complement strand
GGGTGGGGGAGGGGCAACAGGCGGGGGGAAAGAAAAGGGAAAAGACGGGTAACACGCCAGGCGGTCGCCACCCCGCCTCCGCTCAGCGGGTGCCGACCGCCGCCCGCACCGCGCGCCGGGCCAGCGCGCAGTCGTCGTGCAGCCGGCGCAGTAGCAGCCGCTGCTCCTCACCGGCCGGCACCGCGCCCGGCACCAGGGGAGCGGGGTCGTGCATGGTGCGCTGCACCGCGGTCTCGTACTGCCGGATCTCCCGCGTCAACACCAGCATCAGATTTACCAGGAAGGAGTCCCGCGCGGCCGGGCCGGCGGCCTGCGCCAACTGGCTGATCTGGCGCCGGGTGACGGGGGCGTCGCCCAGCACCGTCCACAGCGTGGCCAGGTCATAGCCGGGCAGATACCAGCCCGCGTGATCCCAGTCGAGGAGCACCGGACCCGCGGGGGACAGCAGGACGTTGTTCAACAGGGCGTCGCCATGGCAGAACTGCACCGGGGTCTGCCGCCCGCAGGCGTGCGAGACGCCGCGCAGCAGCTTCTGTAGATCGCCCATGTCCCGGTCGGTCAGCAGCCCGAGCTCGTGATAGCGGGTCAGCCGGGCGGCGTAGTCGATGGGGGCGTCGAACAGATCGGCGGGCGGCCGCCACTGGTTGACCCGGCGGATCGCACCCAGCACCGCGCCCAGATCGGCACGCGGCGGGGGCTCGGTGGGGTGGCGCTGCGCGGCCGCGATCCGCCCGGGCATCCGCTCGATGACGAGCGCGCAGTTGTCCGGGTCGGCGGCGATCAGCCGGGGCACCCGCACCGGCGGGCGCTGGCGGACGAACGCCCGGTACATCGCTATTTCCCGGCGGAACCGCTCGGCCCACGCGGGGGAGTGGTCCAGCAGGCACTTGGCCACCGCGGTGCTGCGCCCGGTCGCCCCGATCAGGAGTACGGACCGTCCGCTGCGCCGCAGCACCTGCACCGGGTTGAACTCCGGACAGATGCGGTGGACCGAGGTGATCGCGGTGCGCAGCTGCGCACCCTGTGGACCGGACAAGTCGAGTCTCCCGCGGGGCGGCACGGGGCCGAGGGCGGCGGTCCGCCGGGCCCGGCCGCCGGGGGCGGGATCGAGGTACGGCCCATTGCCGGGCAGCTGCCGCCGGTACGGCCGGGGCGGGACGGACACGGAGGACGATGCTGCGTACATGGGCGAGACAGATCCCTTCGTGTGCCGACGAATTGCGTACGCACCCGGCCCCGGGGCGGGGCCGCACCCTGGGGAATGCGGTTCGGTCGAACTCGAGCCGCCACCGGGCCGGGTAACGCGCTCCTACATCACACCCCTGTGCGGGTGGCACACCATCTGGCGGACCCTGGCGAACCCTGGCGAATAGTCGCACAGCTCGTGACGGGGCCGTTACTGTCAAGTCAGCCGAGGAACCTGGGGGCTTGACGTGACGAGGGAACCCAACACCCGTCTTGCGGACCTGTTCGGCCTCGCCGGCTGGTCCAAGGGCGAGCTCGCGAGGCTCGTGAACCGGAAGGCGGCGGCCATGGGCCATCCGCAGCTGGCGACCGACACCTCGCGGGTGCGGCGTTGGATCGACACCGGCGAGACGCCGCGCGATCCCGTGCCCAAGGTGCTGGCTGCCCTGTTCACCGAGCGCCTCGGTCGAGTCGTGACCATCGAGGATCTCGGGCTCGGACGAGGGGGGCGCGCGGGAAAGGGGCAGTCCGGTGACGGGCTGCTCTGGCCGCCCGAGTCCACGGCCGCGGTCCTCACCGAATTCACGGGAATGGACCTTATGTTCAACCGACGCGGCTTGGTGGGTGCGGGTGCCGCGCTCGCCGCGGGATCCGCCATCACCGGTGCCATGAGCGACTTTCTGCTCTCCGACCCCACCCTCGCCACCGACGCGCCCCGTACCGACAATCCCCTGTCCGTCGAGCCCGTGGGCTTCGACCGCTACGAGGCCGCCCCCGTGGGCTCCCAGGAGATCGACGCCCTGGAGACCTCGGTCGAGGTCTTCCGCGCCTGGGACGCGGCCCGCGGCGGCGGGCTCCAGCGCAAGGCCGTGGTGGGCCAGCTCAACGAGGTGGGCGGCATGCTCGCCTACCGCCACCCCGAACACCTCCAGCGCAGACTGTGGGGGGTGGCGGCCAATCTGGCCGTCCTCGCCGGCTGGATGTCCCATGACGTCGGCCTGGAGCCGACCGCCCAGAAGTACTTCGTCATCGCCGCCCACGCGGCCCGCGAGGGCGGCGACCGGCCCCGGGCGGGCGAGGCGCTCTCCCGGGCCGCCCGGCAGATGGTGCACCTCGGCCGCCCGGACGACGCCCTGGAGCTGATGAGGCTCGCCAAGTCCGGTGCGGGCGAGGCGGCGCTGCCGCTCACCCGGTCCATGTTCTGCACCATCGAGGCGTGGGCGCTGGCGTCCAAGGGCCAGGGCCAGGCGGTGCGGCGCGCCCTGGGCGAGGCGGAGGAGCTGTTCGTCTCGGACCGGGACGACGGGCCGGCGCCGAGCTGGATGCAGCTGTTCAACGAGGCCGATCTGCACGGTATGCAGGGGCTGGTCTACCGCACCCTGGCCGAGCACGAGCCGGGGGCGGCGGGGATCGCCCAGAGCCATGCCAAGAAGGCGCTGCGGATGCGGGAGGGCGGTCGCCAGCGGTCCCAGATCTTCGACCACATCTCCATCGCCTCGGCCTGTTTCCTCGGCGACGATCCGGAGCAGGCCGACCGCTATGCCCGGATGGCGCTGCTGACGATCGAGCAGAACTCCTCGCACCGCACCTGGGACCGGCTGCGCGAGATGTACCGGCTCACCGGGCGGTACGGCACCTCACCGGCCATCCGGGAGCTGCGCGAGGAGATCCAGCAGGTGATGCCGAAGGGAGGCGCGGGGAAGGGCGGCACGGGGCTGAAAGGGCCCGGCTCCATCGCCAGGAGCGCGGCCGTCTAGCGGCCGGGCCACGCCGTACGAAGGGCAGGACGAAGGGCAACACGAAGGGCAGCACGCGGGGTCAGCGTCTTACGCGGGGTCAACGCCGTATGAGAGGCCGTATGAGGGGCCGACGCCTGACGAGGGGCCGTTCACCGCGCCACGCCGACGCGGGGCGCCGCGTCACGCGCGGGCGCCGGTGACCCTGGCGATCAGCACACAGGCGTCGTTCTCGCGCGGCTCGTCGCCGAACGCCTCGGCCACCGTCCGTACGCACTCCTGTGCGCCATGGGCGGCGGTCAGCCGTGGCGCGAGCGTGAGCAGCCGCTCGGTGGCGCCCTCGGCGTCCCTGGCGAGCCGTCCGGTGTGCAGCACCAGCAGATCGCCCGGCTCCACCCGCTCCTCGGCCTGGGTGTACGCGGCGCCCGCCGTGGCGCCGAGCAGCACACCGTCGGGAGCGCGCAGCGGGCGCCCCGTCCCGTCGCGGAACAGCAGCGGGGCGGGGTGTCCGGCCTGCGCCCACGCCAGGGTGCGGGTGCGCGGGTCGTACCGCGCGCAGACGGCGCCGACCAGCGCGGGCTGGGAGGAGACGGCGAGCAGCTGGTTGAGCCGCCCCATCAGCGCGCCGGGCTCGATCCCGGCCACCGCCATGCCGCGCACGGCGCCGAGCAGCATGGCCATGCCGCAGGTGGCGGTCACCCCGTGGCCGGTGAGTCCGCCGACGCTCAGCAGGGTGTGGCCATCGGGGAGTTCGAGCGCGTCGTACCAGTCGCCGCCGATCTGGGCGCTGGACTCGGAGGGGAGGTAGTGGGCGGCGAGGTCGAGGACGGCGCTGTCCGGCGCCGGACCCGCGCCCGGGAAGCCGTCACGGGCCGGGAGCCGGAGGGAGCCGCGCCACGGCGGCAGCACGGCCTCCCGCACCTCCACCGCCAGCCGGCGCTCGGTCCGGGCGATCCGCCGCTGGTGGCACAGGGTCTCCCGGCTCTCGCGCACCGCCCGCTCGCTGCGGCGCAGTTCGCTCACATCCCGGAGCACGGCCCACATGGAGGCGGTGCTGCCGTCGCTGTCCAGCACCGGCTCGCCCGCCATATGGACGGTGCGCACCACCTCGTCCTCGCGAACGACGCGGAACTCGCCGTCGATCGGCTTTCCGTCCACCAGGCAGTCCGTGACCATCGCGGTCAGGATCGGCTGGTCCTCGGAGAAGACCCAGGAGGGCAGCTCGTCGAGGGTGAGCCCGCCGTCCCCGGGGTCGCGGCCGAAGATCCGGCAGAGCTCGTCGGACCAGGTCACCTCGTCGGTGAGGAGGTTCCACTCGGCGCTGCCGACCCGGCTCACCAGCGAACCGCGGCCGGTGGGGGCGTGACCGGCGGCCTCGCTCCCGGCCGGGGCCCCGGCCGTCGCGTCGGCCGTCGTGTCGGCCTCAGGATCGGTGGAACCGACGGTCCCGGACGGCTCGACCGTCCCCGGGGCCTCGACCGTCTCGGCGGCATCGGCGGGCAGCCCCTCGCGCAGCTCGTCCAGATGCCGGCCCAGATCGTCCAGCTGGTGGACGGCCAGCTCGCACAGCGCACGCTGCCAGCGCACCTGCGCGTCATCCGTACCGCCCAGGTCCGCGACGGTGTCCCGGCGGACGGCGTCGAGCCCGCCGCGGAGCCGCTGGGTCTGCGAGATGAGGGCGTCCACCGTGTCACGCTGGGGAGGCGATGCGGCGGGATGGTCCGCGGAGCGGGGGGACGGCATGACGTTCTCCGATACGGGCGCGGCGCGGCCGGGTCTTGAGGGAGGGACCGGTAACGACTCTTGCACAGGCTGCGACATCCCGTAAGCGGTTTGGCAATACCCGATCCGGTGGTGCTTGCGGCATATGCCGATGGCCTTCCGGGGGCAGGTCGGGCGGGAATCGGCGGAGCGCGCGATTCCGGGTAGGCTGCGGCGCTCGGGAGTCCCTCAGTCCCGCACCGTTCATCAGGCATACGGCGGCAGGACATCGGCAAGAATGCCGATCGACGGAAATCCCGTTGCCAGCGACCCTCCCGCACCGGATGCTGACCTCATGTTCGATCCAGACATAGCGCCCAGCGGCACCCTGCTCGGCCTCCTCCAGCGAGGCCGCGGCGACGGGACCCTGCACGCCCTCGCCGCGCCGCGGGCCGAGGCGCTCGCGGCACTGCACCACTGCGTGCTGCGCGACCCCCGCCGTGACTGGCAGGTCGAGAACCGCTCGCTCTATTACGCCAGGCTCTGTCTGGACCTCGACGCCGGGCTCGACGAGATCGAACAGCATCTGTTCCACCCCGACGACCTCGTCGATGACGACGAGGAGCGCACCGGGCTCGCCCTCTCCGTCCTCGGCCACCTCGCCGCCTACGGCAGGTCCGACGCGCTGCGGCTGCTGCGCCGCTACGCCGCGGCCGGCAGCAACTGGGAATGGGCCCTCGACGAGCTGGCCCTGCGCGACGACGACACCGGGCTGCGCGGCCTCGCCCCCGCGATCCTCGCCCGCTTCCCCCGGACCCCCGAGGGCGACGCGGAACTGGCCGCCGTGGTGCGCGGCGCCTACGAACCCCGGCCCTGGCGGCTGTGGGCCGACGATCCGGACCACGGGCCGCGGGTGCGCGCGGCGGCCGAGCGCGGCGCCTTCGACCGATGGCAGCGCCAGCTGCGGCCCTCGGGGCCGCGCCCCGGCTGGAGCGTCCACGACGTCCTGCTGTGGGCCCAGCGGGAGCACGATCTGAAGCCGGACGCCCGCCGCCCCGACGCGGCCGCCCGCTGTCTCGCCGCCGTCGCCGGTCCCGAGGACCGGCCCGAGCTCCTCGCCGCCGCCGCGTCGGCCCCCGACGCCGCCCGCGCCGCGGCGCTGCGGCACCTCGCGGAGATCGGTGACCCCGAGGTGCTCGACCTGATCGAGGCCGCCGTGACCGAGCCGGACGCCTCACAGCTGGTCTCCCAGGCCGCCCTCTCCGCCTTCGAACGCATGCGCAGTATCGCCGCCCTCGACCGGGCCCGGATCTGGGCCCACCGCCCCGACGCCCTCGGGGACGCGGCGGCCGCGATGCTCTCCTGCCGTGGCGGTCAGTACGACAGCCCGCTCGTGCTCGCCGCCCTCCGCCGCACGGTCCGGGCCGAGGGCCCGGACGCCCAGACCCTGTGGACGCTCGTCGACGGCGCCGGACGCCTGACGATCTCCTGCGCCGCGCCCGTGCTGCGCCATATCTACCGGGAGACGGCCTCCTCCCACCTCCGCGGCCGCGCCGCCCGCGCGCTGGCCGCCACCGATCCGTCCTTCGCGGCGGGCTTCGCGGTCGAATGCCTCTGGGACTGCGAGGAGAGCACCCGCGAGGTCGCCGCCCGCCACGCCGCTACCGCCGACGCCCGCGTCGTCGAACAGCTCCGTCGGCTGGCCGCCGACCCTGCGGAGGAGGCCGACGTCCAGACGGCGGTCCGCAGCCGCATCGGGCCCGAGACCCCGGGCTTCTGACCCCCGGCCGCGGGCTTCCGACCCCCGGCCGCCCCCGACGTACGGCCCCCCGGGGCCAGGCACTCCAGAACGCATCACCGAGGTGTCGAACGCAGGCAACCTCCGGGGCGCCGGACGCGTCTTTCCGGGCAGCGGTGAGAGTCTCGTCACCCTCCGTATCTCCGCTCCGCCCCGAGCAGGGCGTTCGCAGCGAAACATTCACGCCGGGTGACCGGCCGTCGATTCCAGCGGGTTCATACGGGTTTGCGGCGATCCCTCCAGGGGCCCTGAAGGGCCCCCTCGGGGTGCGAGGGCCAACGCTCATGGGACGTTCTACGGCGCGAAACGTTCACGATGCCGGGGCCACCCTTCGTACGCCGACAACACCGGTATGCGTGTCGCCATCGTGACTGAATCCTTCCCACCCGACATCAACGGCGTCGCTCACTGCACGCTTCAGACCGCGGACCATCTCCACCGCCGTGGTCATCACCCCGTGGTCATCGCACCGGCGGGTCCCCCCGGAGGTCCACCGCCCGCCGCGGCCGGCGGTCCGCCCGAGAGCCAAGGGGAGATGGACCGGTCGCATCCGTACCCCGTCGTCCGTATCCCGTCGCTGCCCCTGCCCGGCTATCCGCAGGTGCGGGTCGCGCTGCCCAGCCGGAAGCTCGCGGCCGCGATCACCTCCCACGGCAGCGATGTCGTCCACCTCGCCAGCCCCTTCGTGCTGGGCGCGCGGGGGATGACGGCCGCGCTCCGGCTGCGGATACCCGCGCTGGCCGTCTACCAGACCGACCTGGGCTCCTACGCCCGCACCTACCTCGGCGCGGGCGAGAACGCGGCCTGGCGGCGCATCCGCGCCGTGCACACCGCCGCCGACCGCACCCTCGCCCCCTCCACCGCCGCCGCTCGCGACCTGGACGAGCACGGCGTGCCGAGGATCCGGCTGTGGCCGCGCGGGGTCGACACCGAGCGCTTCCAGCCCTCGCGCCGTGACCCGGAGCTGCGCCGCTCGCTCGCCCCCGGCGGTGAGCTGATCGTCGGATACATCGGCCGCCTCGCCCCGGAGAAGAACGTCGAGCTGCTCGCGCCGCTGAGCGAGCTCCCCGGCATCCAGGTGGTCGTGGTCGGGGACGGGCCGAGCGAGCCCGCGCTGCGGGCGGCCATGCCGAGGGCCCGCTTCCTCGGCCGCCGCACCGGCAACGACCTGGCCCGGGTCTTCGCCTCGCTGGACGTCTTCGCCCACACCGGGCCCCAGGAGACCTTCTGCCAGACCGTGCAGGAGGCCCAGGCCAGCGGCGTCCCGGTGATCGCGCCCGCGGCGGGCGGCCCGCTGGACCTGATCGACCACGGGCGCACCGGGCTGCTGGTGCCGCCCGGGGACGCGACCGAGGTGACCGACGCCGTGTCGCTGCTCGCGGCCGACGCGAAGCTGCGCGCGGCGCTGGGCCACGCCGGCCGGGAGGCGGTCGAGGGCCGCACCTGGGAGGCGATCGGCGACCAGCTCATCGACCACTACACCGAGGTCCTGGCGGCCCGCACGGCGGTCGCCGCATGAGCGCTGTGGGAGCTGTGGGAGGAGAGCAGAACATGAGCGACGGCAAGGGGCTGCGCATCGTCCGGCTGGCCAACTTCGTCACCCCCGCCTCGGGCGGCCTGCGCACCGCGCTGCGCGAGCTCGGGGCCGGATACCAGGCGGCCGGGCACGAGGCGGTCCTGGTGGTGCCGGGCGAGCGGGTCTCGGACGAGCACACCCGGCAGGGGCGGGTGATCACGCTGCCCGGGCCGACCATCCCCGGCACCGGCGGCTACCGTGTCCTGGCCGACCGGCGGCGGCTGACCCGGCTGCTCGACGGTCTCGGACCGGACCGGCTCGAGGTGTCGGACCGCACCTCCCTCCGCTGGACGGGGGAGTGGGCGCGGCGCGCCCGCGTACCGGCCGTGATGGTCTCCCACGAGAGCGCGGACGCCGTGCTGCGCGCCTGGGGTGTGCCGGACGCGTTCGCCGAGGGAGCCGCCGACCGGCTCAACCTCCGTACCGCGCGGGCGTACTCGCGGATCGTCTGCACCACCGAATGGGCGGCGCGCGAGTTCGTACGGATCGGAGCCCGGAACGTCGTACGCGCCCCGCTGGGCGTGGATCTCGGCCACTTCCACCCCTCCCACCACGACGCCGCGCTGCGGGACCACCACCGCGGTGAGGCGGCCGTGCTCATCGCCATGTGCTCGCGGCTGTCGCCCGAGAAGCGGCCGGGCCGGGCGCTCGACGCGCTCGCCGAGCTGCGGCGGCGCGGCGTCTCCGCGGCGCTCGTGGTCGCCGGGGACGGGCCGCTCCGGCCGCGGCTGGAGGCCCGCGCCCGCGCCGAGGGGCTTCCGGCCGTCTTCCTCGGCCATCTGGCGGAGCGGTCGGGACTCGCCGCCATCCAGGCGAGCGCCGACGTGGTGCTGGCGCCCGGCCCGGCGGAGACCTTCGGCCTCGCCGCGCTGGAGGCGCTGGCCTGCGGCTCGCCCGTCGTCGTCAGCGCGCTCTCCGCGCTGCCGGACATCGTCGGCGCGGCCGGCGAGACCGCGGCCGACAACGGAACGGCCTTCGCGGACGCCGTCGAGCGCGTCCTCGGCCGTTCGGAGCCCCTGCGCCGGGCGGCGGCCCGGGCCCGGGCCGAGCGCTACGGCTGGCCCGCGGCGGTCGCGTCCTTCCTGGCCGCCCATGACGCGTCCACCGAGGGCGTCCGGTGCGCCGACGGCGGTCGGCTCCCGGCCGCCGCGCTCCCGGCCGCTCCGGGGGTCTCCGCGCCCCGGGCCATCGGCGGTGTGCGGTGAGCGCAGCCGGCGCTCACACGGCAGCCGGCGCTCACACGGGGGACCGACGCGCTGGTACGGAACCGTCTCGTAAGGAGGCCGTCGTCGCGGACGTCGCCCTTACGGAGGCCGCCATCGTGGACGCCGTCCTTACGGAGGCCGTCCCTACGGAGACGGGGTGTGCGGGGCAGGACGTGACCACTGCCCCGCACCGGGCGGGCACTGCTCAGCACTGGGAGGGCACTGCCCCGCACCGGGCGGGCCGGACGCCGGGCGCCACGCCGGGCGACGAGGAGGCCACGGGCGCGTGCGCGGGCGAGTGCCCGGGCGAGGGCGCGGAGCCGCGCAGGCTGCGGTTCGCCGCCCTCGGCGACTCGCTCACCGAGGGGCTCGGCGACCCGGCGCCCGGCGGCGGTTGGCGCGGCTGGGCCGCGCTGCTCGCGGCGGCGGCCGGGCCGCACCCCGACGAGCCCGTGGAGTTCGTCAATCTGTCCCGCAGCGGGGCGCTGGCCGCCGATGTCGCCGACGAACAGCTGCCCGCCGCCCGCCGTGCCCGCCCGCATCTGGTGTCGGTCGTGGTCGGCGGGAACGACACGCTGCGCGACTCGTTCGACATCCACCGGGTCGCCGAGGCCCTGGACCGCACGATCGGCGCGCTGCGCGCCGACGGCGCCGTGGTGCTCACCGCCTGTCTGCCCGACCCCGGGCGGATGCTGGGGCTGCCGTCCGCGCTGGCGCGCCCCCTGGGGCGCCGGATGCGCGCGGTGAACACCGTGGTGCACGCGCTGTCCCAGCGTCACGAGGCGGTCCATGTGGAGCTGAGCGACCACACCTGGGTCGCCGACCGGCGGGCGTGGAGCGTGGACCGGCTGCATCCGAGCGAGCTCGGGCACCGGCTGCTGGCCAGGGAGTTCCACGGCGCGCTGCGCGCCCGGTCCATCGCGACCGGCGCCCCGCCGTCCCTGGAGCTCGACGGCGTCGCGCCCTCGCGCGCCGCCTCCGCGTGGTGGATGGCGACCCGCGGCACCCGCTGGATCGCCGACCGCTGCACCGACCTGCTGCCCGGTCTGGTCTCGCTGGCGGCCCTGGAATGGCGCCACCGCCTCAGGGGCACCGGACACCTGCTCGAGGACCGGGACCGGCGGGCGACGCTCGCCGCGCTCACCGCGGTGACCCGGGGCCCGGCCCCCGCCCACCTTCCGCACCCGTCCACCACCGACCCACTGCCCCAGCCGCCCCAGCCGCCCGCCGATCCGCTCATCGTCGGCACACCGCCGTCCGCTGCGACAATGGCGGGGTGACGGGTCGCTGGGAATTCTGGATCGACCGGGGCGGAACCTTCACGGACGTCGTCGGCAAGCGTCCGGACGGCCGCCTGGTCACCGCCAAGCTGCTGTCCCACCACCCCGAGCGCTATACGGACGCCGCCGTCGCCGGGATCCGGCAGACGCTGGGGCTCGGCCCCGGCGATCCGGTCCCGGCCGACCGGATCGACGTCGTCAAGATGGGCACCACGGTCGCCACCAACGCCCTCCTGGAGCGCAAGGGCGAGCCGACCGTCCTCGTCGTCACCGAGGGGTTCCGGGACGCGCTGCGCATCGCGTACCAGAACCGCCCCCGCCTCTTCGACCGCCGGATCCTGCTCCCCGAGGCGCTGTACGACCGGGTGGTGGAGATCCCCGAGCGGGTGGACGCCCATGGCGAGGTCGTCCGCCCCCTGGACCTCGACGCCGCCGCCGAGGCGCTGCGCACCGCCCGCCGCGACGGCTTCCGCAGTGCCGCCGTCGTCCTGCTGCACGGCTATCGGCACACCGCGCACGAACAGGCGGTCGCCGCGGTGGCGCGCGACCTCGGCTTCACCCAGGTGAGCTGCTCCCACGAGGTCAGCCCGCTGATGAAGCTGGTGTCCCGCGGCGACACCACCGTGGTCGACGCCTATCTCTCGCCCATCCTGCGCCGCTATGTGGAGGACGTGGCCGCCGAACTGCGCGGTATCCGGCTGATGTTCATGCAGTCCAACGGAGGGCTGCGGGAGGCCGCGCACTTCCGGGGCAAGGACGCGGTGCTGTCCGGGCCCGCGGGTGGTGTGGTGGGCATGGCGCGCTCCTCCGGCGAGGCCGGACACGACCGCGTCATCGGCTTCGACATGGGCGGCACCTCGACCGATGTCTCGCACTACGCGGGCGAGTTCGAGCGGATCTTCGGCACCGAGGTCGCCGGGGTGCGGATGCGCGCCCCGATGATGAACATCCACACCGTGGCGGCGGGCGGCGGTTCGGTGCTCCACTTCGACGGCCGGCGCTACCGCGTGGGGCCGGACTCGGCCGGTGCCGTCCCCGGCCCCGCCTGCTACCGGCGCGGCGGCCCGCTGACGGTGACCGACGCCAATGTGATGCTCGGCCGGATCCAGCCGGACCACTTCCCCGCGGTCTTCGGCCCGCACGCCGACCAGCCGCTGGACGCGACGACGGTCCGGGAGCGCTTCGCCGCGCTCGCCGAGGAGATCGCGGAGGCGACCGGCGACCGGCGCGGACCGGAGGAGGTCGCGGCGGGCTTCCTGGACATAGCGGTGCTCAACATGGCCAACGCGGTCAAGAAGATCTCCGTGCAGCGCGGCCGTGATGTCACCCGTTACGCGCTCACCAGCTTCGGTGGCGCGGGCGGCCAGCACGCCTGCGCGGTCGCCGACGCGCTCGGCATCGGCACGGTGATCGTGCCGCCGCTCGCGGGGGTGCTCTCCGCGTACGGCATCGGGGTGGCCGACGCCACCGCCATGCGCGAGCAGGCCGTCGAGGCGGAACTGGGCGAGGAGACGCTGCCGCGGGTGCGCGAGCTGTGCGCGCGGCTGGCCGATCAGACCCGCGGCGAACTGCTCGCGGACGGGGTCCCGGAGGACACCCTGGACACCGTCGCCCGGGTCCATCTGCGGTACGCGGGCACCGACTCCAGCATCCCCGTACCCCTAGGCTCCGCCCCCGCGATGACCGAGGACTTCGTCCGGGCGCACCGCACCCGCTACGCCTTCACCATGGACAAGCCCCTGGTCGTCGAGGCGGTGTCGGTCGAGGCGGTCGGCGCGTCCGGGCCGGCCGGCGGCCATGCCGTGGAACGCCCGCCCAGGGAGGGCGAACTGGCGCCCGTGACGACCGTAAGGATGTTCTCGGAAGGGCACTGGCAGCGGACGGAGCTCTACGAACGCGACCACATGCGCCCGTCGGAGCGGGTCACCGGGCCCGCGATCGTCGCCGAGGAGGACGCCACCACCGTGGTCGACCCCGGCTGGCAGGCCACCATGGGCGAGCGCGGCCATCTCCTGCTCACCCGGGTCCGGCCGCGCCCGAGCACCACCGCGGTCGGCACCGAGGTGGACCCCGTGATGCTGGAGGTCTTCAACAGCCTCTTCATGGCCATCGCCGAGCAGATGGGTGTCCGCCTGGAGCACACCGCCCACTCCGTCAACATCAAGGAGCGGCTCGACTTCTCCTGCGCACTCTTCGACGCCGAGGGCAACCTCATCGCCAACGCCCCGCACATCCCGGTGCACCTGGGCTCCATGGGCGAGTCCATCAAGGAGGTGCTGCGGCGCAACAAGGGCGCGATGCGGCCCGGCGATGTGTACGCGATCAACGATCCGTACCACGGGGGCACCCATCTGCCGGATGTCACCGTGGTCAGCCCGGTCTTCGACGAGGCGGGGGACGAACTGCTCTTCCTCGTCGCCTCGCGCGGCCACCACGCCGAGATCGGCGGCATCACCCCCGGCTCCATGCCCGCCTTCAGCCGCACCATCGAGGAGGAGGGCGTCCTCTTCGACAACTGGCTGCTGGTACGGGACGGGGCGCTGCGCGAGCGGGAGACCCGCGAGCTGCTGACCGCCGGGCCGTATCCGTCCCGTGCTCCGGACGCCAACCTCGCCGATCTGCGCGCCCAGATCGCCGCCAACGAGAAGGGCGTCCAGGAACTGCGCCGGATGATCGGGCAGTTCGGCCTCGACGTCGTGCACGCCTATATGGGCCACGTCCAGGACAACGCCGAGGAGTCGGTGCGCCGTATCGTCGCCGGGCTGCGCGACGGCTCGTACCGCTACGAGACCGACGGCGGGGCGGTCATCCGCGTCAGCCTTACGGTGGACCGCGACGCGCGCGGCGCCGTCCTGGACTTCACCGGCACCTCGCCCCAGCGGCCGGGCAACGACAACGCGCCCAGCTCGGTGGTGATGGCGGCCGTGCTCTATGTCTTCCGCACCCTGGTGGCCGAGGACATCCCGCTCAACAGCGGCTGCCTGAAGCCCCTGGAGGTCCGCGTTCCCGAGGGCTCCATGCTGGCGCCCGTCTTCCCGGCCGCCACGGTCGCCGGGAACGTCGAGACCTCCCAGGCCGTCACGGGCGCCCTGTACGCGGCCCTGGGCGTCCAGGCCGAGGGCTCCGGCACGATGAACAACGTCACCTTCGGCAATGACCGCGTCCAGTACTACGAGACGGTCGCCAGCGGCTCCGGCGCCGGGGACGGCTTCGACGGCGCCGACGCCGTACAGACCCATATGACCAACTCCCGGCTGACCGACCCCGAGGTGCTGGAGTGGCGCTATCCGGTGCGGGTGGAGAGCTTCGCGATCCGCCGGGGCAGCGGGGGCCGCGGCCGCTGGCGCGGCGGCCACGGCGTCACCCGCCGCATCCGCTTCCTGGAGCCGATGGCGGTCGCCCTCCTCACCGGCCACCGCCGGGTGGCCCCGTACGGGATGGCGGGCGGCGGACCGGGCGCGCTGGGCGCGAACCTGATCGAGCGCGCCGACGGTTCGGTGGACCGCCTGGACGGCCGTGACGCGGCGGACGTCGGGGCGGGGGACGTCCTGGTCGTCCACACCCCGGGCGGCGGCGGTTACGGCCCGCCGGAGGAGGCCGGGGACGGATTGTCGGTGGCGGATGCCAGATTGGACGCATGACCGACTGGCAGGACATCCACGACTGGACGGATCTGCGGGCCGTGCGCGCCGCGCTCGCCGCGGGAGCCGACCCCGACCGCGTCCTTGGTGGCCATATGGCGCCGCTGCACTCCGCGGCCTGCTCGGGAAGCGCCGAGGTGCTGGCCGAACTGCTCACGGTGGCACGGGGGGTGGACCAGCCGGACGCGGCGGGCCGCACCCCGCTGTGGCACGCGGTGCGCAACTGGGACCGGGAGAAGGCGTCGGCGCTCATCGCGGCCGGGGCCGACCCCTGGCGGCCCCGGGAGGCCGACGGGCGGAGCCCGGGCGAGCTGGCGTGGTGGACGCCGCTGGCCGACCTGGTGGCCGGGGTGCCCGGCGCCCGGGAGCCGTCCCCCGGGGAGCGGGCCGCGCAGCGGGCGGCCGATGAGCTGATCGCCGCCTTCGACGCCGAGGAGGGGGAGTACCAGGACTGGGGCTGTGTGGCGTTCGTGGCCGGGCGGAGCGTGCCGGAGGTCGTGGCCGCGCTGGGCGGGGACATAGTCGCCACCATCGGCGAGGACGGGGGCGAGGACGAGGACGGGGGCGAGGGCGAGGACGGGGAGGCGGACGGCGCGGCCGACTACGCGGATGTCCTGCTGGAGGAGGAGGGGCGGGTGCTGGTCGGCGCGGCGCCCGGCGGTGTGGTGCTCCAGCAGTTCGACGGGATCGCCATCCATGGCGAGGAGGTGCTGGCGCCGCTCTCCCAGGGCACCGTGGCCGTCTCGGTCTTCGACCACCCCGACGCGTTCATCCACCCCTCCATAGCCCGCGACGGGGCGATGTGCCCCTGCCAGGAGGTCATGCTCGACCCGGAGCGGGGCGATCCGGAGGAGGCGTGGCGCTATCGCTTCGGGGATGGCGGGCATCCGTCCGGCTGGACGGCGCGGGCGCTGGCGATGGCCGCCGCGGTCACGGGGGTCGCGGTCGACGGCGGCCCGCGCTGGATCGGCCGGCCGGGCAGCAGCGTCATCCTGCTGCCCGAGCAACTTCGGGACTGACACCCGCGCGCTGCGGGACTGACGCCCGAACGGCTTCGGGACTGACGCCCCTGGGAGGGCCCCGGACCGCCCCGGGGCTCAACCAGGCAGCCCGATATGAGGCATGGCGTGTTCGGATCCGTTTGCCCCCGCCACGATCGGAAACCCGACCCCTGTCAAAGCCCGCCCGGACGCGCCCGCATGACCCACGGACGCCCGCCCCGCGCACCTCCGCGCGTGAGCCCGACGGCGGGTGCTTTCAGCGACGTTGTTCAGGGAAGGGGCAGCCATGGCCTGGTGGCATGACGCCGAATGCACGCACGAGGATCCGGAGCTGTTCTTCCCCGTGGGGGTGGCCGGCCCGGCCGCCCGGCGGCAGGAGATGCTGGCCAAGGAGGTCTGCCGGCGCTGTCCGGTGATCCAGGAATGCCTGGACTACGCACTGGAGAGCGGAATGACCCACGGGGTCTGGGGCGGCACCGGCGAGGAGGAGCGCCGCGCGCTGCGCCGCAAGGCACAGCGCAGGCAGCGCGTCGGCACACGGCGCGCTCCTTAGGCGCCGTCCGGGACGGTCCGTCCGGCAGGCGGCCCCCAGGAGGCCCGGCCCAGCGGGGCGAACCGCACCGGAGTGCCGGGGACGGCCTGCGCCGCGGCGGCCAGATACCGCTCCGGCACGACGCCCACGACCGGGTAGCCGCCGGTCGTCGGATGGTCGGCGAGAAAGAGCACCGGCCGTCCGTCCGGCGGGACTTGGAGCGCGCCGAGCGCCATGCCCTCACTTGCCAGCTCACCGTCCCGCGCCCGCTCCAGCGAGGGGCCCTCGGTCCGCAGGCCGATCCGGTTGCTCGCGGCCGAGACACGGAAGTCGCCGGTGGAGAGGGTGCGCAGCCCCGCGGGGGTGAACCAGTCGTCGCGCGGACCGAGCACCACGGGGAGCACCAGCTCCGGTGCGACGCCCCGATGCGGCACCCCGTCCACGGCGGGCACCGTCCCGCCCGGCCGCCCGAGCCGTAGCACCGCACCGTCCGCGAGCGGCGCCGGGCCCAGTCCGGAGAGCACATCCGTGGCCCGGCTGCCCAGCACCGGCTCGGCCTCGACCCCACCGTCGAACGCCAGATAGCTGCGCACCCCATGAGCGGCGGCCCCGGCCTCCAGGAGCGCGCCAGACGGCACCCGTACGGCCGCGCCCCACGCGACCGGGCGGCCGTCGACCGTGACCGGGCAGGGCGCGCCGGTGACCGCGACCGTCGCCGGGCGGCGCAGCCGCACCGCACAGCCGGTGAGCGTGGTCTCCAGGGTCGCGGCCCCCTCGGCGTTGCCCACCAGGCGGTTGGCGAGCCGGTGGGCGGGCTGGTCGAGCGCCCCCGAGCGGGGCACCCCGAGATGGGCATGGCCGATCCGACCCAGGTCCTGGACGGTGGTCAGGGCTCCCGGCCGTACGACGACGAAGGCGCTGTCGGTCATGGCGCCGCCCCTTCAGGGGCCGCGTCATCCGCTACCGGGATGAAGCGGACGCGGGTGCCGGGGGTGAACAGCGCCGCCGGTTCCCGCTCGGTGTCCCACAGCACGGCGTCCGTGGTGCCGATGAGCTGCCAGCCGCCGGGGGAGGAGCGGGGATAGACGCCCGTGTACCCGCCCGCGAGGGCCACCGAGCCGACCGGCACCCGGGTCCTGGGCGTCGCATGGCGCGGTACGTGGAACCGCTCGGGCAGCCCCGTCAGATAGCCGAAGCCGGGCGCGAAGCCACAGAAGGCCACCCGGAACTCGGCGCCGGAGTGGATCCGTACGGCCTCCTCGGGCGTCACCCCCCACCGCTGCGCGACCTCGTCCAGATCGGGCCCGTCGTAGCGCACGGGCACCTCGACGATCTCGCTGTCGCCCCGGTCGAGGGGCGGTATCCGCCATCCTGGCAGCTCGGCGGCGAGCCGCCCGGGGTCGGCGAGCCCGTCGAGGAACACGGTCCTGGCGGCGGGCACGATCTCGCGCACGGCGGGCAGCCGCCGCTCGGCGGCGCGGCGCAGCAGCTCGGCGTGGAGCGCCTCGGCCGCCTCGCCGCTGTCGAGCTCGATGAGCAGCCCGTGCTCACCGACGGGCAGGGTCCGCACCGTCATATGAACGCCGCCACGCGCACTCCCGCGGCGGCCAGCTCGGACCGCACCCGGCGGGCGAGGTCGGCGGCGCCGGGGGTGTCGCCGTGGACGCACAGCGAGCGCACGTCCACCTCGATGCGCCGTCCCTCGATCGAGGTCACCGCGCGGTCGCGGGCGAAGCCGAGGGCGCGCTTGACCACCGTGTCCGGGTCGTGGACCACGGCGCCGGGCTCGGTGCGCGGCACGAGCGTCCCGGCGCCGGTGTAGGCGCGGTCGGCGAACGCCTCGGCGATCACCGGCAGCCCGGCCGCGCGGGCCGCCTCGTGCAGCCGGGACCCGGGCAGCCCCAGCACCGGCAGCGGACCGCCGGCGGCCAGCCTGACGCCCTCGACCACGGCGGCGGCCTGCGCCTCGTCGTGCACGCTGCGGTTGTAGAGCGCGCCATGGGGCTTGACGTAGTGCACCCGCGTCCCGGCGGCACGCGCGAAGATCTCCAACGCGCCG
Organism: Streptomyces sp. NEAU-174; assembly: GCF_052665095.1. Classification (NCBI taxonomy): domain Bacteria; kingdom Bacillati; phylum Actinomycetota; class Actinomycetes; order Kitasatosporales; family Streptomycetaceae; genus Streptomyces; species Streptomyces sp. NEAU-174. The sequence goes on along the minus strand of NZ_JBQTCE010000018.1, from coordinate 50,916 downwards.
ATCTGATAGGCGATCTCGTCGGCCAGCTCCCGGGCCGGGACATCCATGCTGCGCCGGCCGAAACCGGCCAGGTCCCGGTAGGAGACCTGGGCCCCGACGCGCACTCCGCGCTCGGCGGCCAGCTCGCACACCCGGCGCATGGTCGAGGGATCCCCGGCATGGAAGCCGCAGGCGACATTGGCGCTGGTGACGATGGACAGCAGGGCCTCGTCGTCGGTGAGCTGCCAGCGGCCGAACCCCTCGCCGAGGTCGGCGTTGAGATCGATGGACAGGTTCGCCAAGGATGCGGTCATATCCGTCCGTTCGGGCGTGGGGGATACGTGCGGGGTTGTGGATGGCACCACAAGGTAAGCGATCGTTGAACGATCCGACAAGATGGTTGTTGTCCGGTGACGGTTTCTGGGCTTGACTTCTCGCTATACGGGACGAACGAGACACCGAACAGGGGCTGATGTGGCGAACGGGGCAAAGGGTGTAAATCGCCGTTCCGGCGAGCCGTCGGACGAGTCGCCGGACGAGTCGCCGGACGAGTCGCCGGAGATGCCGGAGTCGCCGGGGACGGCAGGGGGCGTGGAGCCGGCGGCGCCGGTGGAGTCGGCCGGGTACGCCCCGGCCCCCGGTCTCGCCGCCGGACTCGAGGCCGACCGGGCGCTGCTGGGGCGCACCAGCACGGCGGAGCGCGTCGCGGACATCCTGCGCGACCGCATCGCCGAGGGGTTCTTCCCGCCCGGCACCCGGCTGTCCGAGGACAGCGTGGGCGGCGCGCTCGGCGTCTCGCGCAACACCCTCCGGGAGGCGTTCCGCCTGCTGACCCACGAGCGGCTGCTGGTGCACGAGCTGAACCGCGGCGTCTTCGTCCGTGTCGTCACGGTCGACGACCTCAACGACATCTACCGCGTGCGCCGGCTCGTCGAATGCGCGGCGGTGCGCGGCCTGGGCGAGCCGCCGTACGAGGTGCGGGCGGTCGAGGCGGCGGTCCTGGCGGGCGAGCGGGCCGCCCGGGACCGGGCCTGGCAGGACCTGTCCACCGCCAATATCCGCTTCCATCAGGCGATTGTCTCCCTCGCCGGAAGTCCGCGCGCCGACGAACTGATGCGCGCGGTGCTGGCCGAACTCCGGCTGGTCTTCCACGTCATGGCCGACCCCCGCCGCTTCCACGCCCCCTATCTGGTGCGCAACCGCCAGATCCTGGAGGTGCTCCAGGGCGGCGACGCGGTGGAGGCGGAGCGGCTGCTCGCCTCCTATCTGGACGATTCCCAGGGGCAGTTGGCCGACGCCTACGGGCGGAAGATGTCCCGCCGATAGAGGTTTCCCAGCGGTAAACGATCCGGCAGGGCCGGAACAAGTTCGTTTCAGGCTCTTGTCGGATCGTTGAACGAACGCCTAGCCTCCGGTGCACCCTCCTCACGCCCCCGTGAGGTCCTTGTGCGCGGAAGGCGGGACGCATGATCGTTCTCCTTGGCGTCCTCGTGGTGATCCTCGGATTCGCCACACGACGCAACCCGTTGCTGGTGGTGGGGGTCGCCGGCATCGCCACCGGACTGCTGGCCAAGCTCTCGCCCCAGGAGATCCTGGCGGCCTTCGGCAACGGCTTCGCCTCCAGCCGCTCGGTGACGATCTTCGTCATCACCCTGCCGGTGATCGGCCTCCTGGAGCGCCACGGCCTCCAGGAACAGGCCCGTACCCTCATCGGTCGGCTCGGCAAGCTCACCACCGGCCGGTTCCTCGCCCTCTACCTGTTGCTGCGCCAGCTCACCGCCGCCCTCGGCCTCACCAGCATCGGCGGCCCGGCCCAGAGCGTGCGGCCCATGGTCGCGCCGATGGCCGAGGGCGCCGCGGAGCGCCGCCACGGCCCGCTCCCCGAGCGGGTCCGCGAGCGCGTCCGCTCGTACTCCGCCAGCGCCGACACCGTCGGGCTGTTCTTCGGCGAGGACTGCTTCCTGGCCATCGGCTCGATCCTGCTGATCACCGGGTTCGTCAACACCACGTACCACACCCATCTGGAGCCGCTTCAGCTGGCGCTGTGGGCCATCCCCACCGCCGTCTGCGCGTTCCTCATCCACGGCTTCCGGCTGCTGCGCCTGGACCGCTCACTGGACCACGACTTCGCCGCCTCCGGCGGCCGATCCGCTGCCGAGGGCAGCCGCACCGCGGAGGAAGCCAAGTGATCAAGGCGGAGTGGTTCTACTGGCTCGTCGGCGCCGTCTTCCTCGCCATGGCCGCCCAGATGGTCGTCGACCGCACCAACCCCAAGCGCCTCGGCTCGGCCGCCTTCTGGGGCCTGCTCGGCGGCTGCTTCTTCTACAGCAGCTGGGTGGTGGAGAAGAAGGCCCCGGCCGAACCGCTGGGCGTCGCCGTCCTCGTCATGGTCTGCCTGGGCGGCTTCCCGCTCACCGGGCGCGGTGTGCCGCGCACCACCACGCCCGAGCAGCGCGCGGCCTCGGCCGCCCGGCTCGGCAGCAAGCTGTTCGTCCCGGCGCTCACCATCCCGCTGGTCGCCGTCGTCTGCGCCTCGGCCGTCAAGCACTGGCACATCGGGGGTGAACCGGTCCTGGAGGCCGGCAGCGAGACCATCCTCGGCCTCGGCTTCGGCGCGATCGTCGGACTGCTGGTCGGGATGGCCGTGGTGCGCGAGCGGCGGCCCGCAGTGCCCCTGCACGCCGGGCGGAGCCTGCTGGAGTCCATGGGCTGGGCGCTGCTGCTGCCCCAGCTGCTCGCCGTGCTCGGCTCCATCTTCCAGGAGGCCGGGGTCGGCACCCAGGTCGGCAAGATCACCGAACAGGTGCTGCCGGAGGGCCAGAAGTACGTGGCCGTGGCCGTCTACTGCGTGGGAATGGCCCTGTTCACCGTCATCATGGGCAACGCCTTCGCCGCCTTCCCGGTGATGACCGCCGCCATCGGCTGGCCCGTGCTCATCCAGCAGATGCACGGGGACGCGCCCGTCGTCCTCGCCGTCGGCATGCTGGCCGGTTTCTGCGGCACGCTCGTGACGCCCATGGCCGCCAACTTCAACCTGGTGCCCGCCGCCCTGCTGGAACTCAAGGACCAGTACGGGCCCATCAAGGCGCAGATCCCCACCGCCGGGGCGCTGTTGGTCTGCAACATCGCCATCATCTCGCTGTTCGCCTTCTGAAGGGGGCCGCTGCTGTGACCCGCGTGCTTCTCACCGGCTTCGAACCCTTCGCGGGCTCGGCCGTCAACCCGTCGTGGCAGGCCGTCTCCCTCGTGGCCGCCGATCCGCCGCCCGGCACCGAGGTCACGGCCGTACAACTCGCCTGCGTCTTCGGCACCGCCCTCGACGAGCTGGCCGCCGCCGTGGCGGAGGCCGACCCCGACCTGGTGCTGTGCGTGGGCCAGGCGGGCGGCCGTCCCGGTGTCACCGTCGAGCGGGTCGCGATCAACGTGGACGACGCCCGGATACCCGACAACGCCGGACGCCGGCCCATCGACGAACCGGTGGTCGAGGGCGGCCCCGCCGCCTACTTCGCGTCCCTGCCCGTCAAGGCGTGTGTCGCGGCCGTCCGCGAGGCCGGGATTCCGGCCGCCGTCTCACAGACCGCCGGAACGTTTGTGTGCAACCACGTCTTCTACGGTCTGGCCCATCTCATCGCCACCGAGCGGCCCGCCCTGCGCGGCGGCTTCGTCCACCTCCCGTACGCGCCCGAGCAGGTCGTGGACGGCGCCGAACCCGCACTGCCGGCCGCCATGGCGGCCGACGCGCTGCGGGCGATCATCGGTGCGGCCGTGAGCACCCGGACCGACCTGCGCGTCGCCGAGGGGGCGACGCATTGAACGCGCCTTATGCATTCGACGAGCCGGACGAGCCGGAAGATACGGATGAACGGGGCGAGCCGGGCGATCCGAACGGGGTCGGGAGCGAACTCGGCCGGTACGCGGCCCGGTTCGCCGCCCTCGCCACCGCCAACGTCACCCGGGCCTACCCCAACGCCCCCGCGCATCTGCTGCGCGGCCCCGAGGACCTGGTCGAGCCGCGCCGGCACCACCCCGCCTTCTACGGCTCCTACGACTGGCACTCCGCGGTCCATATGCACTGGCTGCTGGTCCGGCTGCTGCGCCGCTGCCCCGACCGCGTCCGCGCCGACGAGGTCACCGCCGTACTGGACGGGCACCTTACGGCCGACGCCCTCGCCGCGGAGGCGGACTATCTGCGCGCCCACCCCTCCTTCGAGCGCCCTTACGGATGGGCCTGGCTGCTCGCGCTGACCGCCGAGTGCCGGAGCCTGCCGGGGCCCGCGGGCGAGCGCTGGGCGAAGGCCCTGGAACCGGCCGCCGACGCCGTCCGCGCACTGCTGGGCGGATGGCTGGAACGCGCCACCTACCCGGTGCGGCACGGCGTCCACACCAACAGCGCCTTCGCCCTCGGCCTGGTCCTGGACAGCGCGGTCGCCGCGGGCGCGAAGGGGATCGTCGAACCGGTCACCGAGGCCGTCCTCGACTGGTTCGCCGACGACCACGACGCCCCCGTCCACTGGGAGCCGTCCGGGCAGGACTTCCTCTCGCCCACGCTCACCGAGGCCGAGGCGGTCTGCCGGGTGCTGCCGGAGGAGGAGTTCGCGCGCTGGCTGGAACGCTTCCTCCCCGGCGTCGAATGGGGCGCGCCCGTGACCGTGCTCACCCCGCCCATCGTCTCCGACCCCGCCGATCCGCACATCGGTCATCTGCTCGGCCTCATCCTCAGCCGGGCCGCCGCGCTCCGCCGCGTGGCAGCCGCCCTGCCGTACGGCGATCCGCGGGCGGACGTGCTGCGGACGGCGGCCCGCGACCATCTGGCCGCCGGGCTCCCGGCCACCGTCTCCGGGGACTTCACCGGCGACCACTGGCTCGCCACCTTCGCGGCGCTCGCCCTGGACGGACCACCGGCCGGTGAGCCGTAGACTGACGGATCGGTGAGGTGCGGGGGACGCGCCGGTGTATGCGCGTGCACGCGCCGGGGACCTGGTGTGTCATAGCGGGATCTCCGTGCCGTTTCGTACGTTGTCGGTGCGACGCCCTACTCTGTGCGACGTGACATCATCTCCACCCCCGGGGGCCGCCGCGCCCCAGCTCAACACCGCTGACGGGGCCGCCCGGCCGGCCCCGGGCCCGGCCGCCGACGAGGGCCTGGCCCGGCGGCTGCGCGCGCTCGCCTGCACCGCGCCGCTGCACGACCTGGACGCGCGCAAGGCCAACCTCGCGGGGGAGTACGGGGTGTACGCGATGGCGGAGGTCGCCCTCGCCGCCATCGACCTCGTCACGCTCCACATGGACTTCGACACCGGCGCCGACCACGAGCAGATAGTGGCCAGGCTGCTGCCCCGGGTGGCGGCCCAGGCCCCCGGCCGCCCCGCCGCCGAGCACGACCGGGTCGCCCGCTGGGTGCTGGAGAACCTGATCAACGTCGGCAGTGTGGACCGCGGCTTCCGCGCCGTCTACGGCACCTTCGGGCCCGATGGGGTGTATGTCCGCAGGGACTACGACTTCAAGCTGATCGAGGAGGTGCCGGGCCCCGGCGGCAGCGTCTATCTGCGCACCACCGACGAGGCGGTCAACGTCCTGGTCGGCGCCCTCGACACGGACGTCACCAGCGCCCAGATCGCCGCCGAGGTCAAGCTGGAGGTCCTGATCAGCCGGGGCCGCCTCGCCGATGCCCAACTCGCCGCCGAACAGGCCCGCTACCGCACCGTGCAGTACTCGGAGACGCTGCGCCGCACCCTCGACGCCACCCGGCGCAACGTCCGCGCGGTCGACTGGCTGAGCACCGTCCCCGAGCTGATCAGCGAGGCGCTCGACCACGTCGCCGACCGCTACCGCCACGAGAACGCGATCCTCACCAACATCCGCAAGGCGCGCGACGAGGCCGAGGGCGCCGAGCACAAGCGGCGCGCCGCCGAGCTCGTCGACATCGTCAAGGACTGCATCCGGCGCCACACCCAGCTCCAGTCCCGGCTGCTGGAGGCCGGTCCGCTGTTCCGCGCCGAGCAGGACCGCCAAGCCTTCGCGCCCCCCGCCCCGCGCTCCGGATACGACCTGTACGGACAGCTGCTGGCCCCCGTCCTCCCGCTGCCCCTCGAGCGCGCGGGCCGGGTCACCGACGCGTTCTTCGCCCGCGGCACGGGGCTGCGCACCCCGACCTCGGTGCGGATGAGCGACCTGGTCGAGATGCTGCTCACCCCGCCCGTGGAGCGGGAGCACCTCGGCGCGGAGATGCCCGAGCCGGACCTCATCGCCACCCCCGACGACAGCCGCTTCAGCGAGGAGCAGCTGGCGGTGGCCATGGAGCTGCTCGAACTGCCCGCGGACGCCCCGCGGCGGCTGTCCGGGCTGCTCGCCGACGCCCGCCGCCGCGACCCCGAGCTGCCCTATCTGATCGCCCTCCTCGCCGTCCACGCCGCCAGCCCCCCGGTCGGCACCGCCTACCGCCAGGGCGAGCAGCGGCTGCTGTTCGCCGTGGACGACGGCACCGAACTGGACGACCCCGAATTCGGCGGTGCCGACCTGATAGTGGGCACCGCCCTGCTGGACGCGGTCGGCATGGCGGCCGACCGCGCGGAGGTGGCGTGATGACCGCGACCCATGAGTACGCCCCGCGCGAGGAGGTTCAGCCGTGACCGAGTACGACATCGACGAGATGACACCGCCGGACGCGGCACCCGCCCCGGCGGCGGCCGGGCTGACGCCCGCCGACGCGGCCGACGCCGCGCGGCTGGTGGCCTTCGGGCTCCAGCCCAAGCTGCTGCCCGCGCGGGACGTCGAATACGCCGAGCTGCTGCGCCGCCACCGCGACGAACCGGCGTTCGCCCGCCTCACCGACGCCGTCGCCGCCGGGCTCGGGCTCATCGTGCTGGAGGTGTCGACCCGCGCCGGAATGGCGGTGACCGCCGCCGAGGACTCCGTCTTCGCCGTCCGCATGGGCGACTACGCCCGCCGCGCCGCCACCGACTCCGCCGACCGCTTTCTGCACGGCCTCGCCCACCTCGCCGTCGCCGCGCTGGCGTTCCCCCGCCCCGAGGACCTCGCCGACGACGGCTATATCGGCCGCGTCACCGTCAACGGTGTCGACGCCTTCGTCCGCCAGGCGTGCCGGCGGCTGGAGGAGCGCGCCGAGGAGCAGGGGGAGAACACCGACCCCGCCACCGGTGCGCCCGGGCTGGAGTCCGCCTGGCGGGTCTACGCCCGGCGCAGCGCGACCGGCGCCACCAAGGACGCGCGCAGGCTCGCCGGTTCCACCACCGGCATCGTCGGCAAGGCCGTCGCCTTCCTGGTCGACTCCGGCTTCCTCCAGCGCACCGGCGACGAATCCGGCGGCACCTACCGCACGACCGCCCGCTATCAGCTCCAGGTACGCGACATGGCGGCCTCCGCCGCCATGACCGAGCTGCTGGAGCTCGGCGTCGTCCCCGTCAGCGACGGCGGCGCCACCCTGCTGCCCCCCGACCAGGGCGACGACCTCGACCTGGTGGCCGACGCCGGTCTCCCCTTCCACTCCTGAACCCCGACGCCCGGCCCCCACCCGCCCGACACCACCCCACCTTCCGACAACGAGAGTCCGCCGCCATGTACGAGCTGTCCCGGATCCGCCTCTACTCCATCGGGCCGGCCGGTGCGCGGTACGCCGACACCGTGCTGGACCTGCGCGGAGTCGGCGAGCCGGTGCCCAGCCCCGCGCCCACCCAGGCGGAGTTCTTCGAGGAGGAGCCGGTCGGCCCGCCGCGCCGCCCCGCCCCCGCCGGGGTGCTCTTCCTGGAGAACGGCGGCGGCAAGTCCGTCCTGCTCAAGCTGATCTTCTCGGTGATGCTGCCCGGCCACCGCAACACCCTGGGCGGCGCCAGCTCCGGTGTGCTGCGCAAGTTCCTGCTCGCCGACGACTGCGGGCATGTCGCGCTGGAGTGGCAGCACACCGTCACCGGTGAGACCGTCGTCGTCGGCAAGGTCAGCGAATGGCGCGGCCGTCAGGTCTCCAACGACCCGCGGAAGTTCGCCGAGGCGTGGTATTCCTTCCGGCCCGGCCCCGGGATGAGCCTGGACTCGCTGCCGGTCGCCGAGTCCGCGGCGGTGCGGCCCGCCGTCGAGGGCGCCTCCACCGCCCGCGGCCGCCGCCGCACCATGAAGGGCTTCCGTGACGCCCTTACGGAGGCCACCAAGGCGTACCCGCATCTGGACGTGGTCTGGGTGGAGATCCACGAGCGCTGGAACGAACACCTCGGCGAGCTCGGCCTCGACCCCGAACTCTTCCGCTACCAGCGGGAGATGAACGCCGACGAGGGCGAGGCCGCCGGGCTCTTCGCCGTCAAGAACGACTCCGACTTCACCGACCTCCTGCTGCGCGCCGTCACCGACACCCGCGACACGGACGGGCTCGCCGACCTCGTCCACGGCTTCGCCCACAAGCTGGGCCGCCGCGCCGAGCTGACCGCCGAGCGCGACTTCACCGCCGGTTCGCTCGATCTGCTCCAGCGCATCGCGGACGCCGCGGACCGGCGTGAGCAGGCGCGCGGTGTGCACGCGGGCGCCGAGCGCCGCACCCGTACGCTCGCCCGGCGGCTGTCCGCGCGCGGCGCGGAGGAGCGGGCGCGGGCCGCCGAGCTCGCCGAGCAGGTCGCCTCCGCCGCCGAGGCCGTCACCGACGCCGAGGAAGCGCGTGGCCGCAGCGATCTCGTCGCCGCCGAACTCGCCTACCGGCACGCCTCCTTGGCGCTCGCCGCCGCCGAGAAGGGCGCCGCCGCGCAGCGCCGCGAGCTCAACGAGGCCCGCACCCTGCACTCCGCCTGGCAGGCCGCCGAGACGGTGCTGCGCCACCGCGCCGCCGCCGACCGCTCCGCGCGCGTGGCCGCCGCCATCCGCGAGGCCGAGCGGGACGCGGCCCCCGCGCTCGCCGCCCGCGCCAAGGCCGCCGCCGACCTCGTCCGCGCCCTGCACGCGGCCGCGGAGGACGGCGAGCGGGTCGCCAACGAGGAGGAGGAGCGCTCCGCCGCCCTCCAGGAGGACGGCGAGGCCGCCCACCGCGACGCCACCTCCGCCGCCACGGCGGCCCAGCGCGCCCGCAGCGACGCCGAGCATCTGCGCCAGCGGCTCGCCGAGGTCGAGCAGGAGACCGCGGAGGCCGTCCGCGCCGGATGGCTCGACGACTCCGCCCCCGACGCCGACCCGGCCCGCGCCGCGCTCGCCGCGAGCGACGCCGAGAAGACCACGGTCGCCGCGTTCGACGAGGCCCGCGAGACCGCCCGGCGCACCGCCGACCACGCGAAGTCGGCCGCCGCCGAGGAGGCCCGCGCCGAACTGGCCGCGGCGCGAGCGGTGGACGCGGCGCGCGCCGCGGAGTCCGCGTACGACGCGGAGCGGCGCGCCGCGGAGGCGCTGGGCGCGGAGCAGCGCCTGGTCGAACTGCTGGGCCTGCCGGAGCTGTCCGCCGCCGTGCCCGCCCCCCGCGGTGCCGCCACCCGCCCGTCACCGGCGGACGCGCGCGCGGCGCGCGGGGTGACGGTGCGCATTCCGGACGCGGGCGCGGGCACGGGCGCCGCGGGTCGCCGAGGCGCCCGCGCCCTGCCGACCGACTCCGGCCGGGACGGGTGGATCACGGTCCACGTGGACGAGGAGGACGCGGACGACGTCGGCCTCTCCCAACTCCCCGCCGCCTTCCGCGCGGACCCCTCCGCCCACCCGACCCCCGTGGACGGCGAACCCACGCCCCACGACCACGCCTACGCCCCCGAGGAGCCCCCCACCGACACCCGCGAACGCCTCGCGGCTGAGGACCACGCCGGGATGGACCCCGCCCCCGGCGCGGCGGCCTGGTCGACGGATGCCATCGCGGACGCGGAAGGTGACGCAGCTGCTGCGGGCGACCGGCTCCCGGGCACCGGACCGACGCCCGGTGACGGCGTCGCCGCCTCGTGCGCGCTCGGTGAGCCGTGCCCGAGGGCCGAGATGCCGGGGCGAGTTGAGGAGGCGGGGGGCGGCTCCGCCCCCGTCGGCGGTGGACGGGCGGATACCGGACCGGCGGGTGAGGCGGAGGAGACGCGCCCCACTCGGCATGGAGGAGCGTCCGCAGAGGACGCGGAGACGGACCCCGGGGAGGCCCCCGGGCGTCGTCCGCTCGCGGCGGAGTCGCGGCCCGCGGGGCGGGTGACGGTGCGGATCGACGAGGTCGAGGACGATCCGTCGGGCGGTGGCGGTCCGCGCCCGGAGGGCCGCCGTGGCGGTGCCCCGGCGGTGGCGGCCGATGCTCGCGGCGACGGCGGTCAGGCCGGGATGCGGATCGCCCCGGACTCCGCCGACGTCACCCAAGCGGCCCCGGCGGGCGCCCCGCGCGGTGGCGCCCGGGTGGTGGCGGCCGAGTCCCGGCCGTCCGGAGAGGTGTCGGCCCGGGTCGGGGACGGTGACGACGGTCGGGCCGAAGGGAAGGCCGCTGCCATCGACACCCCGCCCGGCAACGTCACCCCCGCCGACTCCGACGCCACCGACTCCGCCCCCGCCTCCTCCGCCACCGACTCCGCCACCGACTCCGCCTCCGCCCCCGACGACTCCGACTGCTGGAGCCCCGAGCCCGGCGGCGCACCCACACCCACACCCACACCCACACCCGAACCCGAACCCGAAAACGGCCGCGGCAGCGGCCACCGCACGCCGCCCGCCCCACGGCCCCTCGCGGACGGGCCGCTCACCGCCGAGGAGCTGGACCGGAACGCCGAGGCGTTGCGGGAGCTGCTCGAGGAGAGCGTGAGCTCCGCCGAACGGCAGTTGTTCGAGCTGCGGACCGCCGCCGCCGAGGACGCGCGCATCCTGGGGGCGCTCGGTGACGGGGGGCTGTTGCCGCCCAGTGCCGATGTGCTGGCGGCCGTCGAGTTCCTCGGGGAGCACGGCATCCCCGCGCTCCCCGGCTGGCGCTATCTCGCCCAGGCCGTGGACCCCGCCGACCACGCCGCCGTGCTCGCGGCCCGCCCCGAGCTGGTGGACGGTGTCGTCATCACCGACCCCGGCACCCACGCCCGCGCCCGTGAGGTGCTCGGCCAGGCGTCGCTGCTGCCGCGGTCCGCCGTGGCCGTCGGGACGTCGGCCGCGCTGCTCGCGCCGACGCCCGCGCCGGGTGCCGAGGAGAGCGGCGTCTTCCTCGTGCCGCCGAACCCGGCGATGCACGACGAGCGCGCCGCCGACGACGAGCGGCGCGAGCTGCGGGCCCGCGCCACCGCGCGGGACGAGGAGATCAGGGCGCTCGCCGCCCGGCTGGCCGGGGACCGGGCGCTGTCCGCGCGGCTCGCCTCGTGGCGCACCGGCTGCCCGCCCGGTCGGCTCGCGGAGCTCGCGGCGGCGGCCGAGACCGCCCGGGAGACCGCCGACACCGCGCAGCGCGACCTCGTGGAGGCGCGCACCGCACGTGCGGAGGCCGACGAGGCCGCCACCGAGGCCGCCCGGGTCCGGGACGAGCGCCAGGAGGCGGCGCAGCGGGCCCGCCGGGTGGCGGACGCGCTGGCCGGGCTGGCGTACCGGCTGCGGGAGCGCGCCACCTGGCAGACCCGGCTGCGCGAACTGGCCGAGGAGGCCGTCGAGTACGAGGAGCGCGCCGCGGGCTGTGTGGACCGGGCCCGCGCCGCCGACGAGGACCGGCGCGCCGCCCAGCGCGCGGCCGACGACGCGCGCCGTACCGCCCGTGCCCTGCGCGCCGAGCGCGCGGAGATCGCGGGCGCCCCCGACGACCTCGGCGAGGCCACCGAGCCGCCCTCCGCCTCGCTGCCCGCGCTCCGCGAGGCGTACCGCGCCGCCTCCCAGGTCTACGAGAAGGTCGGCGTCGGCGCCGACCTCCGCGCCGAACAGGCCCGCGCCGAAAGCGACGAGAGCGCGGCCCTCGCCTCCCTCGACCGGCTCACCAACAAGGTCCGCACCCGCGCCGCCCAGCTCCTGGAGGGCACCGACGGCGCCGACGGCCCCTCCCGGCAGGCCGCCGCCGCCCGCGCCGAATCGCTCGTCCAGATGCTGGAGAGCCGCGCGTCGGCGGCGAGCGAGCAGCTGGGCCGGCTGCGCGGCGAGGCGGAGCGGCTCGCCCCCGCCGACGGCGACGCCCACACCGAGCTGCCGGAGGAGATGGTCCCGGCCGACGCCGAGCAGGCGAAGGAGCTGCTGCGCACCGCCAATGGCGAACTGGCCGCCCGTACGGACGCCCTGGACACCGCCCGCACCGCCCACGCCGACCTGGTGCGCGCCCACCGCGCCGCCGAGGACGCCGCGGGCGGCTTCGACGAGACCGCCGCCCTGCTGCGGGATCTGCTGCGGGACGGCCCCGGCGCGGAGGACGACGGCGAGCGGCCCGAGCCGTACGCCGGGGATCTCGCCGAGGCCCGGCAGGCCGCCGCCGAGACCCGCCGCTCACTGCGCGGCTGCGCCGCCGATCTGTCGGCGGCCGAGTCCTCGGTGCGGGAGGCGAGCGACGTCCTCGTACGGCACGCCAACTCCACCCGCTACGAGCAGGTGCGCACCCCTGCCCGCCAGCAGATCCGGGAGCTCCCCGCGGCCGCGCTGCCCGAGCACGCCGCCGCCTGGGCCGACGCGTTCGCGCCCCGGCTGCGCGTGCTCACCGACGAGCTGGAGCAGCTGGAGCGCAACCGCGACTCGATCGTGGACCGGCTGCGCGGCCTCGTCGAGTCCTGCCTGGCCACCCTGCGTTCGGCACAGCGGCTCTCCCGGCTCCCGGAGGGGCTCGGCGAGTGGTCGGGCCAGGAGTTCCTGCGGATCCGCTTCGAGGACCCCGACCAGGCCACGCTCACCGAGCGGCTCGGCGAGGTCATCGACGAGGCCACCCGCTCCGCCGTCCGGAAGAACTCCGATCTGCGCCGGGACGGCATGTCGCTGCTGCTGCGCGGGGTCCACGCCGCGCTCCAGCCGCGCGGGGTGGCCGTGGAGATCCTCAAGCCGGACGCGGTGCTGCGGGCCGAGCGGGTGCCGGTGGGGCAGATGGGCGATGTGTTCTCCGGTGGTCAGCTGCTGACCGCCGCCATCGCGCTGTACTGCACCATGGCGGCCCTGCGCAGCAATGACCGGGGCCGGGACAAGCACCGCCACGCGGGCACGCTCTTCCTCGACAACCCCATCGGCCGCGCCAACGCCACCTATCTGCTGGAGCTCCAGCGGGCGGTGGCGGACGCGCTGGGGGTGCAGCTGCTCTATACGACGGGGCTGTTCGACACCACGGCGCTGGCCGAGTTCCCGCTGGTGATCCGGTTGCGCAATGACGCGGACCTGCGGGCCGGGCTGAAGTACATCAGCGTCGAGGAGCATCTGCGGCCGGGTCTGCCGGTCCGGGAGCCGGAGGAGGAGCAGCAGGTCCACGGCCAGATCACCGCCACCCGGATGTACCGCCGCCCCGAGGCGGACGCGGAGGCGCCCGACGGGGCGGCGGATCGGCCGTGAGCCCGGTGGGCGTCCCCGCGCCGGGGGCGACGGGGGACACGGTCGTGGTGACCGTCACCGGATCGCTCACCAGAGAGGGGTTCGGCGAAGAGACCACCGCCGTGGTGGTGGCCGCCCTGTGCACGGTCTGGGCGTCGGTGCCGCTGGACGAGAGGAAGCTGGGGCCTCCGTCGTAGGTGGCGGTCACCGTGAAGCCGGCGGCGCTCGTATAGGTGTGGCTGATGGTGGCCAGCGCGTCGAGGCGGTCGAGCGCGGTGCGCACCACCAGCCGGTCGGGCATGCTCCGCGCTAGGAGCGGGATCGCGGTGGGACCCGGGGAATATCCTTGACCGCGGCTCACCCGAATGGCGCAGCGCGCACCGGCCCCGCGGCGGTCAGGCGAACCAGCCCTGCGGACGCGGGCGCGCATTGCGCCAGATGTGCTTGGCCTCCCGGTACTCCGCGAGCCCGCTGGGCCCCAGCTCCCGCCCGGTCCCGGACTGTTTGAACCCGCCCCACTCCGCCTGCGGGAGACAGGGGTGGTAGTCGTTGATCCAGACGGTGCCCAGCCGCAACCGTGAGGCCACCCGCTGCGCCCGCTCCTCGTCGCCGGACCATACGGCCCCGGCGAGCCCGTACACGGTGTCGTTGGCCAGCCGCACCGCCTCGTCCTCACTGGCGAAACGTTCCACCGTGAGCACCGGCCCGAAGGACTCGTCGGCCAGCACCGACATCCCGCTGTGGCAGCGGTCGAGGACGGTCGGCAGGAAGTAGTAGCCGTCGGCCAGGGCCGGATCGTCGGGGCGGGTGCCACCGCAGCGCAGCCGGGCGCCCTCCGCGAGCCCGGCCGCCACATACGCCTCGACCTTGGCCCGGTGCGCGGCCGAGATCAGCGGGCCGGTCTGGGCCCGCTCGTCGAACGGCCCGCCGAGCCGGATCCCGCGGGCGCGGCGCACGACCTCCTCCACGAAGGCGTCGTGCACCGGGTCCTCCACCAGCAGCCGGGCCCCGGCCGAGCAGACCTGGCCGGAGTGGAGGAAGACCGCGGTGAGCGCGTAGTCCACGGCCGTGTCGAAGTCCGCGTCGGCGAAGACCACATTGGGGTTCTTGCCGCCCAGCTCCAGCGAGGTCCGCTTGACCGTGCCCGCGGCCGCCGCCATGATCCGGCGCCCGGTCCGCAGCCCCCCGGTGAAGGACACCATGTCCACATCGGGGTTGTCGGTGAGCGGGGCCCCGGCCTCGGCGCCGGGGCCGAGCACCAGATTGGCCACCCCGTCCGGCAGCCCGGCCTCCGCCAGCAGCCGCATCAGAGCGATCGCGGTGCTGGGGGTGAGTTCACTGGGTTTCAGTACGAAGGTGTTGCCCGCGGCGAGCGCGGGCGCGACCTTCCACGCGGTCTGCAACAGCGGATAGTTCCACGGGGTGATCAGCGCGCAGACCCCGACCGGTTCATAGACCACCCGGCTGACCGTGTGCTCGCTGCCGGTGTCCACGACCCGGTCCGCCTCGGTGCGCACCAGCTGTCCGTAGTAGCGGAAGCACGCCACCACACCGTCGATGTCGACGTCGCTCTCGGCCAGGCGCTTCCCGGTGTCCAGGGACTCGGCGCGGGCGAGCGCGGCCTTGTCGCGCTCCACCAGACCGGCGACGCGCAGCAGCAGATCGCCGCGCGCCTCGACCGGGGTACGGGGCCACGGCCCCTGGTCGAAGGCCAGCCGGGCGGCGCCCACCGCCTCGGCCGCGTCCTTGTAACCGCCCTCGTCGACGACCGCCACCAGCGATCCGTCGGCCGGGCAGCGGATCTCCCGGGTGCGCTCGTCGATCGCGCCGGTCCACTGGCCACCGATGAAGAGGTCCGTCACGGGCATTCCTCCACTTCCGGGGTCGGGACATGGTCGGTCACCCATCGGTGGAAGGCGCTGATGTGGTGCTCGCTGGGGACGAGCACCCCGCCGTCGCGGTAGGCGCGGGAGTCCATGGCGGGCTGGGTGCGCTCACAGGCGTCGAAGTCCTGGGTGTTGACCCGGTGGAACAGCTCCACCGACTTCGACAGATCCCGATCGGACGCCACCACTTCGGGTGCGTAGAGCCAATCGCATTCGACCAGTGTGCGATCGGGGGCGAGCGGGAACATCCGGTGCATGATCACGTGGTCGGGGACCAGATTGAGGAAGACCTGCGGCCGTACCGTGATCGCGTAGTAGCGGCGGTCCTGCTCGTCGGCGATCCCCGCGAACCGGTCGAACCCCTCGCTGCCGTCCACCGTGAACCCCTGGGCCTCCTCGGCGAACTCCGCGCCGTGCCCGACGAAGTACTGCGCCGCCAGGCCGTCGGCGAACTCCGGGAGCACCTCGGTGAGTTCGGGGTGGATGGTCGCGCAGTGGTAGCACTCCATGAAGTTCTCGACGATCAGCTTCCAGTTGGCCTTGACGTCATAGGAGATCCGGCGGCCAAGCGCCAGCCCCGCCACGCCGTAGCGCTCCACGGAGTCCGTGTCGCCGAGCCGCTCGGCCACCGCCCCGATGACCGTCTCCTCGAACGACGGTGGCTCCTCGGCCAGGCAGACCCAGACATAGCCGAGCCATTCGCGAAGCCGTACCGTCACCAGTCCGCGCTCGACCCGGTCGACATCGGGCATCTTCGATAGGTTGGGGGCGGCGGTGAGCCGCCCGTCCAGATCGTAGGTCCAGGCGTGGTACGGGCACTGGAGCGAGCGCCGCACCGTACCGGACTCCTCGGTGCACAGCCGGGCGCCGCGGTGGCGGCAGATGTTGAGGAACGCCCGCGCCTCACCCCGCCGGTTGCGGGTGATCAGCACGCTCTCCCGGCCGACCCGCACGGTGCGGAAGGCACCCGGCCGGTCCAGGTCGGCCCCGCGCACCGCGCAGAACCACATGGCCTCGAACAGGTGCTCCTGCTCCCGGCGGAAGACCCCGGGAGCGGTGTACCAGTGGCCGGGGAGAGTGGCGAGCAGACTGGGGGGCGTGATGGCGGGGGACTCGGGAGCCACAGTCATGGGTTCTCCTCAGGCGGTCGCGGCGGTCAGCCGGCGGGGGTCGAAGAGCTCGATGGGGTGGGCGGTGTCGCCGCTGAGTGCCAAGGGGGCCGCCAAGTGGTCGGTTCCCGCTCGCCCGGCGCTCGGTGTCAGCGGCGGATGCGCTCCATGCGCGGGTCGAAGAGGGGCTCGGCGGCGACGGTCGCGGGCACCTTCTCGCCGAAGTACTCGATGTGGACGGCGGTGCCGGGCACGGCGGCCGCGGCGGGCAGCCAGGCGTAGGCGACGGTCCGGCCGATGGTGTAGCCGTAGGACGCGCTCGTCACATAGCCCGCCGGGACGCCGTCGGCGTACACCGGCTCCTTGCCCATGACGACCGCGGCCGGGTCGTCCAGGGTGAGACAGGTCAGCCTGCGCGCCGCCGACTCCTCGGAGCGGCCCTCGAGCGCCGCGCGCCCGATGAAGTCGCCCTTGTTCATCCGGACGGCGAAGCCGACCCCGGCCTCGTAGGGATCGTGCTCGGTGGTCATGTCATGGCCCCAGGCGCGATAGCCCTTCTCCAGCCGCAGGCTGTTGAAGGCCGAGCGCCCGGCGGCGATCACCCCGTGGCGCTGTCCGGCCTCCCACAGGGTGTCCCACAGCCGCAGTCCCATGTCGGCGGTGGTGTACAGCTCCCAGCCGAGCTCGCCCACGTAACTCAGCCGCATCGCGGTCACCGGGACATGGCCGATATAGGTCTGCCTGGCCTTGAAGTAGCCGAACGCCTCGTGCGAGAAGTCGTCGCGGGTCAGCGGCTGGACCAGCTCCCGGGCCAGCGGGCCCCAGACCCCGACGCAGCAGGTGCCCGGGGTGATGTCGCTGACATGGACGTCATGAGGCGCGTGGCGCAGCAGCCAGTCCAGGTCCAGCCCGCCGTTGGCGCCCACCTGGAAGTGGTGCTCGGAGAGCCGGGCGACGGTGAGGTCGCTGCGGATGCCCCCGGCCTCGTCCAGCAGCAGGGTGTAGGTGACCGCGCCGGGCTTCTTCGCCAGCTGATTGGTGGTCATGCGCTGGAGGAAGTCCAGCGCCCCGGGCCCGGTGACCGCCAGCCGCTTGAGCGGGGTCATGTCGTACAGCGCGACCCGCTCCCGGGTGGCCCTGGCCTCGGCGGCGGCGATGGGCGACCAGTAGCGGGCCGACCAGGCGTCGCGCGGCGGCAGTTCGACGGACTCGGCGAGCGGGGCGTTCGCCTCGTACCAGTGCGGCCGCTCCCAGCCCGCGGCCTCCAGGAAGTACCCGCCCAGCTCCCGCTGCCGGACGTGGAAGGGGCTGACCCGCAGCGGACGGGGCTGCTCCATCGGCTGGAGCGGATGGATGACGTCGTAGACCTCGACGAAGTTCTGCTGGCCCCGCTCGGTGACGTAGGCGGGGGAGCGCTGGGCGTCCTCGAAGCGGTACAGATCGCACTCGTGGACGTCCATGCCCGGCCGCCCGTCCGTCATCCACTCGGCCACGGCCCGGGCGACGCCCGCGGAGTGGGTCACCCACACCGCCTCGGCCAGCCAGAAGCCGCGCACCTCGCGGGACTCGCCGATCACCGGCATACCGTCGGGGGTGAAGGAGAAGACGCCGTTGAAGCCCTCCTCGACCCGGCTCGCGCCGAGCGCGGGGAGCAGCTGGACGCTCTCCTCCCAGCTGGGGGCGAAGTCCTCGGGGGTGAACGGCAGCGAGGACGGCATCACCGGGGCGTCGTCGTACGCGGGCAGCCGCGCCGGGTCCACCGGGAGCGGGCGGTGGGCGTAGCTGCCGATGCCGATGCGGTCGGTGTGCTCGCGGTAGTACAGATCGCGGTCCTGGAACCGCAGGATCGGCTTGCTCGCCTCCGTACGGGGGTCGTTCACCCCCGCGAGCTCGGGCAGCGGCCCGGTCTTGGCGTACTGGTGGGCCAGCGGCTGGAGGGGTACGGGGACCCCCGCCATGTCGCCGATCAGCGGGCCCCAGAATCCGGCGGCGGAGACCACGATGTCGGCCGGGAAGGTGCCCCGGTCGGTGACGACGGCGGTCACCCGGCCGCCCTCCCGCTCGATGGCGGTCACGGTGTGCCGGTCCAGGAACCGGGCGCCGTGCGCGGTGGCCCGCTCCATCTGGGCGCGGCAGGCGAGCAGCGCCCGGGCCAGCCCGTCGTCCGGGGTGTGCAGGCCGCCGAGGATCCGCTCCGGGTCCAGCATCGGCCACATCTCGGCGCACCGGGCCGGGCCGAGCAGCTCGGCCCGTACGCCCCAGGAGGCCGCGAGACCGGCCTTGCGGTGCAGATCGGCCCAGCGCTCCTCGCTGGTGGCGATCTCCAGACCGCCCACCGGGTTGAAGCAGGGCAGCCCGTCGACCTCGAGGGAGGAGAACTTCTCCACGGTGTACCGGGCGAGGTCGGTCAGGGTCTTGGAGGGGCTGGTCTGGAAGACCAGACCGGGGGCGTGCGAGGTCGAGCCGCCAGGGGCGAGCAGCGGGCCCTGCTCCAGGACGGTGATGTCCCGCCAGCCACGGGCGGTCAGCTCATCGGCGAGCGAGCAGCCGACGATGCCTGCCCCGACGATCACAACACGACTGCTTCGAGTGTTCACAGGACCACCACCGACCGCAGCACCTCGCCGCGCTGCATCTTCGCGAACGCGGCCTCGACCTCGTCCAGCGTGATCGTCTCGCTGACGAACGCCTCCAGGTCCAGCTTGCGGCTGAGGTGGAGGTCGACCAGGACCGGGAAGTCCCGGCTGGGCAGGCAGTCGCCGTACCAGGACGACTTGAGCGCGCCGCCCCGCGAGAACAGGTCGATCAGCGGCAGATCGATGCGCATCTCCGGGTCCGGCACCCCGACCTGCACCAGCACCCCGGCCAGATCGCGCATATAGAAGCCCTGGGTATAGGTCTCGGGGCGGCCCACCGCGTCGATGACCACATTCGCGCCGAAGCCCCCGGTCAGCTCGCGCACCGCCTCGACCGGGTCCGTACCACGGGAGTTGACGGTGTCGGTGGCGCCGAAGCGGGTCGCCGCGTCCAGCTTGGCGTCGTCGATGTCCACGGCGATCACCCGGCGCGCCCCGGACAGCGCGGCCCCGGCGATCGCGGCGTTGCCGACGCCGCCGCAGCCGATGACCGCGACGGTGTCGCCGTTGGACACCCCGCCGGTGTGCACGGCCGCGCCGTACCCGGCCATCACCCCGCAGCCGATCAGACCCGCCGCCTCGGGCCGTGCCGAGGGGTCGATCTTCACCGCCTGCCCGGCCGCGACCAGCGTCTTCTCGGCGAACGCGCCGATGCCGAGCGCCGGGCTGAGCGGGGTGCCGTCGGTCAGGGTCATCGGCTGGGCGGCATTGCGGCTGTCGAAGCAGTACCACGGCCGGCCCCGGCGGCAGGAGCGGCAGCCGCCGCACGGCGCCCGCCAGGCCAGGACCACATAGTCACCGGGGGCGAGTGCGGTGACGCCGGGGCCCACGGCCTCGACCATTCCGGCCGCCTCATGCCCGAGCAGATACGGGAATTCGTCACCGATCGCGCCGTCCCGGTAGTGCAGGTCGGTATGGCACACCCCGCACGCCTGCACTCCCACCAGCACCTCACCGGGGCCGGGCTCGGGCACGAGAACGGGCACCACCTCCACCGGGGCGCCCTTTTTGACCGCGACGACGGCGCGGGCTTCTTGCGGCATGGCTCACTCCTCTGTTCTCCTGCGCTCGCAGGGACCGGTGCACGGGAGCTGGCATGACTGCCTCGGAGGAGGGTGAGACCGAGGCCGTTCAGCGGCCTCCGGTTACCCCCCAGTTGCGTATAGCGCGGCGTGTTGCGCGATGGGAGACATCCTGAAAGTCGCCGCCCCGTGCGGTCAAGAGGTTCGCGTAAACCGTCTGTGAACCGGCGCTGACGGGGAAATTCGCGTAGCTCGCACGCCTTCACGGAACGCCTGGGCACAGACGCGACGAGGGGGCCGGAGTCGTCCGGCCCCCTCGTCGGGTGGGTGGGGTGGTGGGGTGATTCAGCCAGGGAAGCCCATCCGCCGGGACAGCTCCTCGGCGGTCTTCACGGCGTACTCGGCCAGATCGGGAAGCCGGCTCTGGGCCATCCGGTACGCCGGCCCGGAGACGCCGATCGCCCCCATGACCGCGCCGTCGTGGCCGCGCACCGGCGCCGCCACCGCGTTCAGCCCGATCTCCAGCTCCTCGCACGAGTAGGCGAATCCGCGCTCGGCCGCCGTCTCCAGCTGCTGCCGCAGCTCGGCGGCGGTGGTGATGGTGTGCTCGGTGAACCGCGGCAGCTTCCGGGTCACCAGCCGCTCCCGGCGCTCGCCCGACAGATGTGCGAGCAGCACCTTGCCGCTCGCGGTCGCGTGCAGCGCGGTGCGCCGCCCCAGCCAGTTGAAGGCGGTCACCGCGGCGGCGCCGCGCGCCTGCATGATGTTGACCGCCGCGTCCCCGTCCAGGACGGCGATATTGGCCGTCTCGCCGGTCTCGTCGGCCAGCGCCCGGCACACCGGGGCGCCCTCCTGTGAGATGTCCAGGCGGATGGCGGCGGCGCCCGCGAGTCTGAGCACCCCGGCGCCCAGGTAGTACTTCCCCCGGTCGCGTTCCTGCCCGACGAGTCCGCGGTTCTCCAGGACGCCGAGCAGCCGGAAGGCGGTCGACTTGTGGACCCCCAGCTCGTCGGCGATCTCGGTCACTCCGGCCTCGCCGAGTCTGGCAAGGATCTCCAGGACGCTGACCGCCCTGTCCACGGACTGCACTGCCCCGGAAGCCCCCCGCTTGTCCTCGGCCCGATCCTCGGTCGTGTTCGTCATGGTTCTGATCTCACCATCCGACGGCTCTGCGTGGGGCCCCTCGGGCCGGGGAACTCTTGACGGCTGCCTTCCCGATCTGGATTCTGTTGCGCATCGCGCTTTTCAGTGCACTATCCACAACGCATGATACCGATCAACGTGAGGGGGGCCAATGATTCCCGTCTGCCGTATCGAGGACCTGCCGGAGGGTGAGTCGGTGCGTATCGAGGCCGGCGACACCACCGCGCCGATCGCGGTGTTCCACACCGACGGTGCGTTCTACGCCATCGACGACACTTGCAGCCACCAGGACGCCTCCCTCTCCGACGGGTGGCTGGAAGGCTGCTACGTGGAATGCCCGCTGCACGCCGCGCTGTTCGATCTGCGATCCGGCGAGCCGACCTGTCTGCCCGCCCGTAAGCCCGTACGGACCCACGCTGTCACGGTCGTGGACGGAATGCTGTATGTCCACCCCGCGACCCAGATCGTTCCCGGTCAGCCCGTGCACGCGGCGCCGGAAGAAGCCGTGGCATGACGGCGGCCAGGACGGTCACCGTGGTCGGGGCCTCGCTCGCGGGTCTGCACGCCGCGCGGGGCCTGCGCACCCACGGATTCGACGGGCGGCTGGTCATCGTCGGCGAGGAGCACCACCGCCCCTATGACCGCCCGCCGCTGTCCAAGGAGTTCCTGACCGGGGACGGCGACCCGGGCGAGGGCCTGGGGCCGCTCGCCCTCACCGACCCCGAGGAGGAGGCCGAGCTGGACGCCGAGTGGCTGCTTGGCGTCCGGGCCGAGGCGCTGGACGCCGCGGCCGGGGAGATCCGTCTCACCGGCGGCCGTGCCCTGCGCACCGACGGCGTCGTCATCGCCACCGGCGCCACGCCCAGGACGCTGCCCCTCCCGCCGCTGGACGGGGTGCACACCCTGCGCACCCTCGACGACGCGCTCCGGCTCCGCGCCGAGCTGCGCGCGGGCGCCGAGCGGGCGGTGGTGATCGGCGCGGGCTTCATCGGCGCCGAGGTGGCCTCGTCCTGTGCCGCCCTCGGACTCGACGTCACCGTCGTGGAGGCCGCGCCGCTGCCGCTGGTGCCCCAACTGGGCGAGGAGATGGCCCGGGTGTGCGCCGGGCTGCACACCCGGGGCGGGGCCACCCTGCTGTGCGGCGCCGGTGTGGCCGGTCTGCGCGGAACCGGCCGGGTCACCGGTGTGGAGCTCACCGACGGGCGGGTGCTGCCCGCCGATGTGGTGGTCGTCGGCGTCGGGGTGCGCCCCGTCACCGAGTGGCTGGAAGGCTCCGGTCTGGCCCTGGACGACGGGGTGCGGTGCGACGCGGGCTGTGTCACCGCGCTGCCAGGCGTCGTGGCCGTCGGGGACGTGGCCCGGCTGGACCAGCCGGGCACCGCCCGCACCGTCCGGGCCGAGCACTGGACCAGCGGCATGCTCCAGGGCGCCGTGGCCGCCCGCAATCTGCTCGCCGGATCCACCGTCGAACGCTTCGACGCGCTCCCCTACTTCTGGTCCGACCAGTACGGCGCGCGCATCCAGTACGCCGGGCGGCGCGAATCCGGGGACACGGTCCGGATCGTCGAGGGTGACCCGGCCGAGGGCGGCGGCTTCCTCGCCGTCTACGAACGGAACGGGATTCCCACCGCCGCCCTCGGCGTGGACCGGCCCCGGCCCTTCATGCGGCTGCGCCGCGAGCTGGCCCGTGCTCCGCAGCCGGCCGGGAGGTGACCGTCGGGTCCGCCTCCCGGGCCCGCTCCCGGCGGCGCAGGCGGCGCATCTCGCGTGCCGTGCTGCTGGGCCGGGACACCACCCCGTAGCGCTGGCGCCAGACCTGACGGGTCACCCACACGTCCAGCACCCCCCAGGTCGCCACCACCGTGCTCGCCACCGTGGCGAGCACGACGGGGAAGGCGGACCACGAGCCCGCCAGGGTGCACAGCAGGGCGACCATCACCTCCACCAGAGTCACGGCGATGATGATGACCGCCCGCACCGCCGCCGTACGGACGGGATCGGGCAACCGCCGCCTGCGCGCCGGCTCCTCGGTCCACAACGGCCGGACCCCCTGCGCCGGGATGTCGCGATCCTTGTCCATCGCGTCCATGACGCTCCCACCCCTTTCCATGCTCTGCCCCGGTGCGGCCGAGTCAGATAGCGGGACTTGGGTCGTATGCCCCCCTAGTGTGCCCCGTTGGATCACGAATGGCACCGACCCCGGGTTCCCCTGGGGAGGGGAAAACAAGCCAAGCGCCGCCGAATGGCCGTATGCGGGGTCGCCGAGCGGTGGGCGGTAAGTCGGGGAATCGCCCGACAACTCCTGATCACGGACCGTAAGGGACTCCCTGCATCAAGTGGACACGCCTTCGATCTGTCCAACCGGCAGTAGTAGGCTCGCGCCCGCTCGATGTCGGAACTCGGAACCCCGCCCCTGGAATTCGGGGTTGACGTTAGGGAGGCCATGCGCTTTCGCGGTAAGTCCATCCGCAGGAAGATCGTGGCGCTGTTGCTGGTGCCGCTCGTGTCACTGACGGCGATCTGGGCGTTCGCCACTGTGATCACCGGTCGCGAGGCAATACAACTGCTGGACGCGTCCGACATCATCGACAAGGCGGGCCAGCCGGCCGAGGACGCGGTGCACGCCGTCCAGAAGGAGCGCCGGCAGACGCTCATCCTGCTGGCCGATCCGCGACAGTCGGACGCCCTGCCCGTACTGCACTCCCTCCAGCGCAAGACCGACCAGGCGATCGACAAGCTGCGGGCCGCCGAGTCGGACGGCGATGTGCACGGCAAGATGAACGACGACTCCGAGGAACAGCTCGACAACATCCTCAAGGCCGCGGACGGACTGGACAGCCTGCGCCGCAAGGTCGAGGACGACGGCATATCCTCGACCCAGGCCTATGAGTATTACAACAAGCTCGTCGACCTCTGCTACACCTTCCGCAGCTCCCTCCACGCGGTGCCCGACACCGACCTCGACAAACAGGGCCGCGCGCTGGTCGCCATGATCCGCGCCCGGGAGGCGCTCTCCCGCGAGGACGCGCTGTACGTCTCGGCGCTGACGGCGCGCAAGATGACGCTGGCGGACCTCCAGGCGATGTCCGACCTCATCGCCGAGCGCACCCTGCTCTACGAGATCAACCTGCCGATCCTCCCCGACTCCGAGCAGAAGGTCTTCGCCGACTACCGGCGCACCAACGCCGCCCCCGCCGCCCTGCGCGTGGCCGAGGGCAAGATCCTCTCCTCGATGGACCCCGCCACGGCCATCACGTCACTGGACCAGGAGCACTGGGAGGCCGCGGCCCAGCCCGTCCTCAACGACTACGACCGGCTGGGCGAGGAGGCCACCGACCGGCTCCAGAAGCGCATCGACCCGGTGGCCAGCAGCGTGATGCTCAAGGCGGGCATTGCCGGCATCCTCGGCCTGGTCGCCCTCATCGTCTCCGTCTTCGTCTCGTTCCGCATCGGCCGCAGCCTGGTCCGCGATCTGTCCCGGCTGCGCCGGGACGCGCAGGAGGTCGCCAGCGTCCGGCTGCCGAGCGTGATGCGCCGCCTGGGCGCGGGCGAGCAGATCGACGTGGAGACCGAGGCGCCCCGGCTGGACTACGGCCCCGATGAGATGGGCCAGGTCGGCCAGGCCCTCAACACCCTCCAGCGGGCCGCCGTCGAGGCCGCCGTCAAACAGGCCGAGCTCCGCCAGGGCGTCTCCGAGGTCTTCGTCAACCTGGCCCGCCGCAGCCAGGTGCTGCTGCACCGTCAGCTCACCCTCCTGGACACCATGGAGCGGCGCACCGAGGACACCGACGAGCTGTCCGACCTGTTCCGCCTCGACCATATGACCACCCGTATGCGGCGGCACGCCGAGGGTCTGGTCATCCTCTCCGGCGCGGCCCCCTCCCGGCAGTGGCGCAAGCCGATCCAGCTGATGGACGTCGTGCGCGCCGCCGTCGCCGAGGTGGAGGACTACGAGCGGATCGAGGTCCGGCGGCTGCCGCGGATCGCGGTCGTCGGCCCGGCCGTCGGCGACCTCACCCACCTCGTCGCCGAACTGCTGGAGAACGCCACCGTCTTCTCGCCGCCGCACACCGCCGTCCAGGTGCACGGCGAGCGGGTCGCCAAGGGCTTCACCCTGGAGATCCACGACCGCGGTCTCGGGATGACGCCCGACGCGCTGCTGGAGGCCAACCTCCGGCTGGCCGAGACCCCCGAGTTCGAGCTGTCCGACACCGACCGGCTCGGGCTGTTCGTGGTCAGCCGGCTCGCCCAGCGGCAGGGGGTGCGGGTCTCGCTCCAGCCCTCCCCGTACGGCGGCACCACGGCCATCGTGCTCATCCCCTCCAACCTGCTCACCGACGAAGGCACCCGGGGGGACACCGACGACCGCGACACCGGCGGCCGTTACGCCGACACCGCGCGGCGCGGCGTGGGCGACGTCCGGCTCGGGCCCGCCGACGAGGCCGGGCCGGCCTCCCCGCTCGCCTCGCTGACCGCGTCCCTGGCGCACGAGGCCCACCACGACGACGCCGACGAGGACGACGAAATGGGCGGCATCTTCCGCGCCCGCGGCCTCAAGGCGCGCCAGTCCGCACGCACCGGACCCGTCCCGTCCACCGTGGAGCAGCACCAGCAGGCTCCGGACGGCCGGGATCCGGAACCGGGCGGCGGCCCCGCGCCGCTGCCCCGCCGTGTCCCACCGGTCCTGGTCGCCGACCACGGCCGGCCGGTCGAGGGCACGTCCGGCGGACGGCACAGCCGTCCGCAGGGCCCGGGACAGCCGTCCTGGGCCGAGCGCTCCGAAGGCGAAGGCCAGGGTCAGGACCAGGGCCGGAGCCAGGACCAGGCCCAGCGCCGCGACCAGGGCCCGCGGCGCACCGGGCCGGAGCGCCGGGGCCCGGAGCAGAGCCCGGTGCCCACCCAGCGGGCGGCCTCCGGCCTCCCCAAGCGGGTACGGCAGGCAAGCCTGGCCCCGCAGCTGAAGAACGACCCCGCGCCCCCGACCGACGACCGAACCCCTGCCGAGATCGATCCCGAGCGCGAAGCCGAGCAGGCGAGGGCCACCATGGCCTCGCTCCAACGGGGTTGGCAGCGCGGTCGGCGGCAGTCGGCCGACGGATCCGGAGGCGCGGGTACAGCACCGGGAACGACATATGAGGGGGACGGTCGATGACCGCATCGAACGCCGCAGCGCCCAACGGATCGCCCAACGCGTCGGGCGAGCTGAACTGGCTGCTGGACGAACTGGTCGGAAGAGTGGGCAGCATCCGCAAGGCGCTGGTGCTCTCGGGGGACGGGCTCCTCACCGGCGGCTCACGCGATCTGTCGCGGGAGGACGGTGAGCACCTGGCCGCCGTGGCCTCGGGCTTCCACAGCCTCGCCAAGGGCGTCGGCCGCCACTTCGACGTCGGCCGGGTCCGGCAGACCATCGTCGAACTCGACGACGCCTTCCTGTTCGTCACCGCGGCCGGTGACGGCAGCTGTCTCGCCGTCCTGGCGGACGCCGACTCCGATGTGGGCCAGATAGCGTACGAGATGACGCTGCTGGTCAAGCGGGTGGGCGTGCATCTGGGCTCGGCTCCGCGCTCCACCGGGTGACGGAGGCCGGGGTAAATGAGCGGAGACCCGGAGCGCGCCGCCCGGTGGTTCGACGACGCGGCGGGACCGGTGGTCAGGCCCTATGCGATGACGCGGGGACGCACCCGCAGCGCCGCCGAGGAGAAGCTGGATCTGATCGCCGTCGTGGTCGCCGACAGCGCGACCCACCGGACCGTGGCCGACCAGACGCTGTCCCCGGAGCACATCGACATCGTCGAGCTGAGCCGGGACAGCCCGCAGTCCGTCGCCGAACTGGCGGCCGAACTCGACCTTCCGATCGGCGTGATCCGTGTGCTCATCGGCGATCTGCTCCACGCCGCACTCGTCCGAGTGTCCCGGCCCGTACCTCCGGCGGAACTGCCGGACGAGAGGATTCTGCGCGAGGTGATCAATGGTCTACGGGCACTCTGACCTGGGCCGCCCTCATATCGTCGAACCGGTCACGCTGAAGATACTGGTGGCCGGCGGCTTCGGGGTGGGCAAGACGACCCTGGTGGGCGCGGTCAGCGAGATCAGACCGCTGCGCACCGAGGAGATCCTCACCGAGGCGGGCCGGCCGGTCGACGACATCGCGGGGGTGGAGTCCAAGACGACCACCACCGTCGCCATGGACTTCGGGCGCATCACGCTCCGCGAGGACCTGGTGCTCTACCTCTTCGGCACACCGGGCCAGGACCGGTTCTGGTTCCTGTGGGACGAGCTGGCCACCGGCGCGCTGGGCGCGGTGGTGCTGGCCGACACCCGCCGTCTCGAGGACTGCTTCGCCGCGATCGACTACTTCGAGCGGCGGGACATCGCCTTCACCGTGGCGGTCAACTGCTTCGAGGGGGCCGACCGCTATCCGGAGGACTTGGTGCGCGACGCGCTGGACCTCGACCCGGGCACCCCGGTCGTCCTGTGCGACGCCCGGGAGCGCGAGTCGGCCAAGCATGTGCTGATCTCGGTGGTGGAGCACGCCATGCTGGCTTCCGCGCGGGGCTGAACGGCACGGCCCGTACCCCGCCGTCCGGGGTACGGGCCGCCGTTCGCGCCGGCGGTACGGGCCGCCGGGTGCGGGTGCCGGGTGCGGCTCAGGCTCAGGAGTCCTCGGCCCGCTGCCCCTCCCGGTGCCAGCCGAAGCTGCGCTCCACCGCCATGCGCCAGTTGCCGTACTCGCGCGTCCGCTCCTCCTCGGTCATCCGCGGGGTCCACTCGGCGTCCCGCTGCCAGTGTGCCCGCAGCTCGTCCAGGTCCTGCCAGGCGCCGGTGGCCAGCCCGGCCGCGTACGCCGCGCCCAGGCAGGTGGTCTCGGCGACCACCGGACGGATCACCGGGACGCCCAGCACATCGGCCTGATGCTGCATCAGCAGATCGTTGGCGGTCATGCCGCCGTCGACCTTGAGCGTGCTGATCCGCACCCCGGAGTCCTGGTACATCGCGTCGACCACCTCGCGCGTCTGCCAGCTGGTCGCCTCCAGGACGGCACGGGCCAGATGCGCCTTGGTGACATAGCGGGTGAGGCCGGTGATCACACCGCGGGCGTCCGAGCGCCAGTACGGGGCGAAAAGACCCGAGAAGGCCGGGACGATGTACGCCCCACCGTTGTCGTCCACGCTTGCGGCGAGCGGTTCGATCTCGTCGGCGGAGCGGATGATGCCCAGCTGGTCGCGGAACCACTGCACCAGCGCGCCGGTGATCGCGATCGATCCCTCCAGGCAGTAGACGGGCCGCTCACCGCCGAGCCGGTAGCCCATCGTGGTCAGCAGCCCGCTCTTGGACGGCACCGGGCGGTCACCGGTGTTCAGCAGCAGGAAGCTGCCGGTGCCATAGGTGTTCTTGGCCTCGCCGACGCCGTAGCAGGTCTGGCCGAAGACGGCGGCCTGCTGATCGCCGAGCGCCGAGGCCACCGGCACACCGGCCAGCTGCCCGACCGCCGTGCCGTACACCTCGGCGGAGGAGCGGATCTCCGGCAGCATCGCCTCGGGCAGGCCCATCGTGGCGAGGATCGAGGTGTCCCACTGGAGGGTCCGCAGATCCATCAGCAGGGTGCGTCCGGCGTTGGTCACATCGGTGACGTGCACTCCGCCGTCGGTGCCGCCGGTGAGGTTCCAGATCAGCCAGGAGTCGATGGTGCCGAAGGCGATCTCGCCCATCTCGGCGCGGCGGCGCAGCCCGGGCACGTGGTCCAGCAGCCAGGCGGCCTTGGGCCCGGAGAAGTAGCTGGCCAGCGGCAGTCCGGTGGTGTCCCGGAAGCGGTCCTGGCCCACCTCGCCGCCGAGTTCCTCGCACAGGCCGGAGGTGCGGGTGTCCTGCCAGACGATCGCGTTGTGCACCGGTTTGCCGGTGCGGCGGTCCCACAGGACCGTCGTCTCGCGCTGGTTGGTGATGCCCAGCGCGGTCAGCTCGTCGGCCCGCAGCCCCGCCTTGGCCAGCGCACCGGCCACCACGGCCTGCACCTTGGACCAGATCTCGGTGGCGTCGTGCTCCACCCAGCCGGGCTTGGGGAAGATCTGGCGGTGCTCGCGCTGGTCGACGGCGACGATCGCGCCGTTCCGGTCGAAGATGATGCAGCGGCTGGACGTGGTGCCCTGGTCGATCGCGGCGACGTAGGTGTCCGTCGGATGCGGCATGGCGTCTCCTTCGGTCAGAAGGCTGCGTTGAAGACGAGACCCGCCAGCACGGCCCCGATCAGCGGGCCCACCACCGGTATCCAGGCGTAACCCCAGTCCGAGGTGCCCTTGTTGGGGATGGGCAGCAGGGCGTGGGCGAGGCGCGGCCCGAGGTCGCGCGCCGGGTTGATGGCGTAGCCGGTGGGCCCGCCCAGGGAGAGGCCGATGCCGACCACCAGGAAGGCGACGAGCAGGACGGAGATGCCCGAGCCGAGGACCACGGTGCCGTGGCCCTCGGTGACCGGGCCGATCCCGATGCCGTCGACCTGGCCGAACGCGAGCAGCGGCAGCACCAGCGCGGCCGTCGCGATGATCTCGGTCACGAGGTTGGCCACCGGGTTCCGGATCTCCGGGACGGTGGAGAAGACCCCGAGCGTGGGCAGGGCGGTCTTCTCATCGGCGTTGGCGGCGAACTGCGCGTAGTACAGCGCCCAGGTCAGCACCGCGCCGATCACGGCGCCCACCATCTGCGCGAGAATGTAGAGCGGCACCTTGTCCCAGTCGCCGGTGTCCACGGCGACGCCCACGGTCACCGCCGGGTTGAGATGGGCGCCGGACAGCGGGGCCGCGGTGTACGCGCCGGCCATGACGCCGAAGCCCCAGCCGAAGGCGATCACGATCCACCCGGCCGACTTGGCCTTGGAGTGGTTCAGGGTGACGGCGGCGCACACGCCGGCGCCGAAGAGAATCAGTATCGCGGTGCCGATGACCTCACCGGTGAAGATGTCCCCATTGCTCATGGCGGCTCCTAGGACCTCGCCCGGGGCGGGTGGCCCCGGTCCTCCGTGCTGGGTCGTTTCGAGCGTGCGGGTGCATCGGAATCGCCCATGGGGGGTGACCGTGGAGAGAGCCTGCGCGCGGCGACGCCGACTGACACCGCAGCAGTGTTCACCGGTGGTCAGGGGGCGTCAAGGTGATGGACGGCAACGGTGTTCGTGACAACCGTAAGGGCGTTGCCCTGGTATCGCCGTCCACTCCGGCCCCACATGGGCACCGGGCGGCCACCGCGCGGCCACCTGGCGGTCACTGGGGAGTCGCTTCTCGGGCGCCCGCTCAGCGGACCGCGACGACCGACGAGCCATGTCCGAACAGCCCCTGGTTGACGGTGATTCCGGCGCGCGCCCCCGGCACCTGCCGCTCGCCCGCCTGCCCGCGCAGCTGCCAGGTCAGCTCACACACCTGGGCGATGGCCTGCGCCGGAACCGCCTCCCCGAAGGAGGCCAGCCCCCCGCTCGGATTGACCGGGATCCGCCCGCCCGGCGCCGTGGCCCCCTCGCGCAGCAGCTTCGCGCCCTCCCCGGGCGCGCACAGCCCCAGGTCCTCGTACCACTCCAGCTCCAGGGCGGTGGACAGGTCGTACACCTCGGCCAGCGACAGATCCTCCGGTCCGAGACCCGCCTCCTCGTACGCCGCCCGCGCGATGGAGGGCCGGAACGGATCGGGGACGGGGGAGCCCGGCGGGGCGGAGTCGGTGGCGATGTCCGGCAGGTCAAGCGCGGTGCGCGGATGGGTGGGGGAGACCGACGAGACCGCGCGGATGCGGACCGGGCGCGCCATCCCGAGCCGCCGCGCCGTCTCCACGCTGCCGAGCACCAGCGCCGCCGCCCCGTCGGAGGTCGCGCAGATGTCCAGCAGCCGCAGCGGATCGGCGACGACCGGCGACGCGGCGACCTCCTCGGCGGTGACGGGGGAGCGGTAGCGGGCGTAACGGTTGGCGGCGCCCGCGGCCGCGTTCTTCACCTTCACCCGCGCGAAGTCCTCGGCCGTGTCGCCGTACAGCGCCATCCGGCGGCGCGCCCAGAGCGCGAAATAGGCCGGGTTGGTGGCGCCCAGCACCCGGAAGCGCAGCCAGTCCGGATCGTCCGGCCGCTCACCGCCCGCGGGGGCGAAGAACCCCTTGGGCGCCGCGTCGGAGCCCACCACCAGAACGGTGTCCGCCATGCCCGACAGGATCTGGGCGCGGGCGGTGTCGATGGCCCGCGCGCCGGACGCGCAGGCCGCGTACACGCTGGTGACGCGGGCGCCCTGCCAGCCCAGCGCCTTGGCGAAGGTCGCGCCCGCGACCTGCCCCGGATAGCCGCAGCGCACGGTGTTGGCGCCGACCACGGACTGGATCGCGGACCACTCGAGCCCGGCGTCCGCGAGCGCGGCCCGCGCCGCCTTGGTGCCGTACTCCACGAAGCCGCGGCCCCACTTCCCCCAGGGGTGCATCCCGGCGCCGAGCACCGCCACCTCACCGGTCATGACGCCTCCCCGGGAACGGGCCGCCAGTGCCAGGTGGTGAGGGTGCGTCCGTCCTCCTCGGCCAGCACCCCCGGCACCACCTCGACCTCCATGCCGATGGCCAGATCGGCCACGGTCACCCCGGGGGCGCCCTGGCCCAGCACCACCATCCGCTCGGCGGCCAGCTCCACGGCGATGAGGGTGTACGGGTGCCAGGTTCGCTCGGGGTCGGACGGGTAGGGGGCGGGTGGCCGGTAGCGGCCGTCGGTGTACGACCACACCCGCCCGCGGCGGGACAGCGGAACCTCCGCCAGCTCGGTGCCCGCGCAGCCCGGGGCGCGGCAGAAGGCGTCCTCCCGGGGGAAGTACACCGCCCCGCAGTCCCGGCAGCACGTTCCCAGCAGCCGGAACTCCCCGCCCTCGGCGGTGAACCACCCGTCGACCACGGGCACACGCGTGGGGGACACGGCCCCTCCCGATACCTCGTAACTGACGATGTGTCAGAAGTGTGGCACGGGGACCGCGGCGCGCGTAACCCCGGTACAGTGACCGCGATCACAGGCCGCGATCACTTGCCGCGATCACGGGCCTGATCAGCCGAAGGGCGAGGGGAGCGGTCGGTGACGGAGACGGAGACCAGGACGCGGACCGGGACCACGACGACGCGCACGGCCGTCCGGCTCGAGGCCGTCACCAAGGACTTCGGCACGGTGCGCGCGGTGGACGCCGTCGATCTCACCGTCCGCGAGGGCGAGTTCTTCTCGCTGCTCGGCCCCTCCGGCTCGGGGAAGACGACGCTGCTGCGGCTGGTCGCGGGGTTCGAACAGCCCACCGCGGGACGTATCGAACTCGCCGGGAACGACGTCACCACGACGCCCCCCAACCGCCGCGACGCGCACACCGTCTTCCAGGACTACGCGCTCTTCCCGCATATGAGCGTCGAGCAGAACGTGGCCTACGCCCTGACCGTGCGCGGGGTCCGCAAGGCCGAGCGGCTCGCCCGCGCCCGCGAGGCGCTGACCACCGTACGGCTGGACGGCTTCGCCGCCCGCCGCCCCGCCGAGCTCTCCGGCGGCCAGCGCCAGCGCGTCGCCCTCGCCCGCGCCCTCGTCGACCGGCCCGCCGTGCTGCTGCTCGACGAACCGCTCGGCGCGCTCGACCTGGCGCTGCGGCAGGAGATGCAGACCGAGCTCAAGGAGTTGCAGCGGACCACCGGCATCACCTTCCTCCTGGTCACCCACGACCAGGACGAGGCGCTGACCATGAGCGACCGCATCGCCGTGGTCCGCGACGGCCGCATCGAGCAGACCGGCCCGCCGGTCGAGGTGTACGAACGCCCCGCCACCGCCTTCGTCGCGGGCTTCGTCGGCACCACCAACCTGCTGCGCGGCGAGGCCGCGGTGCGCGTCGTGGGGCGCCCCGGCACGTACTCCATCCGGCCCGAGCGGATCCTGCTCACGGACTCCGCGAAACCGCCCGCGGAGCCGTCCGCGGACCCGCCCGCGGAGCCGCCTGCCGAAGCCGGGGCAGCCGCCGACGGCCGACGGACCGTCACGGGGCGCGTCACCGACATCGTGCACGCCGGGGCGCACACCCGCTTCACCATCGCGCTTCCGCACGGCGATCGGCTCACCGTGCTCCGCCAGAACCTCGACGGACTCCCTCAATCCGCCCGACTGGACGGCGAGATCGGGCTGTCCTGGGACGAGAAGGACGCCTTCCCGGTCCCGAGTTGACCTTGTCATTGCCGACGGCACCCTGGCGAGGGCCTACCGCCCGCCCGATACTGGCCGGGCCTCAAGTGCCTAGTGGGACGAGGAGGACCGGATGCGGAAACGGAAGACGTCTGCGTGGAGGTCCGCGGCCGCCGTCTGCGCGCTGCTGCTGACCGCGGCCGGATGCGGCTCGGGCGGCGGCGACGACAAGGGCGGCCACGCACCCGACAAGCTCGGTAAGGGCGAAGGCAAGGTCAACATCATCGCCTGGGCCGGCTACGCCGAGGACGGCTCCAACGACCCCAAGGTGGACTGGGTTCACCCGTTCGAGAAGAAGACCGGCTGCCAGGTGAACACCAAGACGGCCGGCACCTCCGACGAGATGGTCTCGCTGATGAAGACCGGGCAGTACGACACGGTCTCCGCCTCCGGCGACGCCACCCTGCGCCTCATCGCCTCCGGCGACGCGGCCCCCGTCAACACCAAGCTGGTGCCCAACTACAAGGACGTCTTCCCGGCCCTCAAAAACCAGCCGTTCAACTCCAAGGACGGCCGGATGTACGGCATTCCGCACGGCCGGGGCGCCAACCTCCTCATGTACCGCACCGACAAGGTGAAGCCCGCGCCCGACTCCTGGCGCGCCGTCTTCGACGACTCCGCGCGGTACTCCGGGCACGTCACCGCCTACGACTCGCCCATCTACATCGCCGACGCCGCGCTCTATCTGATGCGCGCCAAGCCCTCGCTCGGCATCAAGAACCCCTACGCGCTCGACCAGAAGCAGCTCGACGCGGCCGTATCCCTGCTGAAGAAGCAGCACAAGGCGGTGGGGGAGTACTGGAGTGACTACCAGAAGGAGATCACCGCCTTCAAGGGCGGCGACAGCGTCATCGGCACCACCTGGCAGGTCATCGCCAACCTCACCAAGGCCGAGAAGGCCCCGGTCAAGGCGGTGCTCCCCAAGGAGGGCGCCACCGGCTGGTCCGACACCTGGATGGTGTCCGCCAAGGCCGAGCACCCCAACTGCGCCTACAAGTGGCTCGACTGGATCGTTTCGCCCAAGGTCAACGCCCAGGTGGCGGAGTACTTCGGCGAGGCTCCGTCCAACCGTAAGGCGTGCGCCGAGACCTCCGACCCCGACCACTGCGCGATCTTCCACGCGGACGACGAGAAGTACTTCCAGCGCGTCCACTTCTGGACCACGCCCATCAAGGAGTGCCTCGACGGCCGTAAGGACGCCACCTGCACCGACTACGCCCAGTGGACCCGGGCCTGGACGGAGGTCAAGGGCTGAGATGCCCGCCGCGCCCACCTCAGGATCGCGGCTGCGCCTCACCGCGCTCCTCGCCCCGCCCCTGCTCTGGCTGACCCTGGCCTATCTTGGCTCGCTCGCCATCCTGCTGCTGTCGGCCTTCTGGACCACCGACTCGTTCACCTCCGATGTCGTCCACACCTGGAACACCGACAACTTCCACGAGCTGCTGACCACCCCCGTCTACCGCACCATCGCCCTGCGCACCCTGTCCATCGCGGCCGCCGTCACCGTCATCGACGCGCTTCTCGCCCTGCCCATGGCGTTCTGCATGGCGCGGGTCGCGGGGCGGCGGTGGCGGCGGCCGCTGCTGGTCGCCGTGCTCACCCCGCTGTGGGCCGGCTATCTGGTCAAGGCGTACGCCTGGCGGGTCATGCTCGGCGAGGACGGCGTCCTGGGCGCCGCCCTCGCCCCGTTCGGGCTGCACGGGCCCGGCTACGGCACCACCGCCGTCGTCATCGTGCTCGCCTACCTCTGGCTGCCGTACATGATCCTGCCGGTGTACGCGGCCCTCGAACGGCTCCCCGAGCGGATGCTGGAGGCCTCGGCCGACCTCGGCGCCGGCGCCTGGCGGACCCTGCGCTCCGTCGTCCTGCCCGCCGTACGCCCCGCCGTGCTCGCCGGGTCCGTCTTCACCTTCTCGCTCAGCCTGGGCGACTACCTCACCGTGCAGATCGTCGGCGGCAAGACCCAGCTGCTGGGCAATGTCATCGCCTCACAGGTCACCCTGGATCTGCCGATGGCCGCCGCGCTCTCCGCCGTACCCGTGGTCCTCATCGTCTGCTACCTGGCCGCCGTACGCCGTGCGGGCGCCCTCGACTCGCTCTAACTGCTCCAGTCGCCCTAGCCGCTCCAGTCGCCCCAGGAGGTGGGCCCATGCGCCTGTCGCGCACCGCCCGAGTGGTCCTCGGCTGTGTCACCGCGGCCGGCCTCGCGATCGTCTACGTCCCCCTGCTGCTGGTGCTGCTGAACTCCTTCAACGCCGACCGCTCCTTCGGCTGGCCGCCCAGCGGCCTCACCGGACGCTGGTGGCGGGCCGCCCTGCACAGCGACGGCGCCCGCGAGGCCCTGCTCACCTCGCTCAAGGCCGGGCTCGCCGCCACCGCGATCGCCCTGGTCCTGGGCACCCTCGCCGCGTACGCCGTCCACCGGCACCGCTTCTTCGGACGGCGGACCGTGTCCTTCCTGCTCGTCCTGCCGATCGCGCTGCCCGGCATCGTCAGCGGTATCGCCCTCAACGCCGCCTTCCGCACCGTCCTCGACCCGATCGGCATCGGCTTCGGCCTGTTCACGGTGGTCGTCGGGCACGCCACGTTCTGCGTCGTCATCGTCTTCAACAACATCGGCGCCCGGCTGCGCCGTATCGCGCCCTCCCTGGCCGAGGCGTCCGCCGACCTCGGGGCGCGCTCCTGGCAGACCTTCCGGTACGTCACCTTCCCCGCCATGCGCTCCGCGCTCTTCGCGGGCGGACTGCTGGCCTTCGCGCTCTCCTTCGACGAGATCGTCGTCACGACCTTCACCGCCGGGCCCGGCACCCGCACCCTGCCCATCTGGATCTACGAGAACCTGGCCCGCCCCCACCAGGCCCCCGTCGTCAACGTCGTCGCCGCGCTGCTCATCCTGGTGTCCGTGGTGCCCGTGTACATCGCCCAGCGGCTGTCCTCGGACACGGCGGGGGGACGGCTGTGAGGCGCGCTCAGCCGGTCAGCCGCTCAGCGAGCGGCGCGAGACCGGAAAGTCGAAGTACGTGTCCGGGAACAGCTCCGGCTTGAAGGTGTAGTGCCACCACTCCTCGGCCAGATTGACGAACCCGAGCTTCTCCAACGTGCCCTTGAGCAGCAGCCGGTTGGCCCGCTGCACCCCCTTGATGCGCGGATCGAGGGTATGCGAGCGCGTGTCGAAGCAGTCGTAACCCGTGCCCATGTCCACGGAGTTGTCCGGGAAACGGTCCTCCTTGGCCGCGTAGCACGGCACCAGCTTCTCGCCCGGCACATACGGGCGCGTGGGCAGTGCGGGCAGCCGAGCGATCGTCAGATCCACGGTGCTGCCCCGGCTGT
The DNA here is from genome assembly GCF_052665095.1 of Streptomyces sp. NEAU-174. Taxonomy (NCBI): domain Bacteria; kingdom Bacillati; phylum Actinomycetota; class Actinomycetes; order Kitasatosporales; family Streptomycetaceae; genus Streptomyces; species Streptomyces sp. NEAU-174. The sequence goes on along the minus strand of NZ_JBQTCE010000018.1, from coordinate 14,211 downwards.
GCCCCGACTTCTCGGCGATATAGCCGTCCTCGAACAGCCGCGTCTTGTCGACCTCCGGATAGAACTCGCCCTTCATCCGCTGATCGCCCAGATCCTTGGCCCACTCCACGAAGTCGTTCACCGCGCGCTGCGGCCGATAGCAGTCGTACACCTTCAAGGTGTAGCCGCGCCGCAGCAGTTGACGCTGCGCCCGGTGCAGCGCCTCGGCGGCCGGACGGGTCAGGATGCACATCGGCCGGCGGTATCCGTCCACCGGATCGCCGGTGAAGTTGTGCGGCGTGAAGTACCGGATCTCCTGCCGGATCGTCGGATCGACGTCCCGGAGAGCCACGAACTCCTTCGGAGCCTTGGGCTCCGCCTTCGCCTGCGCCGGGGTGTACGGCGCGACGGCCAGCAGAGCGGCGACGGGCAGAGCGAGCGCACGCAGCGCGACGGCGAGTCTTGGCATGCCCATCACTTATCCCACCGGGAGAAGCGAAAACAAGCCCGTGTCCGCGACTCCGCGTCCGCGGGATGCGCATCGGCCGGTGCCCGCGGTCACAAGCCCGCGCTGCGGGGTGTCCTCGGTCCCGTCGCGGCGGGAGCTCGGCATGGCTTTCGGCCGTTGGGCTGCGGGCGCCGACTTGGGTGGGCGCGGGGGAGCGGGGCGGTCTGCCTGGCGTGCCACTCGGGGCGCAGCGGGCAGACCGCGGCGCGGTCAGCTTGCTCGGGGGGCGTGGCGGTCCTCGGAGGGCGGAGCCTCGCCCCGTACTCGTATCGGGTAGCCCACCTCACCGCCGCCCTCGCGCTCGATCATCACCTCGCCGTCCCGCAGCCGGGTGCTGAAGCGCAGCAGTTCCGGCTTTTCCCAGCCGTCGCCGGTGTCCACGGCCAGCGAGCCCGCGCCCGCGCCCTTGCGGCCCGCACACGGGGTCCACACCTCCAGCTCCACCCCGCCGCCGGGCGCCGCCACCGGCACCACCGAACCGGCCCGGGCCAGCACCGGGATGCCCGACAGGGGAGCGTCCAGCACCACCTGCCCGGGGCCGTGGTACGCCCGGCCGGTCACCGTGTCGTACCAGCGGCCGCGCGGCAGCCGGACCGGGCGGCGGCGGGCGCCCTCCTCCAGCACCGGTGCCACCAGCAGCGCGTCCCCCAGCAGAAAGGCGTCCTCGCAGTCGCGCAGCGCCCGGTCCTTCGGCGTCCGCCACCACACGGGCCGCACATACGGGGCGCCGGTGCGCGCGGCCAGCTGCGCCAGCGTGGTGAAGTACGGCAGCAGCCGCTGCCGTTCGCGCAGCGCCGCCGCCGCGTGCTCCAGCACCCGCGACCCGAATTCCCACGGCTCCCGCCGCCCCGCCGAGATCGCCGAATGGGTGCGGAACAGCGGGAGATACGCGCCCAGCTGGAACCACCGCAGATACAACTCCGGCGACGGAGAGCCGGTGAAACCACCGATGTCGGGCCCCGAATACGGCACCCCGGACAGGCCCAGCCCGATCACAAGCGACAGCGAGGCCCGCAGCCCCGCCCAGCCCGTGGCCACGTCGCCGGACCAGCTGCCCCCGTACCGCTGGAGCCCAGCCCACCCCGAGCGCGAGAAGAGAAACGGCCGCTCGTCGGGGCGCAGCTCGCACAGCCCCTCGTAGCCCGCCCGCGCCATCGCCAGCCCGTAGACGTTGTGCGCCTCGCGGTGGTCGCCGCCCCGGCCCTCCAGGGCGTGCCGGGCCGAGCGCGGCAGCGTGGTCTCCCCGAAGGCGGCGAACGACACCGGTTCGTTCATGTCGTGCCACACCCCGGAGAAACCCTGCGCCAGCCGTTCCGCGTACAGCCCGCCCCACCACTTGCGCACCCGCGGATCGGTGAAGTCGGGGAACACCGACTCGCCCGCCCACACCACTCCGCGCACCTCACGCCCCCGGGCGTCGCGCACGAAGACGTCGTCCGCCGCCCCGCTCTCGTACACCGCGTTGCCCGGCTCCGCCTTCACCGCCGGGTCGACGATCGATACCAGCCGCACCCCGTCCTCGAGAAGTTCGGCGGCGAGCCCCGGCAGATCGGGGAAGCGCGTGCCGTCCACCGTGAACACCCGGTGGCCGATGAGGTGGTCGATGTCCAGGTGCAGTGCGGACAGCGGCAGATTCCGCTCCCGGTAGCCCGCCACCACCCGCCGGACCTCCGCCGCGTCGCGGAACCCCCAGCGCGCGTGGTGATGGCCGAGCGCCCACCGCGGCGGCACCGCCGGGGCGCCGGTCAGCGCCGTCCAGCCGTTCAGCACCCGCGCCGGAGTGGTGCCCACGATCACCCAGTAGCGCAGCGGGCCGCCCTCCAGCCGCGTCCGGCAGCGGCCGGGCCGGTCATGGCCGGAGCCCGCGCCCTCCTCGCCCTCCCGCAGGGTGACCGTGCCGTCCCAGGAGTTGTCGTGGAACACCAGATGGGTGCCCGCGTCGGCCACCACCAGCTGCACCGGCATGGTCAGATACAGCGGATCGTCCCCCGGCTCGAAGCTGCCACCCGGATCGGTGTTCCACAGCCGGTACACCCCGTCCCGCAGCCGGGGCCCGGAGGCCCGTCCGCCGAGCCCGAAGAAGCGCGCGTCCGCGGACACTTCGGACAGCTGGAGCCAGCGTGCGCCCTCCCCGACCAGCCCGGGCCCGAGCCCGGGATCCACGGTCCGGGGCTCCGCACCCGGCTCTGTGGACCCCGGCTCCGTGGATCCCGGCTCCGAGGACCTCGGCTCCGTGGATCCCGGCTCTGAGGACCCCGGCCCCGCCTCCGGCCCCGCGAGCCGTGGCTCGGCGGATCCGCCCCCCAGCCCCAGCCCCGGCTCCGCGAGCCCCACCCCCAGCCCCACCCCCAGCCCTGACCCCGCTCCCAGCCCTGACCCCGCTCCGGCCCCCGGCCCTGACCTCGCACCCGCCCCAGGGCCCGCACCCGCACCCGCACCCGCCCCAGGCCCCACTCCCGCTCCCGCCCCCGCCGGCCCCCGCGTCCCGGCGGGCTCCCACCACCGCGGCGGCAGATCCCGCCGCAGCACGACCCCGCCCGGGGTCCGCACCTCCACCGTGCCGGTCCGCCCCACCATCACCGTGACCCGCTCCGACACCACCCGCCAGCCGCCACCGGTGTCCGGCTCCAGCTCCGCCCGCTCGTCCGCCTCCGGACAGGGCCCGTCCAGCGCGTACGACGGCTCCGGCTCGGCCCCGTCCCAGCCGCAGAACACCGCGCCGCCCGTGGTCACCCGCACCCGCAGCGAGGACCGCGCGAACCGCACCACCCCGCCCCCCGGCTCCGGATCGGCCCCTTGCACCGCACCCGGCACCCGGGCCAGCTCGGCGCCCCGGCGGGGCAGCGCGGCCGCGTCGGAACGCCGACGCCGCCACGCCGAGCGCAGTGACCGCAGCCCCTGCGCGGTGCAGAGCACCCTCACCGACCGCACCAGCTTCTCCGACCGCACCAGGTCACGCGCATCCATACTGATCAGCCTGCCATTGCCGACGCCCGGCAGAGACATGGTTCAACTGCCGTTCACCTGTGGTCCTCGCACATGATCCCGCCCTGTGATGTGGAGTGGCGCCCCTGGTGCGGGAGTCGATCACATGGCATCGTCACGACCGGACGCATACGAGGCGGATGTGCCACCCACGGACACATCCGACGCGGACAGCCCGGGAGCCGACACCCATGACCACCGCAGCCCACTCCGACCACCGGCCGCACCCCCTGTGGCAGCCCGGCGCGGACCGGATCGCCCGGTCCCGGCTGACCGCCTTCCACGCCTGGGCGGCCGAGCGGCACGGCGCCCCGGCGCCCGCCCCGGACGACCCGAGCGCGAGCTACGCCGCGCTGCACCGCTGGTCGGTGGCGGAGCTGGAGACCTTCTGGCGGGCGGTCGCCGAATGGTTCGAGGTGCGCTTCGCCACCCCGTACGAGCGGGTGCTCGCCGACGCCACCATGCCCGGCGCCCAGTGGTTCCCCGGCGCCACCCTCAACTACGCGGAGCACGCCCTGCGCGCCGCCGAGGACCCCGCCCGCGCCGACGACCCCGCGCTGCTCCACGTCGACGAGGTCCAGGACCCGCGCCCGGTCAGCTGGGCCGAGCTGCGCGGCCAGGTCGGCGCGGTCGCCGCCGAGCTGCGCCGCCTCGGCGTCCGCCCGGGCGACCGGGTCAGCGGCTACGTCCCCAACATCCCGCAGGCCACCGTGGCCCTCCTGGCCGCCGCCGCCGTCGGCGCCGTATGGACCTCCTGCGCCCCCGACTTCGGCGCCCGCAGCGTCCTGGACCGCTTCCAGCAGGTCGAGCCGGTGGTGCTCTTCACCGTCGACGGCTACCGCTACGGCGGAAAGACCCACGACCGCACCGCCACCGTGACCGAGCTGCGCGCCGAGCTGCCCAGCCTGCGCGCCGTCGTCCACATCCCGCTGCTGGGCACCCCCGCGCCCGAGTCCACGCTGGTGTGGGACGACATCGTCAGCGAACCGGTGGAGCCGGTCTTCGAACAGCTCCCCTTCGACCACCCCCTGTGGGTGCTCTACTCCTCCGGCACCACCGGCCTGCCCAAGGCGATCGTCCAGTCCCAGGGCGGCATCCTGCTCGAACACCTCAAGCAGCTCGGCCTCCACTGCGACCTCGGCCCCGAGGACCGCTTCTTCTGGTACACCTCCACCGGCTGGATGATGTGGAACTTCCTGGTGTCCGGCCTGCTGGTCGGCGCCACCGTCGTCCTCTACGACGGCAGCCCCGGCTACCCGGACACCGCCGCCCAGTGGCGCGTCGCCGAACGCACCGGCACCACGCTCTACGGCACCTCCGCCGCGTACGTCATGGCCTGCCGCAAGGCCGACGTCCACCCGGGCCGCGACTTCGACCTCTCCGCCGTGAAATGCGTCGCCACCACCGGCTCCCCCCTGCCACCCGACGGCTTCCGGTGGATCCACGACGAGGTGGCCGAGGACATGTGGATCGCCTCCGTCAGCGGCGGCACCGACGTGTGCAGCTGCTTCGCGGGCGCCGCGCCCACCCTCCCCGTCTACATCGGCGAACTCCAGGCCCCCGGCCTCGGCACCGACCTCCAGGCGTGGGACCCGCAGGGCGAACCGGTGATCGACGAGGTCGGCGAGCTGATCGTGGCCCGCCCCATGCCGTCGATGCCCGTCCGCTTCTGGAACGACCCCGACGGCACCCGCTACCGCGACAGCTACTTCGAGATGTTCCCCGGCGCCTGGCGCCACGGCGACTGGATCACCCTGACCTCCCGAGGCACCGTGATCATCCACGGCCGCTCCGACTCCACCCTCAACCGCCAGGGCGTCCGCATGGGCTCCGCCGACATCTACGAGGCGGTCGAACGTCTCCCGGAGATCCGCGAGTCCCTCGTCATCGGCGTCGAACAACCCGACGGCGGCTACTGGATGCCCCTCTTCGTCCACCTGGCCCCCGGCGCCACCCTGAACGAGGAACTCCTGACCCGCATCAAAACCACCATCCGCACCCAACTCTCCCCCCGCCACGTCCCCGACGAGGTCATCGAGGTCCCCGGCGTCCCCCACACCCTCACCGGCAAACGCATCGAGGTCCCGGTCAAGCGCCTCCTCCAGGGCACGTCCTTGGACAAGGCGGTGAACCCGGGGTCGGTGGACGATGTGGAACTGCTGCGGTATTACGAGCGCTTGGCCCAGCAGAGGGGCGGGGCCACCCCGACCTCTTGAGGTTCCGGCCCCTCGGGCATGCTTCCCAGCCCCTCCAGGGCTTGAGGAGTTCGAAGCGGTGTCCCACATCCGGCCTCTCCGGGGCTTGGGGAGTCCGGGGCGGTGCCCGAAATCCAGCCCCTCCGGCGTTTGAGGAGCGGGGTCCAGGGGCGGAGCCCCGGCGGGGGTCCGGGGGCGGAGCCCCCGAAACGGGGTCTGGGGCGGAGCCCCAGCGGGGGCCGGGGCCGCGCCCCGGTTTCGGGAAGGGGCGGGGTGGGGAAACACCCCCGCCTACCCCCCATACGTCGCCTGCGCCTCCCCCAACACCCCCGCCAAATCCCCCGCCAAACCCCCCGCATCCCCCTCCCCCAACCCCGCCGTCGTAATCCGCACCCCCGCCCCCGCAGCCAGCCGAAACCTCGCACCGGCCGCCACCCACCACCCCCGCGTCCGCAACCCGTTGACCACCGCCGCCTCATCCCGCACCGGCACCCACACATTCATCCCGCTCGCCCCGTGCGCGGCGATCCCCCGGGCCGACAGCGCCGCCAGCAGGGCCTCACGCCGCCGCGCGTAGGCGGACCGCGCCGAGGCCACCAGGCCCTGGGTCTCCGGGTCGGTCATCAGCCGGGCGACGGTCTCCTGGAGCACATGGCTGACCCAGCCCGACGTCAGCAGCATGCGGCCGTCATGGCGCGCCAGCGTCGTACGGTCGCAGGCGAGCGCGCCCCACCGCAGGTCGGTCCCCAGATGCTTGGAGACGGTACGCACCTGCGCCCACCGCGCCGGACCCCCCGCAGTGTTGCCCCTGCCCCCCGCCGTAAGGCTGTACAACGGCACCCCCGCGACATCCGCCGCATGATCGTCCTCGATCACCAGCACCTCACCCGCCGCCTCACCCAAAACCCCCAGCAGCGCATCCCGCCGCCCCGCCGAGAACCAGCCCCCGTAAGGGTTCTGCCCACGCGGGCTACAGATCACCGCACGCGCCCCCGCCCGCAGCGCCCCCCGCAGCGCGTCCGGCCGGATGCCCTCGTCGTCCACGGCCACCGGCACGCTCCGCAGCCCCAGCGCCGGGACGAGGTCCAGCAGATGGTGGTAGCCGGGGTCCTCCATCGCCACGGAGTCACCGGGCCTGAGCTCGACGGACAGCAGCCGGGCCACGCAGTCGAGCGCGCCATGGGCGAAGGTCAGATGCTCGGCCGGCACGCCGTCGCGCTCGTACCAGGCGCGGGTCAGCTCCTCCAGACCGGCCAGCCGGGGCTGGGCGCGATGCGACCGCACCCCGGGAGAGAGCCGGGCGGTCGGCAGCAGAGCGGGCAGGAAGGCCGGATCGGGGTGACCGCCCGCCAGATCGCGCACCCCCTCAGGCACCGGCGGCGGGCGACGCGAGGCGACGGCGGGCGTCGGGGCGACCACCGTGCCGCCCCGCCCCTGGGTCACCACGATCCCGCGCCGCCGCAGCTCCTTGTACGCGGTCGCGACGGTGCCGGGGCTGACGCCCAGGCGCTCCGCCAGCCGGCGCACCGGGGGCAGCGCGGTACCGGGCGCCAACGCCCCCTCCACCACGCCCTGTTCGACGGACGCGGCAATCCCCTTGGCCGACGCACCGGTGATCTCATATTGTGTCGCCACAGAAGTAACTCTGTATCAATACAAAAGAGAATGTCAAGCGGGAATGTCAGGGGGAACCAGGGTGGGCAAGCCAACGCGCCGCACCGCGCTCAGCGACCGCATCCCCGGCGGCCGGGACGGCCGACGCATGCTGATCGTCACCTTCGTCGACCGGATCGGCTCGGGTCTGTGGGGCGCGACCGCGGCGCTCTACTTCACCTTCGCCGCCGGGCTCAGCACCGCCGAGATCGGCCTGCTGCTCGCCGTATCCGGAGCGATCGGCATCGCGGGTCCGCCCCTCGGCGGCCTCCTCGCCGACCGCGTCAGACTGCGCCCGCTCCTGATCACCGTCCAACTGGTGCGCGCCGCCGCCTCATTGGCCCTGCTCACCACCACCGACCTCCGGCTCCTGCTCGCCATCGCCTCGGTGGGCAGCCTGGGCGACCGTGCGGCCGCCGTGCTGACCAAGCTGTACGCGACCCGGGTCGCGGGCCCCGAGCGCGTCCGCTACCAGGCCATCAGCCGCACCGCCATGAACGTCGGCTGGGCCGTCGGCGGCCTCGCGGCGGCCGCGGCACTCACCGGCGGTACGGTCACCGTCTACCGCTGGCTGCTGATCGGCGACGCGCTCTCCTTCGTTGCCTCCGCGCTGTTCACGCTCGGCTGCGCAGAACCGCCCTCGGCGTCCCGCATCGCGGCCACATCCGCACCCGCGGAACCCGGCGCACCCACCCCCACGGGACCCGCCCCCGCGGAACCCGCACCTGCACCCGCACCCGAGGAAACCACCGCCCCCACCCCCTGGCGCGACCGCCGCTACCTCGCCTACACCGCCAGCGAGGCCGTCCTCTTCCTCGACGACTCCGTCTTCAAGGTCGGTCTGCCGCTGTGGGCCGTGACGGCCACCAGCACCCCGCACCAACTCGTCCCCCTGCTGCTCGTCCTCAACAACCTGCTCGTGGTGCTCTTCCAGGTCCCGTTCGCCCGCTTCGGCGCCACCCCGCACACCGCACGCACCTCGCTGTGGCCACTGGCCGGTGCCTTCCTCGTCGGCGGGGCCGCGCTGGCCGCCTCGGCCGTCGGCGCGCCCTGGTTCGCGGCCACCGCGCTGGTGCTGGCCGCCACCGCCTTCACCGTCGCGGAGATGCTGCACGCCACGATCTCCTGGGAGCTGTCCGTGGTCCTCGCCCCGCCCACCGCACAGGGCGCCTACCTCGGCGTGCACGGCCTGGCCCAGGCCGCCCAGCGCAGTGCGGGTCCGCTCGCGGTGACGGCGGCGATCGCGGCGGGCCCCCTCGGCTGGCTCGGCCTCGGCGCCGGGCTCGCCGCCATGTGCGGTGCCCAGCGCCACCTGGTACGGGACCGCGGTGACGGAGCGTTGTCAGTGGCCCCGGTTACGGTGAGTGAGCACTGAACATCCGCGCTGAGGGGGAGTCATGGCGCACACCGGCCGCAGGAGCCACCGGAACCGCCCGGGCGGGCACAGGAAGCCGAAGACGCAGAAGCCGAAGACACAAAAGCCGAAGGCACAGAAGCCGAGGACACAGAAACCGACGACCCGGCAGCGTACGAGGAGGCAGACCACCCGGCGCGCCCTCCGCAGAGAGGTGCCCAGCACCGTGGCCCTGCTCGCCGACGAGCGGGACTTCGCGGCCATGCGGCACTACGAGTCATTCGCCTTCGACGACCACGGAGCGTATCTACGGGAGATGGAGGGGCTGCTGAAGGCGCTCGCGGCCAAGGGCGTCCACACCACCGTCGCCCTCTTCGACCCCGTCGCCTACGAGGAGTTCTGCGCGGACACCCGGCTCGACCCGGACACCGCCGCGAGCCGCACGCGCTATACGGCGGAGCTGGCCGTCGCGGGCGGCACCGTCACCTACGAGGGCCAGCCGATCGCCCGCCTGGTGCCACGGCTCATCGGCGTGGCCGAGGAGCAGGCCACCTGGGAGTACGCCACGGCGCTGCTCTCCCGCGTCGGCCACCACGGGGAGTGCCGCGACGACACCACCGCCCGCGCCGCGTTCGACCGCGCCGGGGCCGCGCTGCGCGCGGTCGTCGAGTCGGTCGGGCCGGGCGTCCACCATCTGGTGTGCAGCGTGCCCGCGGACGGCACATCACTGGTCGCCGTGCTCCACGCCGACGCCCGGGAAGCGGGCCCGCCGAAGCTGGCCGAGCCCTCGGGGCTGGTCTTTCGCACCGTCCTGGCCTGCGGGTTCGCCCTGCGCGGCGCCGGCGGCCTGGTGCTGCGCACCATCGTGGCGGACTCCCCGGAGACGGTCCGCGGCTGGGCGCTTCAGGACGGCTGGCTGCGCCCGCTGAGCGAGGCGGAGGTGTTCACCGCGTACTGCACCGACGCCGAGACCGGTGAACCCATCCCTCCGGAGCACGGCGTCGAATACCGGGCCGGCATCCCGCTCAGCCGCCCGGAATGACCGAAGGCGTCCCGCCACCCGGCGGGACGCCCTCATCAACAGCCCACGGCTCAAAGCTCACATTTCACAGCTCAAAGCTCACGACTCAGCACTCACAGCCCACCGGCTCATTCGCCGGACAACACCGCCTGCGCCGCCCGGCGGGCATCCTCCGCGGTGTCCGCCGCGCGCGCCGCGGAGGCGGCCCGCTCGCACTGCGCCAGCGTGTGCTTGGCCAGCGTCGCGCGCACATACGGAATGGAGGCCGCACCCATGGAGAGGCTGGTGACGCCCAGACCGGCCAGCACACACGCCAGCAGCGGATCGGAGGCGGCCTCACCGCAGACACCACAGCTCTTGCCCTCGGCCTGCGCGGCCTCCGCCGACGCCGCCACCAGGTCGAGCAGCGCGGGCTGCCACGGGTCCTGGAGCCGCGACACCGCTCCGACCTGACGGTCGGCCGCGAAGGTGTACTGCGCCAGGTCGTTGGTGCCCAGCGAGAGGAACTCGACCTCCTGGAGGATCGAGCGCGCCCGCAGCGCGGCGGACGGAATCTCCACCATGGCGCCGAACTTGGCCCGCAGCCCCGCCTCGCGGCACGCGTCCGCGAACGCCTTGGCGTCCAGCCGGTCGGCCACCATCGGGGCCATCACCTCGAGATAGACCGGCAGTCCCTCCGACGCCTTGGCCAGCGCCGTGAGCTGCGTCCGCAGCACCTCGGGGTGGTCCAGCAGGGTACGCAGACCGCGCACGCCCAGCGCCGGGTTGGGCTCATCGGCCGGGGTGAGGAAGTCCAGCGGCTTGTCCGCGCCCGCGTCCAGGACCCGCACCACCACCCGGCCCTCGGGGAACGCCTCCAGTACCTGCCGGTAGGCCGTGACCTGCTTCTCCTCCGACGGCGCCTGAGTGCTGTCGTCGAGGAAGAGGAACTCGGTGCGGAACAGCCCCACACCCTCGGCGCCCGCCTCGACCGCCGCCGGCACATCGGCCGGTCCGCCGACGTTCGCCAGCAGCGGCACCTTGTGCCCGTCCGACGTCGCACCCGGACCGGAGGAGGCGGCCAGCGCGGCCCGGCGCTCCTCGGCGGCGCGCGTCAGCTCGGCCCGCTTGTCCTCGCTCGGGGACACGAAGATCTCGCCCGTGCTGCCGTCGACGGCGATCAGGGTGCCCTCGACCAGATCCCCGGCACCGGGCAGCGCGACCACGGCCGGCACCCCAAGGGCACGGGCGAGGATCGCGCTGTGGCTCGTCGGCCCGCCCTCCTCGGTCACGAACCCCAGCACCAGCGTCGGGTCGAGCAGCGCGGTGTCGGCCGGGGCGAGGTCCCGCGCGATCAGCACATACGGCTCATCGCTGTCCGGCACACCCGGCATCGGCACACCCAGCAGCCGCGCCACGATCCGGTTCCGGACGTCGTCGAGGTCGGCCACCCGGCCCGCCAGGTAGTCACCGGCCCCCGCCAGCAGCGCCCGGTAGGCCGCGAAGGCGTCGTACACCGCGCGCTCGGCGGTGCTGCCCACGGTGATGCGCCGCTCGACATCGGCCATCAGCTCCGGGTCCTGCGCCATCATGGCCTGCGCCTCGAGCACGGCCTGGGCCTCGCCGCCCGCCAGATTGCCGCGCGCGACCAGATCGGCCGCCACGGCCTCCACCGCCTGGCGCGCCCGCCCCTGCTCACGCGGCGCCTCATCGGCCGGAATCTGCTTCGCCGGCGGCTCCAGGACCGCCGTCCCCATATGGCGCACCTCGCCGATGGCCACCCCGTGGCTCACGCCGACGCCTCGCAGCGTTGTCTCCATGTCACCCGTCCCCGGTCGATACGGCGGAACCCCGCCATGGTGGATGTCGTACCCGCGGTGCGCCGCCCGGCCCGGTCCCCATCGGCCGCCGGGCGCACGCCCGGCTCACCAGTCGAAGAGTGTGTCGCCCGTCTTCACATCGACGTCCTCCTTGACGCCGGACAGGGCATCGGCCGTGGCCTCGAGCGCCACGATCGGGCAGATCGGCGACTTGCCCGCGGCCACGGCGGTGGCCGGGTCCCAGCGCACGATCGCGCCACCGCGCTTGACGGTGTCCCCCTTGTTGATGAGGACCTCGAAGCCCTCACCGTTCAGCTGCACGGTGTCGATGCCGAGGTGGGTGAGCACACCGTGCCCCTCCCCGTCCACGACGACGAACGCGTGCGGGTGCAGGGAGACGACGATGCCGTCGACCGGGGCCACGGCCACGAAGGGCTCGAGTACGGGGTCGATCGCCGTGCCCGGACCGACCATGGCGCCGGAGAACACCGGATCGGGCACCGCTTCGAGCCCGATCACGCGGCCGGCGACCGGTGAGGTCACGCTGGTCATGGGAGCCTCCCGGGAGGTGAAGATTCATCACGCGCCGTCACCACCTGTCCCGGACAGCGCACTGCCCAGAAGAGTAAGTCATAGGAACTACGGATTCCGCACACGTGGCGCAGGCAGGAGGGGGTGCCCGGGCCGGGAATCGATTTGCCACGGCCGCGCGGGGCGCTGTACTGTCGTATCCCTGCCCACCGGATGAAGCACAGCGAACATCTGCGTGCACATCAAGGTTCAGGGCGGCGCCATCAGCTACTTGATCCAAATCTCGGATCCGCTTTCGCATGCCTTGCGAGAGACACGGGTACGGAGAGCCGGAAATAGTCTGATAGCGTGTGAAACACCGAAGGGAAGCGCCCGGAGAAACCGGTGAAACGGTTTCGAAGGAAGCGTCCGTTCCTTGAGAACTCAACAGCGTGCCAAAAGTCAACGCCAGATATGTTGATACCCCGTCCACTCGTGGACGAGGTTCCTTTGAAGAAAAACACAGCGAGGACGCTGTGAACCACTGGGTTATTCCTCTGGTGGTTCCGCTCTCGTGCAGTGTTTACCGGGATATCCCGGAGGCATTCACGGAGAGTTTGATCCTGGCTCAGGACGAACGCTGGCGGCGTGCTTAACACATGCAAGTCGAACGATGAACCGGTTTCGGCCGGGGATTAGTGGCGAACGGGTGAGTAACACGTGGGCAATCTGCCCTGCACTCTGGGACAAGCCCTGGAAACGGGGTCTAATACCGGATACGACTGCCGACCGCATGGTCTGGTGGTGGAAAGCTCCGGCGGTGCAGGATGAGCCCGCGGCCTATCAGCTTGTTGGTGGGGTGATGGCCTACCAAGGCGACGACGGGTAGCCGGCCTGAGAGGGCGACCGGCCACACTGGGACTGAGACACGGCCCAGACTCCTACGGGAGGCAGCAGTGGGGAATATTGCACAATGGGCGCAAGCCTGATGCAGCGACGCCGCGTGAGGGATGACGGCCTTCGGGTTGTAAACCTCTTTCAGCAGGGAAGAAGCGCAAGTGACGGTACCTGCAGAAGAAGCGCCGGCTAACTACGTGCCAGCAGCCGCGGTAATACGTAGGGCGCAAGCGTTGTCCGGAATTATTGGGCGTAAAGAGCTCGTAGGCGGCTTGTCGCGTCGGATGTGAAAGCCCGGGGCTTAACTCCGGGTCTGCATTCGATACGGGCAGGCTAGAGTTCGGTAGGGGAGATCGGAATTCCTGGTGTAGCGGTGAAATGCGCAGATATCAGGAGGAACACCGGTGGCGAAGGCGGATCTCTGGGCCGATACTGACGCTGAGGAGCGAAAGCGTGGGGAGCGAACAGGATTAGATACCCTGGTAGTCCACGCCGTAAACGTTGGGAACTAGGTGTGGGCGACATTCCACGTTGTCCGTGCCGCAGCTAACGCATTAAGTTCCCCGCCTGGGGAGTACGGCCGCAAGGCTAAAACTCAAAGGAATTGACGGGGGCCCGCACAAGCGGCGGAGCATGTGGCTTAATTCGACGCAACGCGAAGAACCTTACCAAGGCTTGACATACACCGGAAAACTCTGGAGACAGGGTCCCCCTTGTGGTCGGTGTACAGGTGGTGCATGGCTGTCGTCAGCTCGTGTCGTGAGATGTTGGGTTAAGTCCCGCAACGAGCGCAACCCTTGTTCTGTGTTGCCAGCATGCCTTTCGGGGTGATGGGGACTCACAGGAGACTGCCGGGGTCAACTCGGAGGAAGGTGGGGACGACGTCAAGTCATCATGCCCCTTATGTCTTGGGCTGCACACGTGCTACAATGGCCGGTACAATGAGCTGCGAAGCCGTGAGGTGGAGCGAATCTCAAAAAGCCGGTCTCAGTTCGGATTGGGGTCTGCAACTCGACCCCATGAAGTCGGAGTCGCTAGTAATCGCAGATCAGCATTGCTGCGGTGAATACGTTCCCGGGCCTTGTACACACCGCCCGTCACGTCACGAAAGTCGGTAACACCCGAAGCCGGTGGCCCAACCCTTGTGGAGGGAGCCGTCGAAGGTGGGACTGGCGATTGGGACGAAGTCGTAACAAGGTAGCCGTACCGGAAGGTGCGGCTGGATCACCTCCTTTCTAAGGAGCACATAGCCGACTGCAAGCAAGTGTCTTGCACGGTTGCTCATGGGTGGAACGTTGACTACTCGGCAC
>NZ_JBQTCE010000017.1:221814-252298 GCF_052665095.1 Streptomyces sp. NEAU-174 | reverse complement strand
TTCCCCGAGGGCTGGCGTGCGCTGGGCCTGGCGGGGGCGCAGCTGGTCTACAACCCCTCGGCCACCTCCCGGGGCCTGTCGGCCTACCTCTGGCAGCTGGAGCAGCCCGCCGCGGCCGTCGCCAACGAGTACTTCATCGCCGCGATCAACCGCGTCGGCACCGAGGAGTACGGCGACAACGACTTCTACGGCACCAGCTACTTCGTCGATCCGCGCGGCCAGTTCGTCGGCGATGTGGCCAGTGACAAGGAGGAGGAGCTGATCGTCCGCGACCTCGACTTCGGCCTGATCGACGAGGTGCGCCAACAGTGGGCGTTCTATCGCGACCGGCGGCCCGACGCCTACGAGGGGCTGGTGCGGCCATGAGCAGCGACGACGTCACAGGCGGCGCCCACGCCACCCTCCACGCCCGCCACCAGGCCGTACTCCCCGACTGGCTCGCCGTCTACTACGAGCGCCCCATCGAGATCACCCACGGCGAGGGACGCCATGTCTGGGACGCCGAGGGCAACCGCTACCTCGACTTCTTCGGCGGCATCCTCACCACGATGACCGCCCACGCCCTCCCCGAGGTCACCAAGGCGATCACCGAGCAGGCCGGGCGGATCCTGCACACCTCCACGCTCTACCTCGACCGGCCCATGGTCGATCTGGCCGAGCGGGTCGCCGCGCTGTCCGGCATCCCGGACGCGCGGGTCTTCTTCACCACCTCCGGCACCGAGGCCAATGACACGGCCCTGCTGCTCGCCACCACGTACCGCAGGTCCAACCAGATCCTGGCGATGCGCAACAGCTACCACGGCCGCTCCTTCTCGGCCGTCGGCATCACCGGCAACCGCGGCTGGTCGCCGACCAGTCTGTCCCCGTTGCAGACGCTGTACGTACACGGTGGGGTGCGCACCCGGGGCCCGTTCGCCGGGCTGTCCGACGGGGAGTTCATCAAGGCGTGCGTGGCCGACCTCGAGGACGTCCTCGGCCAGGGGTACGGCAATGTCGCCGCGCTGATCGCCGAGCCGGTCCAGGGCGTCGGCGGTTTCACCTCCCCGCCCGACGGGCTGTTCGCCGCCTTCCGCGAGGTGCTCGACCGGCACGGCATCCTGTGGATCACCGATGAGGTGCAGACCGGCTGGGGCCGTACCGGCGACCACTTCTGGGGCTGGCAGGCGCACGACGGCTCCGGGCCGCCCGACATCCTCACCTTCGCCAAGGGCATCGGCAACGGCATGTCGATCGGCGGTGTCGTCGCCCGCGCCGAGGTCATGAACTGCCTGGGCGCCAACTCCATCTCCACCTTCGGCGGCAGCCCGATCACCATGGCCGCCGGTCTGGCCAACCTCAACCACCTGGTCGAACACGACCTCCAGGGCAACGCCCGCCGGGTCGGCGGGCTGCTGATCGAGCGGCTGCGCGCCGCCTGTGCCGGTGTGGACGGTGTGCGCGAGGTCCGTGGCCGGGGGCTGATGATCGGCATCGAGCTGGTGGACCCGGGCACCGGCGATCCGTCGCCCGAGGGCGCGTCCGCCGTGCTGGAGGCCGCCCGGGAGGGCGGGCTGCTCATCGGCAAGGGCGGCGGGCACAACAGCAGCGTGCTGCGGATCGCCCCGCCGCTCAGCCTCACCGTCGCCGAGGCCGAGGAGGGCGCGGAGATCCTCGAAGCGGCCCTCAGGACCGCCCTGGCGACCACCCGGTCCGGAAGGAGCGCGAGCTGATGTCCCGTACCGTGATCCGTGGCGGGCTGGTCGTCACCGCCGCCGAGGAGACCCCGGCCGATGTGCTGATCGAGGACGGCAAGGTCGCCGCCCTCGCCGCGCCCGGCAGCGAGTGGGCCCAGGGCTGGACCGCCGACCGTACGATCGACGCCACCGGCAAGTACGTCATCCCGGGCGGGGTCGACGGGCACACCCATATGGAGATGCCGTTCGGCGGCACGTTCGCCTCCGACACCTTCGAGACCGGCACCCGGGCGGCGGCCTGGGGCGGCACCACCACCATCGTGGACTTCGCCGTCCAGACGGTGGGCCACGCCCTGCGCGAGGGGCTGGACGCCTGGCACCTCAAGGCGCGCGGCAACTGCGCCATCGACTACGGCTTCCACATGATCCTCTCCGATGTGAACGAGAGCACGCTCAAGGAGATGGATCTCCTGGTGGGGGAGGGCGTGAGCAGCTTCAAGCTGTTCATGGCCTATCCGGGGGTCTTCTACAGCGACGACGGGCAGATCCTGCGGGCCATGCAGCGCGCCTCCGGCAACGGCGGGCTGATCATGATGCACGCCGAGAACGGCATCGCCATCGACGTCCTGGTGGAGCAGGCGCTGGCCGAGGGCAGGACCGACCCCCGCTACCACGGTGAGGTCCGCAAGGCGCTGCTGGAGTCGGAGGCGACCCATCGCGCCATTCAGCTCGCCCGGGTGGCCGGCGCCCCGCTGTATGTGGTCCACGTATCGGCCGAGGAGGCCGTAGCGGAGCTGACCCACGCCCGTGACCTGGGGCTTCCGGTCTTCGGCGAGACGTGTCCGCAGTATCTGTTCCTGTCCACGGACAACCTCGCAGAGCCGGACTTCGAGGGCGCCAAGTACGTCTGCTCCACCCCGCTGCGGCCTGTCGAGCACCAGGCCGCGCTGTGGCGGGGGCTGCGGACCAACGACCTCCAGGTGGTCTCCACCGACCACTGCCCGTTCTGCTTCACCGGGCAGAAGGAGCTGGGCCGGGGCGACTTCTCCAAGATCCCCAATGGCATGCCGGGCGTGGAGCACCGGATGGACCTGCTCCACCAGGCCGTGGTGGACGGCCATATCTCCCGCCGCCGCTGGATCGAGATCGCCTGCGCCACCCCGGCCAGGATGTTCGGCCTCTACCCGCGCAAGGGCACCATCGCGCCCGGGGCCGACGCCGACATCGTCGTCTACGACCCGGGGTCCCAGCAGACCGTGTCCGCCGAGACCCATCACATGAACGTCGACTACTCGGCGTACGAGGGCAAGCAGATCACCGGGCAGGTCGAGACCGTGCTCTCGCGCGGTGTCCCCGTCATCGACCGGCGGGAGTACACCGGACGTGCCGGGCACGGCCAGTTCCTCTCCCGTGACACCTGTCAGTACCTGAGCTGACCCAGGGAGCGAGCATGGACTTCGGACTCGTGCTTCAGACCGATCCACCCGCCTCGGCCGTCGTCGAGCTGATGCGCCGCGCCGAGCGCAATGGCTTCGGCTACGGCTGGACGTTCGACTCCGCCGTGCTGTGGCAGGAGCCGTTCGTCATCTACAGCCAGATCCTGGCCCGGACCGAGCGGCTGATCGTCGGCCCCATGGTCACCAACCCCGGGACCCGCACCTGGGAGGTGACCGCCTCCACGTTCGCCACCCTCAACGAGATGTACGGCAACCGCACGGTCTGCGGGATCGGCCGTGGCGACTCCGCGCTGCGGGTGGCGGGGCGCAAGCCCAACACCCTCGCCCGGCTCGAGGACGCCATCGGCGCCATCCGCGATCTGGCGGAGGGCAGGGAGGCGGTGGTGGACGGCAGCCCGATGCGCATCCCCTGGATCGAGGACAGCAGGCTGCCGGTGTGGATGGCGGCGTACGGCCCCAAGGCGCTCGCGCTGGCCGGGCGGAAGGCCGACGGCTTCATCCTCCAGCTCGCCGACCCGTTCCTGACGGAGTGGATGGTGAAGGCGGTGCGCTCCGCCGCCGCCGGGGCCGGGCGCGATCCGGACGCGCTCACCATCTGCGTCGCCGCCCCCGCGTATGTCGGCGACGACCTGGACCACGCCCGTGAGCAGTGCCGCTGGTTCGGCGGCATGGTCGGCAACCACGTGGCCGACCTGGTCGGTCGCTACGGCGAGCACTCCGGCGCCGTGCCCGAGTCCCTGACCGCGTACATCAAGGAGCGGCAGGGGTACGACTACGCCCACCACGGCCGGGCCGGCAACCCGGACACGGCGTTCGTGCCCGACGAGATCGTGGACCGGTTCTGTCTGCTCGGCCCGGCCGAGGCGCATATCGAGAAGCTGGAGCGGCTGCGCGAGCTGGGGGTCGACCAGTTCGCGGTCTACGCCATGCACGACGCGAAGGAGCGCACGCTCGACGCGTACGGCGAGCATGTCATCCCGGCGCTCACCGGCTGACCGGAAGACCGGCTGAGCCGCGCGCCGGCAAGGCATGGCCTCTTTTTCTTAAGGAGGAGTCAATTCCGTTTCCGTGGCCGCTCGTCGACTTTCGGCGGGCGGCCGTGGAGAACAAAAAGCGGATCCCCGAAAACCTTCGAACATGGTTACAATCACCTCGGTTTTTGTGCTCTGATGTGCGGTCGGCCGAACGACTCATTGCCACAGAAGGGTTGGGCATGACACAAACCGAGGTACCGATAGCTGTGGAGCTTCGGGGGCTCTACAAGGCCCACTATCGGTTTCAGTTCCTGAGCGCGGCATTCCAGTTAGGGCTCTTCGCGCTGGTGGAGAAGGAGCCCGGCCTGGCCGTGGGGCAGATAGCCACCCGGCTGGGGCTCAAGGAGCAGCCCACCCGCATCCTCCTTCTCGGCTGTACGGTATTCGGGCTTTTGGACAAGAAGGGCGACGGCTACCACATCACCCCGCTCTCGAAGCCGCTGACCGCCAACTTCGACGAGGCGCCCGCCTCCAACATTCCTTGGGAACAAGACGGTATCTACCGGGCAATGGCCTGGTTCTGTGAATCCCTCAAGGAAGACACCAACATCGGTCTGCGGCGGGAGATTCCGGGAACGGCGCCCACCCTCTACGGGCGGCTCGCCGAAAATCCCGAACTGGAAGCCACATTCCACACCATGATGTCCTCGGTGAGCAGGCTCGTGGGCGCCGAACTGGGAGAGAAGCTCGACCTCTCCGAGTGCACCCATCTCCTGGACATCGGCGGCGGAACGGCCATCAACGCCGCCAACTTCGCCGCCCGCCGACCGGAGCTGCGCATCACCATCGGCGATCTGCCCTCCATCGCGGCGGCCGCCAACGAGAAGATCGAGAAGCTCGGGCTGGCCGACCGGGTGCGGGCGGTGAGCCTCGACGCCTTCCACGACGAGTTCCCGACCGGCTGCGACGGTGTGCTCTTCGCCCACTTCCTGGAGATCTGGTCCCCCGAGCGGGTCCAGGAACTCCTCGCCAAGGCCGCCCGCGCACTCCCTCCCGGCGGCGCGGTCTACGTGGTCACCCCGCGCCAGGACGACGACGGCACCGGACCCGAGCGGGCGGCGCTGCTGTCCGCGTACTTCCACACCATCGCCTCCGGCGAGGGCATGGTCTACACGGGCGCCGAGTACGAGGAGTGGTTCCGCGCGGTGGGCATCGAGCCCGCCGGACGGGTGCCCCTCGGCGCGGACACCGTCGTGATCACCGGCCGCAAGGCATAGCCGGCCGCAAGGCATAGTCCGGAACCAGGCGAGGACACCCCCCGGCGGGCGCGCCGTGCGATGCGGAGGTCGCGACGGCCCGTGCGCCGGGGGCACGACCCGCCCCGATCGGGAGGCGAACCATGGCCGGCGCCACGAGCCCAGCCACCCCTGGCCACGCGGACGGCGAGGGCGACCGCCCGCCGCCGCACCACCGCCACAAGTGGCTGATCCTGGGGATCTGCTGCATCAGCCTGTTCATGGTGGGCCTCGACACCACCATCGTGAACCTCGCCCTGCCGTCCATCCAGGACGATCTGGACGCCACGCCCTCGGGGCTCCAGTGGACGGTGGACGCCTACACCGTGGTGCTCGCCAGCCTGCTGATGCTCTCCGGCTCCATGGCCGACCGGTTCGGCAGGCGCAGAACGTTCCAGACGGGGCTGCTGCTGTTCAGCCTGGGGTCGCTGCTGTGCGGGCTGGCCTCCGACACCGGTTCGCTGATCGCCTTCCGGATGGTGCAGGCCATGGGCGGCGCCATGCTCAACCCGGTGGCGGTCTCGATCATCGCCAACACCTTCACCGACCTGAGGGAGCGGGCCAGGGCGATCGGGCTGTGGGGCGCGGTCGCGGGTGTGAGCATCGCGCTGGGGCCCGTCGTCGGCGGCGCTCTGGTGGACTCCACCGGCTGGCAGGCCGTCTTCTGGGTCAACCTCCCGGTGGCCGCCCTCGCCCTGGCCCTCACCGCGCTGTTCGTCCCCGAGTCCAAGGCCCCGCGGCCGCGCAGGCTCGATCCGGTGGGGCAGCTGCTGGTGATCGCGCTGCTGGCGACGCTCACGTTCGGCATCATCGAGGGCCCGGTCAAGGGCTGGGACTCGGCGCCGATCATCGGCTGCTTCACGGTCGCCGTGGCCGTCGCCGTCTCCCTCATCCGCTATGAACTCCGCCGCGTCGAACCGCTGCTGGACGTCCGCTTCTTCCGCAGCCCCTCCTTCAGCGGCGCCATCGCCTCGGCGGTGTGCGGGTTCGCCGCGCTCGCCGGGTTCCTCTTCCTCAACGCCCTGTACCTCCAGGACGTCAAGGAGTTCTCGCCGCTGCACACCGGGCTGCTCACGCTGCCGATGGCGGCCATGACCCTGGTCTCCTCGCCGCTCGCGGGCCGTATCGTCGGCGCCCGCGGCCCGCGTATCCCGATGGTGATCGCCGGGGCCGGTACGGCGGCGTGCGGACTGCTGCTGACCCAGGTGCGGGCGGACACCCCGATCTGGTACCTGGTCATCGCCTATGTGGCGTTCGGTATCGGCTTCGGCATGCTCGACGCCCCGCTGACCTACTCGGCTGTCTCCGGGATGCCGCGCTCCCAGGCGGGGGTGGCCGCCGCGGTCACCTCCACCGGCCGCCAGGTGGGGGCGGCCCTCGGTGTCGCCGTCCTCGGGTCGGTCTCCACCGCCCGGGTGCACGGCCCCTTCGGCTCCGGGTTCCCCGGGGCCAGCCATCTGGGCTGGGCGATCATGGCCGGGTGCGGGCTCGCCATCGTGACGCTGGGCCTGCTCACCACCGGCGCCCGGGCCCGCCGCCC
The DNA here is from genome assembly GCF_052665095.1 of Streptomyces sp. NEAU-174. Lineage (NCBI taxonomy): Bacteria > Bacillati > Actinomycetota > Actinomycetes > Kitasatosporales > Streptomycetaceae > Streptomyces > Streptomyces sp. NEAU-174. Next base: position 245,359 of record NZ_JBQTCE010000017.1, on the reverse strand, counting down.
GGCGGAGCCCGGCCCCGAACCGGCCCCCGGCCAGCCCGCCGAACGTGTGCCGTGACCCGCGCGACGCCCTCGGCAATGGGCCCTACCAGCAGGTGACACCCCCGTCGACCAGCAGATCCGCCCCCGTGACAAAGCTCGCCGCGTCGCTCAGCAGGAACACCGTCGGCCCGACCATCTCGTCCACCGTCGCCATCCGGCCCAGTGGGGTGTCCGCTTCGAACCGCGCGACGCGTTCGGCCACCTCGGCGCGGCGATTCATGGGGGTGGCCGTATAGCCGGGGCTCACGCTGTTGACCCGGATGCCGCGGTCACACCACTCCGTGGCCAGGCTCTTGGTCAGCTGCATCACGGCGGCCTTCGACGCGTTGTAGTGGGCCTGGGTCAGCCCCCGGTTGGCGATGGTGCCCGACATGGAGGCGATGTTGACGATGGAGCCGCCGCCGTTGCGCAACAGCGCCCGGCCTTCGGCCTGACAGGAGAGGAACACACCGCTCAGGTTCACCTCGATCACCTTGTTCCACTGCTCGACCGGCATGTCCTCGGCCGGGGCGGCGTTGGCGATCCCGGCGGCGTTGACCGCCAGCCGGAGCGGGCCCAGCTCGCGTTCCACCCGGGCCACGGCCTCCGCGAGATCCTCGGCCCGCGTCACATCGGCAGGGAGCACGACCGCTCGTCGCCCGGTCTCCGCGATCGCCTCGGCCGTGCCGGCCAGATCGCTCCGCGGCAGATCGAGGCACCCGACATCGGCCCCCATCTCCGCGAGCCCGATCGCCAGGCGTCGGCCGATGCCGCTGCCGGCTCCCGTGACGAGGGCGACGCTGTCATCGAGCCGGAACGAGGGGACGGCCATGGGTTCCTCCAAGGTTGGGTCGGCCGGTTTCCCCGGCGTGTGTCGGCCGGTATTACGGCGCGTGTCGGTCGGGCCTGCCGGCCAGTCGGCCGGCGACCCCGAGATCGGTGATCAGGACATCGACCCAGCCGCCCAGCAACGCCGCCCTTATCGCGGCGTACTTGCGGTCTCCGCCGGCCACCCCGATACGGCGCGGGACGGCTCGGAAGTCGTCCGGGGTGATGCCGATGACACGGTCGTTGAGATCGGTGTCGAGCAGGGTGCCGTTTTCGTCGAAGAAGTGCAGACAGACATCGCCCACCGCGCCGAGACCGCGAAGCTTCTCCTGGTCGTCGAGGGCGAAGATGTTGCCGCTGCGGCGCAGCAGCGGTGAGGGTTCGAGACTGCCGATGCCCACGATGGCGAGGGTGAGGTTCTTCCAGGCCGCGACCACGCTGCTCACCTTGGGGTCGGCGAGGATCGCGTCCCGGACGGTGGCGCCGGCGACCAGGCCCGGCGCCGACATGAAGACCGGTTCCGCCCCGGTCATCTCGGCGAGCCGTCCCATCAGCCGGGTCGCCTGGACCTGGACCTGCGGTTCGCCCACCCCGCCCATCAGCTGGACGACCTCCTCCAGGAACCGCCCGCCGGGCCGGGACCGCATGGCCTCGACGGCGGCCAGCAGCGTGGCGCTCCACGAGGAGATTCCCAGCCGGTCGCCCTCCATGAGCGTCGTCTCCAGATAGACGGCGGCCGCCGCGCCGAGCGCCGGGATGACGGAGTCGGCCTCGCCCTCGACGTCGACCACGACCACGTCGCGAAGCCCGTAAGCCGCCGCGATCTCCTCTTCCAGATCGGCGAAGACACCGTCGGGGGGTACCACGATGGTGCGGACGATGCCCAGCTTGGCGGCCTGGGTGAGCAGTCTGGAGACGCGCGCCTGGGAGATGTGCAACTCCTCGGCGATCCGCGGCTGCCGCATGCCCTGCTCGTGGTAGAGCCGGGCGATACGGGTCATCAGCCGCAGTTGCTCGTCGCTGGTCGCCATGCGGGTGGTGCGGCGGGTCATCGGCTGACCGGTCCGGCTGTGGGGATTCATGTCGTCCTTTCAGGCAGGCCCAAGCGCTCGGGCGACGGCACCTGGGCGAAGGCGGGCCGCCCTGTGCATCATGCCGTGGCGAGACGCATGACCGCGGCGTCGGTGGCCTCGCCCGCCTGAAGAATTCCCTGCGGCCGACCTCGGCTGAGGACGAGCACACGGTGGGACAGGCCCAGGACCTCGTCGAGGTCGGAGCTGACCACGATGACCGCCATACCGGACCGGGCCAGCTCCGCGATCACCTCGTAGATCGCGGCACGGGCACCGACGTCGATGCCGCGGGTCGGCTCGTCGAGGATCACGACCTTCGGCTTGCGCTCCAGCCACTTGGCGATGACGACCTTCTGCTGGTTGCCGCCGGAGAGCGTGCGTACCGGCTGGCCCGCCCGCCCCTTGACGGTCATGACCTTGATGGCGTCGCCGGCCACCGACGCCACCCGCCGCGGGCTCAGCCAGCCCCGGCGGGCGATCCGGTCGAGGTTCGGCAGGGCCACGTTGTCCCCGATCGACAGGTCGAGTACGGCCCCCTGGGCCTTGCGGTCCTCGGGAACGAGCACCATGCCCGCCTCGATGGCGTCGCGGGGCCCGCGCAGCCGCAGCCTCCGGCCCTCGACGGCCACCGACCCCCCGGTCACCGGGTCGACCCCCGCGATCGCCCGTACCAGTTCGGTACGGCCCGCCCCGACGATCCCCGCGATGCCGAGCACCTCGCCTTCGTGAACCGTGAACGAGACGTCCCGGAAGGAGGCGTTCGCCAGATCGCGCACCTGGAGCACCTCCCGCGGGCCGGGGGCGCCGGTGTCGGGGAAGATGCGCTCGATGCTGCGCCCGACCATTTCCTCCACCAACTGGGTCACGGGCACGTTCGCGGTCGGGTGTGTGGCGACGCACTGTCCGTCGCGCATCACCACCACGCGGTCGCAGATCCGGGCGATCTCCTCCAGCCGGTGGCTCACATAGATGAAGGACATGCCGTCCTTCCGCAGCGCGTCGATCCGTTCGAAGAGATGATCGGTCTCCTCGCCGCCGAGAGCGGCCGTCGGCTCGTCGAGGATCAGCAGGCGTGCGTCGAGGGTCAGCGCCTTGGCGATCTCGACCTGCTGCTGCTGGGCCACGCGCAGCGTCCGGACCAGCCGGCTGGGGGAGATGTCGAGCCCCAGCCGCCGTAGCTGTTCCCGTGCCCGCCGGTTCATCTCGGCGCGGTCGACCCGCCCCCGGCGGCGCGGAAGCCGGCCGAGGAAGACGTTCTCGGCCACGGACAGGTCCGGGAGCAGCCGCATCTCCTGGTGGATGAGTCCGATGCCGTGCTGGATCGCGTCCCCGGGGGACTTGGGCTCGTAGGGCCGCCCCTGCCAGGTCATCCGGCCGGTGTCGGAGGGGAAGGTGCCCGCGACGATGTTGGACACCGTCGACTTGCCGGCGCCGTTCTCGCCGAGCAGCGCCACCACTTCACCGGGGTGCACGTCCAGGTCGATCCGGTCGAGTGCCTGAGTGGCGCCGAAGCGCTTGGATATCCCTCGTACGGTCAGGCCCTGGGAGGCCCCTGCCGCCGGGTGTCGGCCGATGTCCGTCATCGCCGCGTCTCCTCCATGCCGCCGCTCATGGGTGGGTCTTGATGAACTCGGCGGCCTTCTTCTGGTCCTTGCTGGTCAGCAGGAACGCGGGCTGTAGCTGTACGGCCGGGACCTTCTTGCCCTTGATGATGTCCAGGGCGGTGTTCACGGACATCCGGCCCATCTTCCGCGTCTGCTGGACCATCGTGGCGTCGATGGTGCCCTTGCGGACGGCCTTCAGCCCGGCGATGTCCCCGTCGAAGCCGACGATCAGATGCTTCTTGTGCGAACCGGACGCCTTGACGGCCTGGGCGGCGCCCAGCGCCATCGCGTCCGCCTGTCCCCACAGGATGTCGGTGCCGGGGTGTGCCTGGAGCATGTCCTGGGCCACCGAGTACGCCTTGTCCTGCGCCCAGTCGGCGGGCTGCTGGGACACCACCTTGATGCCCGGCGCCTTCTTGAGTGCCTGGCCGAAGCCCTTCTGCCGGTCAACCTGCGGAGTGGTGCCGATCTGGCCCTGGAGGACCGCGAGTTGTCCCTTGCCGCCGGACTGCTTGACGACCCAGTCGCCGAGAGTCCGGGCGGCCGCGACGCTGTCGCTGGCGATGAAGGACTTGCCGGGCTGGCCGGGTGGGTTGCGATCGACTGTGACGACCGGGATGTGCGCGCGGTTCGCCGCCTTCACCGGTACGCCGGCGGCCGTGGCGCCCGCCGGGATGTAGATGATGGCACTCACCTGGCGGCTGACGAAGTCCTGGATCTGGTTGACCTGGGTGGCCGCGTCGCCATGGGCATCGGAGACGACGACCTTGATGCCCTTCTTCTTGGCCTCGGCCGTCACGGACTGCTTGATCTGATTGAAGAAGTCGGCTTGGAGGTTGGCCACGGCCAGGCCGATCGTTATCTGCTTGCCGTCGGCCGTCTTGGCGCCGTCGCCGCCCCGCCCGCAGGCGGCGACGCCGACCAGCATGGCGGCCGCGATCCCGGTGGCTATCACTCGTCGCGTTGTCATGGAACTACTCCTTGGTTGTGCCGGGGTGATCAACGGGGTGATCAACGGGAGGGACCGGGGTGGTCAGCGCGTTTCCCGTCGACGGAGGACGTCGAGCATCACGGCCAGCGCGATCACCAGACCGATGACGATCTGCTGGATGAACGGGGACACGCCCAGCAGGTTGAGTCCATTGCGCAGGACTCCGATGATCAGCACGCCGAACAGCGTGCCGCTGACCGAGCCGACACCGCCGCTGAGGCTCGCTCCGCCGATCACCACGGCGGCGATGGTGTCGAGCTCATAGCCGGTACCGGCGCTCGGCTGGGAGGAGTCCAGACGCATCGTCAGGAACACCCCGGCGAGACCCGCCAACAGCCCGGTCACGGTGTAGACGAGCACCGTCCGCCGCTTCACATTGATACCGGCGAGCCGGGCGACCTCGGCGCTGCCGCCGATGGCGTACAGGGCGCGCCCACCGGACCGGTACCGCATATAGGCCCAGCCGGCCACGTACAGCGCCGCCAGCACGGCGGTCGACGCGGTGAAGATGCCGAGGTACCGGGAGGTGGACAGATTGTCGAACCAGTCGGGGAACCCGACGATCTGCTGTCCGTCGGTGATGACGTTGGCCAGTCCGCGTGCGATCGACATCATCGCCAACGTCGCGATGAAGGGCGGCAGTTTGGTGTACGTGATGCCCAGCCCATTGGCCAGGCCGCAGGCCCCCGCGACGCCGATCGCGGCCACCGCGCTCAGCCACAGCGGCCATCCCTCGTTGTGGGAGAGCCAGCCGACCACCATGGTCGCCAGCGCGAGCACGGCGCCGACCGAGAGATCGATGCCACCCATGACGATCACGGCGGTCATGCCCAGGGCGAGCAGACCCAGGACGGCGGTCTGGTCGACGATGTTGAGCAGATTGCTCTGGGTGAGGAAGTACGGCGTCGCGATGAAGAAGACGACGCACATGGCGACCAGCCCGAGGGCGGGCCCGCGCGATCCCGTGAGCATGCCCGTCAGCCAGGACGGTAGCCGTATGCGGTTGGTGTCCGGTGGTGCGTCAACAGCTGTCGCGGCGCTGCCGGTCGTGCTCATGGAAATCCTCCGAGTGGCTTTCGGTTGCCGACGCCGGTCGGCGCTAGTTCATGAACATCCCGCCGTCGACGTTGATCGTCTGGCCGGTGATGTACTCCGCCTCCGGTGAGGCGAGGAAGAGCAGCAGATGGGCGATGTCGTCATGGGTTCCGGCGCGCCCGAGCGGGATTCCCGCGATCCACTCGGCCATCAGCTCCCCGGGCTGGTAGTCGCCGAGGAGCCCGCCCCAGACGCGGTCGTTGTAGTCCCACATGTCGCTGCCGACGATGCCGGGGGCGTAGGCGTTCACCGTGATCCGGTCCTTGGCGAGCTCCTTGGCCAGGCTCTGGGTGAGGCCGACGACCCCGAACTTGCTGGCCGCGTAGTGCGGCGTATAGATGAACCCCTGGCGTGCCTGTCCCGAGGCGGCGTTGAGGATGCGCCCGCCGCGGCCGTGCCGACGCATCGCCGCCGCCGCGGCCTGGGCGCACAGAAAGGTGCCGGTGGTGTTGACCGACAGGACCTTCTGCCAGTCGTCGTGGGTGAGGTCTTCGAGCCGGCTGATGGTGATGACGCCCGCGTTGTTGACCAGGACGTCGAGCCGGCCCCAGGCGTCCTCGGCGAGGGCGAACGCACGGGCCACGTCCTCGGGCGAGGTCACATCGGCCCGGAGGCCGAGGGCCCCGGTGCCGCTTTCGGCGGCCAGGTCCCTCGCCGTGTCCACCACGGAACCGTCCGCGTCGACCATCAGGACGTCGGCGCCCTCCCCGGCGAACCGGGAGGCGATTCCCAGGCCGATCCCGCGCGCGGCTCCTGTGACGACAACGGCCTGTCCCGCGTATCTCCCCGTCATGGTGTTCCTCCGGTGGCCGAGGGTTCGGGTGTCCGACAAGGGGCGGCGGACGGTGCCGGTTCGGCGGTCGTGGTCGTCCCGGCGCCGGTGGGCGGGGACACCACGGGGGCGGCCGGTGCGGGGCGGTCCTGCTCGGTGGATGCTTGGAGGCGGGCGCGCCGCACCGCCGTATGCCAGGACGCGAGCCTTCGGGTGCGGGTGGCCTCGTCGTCGACCGGCGTGGAGATCGCGCAGGGCCGGTTCAGCTGGTCCAGGGCGGTCTGGTCCCATATCCCCCGGGTCAGCCCCGCGAGGTGGGCGGCGCCCAGGGCCGACAGATCGCGGGCCAGGGCCCGCTCCACGACGCGTCCGCTGGTGTCGGCCTGCAACTGCATCAGCACCGGGTTGGAGCTCGCTCCACCGTCCGCGAGCAGCCGGGCCACCGGGCCGGTCTCCCGTTCGACCGCCGCCACCACGTCCTCGACCTGGAACGCGATCGACTCCAGCGCGGCCCGTGCGATCTGCCCGGCCTCGGTGCCGAGGGTGATCCCGCTGATCAGGCCGACCGCGTTCTCGTCCCACCACGGAGCGCCCAGACCTCCGAACGCCGGGACAATGGTCACGCCCTCGCTGCTGTCGGCGGCCAGCTCCGCCAGTTCCGACGGGGGACGCCCGAGCAGACCCGCCAGCCAGTTGACGGTGGCCCCGGTGGAGCGGATGTTGCCTTCAACCGCCCAGGTCGGGCAGCCGCCGGTCTGCCAGGCGACGGTCAGGCACAGCCCGGAGGACACCCTGGTCGCGGCGGGTATCACGGCCATCACCGACGAACCGGTTCCGTACGTCGCCTTGACCGTCCCCCGCTGCCAGCCCGCATGGGCGAACAGCGCCGCGTGGGAGTCACCGAGCACGGCCGTCACGGGCACCCCGTCCGGCAGGGGCGCCAGCCCGCGCGTCCCGGGGAACGGGCCCTGTGACGGTACGACGTGTGGCAGCACCTCATGCGGTACGTCGAAGATCCGGGTGAGCCGCTCGTCCCATACGCAGCGGCGGACATCGAGCAGTTGGGTGCGGGTGGCGTTGCCGACCTCGATGAGATGCGCCCCGCTGAGCTTGAACAGCAGCCACGAGTCGACCGTGCCCAGGCACAGTTCGCCCGCGCGGCTGCGGCGCCGATCGGGGTCGTGCCGGTCCAGCAGCCAGGCGGCCTTGGGCGCCGAGAACATCGGGTCCAGCGGCAGACCGCTGACCTTGCGGATCAGCTCCGCATCGGGCTCGGCGCGCAGGAGCGCGGGATCGCCCGCCGTGCGCTTGTCCAGCCAGCCGAGCAGCGGGCTCAGCGGCGCCCCGGTCGCCCGGTCCCACAGCAGCAGCGACTCGCGCTGTGTGCTCAGGCCGATGGTGGCCACGCGTGAGGGGTCCTGCCCGTCGAGGCATGCGGCGACGACTCGTCGGCAGCTGTCCCAGATCTCCTCCGCCGACTGTTCGACCCATCCGGGGGCCGGGGTGGCAAGGGCCACCGGGGCGGACGCACCGGCGACGATGTCCCCGCGCCGGTCTACGAGGATCGCCTTGGTCGCGCTGGTGCCCTGGTCCACGGCCAGGACGAGCGGTTCAGCCGTGTTCATGGGACAGCAGCTCCCGGGCGGCGGCGGCGATACCGTCCGCGGTCAGACCGAAGTGTTCCAGCAGGAAAGAGGTGCTGCCGGTGGGCGCGAACTGCCGGGGCACCCCCAGGATGCGCATGGGGACCGGATGGTTCTGGGCCACCAGGCCGGCCACCGCCGCGCCCAGCCCGCCCGTGGTGGTGGCCTCCTCGGCCGTGATGAGACCCGTGGTCTCGCGGGCCGCGCGCAGCACCGCTTCCTCGTCCATCGGTTCGACGAAGGTCATGTTCAGCACGCGTACGCCGATGCCCTCGGCGCGCAGCGTCCGGGCCGCGGCCAGCGCACGGGAGACCAGGGTGCCGATGGCCAGCACCGTGATGTCATCGCCTTCGGTGAGCTGGATGGCCCGCCCGGGCTCGAAGGGTGCGCCCTCCGGAGTGACGGAGGGGATCTTGAAGCGTGGGATGCGCAGATAGACCGGACCCTCATGGGCGGCCGCCCAGCGTACGGCGGCGCGGGTCTGAGCCGGGTCGGCCGGGACCGCGACGGCCAGATCGGCGATGGCCCGCATCCACGACAGATCCTCGATCGAGTGGTGGGTCGGCCCCAGCTCGCCGTACGCCAGGCCGGGGCTCTGGCCGCACAGCACGACGGGCAGACCGTTGTACGCGGCATCTGTCTTGATCTGCTCGGTGGCCCGGCCGGTGAGGAACGGGCCCGCCGCGCTCACGAAGGGAATCAGCCCGCCGTTCGCCAGCCCCGCGCCCACTCCGACGAGGTCCTGCTCGGCTATGCCCACATTGATCAGCCGGTCGGGGTACAGCTCCCGGAAGCGGACGAGGTTGCTCGATCCCACCGAGTCATTGCAGACGGCGACGATCCGCGGGTCCTCGGCGGCCAGGGTGATGAGCTCCTCGGCGAAGGCCTGCCGGCAGTCGTATGTCCGGGTGGCGTTGTCGGGTATCAGATCGGCGGTCATCGGCTCAGCTCTTCCAGTGCGGCGTGGACCTGGCGGGCGTCGGGCACCTTGTGGTGCCACTCCACGCGGTCCTCGATGAACGACACGCCCTTGCCCTTGACGGTGTGGGCCACCACGGCGACCGGCCGGCCCGTGGTGGAGGGCCGCAGAGCGGACAGCAGCTGGGCGTGGTCGTGTCCGTCGGCCTCGCGCAGCTCCCACCCGAAACTGGTCCACTTGTCCGCCAGCGGCTCCAGACGCTTGGTGTCCTCGGTACGGGCGCCCTGCTGGAGGCGGTTGCGGTCGACGATCGCGGTGAGGGAGCCGAGGTCGTAGTGGGCGGCGGTCATCGCCGCCTCCCAGTTGCTGCCCTCCTGCAACTCGCCGTCGCCGAGGACGACATAGGTGCGGTAGGACCGGCCCGAGAGCTTGGCGGCCAGGGCGCAGCCGACCGCTACGGGGAATCCGTGCCCCAGTGGCCCGGTGTTCGTCTCCACACCCGGCACCTTGGTCCGGTTCGGATGGCCGTTGAGCGGGGACAGCGGGGCCATGAACGTGGACAACTCGGACGGCGGGAAGTAGCCGCAGTGGGCGAGCGTGGCATACAGGGCCGCCGAGCAGTGGCCCTTGCTGAGGATGAATCGGTCCCGGTCCGGTCTGCGGGGCTCACCGGGGTCCACGTCGAGGATCCGTCCGAAGAGGGTGGCGAGGATGTCGGTCACCGACAGGTCGCCGCCTATGTGGCCGAGTTGGGCCTCGTCGATCATGCGCACCACGCTGCGCCGCACTTCCGTGGCCAGAAGTTGTAGGTCGTGGGTGTCGGTGGGGCTGCCTTCGTCGGTGATACGGCGGCGTCGCGCCCGGAACCGCTCGGCGCCTTCGGGGTCTGTGCTGAGCATCTGAAAGTCCTTGGTCGCTGACTTCGGTGAGGTCCGGCAGGTCTGGTGCCGCGCCGTCGGGACTACTCAAGGGGGTGGCGGGGAGGACGAGTCGAGGAAGAGGAGTGAATATTTATTCACTAGTGAATTGTGGTGCCCGCAACGTAAGGCGGGTTTCAGTCATGTGTCAATGGGATGAACCGGGGTCAGGCAGATCAGGACTCGCGCGTTCCGCCGCGCTCCGATGCCTTCACCTCGAAGACACCGCCCGGCAGCCGCCATGCCACCGGTGGTCGCCGAGCCATGATTCGATGAACGCATGATCGATGAATTTCTCGCCGGTGATCTCGGCGCGGTGGAGAAGGCGGTCCGCGCGGCGGTCGCCGAAGAGGTCATGCCGCGCTTCCGGCAGCTCGCCGCCCATGAGATCGTCGAGAAGCAGGGCCCGCACGACCTGGTCACCACCGCCGACCGGCTGGCCGAGGAGCGTCTGACCGAAGCCCTCACCAAGCTGCTGCCCGGCTCCGTGGTGGTGGGCGAGGAGGCGGTGCACGCCGATCCGGCCGTGCTCACCGCCCTCGGCGGGGACGCGCCCGTATGGATCGTCGACCCGGTCGACGGCACCCGGCAGTTCGTCCACGGCGACCCCGGCTTCTCGACGCTGGTCACCCTCGCCCACCGGGAAGAGCTCCTCGCGTCCTGGACGTACGCCCCGGTGCTCGACCAGATGGCCATCGCCCGCCGTGGCGGGGGCGCGCTGCTGAACGGCGAGCCGATCCACAGCGGCTCCCCGGAGCCCGGCTCGGCCCTTCACATCGCCATCTCCCACTTCGACTTCACCACCGACGCGGAGAAGCGCACCCTGTCGGGCCTGCGGGCGCCGGAGGCCGAGGTGCGACCCTGCGGCTCGGCCGGTCTCGAGTATCTGAACGTGGCCCGGGGGCTGCTCGACGCCGTCGCCTTCACCTGGGAGAACGCCTGGGACCACGCCGCCGGTCTGCTGCTGGTCGACGAGGCGGGCGGGGCACACAGCACGCTCGACGGCAAGCCGTTCCGGATCAGTGGGGGCAACGCACTTCCTTTCACGGCGGCCAGGGACGAGGCGGCCGTTCGGCATATCCTGGGCCTGCTGGCCGACGCCGGCTGATCGTTCCACCGATACCTCGAGGACGAGGGGGAGCCGACGTGCCGTCCATGCTCGACGCGGTCGTAGTGGGTGCCGGACCGAACGGGCTGACCGCGGCCGTCGAACTCGCCCGCCGCGGCTGCGCGGTGGAGGTCTTCGAGGCCGCGGACACCATCGGCGGGGGCTCACGAACCGAAGAGCTCACCCTCCCCGGCTTCCGGCACGACCCCTGCTCCGCCGTGCACCCACTCGCCATCGGCTCCCCGGCCTTCGAACGGATGCCGCTGGCCCGGTACGGCCTGGAGTGGCTCCACCCCGAGCTGCCGCTGGCCCACCCCTTCCCGGACGGCACGGCCGCGGTGCTGGCCCGCTCGGTCGGCGAGACCGCCATGTCGCTCGGCCCGCGCGACGCCGGCCCCTACCGCCGGCTGCTGGCCCCCTACCTCGGCCGCTGGGCCACCCTCGCCCCCGATCTGCTGCGCGCCCACTGGGACGGGGTGCCCCGCGACCCGATCACCTGGGCCCGCTTCGGGCTGCACGCGCTCCTGCCGGTCGCGCTGCTCGCCGGTCCGCTCCGCTTCCGCGACGAGAAGGCACGCGCCCTGTTCGCCGGGCTGGCCGGGCACGCCATCGCGCCCACCAGCGCACCGGTCACCGGTGGCCCCGCCCTGATCTTCGCCGTCGCGGCCCATGAGGTCGGCTGGCCGATCCCGCGCGGCGGCTCCCAGTCGATCGTGGACGCGCTGGGCGCGTACCTGCGCGCACACGGCGGGGCGATCCACGTCTCCACCGAGGTCAAGCGGCTCGACGAACTGCCGCCCGCCCGCGCCTACATCTTCGACACCTCGCCGCGCGCCCTGGCCCGTATCGCCGGTCTCGGCAACGCCTACCGCCGCTACCGCTACGGGGCCAGTGCCTTCAAAATCGACTACGCGCTGTCCGGCCCGGTCCCCTGGACCGCGCCCGACGCCCACCGCGCCGGCACCGTCCACATCGGCCCCACCTCGGGCGAGATCGGCGCGGCGCTGCGGGCCGCCGTCGAGGGCCGCGACCCCTCCGTCCCGTTCCTGATCACCGCCCAGCCCAGCCTCCTGGACCCCTCCCGCGCCCCGGAGGGCAAGCACACGTTCTGGGCGTACGGCCATGTGCCCAGCGGCTGGAAGGGCGACGCCACGGAGGTGATCGAGCGTCAGATCGAGCGCTTCGCCCCCGGTTTCCGCGATCTGGTCCTGGCCCGCGCGGTGGCCGGCCCACCCGAACTCGCCGCCCGCAACGCCAACTACATCGACGGCGACATCGCCTGCGGCGCCTTCGCGGGCATCCAGGCCGTCATACGCCCCAAGCTCGCCCGCGTCCCCTACGCCACCGCCCACCCTGCGGTCTACCTCTGCTCCTCCGCCACCCCACCGGGCCCCGGCGTCCACGGCATGTCGGGCCACCACGCGGCGCGTGCGGTGTGGCGGAGGCTGCGGGCGCGGTAGGCGGGCGGGGGAGGACGAGCTGGGCGGGGGGAGAGGACGAGCAGTGACGGAGCCGGGCGCCGAGCTGGTGGTGCCGCAGGGGCAACAACACCGGCTGTGGGGACGGACACTGGTGGTCGTCGGCTGGACCCTGCGGATCGTCGGTACGCTCGCGGGGCTCATCGGCATCCAGAGAGGCCGGACGGCGGGCACCGCCCAGGACCCGTGGGGCACCCCCTACTGGGGAAGGGTGCTCATGGCCGCGGGGCTCTTCGTCGTCGGATCGCTTCTCTTCCTGGCGGGGCGCTTTCTCGCGGCCAGGGGACGGCAGCACGTCGCACACATCATCCGCACGCTCGACGAGATCGGCCGCAAGCCCTTCGTGCTCTACCTCCGGCCCTTCGCCGACGATCCGGTCAGGGCCAGGATGCCGTCGCCCGACCCCAACTCCTCCATCGGATCAGTGTTCCGGCTGTCGGGACGCACCCAGGAGGAGACGCTCCGCCGGTTGTTCCGCCCGTTCGGCGTCATGGTCGCCATCGGGAGGCCGGGGGAGAGGCTTCCCCTGCCGGGCGCTCTGCGCGCCTATCTGCCGCTGGACGACTGGCAGGACACGGTCGCTCGGCTGATCGCACAGGCACGGCTGGTCGTACTGGGCGCGGGGCCGGGTCCGGGGACGATCTGGGAACTGGTGGAGGCCGTACGCGCCATCCCACCCGCCCGGCTCGTGCTCATCGTCCACCACGACGAGGCCGTCTACGAACAGTTCAGACGGGCCGCGGCCGCGGAGTTCGCCGCCCGGCTGCCGCGTCTTCGCCAAGAGAAGGGGCCGGGATGGACGCCTCCGGTCTTCCCCGCCTATCCGCCCCTCACCCGCCCCGAACGACTCACCTCGGACTATGTCCTCAAGGGGATGATCTGCTTCGGTCCCGGCTGGGAACCCCGCTTCATACGTTTCGACCCCACCGCCCCGCGACGCCGCAGCCGCGCGGCGTTGGCCAAGGAGGTCAACCGTTCGCTGGAGCCGCTGCTGCGTTATCTGAAGGAGCCCGGCACCGCGCCCGTCCCCGGATCGCCGCCGAACGCGGCGTGACCAAGGCTGAGCCTGACCAAGACTGAGCCTGACCAAGGCCGAACGCGGTCAGCCATTCCTCGCCGAGCCCCGCGGCCACACCGTGCGAACCGGAATGCCCATGGACCGAGCCGCCCGCACCGAGTCCGCCGTACCACCGCCCTTGCCGGACGGCGGTGTGCCGTCCCACACGGCGATCAGGGTGTCCGCGCGCCTGAGGAGTTCCGCGTTCGCCGCCTCGTACGCCTCCCGGCCGGCCTTCCCGAACGGCAAGGGCACCACCTCCGACGCGGCGGCCATCAGACGGTCGAAGACCGGTGCGTGGTCGGGCGTGACATGGGACCTCCGGTAATCCAGCGACGGCACCACGACGACGAGCGCGCCACCCGCCTCCAGGACGGCCTCGGCGAACAGGGTGTCGGCTCCGGGAGCGATACATGACACACCCACCAGCGCGCCCTCGGCGTCGTCCCGCCGCGCCAGCAGGTCGCGCAGCGCGTCGCGCACCAACTCTCTCGTCGGGGAGGTGAGGTCCATATGACCGGTCACGGCGAGGGTCGCCATCGCCACCTCCCGGGCCTTGACGGTCCCCGGACTCTACAGCACCTGATCAGCGGCGACGGCGGGCGGTCGCGGTCATCCGGCGGTGGCGACGAAGCCCAGGAGGTAGGAGAAGCAGAAGATGACCGGCACCCACTGCTCCACGTGCGTCAGGGGCAGATACTTGCGCCAGTCGCGGCCCTCGCCGAGCGCTCCCCACTCCGCCCGGGAGTAGGCGTACGCCGGCAGTCGCTCCTCGAGGGCGCCGATCACGGCGTACTTGGCCGCGTTGAGCTGGCGGTACGAACGCACCATCACGAACCACGCCGCACACTGGGCGAGCAGGATCAGCAGACCGGCGAGAAGTAACCAGGCCGACGCCGTGGCCAGGGCATCGTCCGAGACCGCCGCCACCACCGCCACCACGGCACTGTTGAGCGACAGGAAGAAGGTGTTGGTCAGATTGCGCCGGGCGCTCACCCGGTCCGCCATCTCCACACACAGCTTGTACTGCTCGAGTATCGCTTCCCGGTACCGCTCGGTGGCGGCCGAGTCGGACGGGCCGACGGCCGTGTTCCACAAAGTGTCCTTGATGTCGCCCATGGCATCAGCATGGCGAACGAGGAGGGCGGCGGTAAGGGGTTTCGCGATCGGCGGGCTCAGGGAGTCCGGTCCTTCGGTGCCTCGCGCACCGGGCCGAGTTGCGACTGGATCCATTGGCGCAGCTCAAGACGGGGGCTGTGGTTGGACGCCGGCGAGGGGGTGAAGGGCAGGAAGACGGGATTCCCGTCGTCGGTGAAGCGCATGACCCCGCGCACGGGCGCCCCGCGCCGCCATGCCGCGCCCCGCTCGCCGGACGGGTACCGGGGGAACCGCGGCGGCTGGTAGGCCGCGCCGTGGGAACGCTTCATGTCATCGGCCCGCTCGGCGAACGCCTCGGTGGCGGCACGCCGGAACGCCTCGTAGCTCTCGGGATCCGCACGCACGAGGACGAGAAGCCGGGTGGGCGGGAGCACCCGGCGGGCCTCCGTCAGCGCCCACAGCGCTTCGGTACCGGTTCCGGCGACGAGGACCACCAACTGGGCCCGCGAGATGGCCTCCGACAGCGCGCGCCGCCACCCCTCCGGCGGCAGATAGAGGCGTACCGCTCCCGGCAGCCCGCCCTGCTCGCCCGGCTCGCCGGTGGCGATCAGCCTGCCGAGGGGAGCGAAGGTCTTGGCCAGCTCCTCCTCCACGGTGAACTCCAGCCAGGGCGAGATGAAGTCGTTGACGCCTTGCCGGACGGGGCTGTGCAGGTAGAGCGCGGGCTCCTCGGGACGAGGACGCGGGAACAGGACGTAGGGCGCGGGCCCGATCTCCGCCGGTGACCGCAGCAGCGTCGTGGTGTGCTCGCGCGCCCAGCGGCGCAGGGGTCGCCAGAGCGCCCCGCCCAGCAGCGCGGCCCACCATGAGCACAGGGCCATTCCGATTCGCCCCATGGTGCTCAGCTCGGTCCTGATCTCGATGCCGACGGCTATGGCGATACCGAGAGCGGCGAGACCCACGGTCATCAGCACCACGATCACGAAGACACCGTGGACCACCCAGCCGACGGCGGGACGCCGGGGCGTTCGGCGGGAGTCCGCGGCCGTCTTGGGGTGCCGCAGTTCGAGGCGTTCGACAAACCTGTCGAGGTGGTAGCTCACCCAGGACCAGCGGCGCCGGGCGGGCACCAGCGTCGGGTCGAGCCGCTCGAACTCAGGGCTCCATGCGCCGTCGAAGTGGACGATTCCCTGAAGGATGGGCAGCGTCGTCGCCCGGTCCGGCCGGTGCAAGGGCGGATACGGCGGCAGAGCCGGGGCCTCAGGAGGCTCGGCGCCGATCCGGCCCAGTTCCCCGGCGCGTTCGGCGAAGGCGGTGGGCACGGCCCGGCGGAATCGGTCGTACCCCTCCTGGTCGTCCTGGATGAGCAGCAGGAGGCGTGACGCCGGCAGCAGCCGGACCGCCTCGGTGAACTCCCACAGTGTGCCCGGACTGGTACCGGCGACGATGAGGACGAGCCGAGCCCGCCGGATGAGATCGCTGACGACGGGTTTCCAGCCCTCCAGCGGCAGATAGAACCGGGTGGCTCCGGCGAAGGGCAGTTGCTCGCCCGGACGGCCGACCGCGATCACCTTGCCGAAGCGGGAGAACTTCTGGGCCGTGAGTTCCTCGAACGTCGTCGTGGAGGCCAGGAGGGATTCCACGTTCAGCGTTCGTCCGACGGGCAGTCCGCTGCCCCTTCCGTAGGAGGGCGCCATGGCGTAACCGGTCCGGTCGAAGCTGAAGGGGCGGAGGTAGAGGACGTACGGCTGCTCCCCGAGGTCGTCGGGAGAGCTCAGGACCGGTGCGATACGCCGTCTCGCATGGCGGTGCACCCTCCTGGCGAACTCAACCGGTGGCAGCCCGCCGACGAGCCCTGAGGCGCACAGCAGAACTCGGTCCCGCGGGGGCAGGTCGGCCATCGTGTCGGTGCCGATCGCCGCCCCGAGGGCGATCACCGCGGCCGGGACCAGGGCACCGGCCGCGAGGACCGCACCCGTCACGACCGTCACCCAGGTGAGGACCGGGCGGCGCCGCTGCCGCGCCGGGGAGGGATCGCCCGGTCCGCCCGCCGGTTCGGTGTGGTGGCCTCGGCCGTACGCACCGAGCCGGGCGCCGCAGAAGAAGAGCAGCGCGCCGCCGACGGCCAGCAGCCAGCACACGACGACCCCGCGCAGATAGGGATCCGGCAGGATGCTCAGCGGCCAGACGCCCGCTCTGGGGACGGCGAAGAGATGGCCGCCCAGCAACTGGACGAGCACCACGATCAGAAGGGCCGTGGCCAGCGCCCGCACCGGCCAGGCGGCGGCCCGCGCGGCGAGACCGCGCATCCGCGCCGAGCGGTCTTGGGATTCCGTTCCGGACATAGCTCTGCCAGGCCCTCCCCGTTCGTCAGGCGTGACGCCGCACAAACACCTGGGGTGAGCTTGACACCACTGAGAGTGTCCGGGCAAACGGCCTTGTCACCGTCGTGCCCCGGCTACCGCGAGCTCGCGCCGGGCGGCCGCCTCAGTGAGGGACAGTGCCTCAGCGCGGGACAGCGCCTCAGTGCGGGATGGTGTCGATGACCTCGCGGGCGCCCTGCCGGAGGAGGGCCACCGCGACCGACGTGCCCAGGGTGGCCGGGTCCAGGGGGCCCGCCCATTCGTGGGCGTCCAGGACCGTCTTGCCGTCGGGGCTGAAGACCCGGGCGCGCAGCGAGAGGCGGCCGTCGCGCTCGGCCCTGGCGTAGCCCGCGATGGGAGAGTTGCAGTGGCCCTGGAGGACATGCAGCAGCATGCGCTCCGCGGTGATTTCCTTCCAGACCGCGGCGTCGCCGAGCCCGGCCACGGCCTCGATCGTCTCGGTGTCGTCCTCCCGGCACTGGAGCCCCAGCACTCCGGCCCCGATCGGCGGGCACATGGCGTCCACCGGCAGGATCTCGCTGATCCGGTCCGTACGGCCGATCCGCTCCAGACCCGAGACGGCCAGCAGCAGCGCGTCGCACTCGCCCGCGTCCAGCTTCTCCAGCCGGCGGTTGGCGTTGCCGCGCATCGGCACGCACTCGAGCTGCGGGTGGGTGATGGCCAGCTGGGCGACGCGGCGGACCGAGGAGGTGCCGATCCGGGTGCCCGCGGGCATCTCGTCGAGGGTCAGCCCGCCGGGGTGGATCACGGCGTCGCGGATGTCGTCCCGCTTGAGGTAGGCGGCGAAGACCGTGCCCGCGGGCAGCGGACGGTCGGCGGGCACGTCCTTGATGCAGTGCACCGCGAGATCCGCCTCACCCGCCAGCAGCGCGGCGTCCACCTCCTTGGTGAACGCGCCCTTCCCGCCCAGCTTCGACAGATCGCCCATCCACCGGTCGCCGGAGGTGGTGACCGGTACGACCTCCGTACGGATCCCGGGCCGCAGCGCGGCCAGCTCGGTACGGACCCGCTCGACCTGGGCGAGGGCCATGGGGGAGGAACGGGAGACGATGCGGATCAAATCGGCGGACATGGCGTAGAGGATAGGCCCTCGCGGCGGGCGCTATGTCCCGGCCCCGGGGAACCCCTCCGCGACCAGGGCGGCTAGGTCGATGTAGGCGTCGAGGGTCCTGGGCGCGAGCCGTTGGAGGTCGATTTCGCCCCGGGTTGCCAGATGCCCGTCGTACGGCACCACGGCCACGCCGCGGCAGCGCTCCCGGAACCCCGCCGCGAGGCCCTCGTAGTGATCGGTCCAGGGCACGTCGTGCGACATGTTGATCACGGTGATGGCGCGTCGCACCAGATCCGCGTGACCGTCCTCGGCCAGCCGGTCCAGGGTGCTGTGCGCGCTCCTCATGTGCTCGACCGATGGAGTGGTGACGATGATCAACTGGTCGGCGAGATCGACGATCCCGCGCATGCTGCCGTGCAGCGCGCCGGTGTCCGAGTCGCTGAGGACGATCGGGTAGTGCGGCGCCAGAAGGGTCATGACGCTGCGGTACTCCATGTCGTCGATCGGGGCCGCCCGGCCCACGAGACTCATCGGGGTGGTGTCTCCGACGAGGACCTCGAGCCCGGAGGGCAGTCGCGAGGTGAAGCGCCGGATGGAGTCCGCGTCGTCGATGGGAAGACCGGCGCGGGCCAGATCGTGGACGGTCCCCTCGGGCCGTCCGTCGACCCGGCGGCTGAGCGAGTCACCGCCGGGCATCGCGTCCACCGCGATGACCTGGTCCTGGCGCTCGCCCGCGAGGACCGCGCCCAGGGCGAGGGTCGTGATGGTGCGCCCGGCACTCACGGGGCGGCTGATCACCGCGATGCGGTGGCAGGACGGCAGCGGCGTACGGATGAGGTCCAGCTTGCGCTGCCGCTGCTCCGCCCTGGCCGACCGCCCGCCGAGCCCCACGAGCGCGGCCAGGCGGGAGCGGGTGGAGCGAGGGGGCCGCGGCGGCTCGGGAGCCGTCGTGGGGGCGGGCCCGGCGTCCGGCGCTTGGGTGCGGGCCGAGGTCTCGACCTCGTACGACATCGAGGTCGGCGTGGTCGGCAGGCACTGGACGAAGACGTCCGCCACCCGCCCCGCCGACGGCCGCCTGCTCGGCCGCTCGTCCAGACAGGCGGAAATGATCGAGAGCAGATGGGGGTTGCGCCACAGCTCACCGGTGCGGATGAGGTCACCGGTCGGCTGCGCGTCGCTCAGGGCGCGGAGGATCTCACCCATCGCGTAGACGCTGTCCGCGGCGGTGGGAGCTCCCGGGAGGCCGTCGTTGAGGCTCGCGTCGGTCCAGCCGATGAGCTTCACCGTTCCGTCGGCGACGAGCACGGTGTCCGCCGTGAGGATCCCGGGGGCGATGCCCTTGAGCGCGCACATGTTCACCGCCTCGGCGACGCGGAGACCGATGGTGGCGGCGTGCACGGGGGCCAACCGGGGTGAGCCGTCGGGTTTCCGGCCCAGGAGCGAGGACAGCGGTGGGGCCGGTGAGCCGTCGGGGAGCCGGGCGCATTCCATCACGAGCCACGGGGGGTCGCCGGAGGAGGCGTCGACGAAGAGCCGGGGCGCGTAGTGCCCGGACATCCGCCGCAACGCTTCCGCCTCGATCCGCAGCTCCCGATGGGCGCCCGGGGCGACGCGTATCACCACATCGTTCGACGCGCCCGATCGACGGGCCAGATAGACGTCCTGCCCCCGGCTGCCGCCCAGCCTGCGGTAGGCCCGGTACCGCTCGAACGACGGCAGGCCGCTCTCCGGCTCCGTGCGGGGCGGTGTCGTGGACAGCTTCGCGCCGCACGCGCCGCAAAAGCGGTCGAACGGGTCCAGTGGCTCGCCGCACAGCGCGCAGGTGGTGCGTTCCCCGGGGCGCGGCCGGGGCTGCCCGGCGCGGGCATGCGGCGGCGCGGCGGCCGGCTGGAAGTCCATGAGGAATTCCCAGATCCCGCGTGGGGTGTGGCGGCGGGGGTTCTCCCGGCATGCCATCACCATGGCGCGGAGCGGTTCCCAGACGGCACCGCTCCAGCGCGGGATGAAATACAGCCCCGGGGCGGGCCGACGCGTCTGTGCCCCGCCGCCGAGGCACAGCAGGATGTCGCCCAGCGCACCGACGACATCCTCGGGGGCCGGCGGGCGGCCCCCGGCGGACGCCGGGGACGCCACCCCGTCGATGGTGGCCGACGACCAGCCGGTCAGGAGGATGTCCTCACCGGCGATATGCACGGTGCTGACGCTGAGGTCGCCGTGCACCATCCCCGCGCCCTCGGAGATCCGCACCGCGTCCGCGACCTTGCGGGCGAGCGTGAGGGCGGTATGTCCGTCCCAGCGCTCTGGGCTGGTGAGGAGGGCGTCGTCCAGCCGGTCCCCCCACCGCTCGGCGTCGGCGCGCAGGACGAAGTCCAGCCGCTCCCCGATGAGGGCTTCCTCCGCGACCCACGGAACGTCGTCGTTCAGCCCCTCGCGCAGCAGACGGCGGGCGTAGCGGCCGTCCATCCGGCGCAGCGCCTCCGCCTCCACCGCCAGCAGGTCGGCGTCCCGCTGGCCGCGCACACGCCGCGCCACCTGGACGATGGCCTCCGCGTCGTAGGGGTCCCGGCCCAGATACGGGTTGAGCCGCGCCCCCGGTGGACCGGCCATCGTCAGCCGGTACGGACCGATGGTGCGTGGATCTCTGGGCTCCAGACGGCGCCACTGCTCCGCCGCCGTACGGGTCGTGAACGCCGACGACAGCGATGTGGCCCCCAGCCGGGCCGCCAGCCGTCGCTCCACCGTGCTGAAGGGCCGGGCGCCCGGCGGGAGCCGGTCGGTGCCGCCCGGGTCGGCCAGCCAGGCCGGGAAGTCGGGGGAGCGGCCCGCCAGTTGCTCGAGGCGACGGCCGATCAGCCGGCTGGTCGCGACCAGCTCGGTCAGCGGCACCGCGCCCAGCAGCGCCCGCTGGGCCGCGTCGGTGAAGGTGAAGGGGCGGTGTTCGGGCGGCAGCGGATCCGGACCCGCCGAGGCGGGCGGTTCGACGGGGCGCATCAGTCCGCCCAGGAACACCTCGGCCAGCCGCCCGGTATCGGTCCGGCCGTCCACCGCCTTCTGCACCATCCGCATCACCGGCACCGGCAGTGGGGCCACGGCGGCGAGATGGGCCGCCAGCCGGTACGCCTCCGGGGACGCCGCGTCCCGGAAGCGCTGGACGCGGCCGAGCTCATCGGCCGGGGCGGGGACGGCTACGGACGGGGCGGAGGCGGCTGACGGGGCGGTACGCGGGCCGTCGTGCGGGCCGTCGCGCGGCGGGACCAGCAGCGGGAGTACCGCCGTACCGCTCGCGGAGGCGATCAGCCGGGCCCAGTCGGCCAGCGGCCCGGCGTCCGGCTCCAGCACCGGAACCGGCACCCCCGCGAAACGCGCCAGGGCGGCGGGCAGCACCGGATCCGCGACCGTCCAGTCCGCGTTGGCCGAGCCCGGTCTGCGGGTACGCACCTGCCAGCGCCGCGTCCGGATCCCGGAGCCCTCCCACAGCCGGGGCGGCAGCGCGTGCACCACCGCCGTGGGGCCGAACCCCGCCCAGCGCGCCAGCACTTGGCCCATCCGCCCGTCCCGCCACGCCGCGCCCACCCCGTCGCTCACCACGAGCACCAGGGTGTGCCCGGAGGGGTCGGACAGCGCCGTCGTGGGCAGCAGGGGCGCTTCCGGGGCGTACGGGCGGGTGCGCAGCGCGGGTGCGCCACCGCCGCGCGTGTGCAGGCCCAGCACCCGGACGACGCGGAAGGCGCCCGAGCGCTGGAGTACGGTGCGCAGCTCGACGGCGAGCCGCCGCCACAGCAGCATCGACATCCCGTCGTCGATGACGAGCGCGAGATCGAGCCAGCGTTCGCGGGCGGGGCGGGTCACCACGTCCGGCAGACCGGTCTCGGCGAGCGCCGTGGCGGTGGCGGCCTCGTCGAACTCCCGCTTGAGCGGATTGGGGCGGTGCTGTTTGAGCGGGCGCAGGGCGCGGCCGATGGAGAGCTCCTGGCGCAGCGCCTTGTCCTCGGGCACGCGCAGCGGCAGCGCGCGCCGCGCGTCCGCGGATGTGCCCTCCACGCCCTCCGCCCCCTCCGCACCGGGCGCCTGACTGCCGCCGTACAGACCGCGCAGCCGCTGATCGCCACCGCGCGGGGCCCGGGCGGGCCGCTGCTCCGGCGGATCGTCCGGCCGCCCCTCGGCGGGGGCGGACGGACGGGCGCCGGGCACGCCGCCGTTGGCCAGCGCGGTACCGGCAGGCGCGGTCCGCTGCTCGGTCCGCTGAGCGGAGGCGGTCGGCGAGGCCGTGGTCGCGGTCGCGGAACGGGGATTGGGCTCGGGGCGCGTGGCGGGCAGCGCCGCCCCGCCGCGCGTCACCGCGCGGGCCAGGGGCGCCCGCTCCGCGCCCTCCTCGGGCAGCCTCCCGGCCAGCCAGAGCGCGTCGAGCAGCTCCTCCCCGGACAGCTCGAGACCACTGGCGGCGAGCACCGCGACCGCCTCGTCAAGCCGCCCCAGCCGCCCTGCGCCGGATTGCCCGGTATGGCCCTGCCCCGCGCCACCTTGCCCGCCGTCACCCCGTTCGGCGCCGCCAGGCTCCGCGTCCCCCCGGCCCATGCGTCACACCGCCCCGCCCAGCCGGTGCAGCACCGCTTCCAGCAGCCCGTCCGCCGTCACGTCCATGCCGCCCGCCCGCAGGAACACGGCGTTCAGCAGCTGGTCGGTCGCCAGCTCGCGGGCCGCACGGCGGCGGAGAAAGGCGTCCAGGAGCTGATCGACGTCCTCCAGCGCGTCGTCTCCCAGATGCGCGGTGACGA
The DNA here is from genome assembly GCF_052665095.1 of Streptomyces sp. NEAU-174. NCBI lineage: Bacteria > Bacillati > Actinomycetota > Actinomycetes > Kitasatosporales > Streptomycetaceae > Streptomyces > Streptomyces sp. NEAU-174. The sequence goes on along the minus strand of NZ_JBQTCE010000017.1, from coordinate 222,548 downwards.
TCGCCCGCAGCCGCGACTCGTCGGGGGTGGGCAGTTCCAGCCGGACGCAGCGGCGGAGGAAGGCGGGCGGGAAGTCGCGCTCGCCGTTGCTGGTGATCACCACGACCGGGAACTCCTCGCACACCAGGCGGCCCCGTCGCACCGTGGCCCGCTCGCCCGCCCGCTCGGTGAGCACCTCCACCACCGACTGCTCCTCCGGCAGCCGGGCCAGCTCGGGGATCTCGAACTCGCCCTCCTCGAAGACGGTCAGCAGATCGTTCGGCAGGTCGACATCGCCCTTGTCCAGCTCGTCGACGAGCAGCACCCGGGGACGTTCGCCCGGCACCAGCGCGGTGCCCAGCGGCCCGAGCCGTACGAAGCTGCCGATGTCGGGCTCGGCCTCGCCACGGTCGCGGGTCAGGGCCGTCTCGCGCAGCCGCCCGATCGCGTCGTAGCGGTAGAGCGCGTCCTGCACGGTGGACCGGCTGTTGACCGGCCAGCGCAGCACCTCGCCCAGGTCCATCTCATGCGCGATCGCCCGCGCGAGCGAGGACTTGCCGGTCCCCGGGCTGCCGGTGACGAGCAGCGGACGCCGCAGATGGAGGGCCGCGTTGACCACGTCAGCGTGTTCGGGCTCGATCAGATACGGCGCCGGGCGCGCCGGACCGGACGGCGCCCGCTCCCCGTCGGGGACTGCCCGCCCCGAAAGGGTGGGCAGAAGGGGGAACACAGGAGAGGGGGGGAGTCCCCACCCC